>CACYWZ010000024.1 GCA_902778325.1 uncultured Spirochaetaceae bacterium
CATTTTGCTACTAAATCAGCTGACAAGCCTGCACTAAGCATTGATTTTGCGGTTTGAATATATGCCTGCTGCATTCCTTGTTGCATGCCTTTTTGCAATCCCTGCTGCATACCTTGTTGCATACCAAAGCGCATAGCTTCTTCGCGTTGTACGGCGATGTCTGTGTCGTAGTCATATTCCATGTTGAACATATTTATCACCTCCGAGGCTTTTCGCTCTAAGTAATTGCTCAAAATATCACGCTTCTTCGCTTCCTTAATTGCCCACTTAAATGGCTCTTCTGTTTGAAGCTCTTCTGCATGGTCTTTTGAGTACCGAATCAAATCAATCAGCTCTGAATATTGCTTTAAGACTTCGCAGTTTTTGAGCAAATCTTCGCCGATTCCTGTATTGATGTTGTATACTTTTACCACAAGTTCCAAGGCTGGCGGTGTCTTGTCCTCGCTCTCAAACGCCTCTGATAGCCGCGCTTCAAAATATGGCTCGGTTTTCTCTGTGCCGTTGTACAGCACATAAAACTCTGGGCGCGGGATTTTTATCTGCATACGCTTAAACTTGTCCCTGCTCGGAATAATCTTGTCGTAGATGCGCGTAACATAATCGAGCAAGCGAAGTGGCATATTGTTGTTTATCGTTGACTGATGTTCTATCAATACGACGATTTTGCCGTTTATCTGCATTGCAACGTCGTTTGCATAGCTCATATACATCACGCTGTCGAGGATTTCGGGTTTTATCTCTGTGTTTTCAAGCGTGAGGTGTGTGCCGTGGAGCGCATTGTACAGTGATAAAAAGTTCTGTGGTGCGCTTTCGTCTTTGCCGAACAAATCAACAAAAACGCTATCTTTGACTTTGCGGTTTTCGCTCATAGTTATATTTACTCTCCTAAAGCAAGTATAGCACACATTAAAAGCAAACTCAATTTCATTCTTGATAGGTTGAAACAACACAAAAGAAAATATATGTTATAATAAAAATATGATAATAAGACTTGACACAAACATGATTGTTCTCATAATTTCCTTGTTCCTTGTTCCTTGTTCCTTGTTCCTTGTTCCTTGTTCCTTGTTCCTTGTTCCTTGTTCCTTTGCGTGGAGGTGGTATGAAAAGCGTAACAGAGGAAAAAGTTTTATACCGTCGCCTACAAAATATTGATGAAAAGCTAAGAAAAAAGTCCTATCCGAATGCAACAAAGCTTGCAGAAGATCTAGGCGTGAGTTCTCGCACAATCAGGCGCGATATTGATGAGATGAAGCTCTTTTACAATGCGCCGATTGAGTTTGACAAGGCAAAAAACGGATATTATTACACAGAAGATTCTTTCTATATAAAAGACATCTTTCTGAATGAAAGTGAAATTGAAGCGATGCGACTTTTGAAGCCGTCGTTTTCACTTTGGAAAAACACGCCTGTTGAAAATATTTTGCAGTTGGTGTTTCAAAAAATTATCAATAGTCTTGACTCTTACAATCACAGCGATAATATTTCTGGAAAAATCACATATATCGCAGGTTCTCAAAGCAAGATAAACAAATCGGTTTTTAGCGATATTTTTAAGGCTGTAAAAGAGCAAAAAGAGATTTCTTTTGCTTACCGTCCGCTTTCAAAACAGAGTTTTTTGACACGCACAATCAAGCCTTATCACATTATTTGTCAGCGTGGAAATTGGTATGTTATCGGTTTTGACTATTACAAGAACGATATTCGGCTTTTTTCGTTTGCCAGAATAAAACAGACAGAGATTTTGAATAAGACCTTTGCTATGCCAAATGATTTTGATTATCACGATTGGATAGATGAAAATGTTGGGGTATATGCAAGCGAAAAAAAATTGCATAAAGTACGTTTGCTTTTTGCAAAAGAAGTGGCAGCATTTGCACTTTCTGAAAGTTTTACAGAAAATCAGATTGTTGAAAAACGAGAAGACGGCAACGTGGAAGTGAGTTTTGAAACAACGCAGGTTTCAGAAATCTTGCGCTTTGTACTAGGACAGGGGAGTTCTGTGCAAGTGTTAGAGCCAAAAGAACTTATTGACGCAGTGAAGGAGCAGGCGACAAACGTTTTAAAGATGTATTCATAGTGCATATATGGTTATACACGAGCAAAGAAAGACGCGTATAACCATATTGAACATATTGAGGCTTTCTGGTCTTATTGGAGGCGATAAACATCTGATAAAGGCATATTAACGCATTTTGCTACTAAATCAGCTGATAAGCCTGCACTAAGCATTGATTTTGCAGTCTGAATATATGCCTGCTGCATACCTTGTTGCATACCAAAGCGCATAGCTTCTTCACGTTGTACGGCGATGTCTGTGTCGTAGTCATATTCCATATCGAACATATTTATCATCTCCGATGCTTTTCGCTCATCTTCCCTCCTGAAAACAAGTATAGCATAGATTGAAGGCAAATACAATTTTGATTTCTGAAAGAAATAGAATATTAATTTTTTTTTTGCATTTTTTTTGAGGGTAGGACATTAGGTGTCATTGTAGGGGGTATATACTAACATTATGAATGTGAATGAGCAAGAGCAGTTTAGAAAGATGAGGTTAGATGAGTTTCTGGCAAATCAATCGATTTATGACAGAAAGGAAAGAGAAAACTATACAAAGAACAATACTGTAGTTTTTAAGAGAGCATTTGTTTCTTTGTGTGCAGAGAACTTTGTTGAAGCCAATGTAATAGCCAAAAAGTATAGAAAATTTTGGCGAAAGTGGCTTTTAATGCTTCTTTATGCAGAGTTTGTGCATTGGTGCTATTTGAACAAAAAGGCTGTGCCTAAAAACGAGCAGTTTATGGCTGTTTTTGGTAGTTCTGCAAAGAAACAAAATGAGTATGCACAGAAAGTTTTTGAAAAACTGCCCAAAAACAAGAATGCTGCAAAGAGTTATGCGAAGTTTGAGGAGTTTAAGAGGGCTGAGAAAGAGTATTCGGTGTATAACATAAAGAATATTGCTGTTTGTGCCACAATGAGTGCGGGAAAATCAACTTTTGTGAATGCACTTTTGGGGCGTGACGTACTCCCTTCTCGTAACGAAGCGACGACGGCGAAAATTACGAGCGTATACGACAAAGACGGCGCAGAAAAGATGATAGGCTATGCTGTGAAAAACGGCGAAATAGCGGAGCAAAGTGCAGATGTAACGCTTGAAGTTATCGATAAATGGAATTCTTCTAATAATCTAGAAAGAATCTATTTACAGGGTGATTTGGACGGCATAAAGAACAATGGCTTTGTTGTAGCAGTTCACGATACTCCTGGCACGAATAATTCTGGCGATAAAAGCCACCACGATGTAACGATGGATTTTTTGCAGAAGAACAAAATGGACTCGCTGATTTTTGTGGCGAATGCAACTCAACTTTGCACGAACGATGAGAGAATTTTGCTTGTGGAGCTACTGAATAAAGTTGTGAAGCCGTCTAATCTGCCTGTGATATTCATTTTGAACAAGGCTGACGAGCTGGACGAGGAAAAAGAGAGCATTTCGGACATTCAAAAGAGATATGCAGAGTATCTTGAAGAAATCGGATTTGTAGAGCCAAAGATTTTCCCTCTATCAGCAAAGGCAGCTCGTCTTTTGAAAATGGTAAAGAATGGAAGAGCGGAAAACTTGACTGCAAGAGAAAAGAGAGATTTGCGGAATGTTGAATCTGTGTTTGACGAGTTTGAAAAAACAGGCTTGCCAAGCGTAGAAAAATATATTGAAAACTTGTTTGGAGGAAGATAATGACAAGTATTGAGTTGTTGTACAATCCGTACACAAGAGGGAAAATCCTTTTTGTAGACGGAGGTGAGGTGCAAAAAGATGAGTGTGAAAAGCTATGCGGTGCTGAAGGAACTGAGCTTTCTGAATGGGCTGAACACTTTTTGAATGCTTGTATTGAGCATTTTAATGATTCTATCTCTGTGAGTTTCAGCGGAATCAGACGTGATTACGAATTTTTGGAAGATGCCGTAAAAAAGAGCAAATACTCATCTGATATTTCTCTTTCTGAAAAGAAAATCGTGGACGCAGAAAACCGCTTGCAAGAATTGAAAAATCTCTTTGCTGAAATGCAGGAAAACACTCCGTTTGACAGTTTGAAGTCTGCTGAAGTGAAAAGACTTTTTGAGAAAGCAACTGATTCAGAATTTGAAATGGCTGTTGTTGCTACGATGTCCAGCGGAAAGTCGACTCTGATTAACTCTATTCTTGGGCGTGAATTATTGCCAGCCAGAAACGAAGCGACGACTGCAAATATCGCTCGAATTCACGATATTGATGACGCTGACCACTTTAGAGCGGAGAGCTTTGACAAAGACGGAAACAAAATTGGCGAAGCAGACCCTTTGACTGCGGAAGATATGGAAAGACTCAACAACATTGACGGTGAAAATCCTGCTTCTGTTGTGGAGATTTATGGTGATATTCCAGGGATTGAGTCAAAGAATATTCGACTTGTTTTGAGTGACACCCCAGGACCTAACAACAGCCGCACTGCCGAACATGAAAAGCATACTATGGATTTGCTCAATGCAGATTACAAACCGATGATTATCTATGTTCTTAATGGCACTCAGCTCGAAACAAATGATGACAACATTCTTTTGAGCAATGTTGCTAGATTGGTGAAAAGTGGTGACAGACAGAGCCGAGACAGATTTTTGTTTGTGCTGAACAAAGCCGACGAGTTCGACCCTGACAAAAACGAAACTGTTGCAAGAAAAATCGATGATGTAAAGCGTTATCTTTTTGACAAACACGGAATTGAAAATCCTCACATATTTCCGACATCAGCGTATCTTGCAAAGAGAATTCGACAACTGCACAATAACGACCCTATGCTCACAGCGAAAGACAGGCGTTCTCTTTCTGGGGATATTGGGTATTTTGTTGACGAAGAGCGAATGCATTTTTCTGATTATGCGGATTTTTTGTCACCAGCAACGCTTAACGAACTCAACAGCCGCATAGAAAGAGCAAAGAGCGAAAATGATGAAGACGAGCTTGCTCTCTTGTATTCTGGTGTGCCGTCTATTGAGCTTGCAATTTCTGAATATCTTTCAAAATATGCTCTTCCTGCAAAAATTACAGAGGGCGTGTATTCATTCAAGGATAAAATCGAAGCATTGAACATCGAAGCAAATGCAAAGAATGAGCTTGCGGGTAATGAGCAGAAAGTTCAGGCATTGCAGAAGAGTCTTGAAATGATAAAGGCAGCTCTTTCAAAAGGCGACAAAGCAAAAGAAGTGAAAGATCAGATTCAGTCTTTGAGTGTAAGCGATAGTTTGAATAAGGAACTTGTAAAATCTGGTTCAAGGTTGCTTTCTAACTTTGGAAAGAATGTGCAGAGTATGAAAAAGAGCGTTCACACAGAAACGGCTCGTGCGTATTTGAACAACATAAAGATGATGATTCCGAAGATTACTGCGGATTTCAACAGTTCGGTGGAAAAATCTCTTGACGGCGTGCTAAAAGCACAGGCCGCACAATGCGTGGAAAGCTACAAAAGATACGTGGAAGCTCTTATTGGTTCTGTTTCTTACGACATTCCTGCTGCTGCGATTTTGGGTGACAAAGCCACGATTACAGTATCTGAAACGCTCGATGAATATTCGTATGAAGAAGATGTAAAGGTTGGAAGCCATATGGAAAAGAATTATGACAAACATTGGTGGAATCCATTTACTTGGTTTGATCCTTCTGAATACGAAGTTGATGATTACGAAAAGCAGGAGTTTGTTGACTTTTCGAAATACATCGATAACGAACTTTATCCCGAAATCGAAAAGTTCGAGAAAGAAACTCGTACAACAGCAACATCTTGGGCAGAAGCGGAAGAGAAAAAGTTCAAGCAGTTTTTCTTGAATAAGCTCTCTGAACTTGATGAAGCAATCAAACAGAAGATTGCAGAGCAAGAAGCAGCCTTAAAGGATAAGGCAAAGACTGAAGAGATGATTGCAGAGAACAAGCGTAATCTTTCGTGGCTTGAGGACTTCAAGTCAAAACTTGATGGAATTTTGAGCATATAAAGGAGGAATGATATGAGCGTAAGTGATACTTTACGGGCGGCAGTTGCAGAAAAGAATCTTGCAGATATTAGAGGTTCTTTGTGGTCTTGCTTGGCAGTGGATATGAATATGACAGGCAAATTCAAAGAAAGTCTTGATTATGTTCTTTCAAAGGGCATAAGCGAAAGCGAACTTTTCGAAGCAGACAAAGATGTCGGTGCATATTCAACAGAGCCGTCTGAAGAAAACTTCAGCGAACTTGGCGGACTTTTGCGTATCAATTTTTCAAAAGAGAAGATAGAGGCTCTTCGTAAAATTGGATGTGCTTTGTATCCTCCTGTAGAAGAGAAGCCAAAAGTAACTTCTTCAAGTGCACATCAAACAGCACAAAAAGCAGGAAATAACACCCCCTCGCTCAAAGGCACTGCGTCAGGAAAACAAACCAAGCAACAAGATGACGCAGTGCGATATGCAGCAGGAGGTGCGGTCGTCGGAGCAGGAGTCGGAGCGGTTGCAGCAGCAAAGCTCGGAGCAAAAATCGGCGGAATACTCGGAGGCGGAATCTTCGGAGCGATTATCGGCGCTGGAATCGGTTACGCACTTGCCAAAAACAGTGGAAAATAAATCGGTTGGTGCTAATTTGAAAACAGCGGCTCTTAATCTGGGAAAAGAAGCAAAAGAAAAAGAGTCGCTGTATGAAACAGAAAAGAAATTTTCTAAGTTGCCATAATTTGTGGAGGAAGTTATGACTAACAATAGTCTTGATGTTCGCAAAAAAGATGATTTGCAAGATGCTGTTGCCACGGCTGACCGCATTTTGAGCAAATCTTATCTGAATATGCTCAATACAGTTCCAGTTGTTCAACAAAAGCCTACTGTTGCAGAAAATCCTGCTTTTTTGACTAATTTGAATAATTCGGTTCGCTTCTTTGATGTAACTCAAATTGTTTTGAACAAGAGCGAAAATATGCGGGATAAACTTGTTTCTGTGTTCAATGCTGTGGGCAGTGCTGGAGCAGGTCTTTTGATGTTGTTGCAGGGAGATGAAAAAAGGGTTTCTGTAAAGTTCGGCGTAAAATCTCAAGATAATGGTACAGTTGGGGATTATAGCTTAATTTTGGAGAACAGTTTAAAAGGAAACTTTCCTGGCACAGCCATAAATTCTGTGAGAAAAGATAGCTTAGAAAAAGTTATCTCAACAGCCTTTCCTTCATCTTGCTCTGTAGCGTCTGTTACTGATGTTTCGGGTGAACGAAGCGACGAAGAAAACAAAGAAAGACAGTTTATGCAGGGAATCGAAAAGCTAATCGACACAATGCAGGGCAGAAAATACACAATGCTCTTGATTGCAGACCCTGTGAGCCTTGCCGATTTGAATAAAAGCCGTCGTGCTTTGGAAAATCTATATTCTTCTCTTGTGCCTTTCAGCGAAAGCCAGATGACAATGGGCGAGAGCGAAACAGAAAGTGTTTCAAATGCGATTTCCCACGGTACGACAGAAACTGTGAATCAAAGTGTTACAGAAAGCGTCAGCCACACAAATGGCACTTCGACTTCAACAAGCGACAGTACAACAAACGGTGTAAGTGCGGGCGGTTTTATTGCTTTCCCTATTCCGATTGGCGGTGCTGGTGCAAATGTTGGTGTAAATCATTCTAAAACACATTCTTTCACAAGCTCTCAAAATTCTTCTGATACTAATGGAAGATCAACTCAAGTTGGTAGTTCTTCGGGTGTTACAGAAAGTTCAACCAATACCGAACAACATGGAACGGGTACAAACCGAAGTCTTCAAATCAAGTTTGAAAACCACGCCGTAAAAGAGATGATGAAGCGAATTGATAAGACGCTTGAAAGATACGACACTTGCGCTGACGTGGGAATGTGGAATTGCGCGATGTATTGTATTGCAGAAAATCCTGCCGATGCGCAAATGGCGGCGAATGTGTATCATTCGATTATCCGCGGCAAAAACTCATCGCTTGAAAATGGTGGTGTTACGATTTGGAGCAAAGACAAAGCTCCTCTTATTGTGAACTCACTAAAATATATGTCGCACCCATTTTTGGAAATCGATAATATTGCACTCACTCCAGCAACTCTCATTTCTAGTGCAGAACTTGCTATTCAAGCGGGTTTGCCAACTCATTCTGTGCCAGGATTACCAGTGCTTGAATGTGCGGAATTTGGGCGTACTGTGGCTAGTTACGATGAAACAGAAACACTCGACGGAAGAAACTATGCTGTCAATTTAGGGCAAATCTGGCACATGAACCAAGAAGAGAAATTGAGTGTTTCTCTAAATCCAGATTCCCTTGCTTCTCATACATTTATCACTGGTTCAACAGGAGCGGGAAAAAGCAACACAGTCTACAAAATGCTTTCTGAATGTCGCAGAATTGGCGTAAGGTTTCTTGTGGTAGAACCTGCAAAGGGCGAATACAAAAACGTCTTTGGCAACGATTCTGCGGTAAGCGTCTATGGCACAAATCCCGCCTTAACGCCACTTTTGCGAATAAATCCGTTCAGCTTTCCTCACGGGAATGAAGACGAATCAAAGAACATTCATATTTTGGAACACCTTGACCGTTTGATTGAGATTTTCAATGTTTGTTGGCCGATGTATGCTGCAATGCCTGCCGTGTTGAAAGAAGCTGTTGAAAAATCCTATGAAGACTGCGGCTGGAATTTAGCAGAGTCAACCAATTCTTTTGGCAATGATTTGTATCCGACTTTTGCAGATGTGGCTCGCAATATCCGTTCAATTATTGACAGCTCTGAGTACGACGCAGAAAACAAAGGAGCATATAAAGGCTCTTTGATTACCCGCTTGAAGTCGCTGACAAACGGAATCAACGGTTTGATTTTCACAACAGACGAAATAGAAAGTGAAAAACTCTTTGACGAAAATGTCATTGTTGATTTAAGTCGAGTCGGTTCGAGTGAAACAAAATCGCTGATTATGGGCTTGCTTGTCTTGAAGTTACAAGAGCACCGAATGACCAGCGGTGTGATGAACTCTCCTCTTCGCCATGTTACAGTGCTTGAAGAAGCTCACAATCTTTTGAAGCGTACTAGTACGGAACAATCACAAGAAAGTGGCAATCTGCTCGGAAAGTCTGTGGAAATGCTGACGAACTCAATCGCAGAAATGCGCACTTATGGCGAGGGCTTTATCATTGCAGACCAAGCTCCAGCTTTGCTTGATATGGCGGTTATTCGCAACACAAACACAAAAATCATCATGCGCTTACCAGACCAAGCAGACCGTGAGCTTGTTGGTAAGGCTGCAAACTTGAACGACGACCAGATAACCGAGCTTGCAAAACTTCCTCGAGGAGTTGCAGCGGTGTATCAGAATGAATGGGTGCAGGCGGTTTTGTGCAAAGTGGCAAAAGCAGAAGTAAAAGACGGCTTGTATCACTATGAAAAGCAAAGCGCAGAACAACATTCTGACGATACGGCTCAGCGTGTTAAGATTGCAGACTTGCTTTGTTCGGGGCTTGCGATAACTAACGACGAAGAGAGAAAAGAGCTTTTGCGTAGCGTTCATAATTTGCACTCTTCTACGCAAGTTGCGATATTAAAAATGCTTAGCAGTCCGCTTGAAAAGCCTAGATATACACGTCTTGCTCCTGTTATTGCGGAACTTTTCCCAAGCGTGCGAAGTTCGTTTGTTTCGACATACAATCGTACAAGCGATACAGAGCAGTGGACAGTTGATGTGGACAATGCAATCAAAACTGCAGTGCTGAATCAGATTGCAGAAGAGTTGCTTCGTGATATTCGTCAGTGCATTATCACAGATTATCTGTATAACGAACTGAATAAAGCAGACCAACTCGAAAAATGGGCGAAAGAAGGAGGTGTAAAGTGATAGAAGGTCTTTCTAAGGTTACAGAAGTCGGACAAAATACATCAGATGTGAAATCAACATTTGACCCCGACGCAAAAATCGCCAAGAGTGAAGTTTCTCCTAGTTCTGAAACAAAAAACTCTGATAAGCCTTACGATCCAGACGATAAAGTGGAAAAGGCTGAAAGTTCAGAGAAAACAGGTGAAACGGAAGAGAAAGATTCTAGTAATACTGAGAAAATTTCTTATGAGATACATACTCGCAATGAATCTTTAGAAGGCAATAAACATCCAATAACGGGTGTTCCATTCGAACGAAAAACTGTTGAAGATGCAGATGGAAATGAAGTTACAGGAGTTTTCCCTGTATTCGATTCTGCATATGATGCACAGTTGCCTGAAAACTTATATAAAGCAAGCGATAAGGAACAATTCAAGGAATGCAATAAGCAGTTGAAAGATACTGTTGAAAAAGACCCCGAACTTGCAAAGAAGTTTACACCAGAGCAACTTGAGCAAATCAAGAATGGTGATACTCCAGATGGATACACTTGGCATCACAATGAGGAAAAAGGTAAAATGCAGCTAGTGGATTCCGATACTCATGCTAAAACAGGGCATACTGGTGGAAAAACAATTTGGGGTGGTGGCAATGAGAACCGCTAGAGGAGAATACTATGAGTGAATTGTCATGGAAGTATGTCAAAGAGCTAAAAAACAAAGAGGCTATTGATATTTTTGAAAAAGAAAATGGAGTTTCTTTTCCTACGGACTTGAAAGATATTCTTTTGAAATATAACGGTGGTCGTCCTTCTTTGCGATATTTTGATACAGATACGGAAAAGGACAAAGAATTTAAAACGCTTCTGTCTTTCAACGAGCCTGATATTGAAACGATTTTTAAGTGTTATCCTTTGGATTCTGCTGACAATACGTTGATTCCTTTCGCTTCAAACTCAGGCGGAGATTATTTTGTCTTGAAAGATGGTGATATTTACTTGTGGAAACATGAAAATGATACAACTGTCTTTCTTGCTTCTTCTTTCTCAGATTTTTTGAAATCCTTGCACGAATAGTAAAAAACATTAGGCTCTTGACCAGCAAGGAATAACACCACAGCCAGCCAAGAGCCTAATTAACATTGAGAAAAACTTACTTGTTCAAATATTCAACAACAAGCTCACCCATCTTCTTTGTGCCAACAAGCTTTCCAGCCGCTTTCACCTCAGCAAGATGACTTCCTGCAATATCGCCAGTTCTGTATCCGTCATCAAGAACAGCGTTCACAGCATTCTCAATAGCTTTCGCCTCATCTTCCAGCTTGAAACTGTAGCGCAAAAGCATTGCAGCAGACAAAATCGTGGCAAGAGGGTTCGCCAAATCTTTTCCTGCAATGTCAGGAGCTGAACCATGAATTGGCTCATAAAGACCAGGACCTGTTCCGTCGCCCAAAGACGCAGAAGCAAGCATACCGATAGAACCAGTAATCTGGCTAGCCTCGTCGCTCAAAATGTCGCCGAACATATTGCTAGTCGCGATAACATCGAACTGACGCGGATTTCTTACCATCTGCATTGACGCATTATCGATGTAAAGATAAGACAGCGTTACATCTGGATAATCTTTCTTCACATCTTCCGCAACTCTGCGCCAAAGCTGGCTTGAGTTCAAAATATTAGCCTTGTCAACAACGCAAAGTCTCTTCTGGCGGTTCTGAGCATACTCAAAGCCCATTCTCACAATGCGCTCAATTTCTGGGCGTGTGTATTTTTCAGTATCCCATGCAGTATTTCCGTCTGCGCTCGTTCCGCGCTCACCGAAGTAGATTCCGCCTGTAAGTTCGCGCACGATAAGGATATCAAGCCCATCGCCAACGATTTCATCTTTGAGCGGACAAGCGTCTTTGAGCTGCTTCCACATAACAGCTGGTCTGAGGTTTGCAAACACTTTCATTCCGCCACGAAGACCGAGCAAAGCTTTTTCTGGGCGGAGCTCAGAAGCGAGGTTGTCCCACTTTGGACCACCAACAGCGCCAAGAAGAGCAGCATCTGAATCAAGACAGATTTTGAGTTGGTCTTCTGGAAGAGGCTTTCCGAACTTGTCGATTGCCGCGCCTCCAGCGATAACGTTCGTATAGTTCCATTTGTGTCCAAACTTCTTTGCAACAGCGTCAAGAACGTTTACAGCTTCTGCAACCACGTCAGGACCGATTCCATCACCAGGAATAAGGGCAATTGTCTTTTCCATTGTTTCTCCTCGCATAAAAAATGCTGTATCATCTTTAGTATCGCTAAAAATAATACAGCATTTGTGAAAAAAAGTAAAGTTTATTAATTTTACTGCAATGGAGCAAAATATCCGCTTTCGTCTCTTCCACTTCTGTTAAGCAAATATGCCTCAACTTCAACAGGAAGGAAATCGCGTCCAAAATTTGTCGCAAGAGCCGATGTATACGACAATGTGTAAAGTCCAGACGGAAGATTTATGATATCGCTTGCAATGTCCTTGAGTCCGCTTGCGCGATAGACATAATAAGTTTGACCAGGAGTATTGTCTGCGATATACGAAAGTGCTGGGTCAAGAGCGCCCTGAGTAAGATTTACGACACTGAACGAAATGCTGTTATTGTTCAAAAATGCAGTCAAATCTGAAAGGCTGTATTTTGAAAAAGCATTCTGCCCAGTGCTTCCTGCGGTCAAGAAAATAATTCCGCGCTTTTTCTGTGCGTTAACAAGGTCATTTGCAGAAAGTCTTATTCCCAAGTCAAGAGCACACTCACGGCTCACAGGCGTTTTTAATCCATAAGGGTCAAAGTTCTTTGCGCTTGCAGCATTTCCAGTGTATTCAGTTGCAGGAATTGCACCTGCCGAGACTATACGAAGTGTTGAATCCGCAGGAATTTTGGAACAAATTTCGTGCACGGCTGTTTTCAGAGCTTCTGCATTCTCATTTGTTTCAATCGAGCGGTCAATCAAAAGCGTAAAATCAGCACCTGTATTAACATATGAAACGCCTGTCAGCATTTGTTCTGCAGCAGGATGTTTGTTTTCGCTTATGAAAAAGTTTTCGCTTTTTAGACCAACGACAGGCTGGCGATTTCTGTTTTCAACTTTGACTTCAAGCTTAACTTTCGGGAACTCGTCTGAGCCAACTTTTTCGATTTGAACAAAAAGACCTCCAACAAGTTCTGTCATTCTTGACATAACGTATATTTCATTGCTTTTTATGTCAGTTACGAGTATATTGCCGTTTACATCAGGAACCGCGCTGGTTATTCGACTCGGAGCATTTCCTGTGCTTGCATTTTCAAATGCTGCACCCGACAGTGTATCAACGCTGTACACACGGTTTGAATCTGAAACAATAAGGAAATCACCCCATTTTTTTAGTGTCTCAGGTCGAAGGAATGTTTTTTCTGGTGTCAAAATCCCGATATAATTTCCTGAGCGGTCAAAGCGATAAATTGCGCCTGTAACACAATCAGCAACAAAGACATCATCGTTTACAACAGCTATTCCTGTAGGTCCTTTCAGTCCTCCAAAATCGTCAGTTTTTGTTCCAAAATTAAAAAGCCCGTTTCCCTCTGAGTCAAAAACAACAACTCGTGCATTTCCAAAATCTGTTACATAAATATTTCCAGAGGAATCTTGAGCCAAATATTGAGGACCAAAGAACTGCCCTACTCCACGACCTTTTTCACCAAAAGATTTTTCAAAAATACCGTTTTCGTTAAAAACAGAAATTCTGTTTCCAGCGAATTCGCTAACAATCAACTTTCCGTTTTCTGTTCTGATGATGTCCATCGGTCTGTCAAAGCCGTTCAACGCACCTCTTGAGCGTGTCACAACAGTTCCGTTTACATCCATTTTAAGGATTTCATTGCTGCTGTAAGCCACAACCCAAACAGTTCCATCAATATTCGGTAAAACAGAAATCGGCTGGCTGAAAATAAGTTTTTCGCCAGATTTTCCTTCAAAACTTCCTGCTTCTGTATACTTCAGAGAACTCTCGTCCTCAGCACCTGTAACTCTGCGCTCACGAACAATTTCGATGCGATTTTTTAGCAAAAGTCCACCATATCCGGAATCTGACGCATATTGCCACTGATTAAGAGCCTCCCCTTCTATACCTGCTCGATAATATGCTTTTCCAAGCCAATCAAGAATAAGGTTTTCCCCAGGAAGATAAGACAATGCTTTTTCAAACTGCAAGATAGAATCATTGAATGCTCCGCGATAATACGCTTGAACACCACGCCGAAAATCTTCTTCAGCAAAACCAGACATATCCATCGAATCACTGTCAGTCATAGCAGAAGATTCTGTTCCAAAAAAGTATCGCTTTCCTTCACCACTTTCTTGTGCGCTAAAAAACGAAACAGAAAGTAACGAAAAAGCAGAGGCAAACAAAATTTTGCTAACTAATTTTTTCATATCTCCACCCTTTATTTTTCTTGAATCTGCGCAGAAACCTGCCTATAATGGCTGATAATTTCTTTATTATCGCTATCAATTTCCATTGCCAGTTTCAAATATTTTATAGCATCGTCAATCATTCCAAGTTTGTAATAAACCCAACCAACAGAATCAAGGCAAGCTGCGCTTTTTGGCATAATCTCCAACGCCTTTTTGCAATATGAAAGAGCCTTCGCCAAATCACGATTTTCTGATGCAAGCACAAATCCAAGTCCGTTAAGTGCAGTCGGATTGTTCTCGTCTATTCCAAGTGACTTTTGATAATATTCTATACTCTTATCGGTCTGATTATTATCCCATGCAATATAAGCAAGAGCGGCATAAACAGAAGACGGTTTGTATCCCGTTTCAAGAAGTTTTTTTAATTCAAAGTCAGCAAGTCTCTTTCTTGAGCTTTGGCAATAAATAAGCGCAAGAATAAAACGACATTGCAAAACACGGCTTTCGTCTTTATCGCCTGTAACAACTTGCTCCAAATACAAAAGAGCATCGTCATAACGAGACAGGCGAGCATAACAAAGTCCGATGTAATATGAAAGTTCCATATCATCGGCTTTTACGCCGTCTGGCAAACTAAGAAAAAACGCAAGCGCTCCAGAATAATCTCCTTTCGCGTATAGCGCAATTCCTTCTGAAAGAACATTATTTCCACCCATCTTTATCCCCATAATCCCAGAATGGAAAATCAAAGCAACCACTTCGCATTGATTTCATTATCTGCGGAAACAGGCTCTGCAAGCACACGCGTTATCGAAATATTCCCGTTTTCAACAGCACGAAAATCACTGCAAACCGTACCTTGAGATGTAACAGAACCGCCAACAAAGCGACTTCTCAAAATCCCAGAATCATCCGCAAACACTTTAACAGTGTCTTTATATTTTCGGACGGAAACACTTGTAAATTGAACGGCTTTATATGAATCTGCAGAAAGAGCATTTATATTTAAAAACTCACCTGCAACATAAAGACCTCTCAAAGTCGGAAGGTTTTGTTTTGCAAACTTTGCAAGAGCCTCGTATCTATACTCTTCCTTCGGACTTTCTATACTGAAAGCAACCCCTGGAACTCCAAAAATTGCAGCTTGTCGAGCAGCAGCTGCTGTCCCAGAATATATGATATCAGTTCCAAGATTGGCACCACGATTTATCCCAGAAAGTACCATATCAATTTTGCCTTCAACAATATTAGCCAAAAGACCTGTACTAACACAATCCGCAGGAAGTCCAGAAGATGTAAAAACATGCTCTTTTATTTTTTTTACGCATAAATCTTTTGAAAGTGTAATACCGTTGGACACCGCACTTCTGTTGCTATCGGGTGCAATAACCCAAACTTCATGCTCAGCTGAAAGTGCATCATAAAGAGCCCAAAGCCCTTCTCCATCAATTCCGTCATCATTCGTCAATAAAAGTCTCATAGCTTTTCCAATCTTAATTTTTTAAAATATACGCACCGCCAGACGGCTTAACTGTATAAACAAGCGCTTTAAATCCAAATATTCGCTCATACTCCAAAAGTTTCTTATTAAACTCATCGACGCATTCAGAATTCAAAATCGTATATGCACAACGACCAAATCCTTTTCCTGTAATACGGCAACATGCACTCAGATGATGAACATCAGGAACAAGAGCCATTTCACAAACACGTTTATTTATCCAATCAATTTCAGGACAAGACGCTTCATACAAATCTCTCATAAGTTCGTGGCTTTCGTTTACACAACGCGCAAAAGCACCAAAATCTCGTTTCGAGAGAGCTGCTGCTGCATCAAGAACACATTGATGCTCTTTCATTATGCAAAAAAGTCTGCGCTGAGTATCTTCACCTACAACAGAAAGAACTTCGTTAATCTCTGTCTTGGATTCTTCATAAATCCAGCCACCACGAACAGAAGATTTCGGCTGTTTTAATTCTCCCAAAAGAAGAGCATTTTCAGGCTGACGCAAAGAATCTTCATTCCAAACGCTTATTCTTGGAACTCGTGCATCAATAAGCAATATTTTTTTTTCAGGGAAATCAAAAGGAATGTTCTCAAACGACATTTTTGCATGGTCGGTCAAAATCAATGAATTAGGGGAAGAAAAGAGCGCAGCATAGTTATCAGCAATATAATTTCCGCAATGTAAGAATTGTCTATTACCGATTTCAACAACACGAAGAACCAAATCCTCGTTTATTTTTTTGCTATTGCCGTCATAAATAGAAGAAAGTGCTACAGCAGAAGCAATTTTTATCGCCGTTGTGATTCCAAAACCAGCAGACGGCAATATATCAGACCAAACTGTAAAGTTTAATCCTCCAAACTTTATTCCACACGCTTCAAAACCAAATATTATGGCTTTTATTGCATTTGCCCATTTATCTTCACGGCGAAATTTCATCGCTGCCACGCTTGATTTTTTTCGTTCTTTTAATTGCGGAAAAAAGAATTTCAAAGCGCCATCACTTCGAGTCGATACTGCAATAAATACAGGTAAATCTACAGACATCGAAAGTGTTTTATCTTTGAAAAACCAAGAATGCTCACCAGCAAGATGAAAACGACCTGGACAAACGGCAATCGCATCAGGCTTACAATCGTACTCGCTTTTATGCGCCTCTGTAACTTGTCTCATACGGCTTTCCTGCCTAATCTTATCAGAAACTGTCGTTATGTTGCTTTTTTACAACCATTTATATAAAATGATACAATAATGGCTGTGATTTTACAAGTTTTTTACGCTTTTTTTTCAAGTTTGCTTCAAACAACAGCAATTCCAAACGAAATTTTTCTTCGAGGCTTCCCGCTTGTATCGCTTATTTGCCTCGCGCCATTATACATATCGGCAAATAAATCAAGGTCTTACACGATGACCTTTTTCTGTTTTGCAATTCAAACAGGCATACTTCACATCTTTTCAAGTTTCTGGCTCGGGTTTTATCGTGATTTTGCGATTTTCACGCTTGGAGCAAGCGCAGCTGGAACTGCAATCATCGGGGGATTCTTCGGGCTTTTTTTTCATGCAGGCTCAAAGCTTTTTGATAGCGCTCATCAAAAAAACAGCGAAGCGTTAAGAATTATTTTTTTTGCGACCATCTGGACATCTTGGGAATGGCTGAAATGTAATTTCGGGTTTCTTGCATATCCATGGGGAACGCTCTCAATGACGGCATTCTCATGGACAAATCTAATCCAAATCGCAGACATAACGGGTGCATACGGCATCTCATTTTTGTTTGCCTTTTTCTCAGCGATAGTCGGTCAAATATTGCAGAAACAAAAAATTACGAAAAGCACAAAAAATGCGACAAAGGCATTCTTTGTGCTTTTTTCATTGGCAATGCTCTATGGAAGAATCCAAATCACAAAAGAGCGCACTATCGAAAAAGAGCTTTCTGCCATAATCGTCCAGCAAAACATTGACCCTTGGATTTCAAAAGACGACAGAATCGGAATCCGCCGCTCCCAAGCGCTCACAGACACAACACTCAAAGAGCTTGAGGAGCTGGGAAAAAAGCCCGACATCATCGTCTGGAGCGAGGGCGTCTTGAACCATGCGCTTCCCAACGCGCAAATCTATTATGAAAACGTGCCAGAAGAAAATCCGCTTTTTCCCTACATCAGAAAAACAGCGATTCCGTTCATTATTGGCGGAGCGCTGACCGTAACGCCAAAAAACGTTCGCCCGCGCCGTCATTCAAACGTCGCATTTTTATTCGGCACTGACGGTGAAATAAAAAATTTCCACGCAAAAAATCACCTCGTCCCGTTCGGCGAATACATTCCGTTTTCAGAAAATGCAAATGTCGCACGCTTCCTGAAATCGCAACTTCGCATCTCGGCAGGCTGGCTTCCGGGAAATAAAGTGCAGCTTTTTTCGCTCCCGATAAAAAACGACAGCGATACAGTTACATTTTCAATTCCGATTTGCTTTGAGGACGCCTTTCCTGACTTGCACCGAAAAATGTTTTTTGACGGAAGCGAGCTGTTCATCAACATCACGAACGATTCTTGGTCAATGACAAAAAGCGCTGAATGGCAGCACCTCGCAGTAGCGGCTTTCAGGTCAGTCGAGTTCAGGCAAACGATGGTCAGAGCCACCAATTCAGGCTGCTCGGCAGTGATTCTTCCGACTGGACAAATAAAGGAGCTTCTCCCTCTTTTTGAAGAAAAAGCCGAGTGCGTAACGCTCCCAATCTTTTCTCGGGAAAAGACAGCGTATGCCGTTTTCGGAGATGTTTTTGCCTTCTTGGCAATTCTTTTCTCCGCTTTCATCATTTTCAAAAGCCGAAAATGCGCTATCAAATCCTACCTCTAACCATTCCCCAACCGACAATGCACTGCGTTTTTCAATCCAGTTCGTTCCCGCTTGGGAATTCGCTACTTTTTTAAAATCTGACTCGTTCCCAATCGGGAATTCGCTATCTTTTTTAAAATCCAGAGCATTCCCAATCGGGAACGACATTTTTGAAAAGGTTCTCTTCATCTTGACTTTCAGAAAATAAAAATATATTCTCATTGTAAACCTTATAATTTTCAAAACAGGTTTACAATATAATCAAATCAGAGGATTCAAAATGGCTGACAGCAAAAAAACTGTTCAATCAGTGTTCACGGCGCTTTTTGCCGCTCTAATCGCGGCAGGAGCATTCATTTCTATTCCGGCAGGACCTTTGGGAGTGTCAATTGTATTGCAAAATATGATTTGCATTCTTTCAGGTTGCGTTCTTGGCGGCATTCAGGGAGCAGCAGCAGTCGGGCTTTTCATTATGGCAGGCGCAATCGGGCTTCCAGTCTTTGCTGGCGGAAAAGGCGGCTTTGCAGTTTTGTTCAGCCCTGTCGGCGGCTTTTATTACGGCTATTTCTTGGGCGCGCTCGTCGCCGGAATTATCGCAGGTAAGCCAAGTCTTTCGGACAAGAAAATTACAATCACTTATGCCCTCAAAATCGCTCTTGCGGCACTCGCGGGCTTCGTGATTCTTTATATTCCCGCAATTCCGTGGGCGATGTCAAAGACAGGAAAGTCCTTTGCCGCGATTTTTGCGGGCTACGTTGCGCCATTTTTAATCGGTGATTTTATCAAAATGTGCGCCACAATTGCCTTGTCGCTCTTTTTGCGCCCTGTTGCCGCACGGTACTTAAAATGAGCGCGATAATCACACTCAACAACATAAAAAAAACTTTTGAAACAGAAAATGGCGCTTTTGCTGCAATAAAGGGCGTAAGCGCCGAGTTCGAAGAAGGCTCGGTGACGATAATCGGAGGCGCAAACGGTTCTGGAAAAAGCGTCTTGATGTCGATTATCGCAGGACTTGATGAGCCGACCGAAGGAAGTGTCGAAATCAGCGGCACAAAAGCAAATGAGAGGGGAAACGCTGTCGGGCTTGTGTTTCAGGAAGCCGATACGCAAATTTTGGGTGAGACGGCACTAGAAGATGTCGCCTTCGGTCCTGAAAACATAGGGCTTTCAAAGGCAGAAGTCGCAAAAAGAGCAAAAGAGGCACTAGAGCAAACAGGTCTTTTGCACCGAGCAGATTTTCCCGCCCGCTTTTTGTCAGGCGGTCAAAAACGACGCCTTGCGGTTGCAGGGATTCTTGCGATGGAAAAGCAAATCATCATTTTTGACGAGCCTTATGCAAATCTTGATTATACAGGCGTAAAGCAGGTTAATGCGCTCATAATGGCGCTAATGCGAAAGCGAAAAACGATAATCATTCTGACGCATGAACTTGAAAAATGTCTTTCGCTTTCAGAGCATTTCATAGTTCTTTTCGAAGGCGAAAAGGTCTTTGACGGCAAGAGCAAAGATGCACTAAACGAAAATCTTGAAGCGTGGGGAATACGAAATCCCCTAAAGCAAAGCGCTTCGTTCGAGGATTTGCTATGGGTTTGAAAAACACGCTCCGAAAGCTTCCGCCATCTGCAAAAATAATCGCGTTGGCACTTTCGGGATTCATAATTTTCAATCTTGATATAATCCCGTGCATCTTTTTCTTTGTGCTTCTTTTTGCACTTTCGCTTCTTTCGAATCTGTCGATTACAAAGCAGCTAAAAGCACAGCGGGCAACTCTCGCTTACAGCATGGCGCTTTATTTTGTCCACATTTTTGAAAACGTATTTTCGCTTTTCAAAGGCAACAGCTTTGTTCTGAGCGATTTTCTTATCCCTGATGAAATCACGATAAGAATCATCGTAAGGCTTATCTGCGCAATACAAGCGGCGGCTCTTTTTTATCACACGACAACGAATCTTGAGATAAGAAGAGGAATAAGCGACATAGAAATCGCAATCAGAAGCATTTTTTCGCGAAAGAAAAGCATAAAGCCTCAATTTTCGCATTCACTTTCTCTCATGCTCACGTTTATCCCAGAAATACTGCTTTCATGGAATGAATTAAACAAAGCATGGAAAGCCAGAGGAGGAAAAAACGGACTTTCAAAAATGAAAAAACTTATTCCGGCGCTGATTTCGCTTTCAATGAACAAGGCATACAAGACGGCTCTTGCAGTTATAAGCAGAAATCCCTCTTGAAAAAGCAATTTCGATACAGTATTATAAAGTTATGCGATGTCCTTATTGTGGCTGTACATCTGACAAAGTTATAGAATCTCGCTCAATGGCAAATGGTGAGAGCGTTAGACGACGGCGTGAATGTCTTTCTTGCGGTTCGCGTTTCACAAGTTACGAGCATATCGAGGAAAAACCTCTGATGGTCGTAAAGCGAGACGGAAAGCGACAACCATACAACAGAGAAAAGCTCGAAGCAGGATTGCAACGAGCAATGGAAAAGCGCCCGATTTCGTCTATGGACATCGAAACGATTTTGAACGAAATCGAGGATAAAGTCATAAGACGAGGAAGATTGAGCAGAGAGATTGCAGCAAGCGAAATCGGAGAGTTTGCGCTTGAGACTCTTTACAAAATCGACAAAGTTGCATACATAAGATTTGCTTCTGTGTACAAGCACTTTGAAAGCCTTGAAGAATTCATCACAGAAATAAAAAACGCAGAAACAAAGAACTGCGTTGAATAATGGAAAAGCCCCGAACAAACGCGGGGCTTTTTGTTTTATTCTGCGCTGTCAAAAGTTTCAGCAGTCTTTTTCAGAATATCTGTCAAATCCGAAAACGCGGCAGAACCGACATCAATCGTTATCAAAACAGGAATATGGTCAGAAAGCGATTTTTTTATCTGAGCGCTCGATGAAAAAGATTTTCCCGCAACATTCCACTGAGAAATCTTGTCCGCTTTTCCGCTGACAAAAGCGCGCACAAGAGCTTTTTTCACATTGATTTTGCGACTGAAAAGAAAATGGTCGTAATCATTTGCAAAAGCAATTTCCTCGCCCTTCGCCGAAAGCGTCGTTTTCAGCCCGAAGTTTTTGTCGAAATACCAGCCATCATCTCCGTCAACACCGTCAAAATTGCGCTTTGAAAGGTCGGCGCGCTTCGTGTTGAAATCCCCTCCAACAATAACGCCCTCCCGATTCTTGAAGTGCGCAAAAAGGCGCTCCAGAGTCTTCAAGTCGCGCTCGCGGTGAGATGCGTTGTTGTAAGGAAGATGCACGTTTATGACGACAAAGCGGGATTTTTCGTTGCCGCTGACCCTGAACTCAATCGATTGAACATTGTTCTTGTCGAACAAAAAATCCCCAGAAAAATCCGCAAAACCAAGCGTTTTTGAAAGGTCTTTCCCAAGAACTCTCCTTGAATTATAAAGAACAGCGTTGTTTTGGTTCATATCGCAAGAAACATAACTCTCGCCTTCAACTTCCATATTTTTGCGGATTGCGTAAGCGGCGGTTGAAAAATAAAGCCACGAGCCACCAAGCTCGCTTGAAAAATCATCGAGGATATTGTCTTTTTTCGGCATCTTGAAAATCGGAGTGTCAGCCCTTTTTGAAAGCTCAATCGGGACTTCCTGAAGCAGGACGATATCCGCCTTCGACTCCTTGATGACAGAGCAGACAAGGCTTTTCCAATCCTCATAACCGTCCGCGCCCTGCCGCTTTAAGTGAGCAAGATTCATCGACAAAAGCGTTACGTCCGAAAACGCGCATTGCAAAAAAAGAGCGAAACTCAAAAAAAACGCGATTACTCTCATTTTGCGCCACTCCGAACAGCATCACCGTATTTTGAGAACACATATTCCTTCGAGCCGTCAGAAAAACTTTTCAGACCGTAAGAGAAAATCGTCTGAGAGCCGATTCTTGAATTCTCGCGAAAATAAACATAAGGAGAAGCCAAATACGCCTTTCGCGCTTCCTGCACAATGCTCTGGGACGCCTTGAGCTTCTCGCTGTCAGACTTCTTTTTGAAAGCGCTGTCTTTTGTCAAAGCGACACATTTTGACGAAAACAACTTCACATTGAGGCTGTTCAAATCCGCTCCTCCGACGCCTGAGTTTTCAAGAATCGAAAGAACGCTGTCCATTGCGCGAACCTCCTCGCCAGAAAAAAGAGCGCAATCGTAAACAGCCGTGATTTGCTTTCCGTCTGGAAAATACATCTTCACACTCACCTCGCCTTCCTTCGGCACAATCTTTTGAGCGCTGTCGCCGAAAACATAGCGATAAACCCCGCCTGCGCTCTTTTTCTCGCTGACAAAAGTGTTTCCGGCAGAAACAACAGAAAGCACATCGGGAGTGTTTTCAAAAGAAAACGGCAGCTCAAGCGAAAGAGACGCGCTTTCTTCCTGAACGCTCTGCGAAATGTAGGAATAAACAGAAGCGGCAGCATTTTTCACCTTGTCGGCGATAGACTTCTCAGCCTTGTCGCTCTGCTTTTTCACCTCCTCAACCTCAAGTGCCGAAATCAAAGAGCGCGAAAGAACATCGTTTCTCTCCTTGTCCTTCCCCGTCTTCTGAGAAGCAATGAGCGTGTAAAGCTCGTGAGCGCCAGAAAGATACTCGCGCGAATCGTCCATCACAAGACGCAGCTTTTCCTCAGCCCTCTTTGTGTCGCCCGAAGCAAAATAAAGCTCTGCAAGATACATTCTGTTTTCGTTCTCGCTTGCGACAGTGCGGTCGTTTTCGATGACATCGATATATTTCTTTGCGCCAGAAGAAACCTTTTCGCCCTCGCCCAAAAGCAAAATCATATTCTTTGCAAGCTCAGTGTAGTATGTGTCATTGTCGATTATGGAATACTTTTGCTTCTGCCTCTCAAACTCAGCGTAACATTCCAGGGCTTTTTTCTTGTTTCCAATCTCCTGATATGATGCGCCAAGCTCATACCAAAACGGCGTGAAAAGCGCGAAAATGTCCCTTTTGGTCTCAAGAAGACGAGCCTTTGACGAAGCGTCGAGCGTGTCGAGGGACTCAACGAGCCACCTCATTTGGTCTTCTTTGATTTCGTATTTTTTCGGGATTTTGTATTTCGTGATAAAGCGCGAATAAGTGCGGAAAAGCGAGTTCCGCTCGCTGTCGAGCGCACGAAGGTCGCTTTGGCTTATGCGGAAAAGATTTGAATTGAGAGAGTTTTCGACACTGTTCACCGTGTTCCTGTAGTTGAACACAGAAGAAACACCAGTGAACAAAAGCCCCGTAACAGCCTGCACAGGATTTCCCCCGGCGAACGCGACAGCCGCCATTCCGACTGCGCTCGCACTTGAGTTCAGAATCTTGTTGACCGCCTGCTTCCGCTCCTTTTCAGCCTGCTGCGTCAAAAATTGCTTTTCGAGCGCGCTGAGCTTCAAGTCGGTGAGCGTCTCAAGAAGATTTGTGTACGCCTCGACACTCTCGCTGTCAACAAGGCGCGTCTTGTCGATTTTGCAAATGATATTGTCATATTCCTTTTCGAGAACGGCGCGGCTCTGGTAGTGCTGCACAGTCAAAAGCGAATACTGAATCTGATTCATCAGCATCGCATAAATAATGCGGTCTTCCTTTTCGCCACAGTGCGCAAGCGACGGCATGAAGGCAAAAAGTGAAACTGCCAAAAAAAACGCTTTGAAAAAGTTTGTGTGTCTCATATCCTAGATATTACAGCGAAAGAAGCGAATCGGCAATTCTTTTTCCCATTTTGGGTTATTCTGATATATAGAAATTTCTTCAAAAACCGCAAGAGGTTTTTCTTATAAATAGAAATTTCTTGCTCCACCGCACGCGGTTTTTGCTGTCCAAACGGAATTTCTGCCAAAACCGCAAGAGGTTTTCGCCGTCCAAGCGAAATTTCTGCCAAAACCGCAAGAGGTTTTCGCTCTCCAAGCGAAATTTCTGCCAAAACCGCAAGAGGTTTTCGCCGTCCAAGCGAATTTTCTGCAAAAACCGCGAGAGGTTTTGCGCTCCGAACAAAAAGGCGGGGAAAATGAAAAAGCAGATGTTGAAACAAGTTCAACATGACGCGCTTTTGTCATTGAAGAACAAGTTTTCGGAATCTTTGCTTCGACTTCGCTCAGCAACCGAAGATGCTTAAAAGAGTTCCGCATGACAGGTCGTAAAGAAGAAAAAGTTGGAAAATTAGAGAATTTTTAGAAAAAGAATTGAAATCTCAAATCTTTGAAATAGAATAATAGACAAACGCGGAACAGTTTTTCTTAGCAGAACCTTTTTTAGTTTTTCTTATTTCTGACCGCCGTTTTTTGGTATTACTGACAAGCGCAAACGGCAAAAAACACCACTCCTAAAAAAGCCATTGCGTAATTCAGGCGATTTGACAGTATTTATTCGTTGGCATTTTGGACTTTGCTTTTTTGGCAGAGTCCAATTTGTTTTTTTGGCAAACGCTGACAAATTTTTGCATTGATTGCATAACAAAAACTTAATATAATGCTCAAAAACATTTTTAGGAGTTTATCTAAATGCACAAAAAACCTTTCTTTAATTTTTTGAGGATTGCAATCTTGAGCGTTGCAATGACCTCACTTCTTTCATCTTGCTTTCTTTTTTATGAAGACGGCGACGACGACGACGAAATCGCAAAGCAAACGAGCGACTGGCTCATTCTGGACTACTTCGACGCAGACAACAACTTAAACGACGAGCTTTATCTTGATTTGGTCAATCAGCAATGCGCTCTTGCGTCATTGGGGGGGGATTTGCTCCGAGCGTGAGAATCCTTGCGCTTTGGGACGGACAGAACGCGGCTGCTGCGGCAAATCAAAAACCACATCCTAATACTCGCGTTCACCCGAACGGCGCTTTGTATGAACTTGGCGCAATGGACGAAAGCACATTCAGGAGGCTCAAGTCTACAGAAACAAGATTTGAGATGTCGGCAAACACGAAAGAGTTGACGTCTTCTGTGTCTTGGCTTTCGTATGAGCCAAATATGGGCGATGTTTCAACGCTCACAAATTATCTAAAATGGGCAAACAAATATTATTCTGCAAGAAATGTTGTCCTTATGCTTTCTGACCATGGCGCAGGCACGGACGCAGAAAGTTTTTCTGGCAAACAGTCTGCACGCTCTCTTTGCTTTGATGAATCAGATAAATCAGGAAGCTATCTTACGGCGACTGATGTAAAAAACGCAATCAAGGATTCAGGTCTTAATGTCAACGTAATCTGGCAGGACTGCTGTTTGCAGGGAAACGTTGAAACGGCTTATCTTTTGCGCGGAACAGCGGATTATCTTGTAACAAGTGCGAACACAAGTTATTCAAACAACCATTATGCTGTGATTTCAAGCCTTGCCGACAGCAACAGCACGCCGCTTTCTTTTGCAAAAGCAATCGTAAAAGCCTACGCCGACATTCACAAAAACAGCAATATGCAAATGGACGCAGGCGAATGTGCAAGTTACGGCACAGTTTTGACTCAAGTCGCCTTCAACTTGAACAGCGCAAAGCAAAACGCGCTCTACTCTGCCCTCGACGCTCTCTCTTCGGCTCTTATCGCAGAGGGAGTGAGCAAATGCAAAGCCGTGTACAATAACTATCTTGTGCAATACGGGAATAATATCGACAACTGCAAAGGAATGGCATATTACGGGAGTTATGTTTATTTGAACGACATCGGATATTTTTGCAAAAATCTTATTGCGGATTCATCGTTGTCAGCAAACACAAAAGCACAAGCAAGCCGCGTAATGACTGCGCTTGACGGCATTATCGCAAGTTCTTGGATTGGGAAAAAAGAGGGCGAAACGCAATATCAATATGCAAAGAATGTTGCAGGCTATTCGGGTGCTCTTGACGGGCAAGGCTCATTCGGCTTGACGATTGCGACACAGCTGAATCCATACTGCGAATCGAATGGAGGGGACAGCAGCTATCCGTTCTATTCGTATTACACAAGATTGACGGGCTACAGTTCAAACTGGGGAGAGTTGATGAAGATATGGCATTCAAACGAACTTGCTTATTAGCGCTGATATTTATGGGTGCGCTCTCTTTTTGTTTTTCTTCCTCAAAGGAAAGCGACACGATAGACGACGATATGGATTTTGGATTTTCTGCGGCAAAAGAAAGCGGAACGGCTCACATCGATACTTTCTATGGAACGCTTTACAAAGTCGATGAGAGCGAATATTCGCTTTCAACGGGAGGAAACTCCAAAAATCGCAAATCGATATACATCAGAAAGAAGGAAGGCTTTGAGCAAGTGTTCTCATCGCTTTCTGATTATGTCGGGAAAGAGGTGAAAGTGGAGGGCATTGAGATTTCAAGAAAAAGCCCTTGGAACATCACGATTGAGCTTGTCAGCGTTGCTTTAGCCGATTAACAAGACTGATTCGCATTCATTTTGGACTTTGCTTTTTTGGCAGAGTCCAATTTGTTTTTTTGGCGGGCTTGTCAATCTACTTGCACCCTTTGCTAAAATGTCGATATAATACACATACTGAATCGATATATCGAGGTTTTTATGGATACAACTGAAGTAAGAGTCCGCTATGCTCCTTCCCCGACGGGAATGCAGCACATCGGCGGCGTTAGAACAGCTTTGTTCAATTATCTTTTTGCGCGCTCAAAGGGCGGCAAGTTCATTTTGCGCCTTGAAGACACAGACCGCACACGCTACGACGAAAAATATGTTCAGAACCTTTACGATACAATGGCTTGGCTCGGCATTGAATGGGACGAAGGCGGAGATAAGGGCGGAGAGTTCGGTCCTTATGTGCAGAGCGAGAGATTTGAGCTTTACAAAAAATATGCAGAGCAGCTTGTAGCAAACGGAGAGGCTTATTATTGTTTCTGCGACAGCGAGCGTTTGGAGCGAATCCGCAAAATCCAGACGGAAAACAATATGCCGCCGGGATACGACCGCAACTGCCGCCACCTTACTCCAGAAGAAGTAAAGGCAAACCTTGACGCTGGAAAGCCTTATGTTATCCGACTCAAAGTGCCGCTTGAAGGAGAAACAAAATTCCACGACCATTTGCTTGGCGACATCACTTGGAAGAACGAGGATATTTCTCCAGACCCGATTTTGCTCAAGAGCGACGGCTTCCCGACATATCACCTTGCAAATATCGTTGATGACCACTTGATGCACATTACTCACGTCATGCGCGCTCAAGAGTGGATTCCGTCAACACCGCTTCACGTTCAGATGTACCGCTCGTTCGGTTGGGAGCACCCAGAGTTCTGCCATTTGCCAATGGTTAACGGAGCTGACGGCAAGAAGCTTTCTAAACGCCACGGCTCAACATCATTGAACGAGTTCCGCGCTCGTGGATATTTGCCACAGGCTATTGTGAACTATGTTGCGCTTCTCGGCTGTTCTTACGAAGAGGGCAAAGATTTCTACACTCTCGAAGAGCTTGCAAAAAACTTCAAGATGGAGCATTTGAACAAAGCGCCTGCTGTTTTTGACTACAAGAAACTTGAGTTCTACAACGGAAACTATATCCGACAGCTTTCTGACGAAGAGCTTTACAAGTGGACACTGCCTTTTATCACAAAGACAGGAGATGCAACTCTCGACATCAACGTAACAGACCAGTTCCCAGCTCCACACGTTGGACCTGAATATTCTGGTGTTGCGCTTGGTGAGGACGGCGAGCCTTACTGCGTTGACACATCAATGAATATGACAAGCGCAGACGTGAAGAAGAAGCTTCTTGAACTTATGCCGCTCATCAAAGAGCGATTGAAGTACTTAACAGACGCTGCTGAGATGGTGCATTTCATCTTTACAGAGCCTGCAGTTCCTGCTAAAGAGAACATCATTCCGAAAAAGCTCGATGAGGCAAAGACAAAAGAAGTCTTGCAGAACGCTATTGAGTTCGTGAACAAGGTCTTTGAGATTGGACACGACGGAGCGGAGCAGTTCGCAAAAGACAAGGCTACTGAGCTTGGAATTAAGCTCGGCGACTTTATGATGCCTGTCCGTATGGCTGTTACAGGAAGCCGCATTTCTCCGCCTCTCATTGGCTCTATCGCTGTTTTGGGCAAAGACAAGGCTATTGAGCGCATTAACCGCACGCTCGCTGCTTTCTAAAAAAAGATTCCGAAACAAGTTCGGAATGACACAAAAAAGCGCTCTTCTGCTTTCAACAAAATTTGCAGAAGGGCGTTTTTTATAAAATCGAGGTGAGGGAAAAAATGTTTCAGAAAAAGATAATCGACAAATATCTTTCAAAAATCGAAAAAGACGTATTGAGCAAAAAATACGAGCAGTACCGCTCCATTTTTGCCAGCGAGGAAAAACAAGCGAATATCCGCGAAAGCAAAGAAGAACAGTATCAAGAAGGCTTTATCCGCGACTTGTTCTGCTCATGTTTGGGCTACACGATAAAGCCTGAGGCTTCTTACAACATTTTGACAGAACTCAAAAACGAAAGCAAATCAAACGCAAAGAAATCCGATGGCGCAATCATCTTTGACGGCGTTGTGAAAGCCGTCATTGAGCTGAAAGGAACAGACACACAAGACCTTGACCGCGTGGCTTTTCAGGCATTCAGCTACAAAAATCATCACGAGAATTGCCCTTACGTCATCGTGAGCAACTTTGAGCGCCTTCGCGTTTACGTTGAGACACAAATCGAGTTCGTCGAGTTCAATCTGTTCACCCTTTCAAAAGAAAAGTTTGACCTCCTCTTTTTGCTCCTTTCGATTGATAGCATCAAAAACGACATTCCGCTAAAACTCAAGCACGAGACTCTCACCGAAGAAAAAGAGATAACGAACAGCTTTTATGCCGATTACTCCGCGTTCAAGCGCGATTTGTTCGACGATTTGTGCAAGAACAACGAAGGAATAGACAAGCTCACCCTCTTCAAGAAAACACAAAAACTCCTTGACCGCATTTTGTTCATCCTCTTTTGCGAAGACCGCAACCTTTTGCCTGCGAACTCGACAATCGGGATTATCAGCGACTTCAAGAAACTAAAAGAACTCGGCTATTATCAAAGCCTTTACAGCGTTCTCAAAACCTTTTTCAGCAGAATCGACAAAGGATTCAAGAGCGAAAGCGACAGCACGAAAGACATCTTTGCGTATAACGGCGGACTTTTCAAAACAGACGAAATCCTCGACAGCGTCACAATCAGCGACGACGTTTTGATGAAGCATTGCCAGACGCTTTCGGATTACGACTTTCAAAGCCAAATCAGCGTCGACATTCTTGGGCGCATTTTCGAGAACTCGCTCACCGAAATCGAGGATATTTCGACTTCGCTCAATGAACAACAAAGCAATATCGGAAAGCGAAAGAAGGACGGCGTTTTTTACACACCCGAATACATCACGAAATACATCGTTGAGAACACAATCGGCTCACTTTGCGAGGCAAAAAAGAGAGAGCTGAAAATAAATGACGAAGAGTTCTCTCCCGAAAGTCATGCAGAACTTGCAACTGCAAAAAAGATTCCGAAAAAAGTCCGCAATGACAAAACAGACGAACTCGACAGACGGCTTGAAGAATACCGCTCTTGGCTTTTGGGGCTGAAAATCCTTGACCCCGCTTGCGGCTCTGGCGCGTTTTTGAACGCCGCCCTCAAGTTTTTGCGAAAAGAGCATACGCTCATCGATTATTTCTGGAGCAAAATCCACCAAGGCGAGCTGAACTTCACCGCAATCGACAACGCCATTCTTGAAAACAACCTCTACGGCGTGGACATCAACGAAGACAGCGTTGAAATCACAAAACTCTCTCTTTGGCTTTCGACCGCGCAAAAGAACCGCAAGCTCACGACTCTTGCGGGAAAAATCAAGTGCGGAAACTCGCTCATCAGCGACAAGGCAGTAGATGGCGAAAAGGCTTTTGACTGGCAAAAAGAATTCCCCGAAGTGTTTGCTTCGACTCCGCTCAGCAACCGTTCCCTGAGCGAAGTCGAAGGGAATGCCTGCCCAAGTTCGGGGAATGCCTGCCCAACTTTGGGGAACACTTGCCCAACTTTGGGGAACGCCTGCCCAACTTTGGGGAACGTCTGCCCAACTTTGGGGAACACTTGCCCAACTTTGGGGAACACCTGCCCAACTTTGGGGAACGCCTGCCCAACTTCGGGCGGCTTCGATGTGATTATTGGCAACCCGCCGTATGTGTCTGCTCCGAATCAAATGGCAAATGCTGAAATGGCAAAGAACAGGGAAGCAATGATACAAAGCGGAAAATACAAGACGCTTTATCAGAAATGGGATTTGTACATTCCGTTTATTGAACTGGGCTTGCGGCATCTTCTCAAAGACGGCGGACTTTGTTCAATGATTGTGCCGTATCCTCTGACAAATCAGCTTTACGCAGAAAAAGCCCGCAGAATGTTGCTTGACGAATACACCTTAAAAGAAATCGTTGACTGTTCAGACACAAAAATTTTTGCGGACGCTGTGGTACAGTCTTGCATTTTCATTAGCAAAAAAGAAAAAGCAATGAGAGAACACAAAGTAAACGTTAGCAAGATTGACGGAACAAAAATAAATCTGCTTGTCGAAAAAAGCCGAGATGAGCTTGTACAAGATGAAAAAACTTTCGTTTGGAATACAAAGAATGAAAAGAGGAATACTAACCGACACGAAAATATGCACGTCTTAGGCGATTACTGCTATATCAGCAAAGGAATGGTTCTGAACTCTGATGAAAACTCTAAAGATGAAAAGTTTGTGAAAGCAGATTTAATCAGCGAAAGTCAAGATGATATTCATTGCAAGAAGTACATTGAAGGCAAAGACCTCGATAGATATGAAGTAAAAAGAATTCGCTATCTTGAATATGGCACAGAAAGAAGTCCTGCGAAATTAAGTCGCCCGACCTTTGAAGAACTTTATACAAATCAAAAACTGTTAATCAACTCTCTTGGCGATTTGAAAGCCTCTGTTGATTTGGGAGAGTTTTACTATTGTGAGCAACAAGTTCGTATGGCATTGCTTTGGAAAGACTTGCACGACGTTGAAAACAAAAGCATTGCGACTTCAATAAAGAAGTTTAGCACAATGAGCCGAGAGGATATGGAAAAACTTTCCGAAAGCGTAGATTTGCGCTATTTGCTTTGCATTATGAATTCAAAATATGCTTCGGTTTTGCTTGAGAATATTCGAGGCGGGGATTATCACATTGTTCCAGAGCATATCCGCAATATCCCAATCCCCGAAGCCACAGAGGAGCAATCAAAAGAGCTTGTAGAGCTTGCGGACAAAATGCTCTCACTCAATGAG
>CACYWZ010000025.1 GCA_902778325.1 uncultured Spirochaetaceae bacterium
ACTGGGCGAGCGGCGACGGAAACTGAAAAACAAAAGCGAGGAAATAAATGGACGAGAAGACGAACAAGCTGATAAATGACGCACTGCACAATAATTTGACCCACCTCGAAAAATACGACATAGACGAGAGTTTTGGGGGCGAGCACCCGACTTATTTTGAGGCGGAGTCGATTGGCGAAATTGTGGATTATGTAAAGAACAAGAAAATCAAGGCGATGCTGCTTTTTGCGCGCTCCGACTGTGCGATTTGCGAGGTGAAAGAGGCGATTGATTCGATTGAGCCATACTGCACGGGGACTTGCGTTGACGGCGGGAAAATGCTCTTTGGCGCAAGCGTTGAAAAGAGCGATGGCGAAGCAAAATACAGAATGTTGCTTTTGTTCGAGCAGCCACAGCCACAGGCTGGTTCTCAAAAGGCTGATGATGGGTTTGATGAAGATGTCCCGTTTTAATGCGGGAAAAATGCTCGGACGGCGAGGTGAGTCTGTAGAGATGCAAATGACCTAAATGAACACAGATGACAAAACAAATTTCAGCATGACAGCTTTCCTTAAGATAAGGAAAGCTGTTTTTTTGAAAAGGGAGATTCCTTAAAATAAGGAAGTTTGACTTGCTCAAAAATCGGATTTCCTTTAAATAATGAATGATGTCTTTTTTAAAAGGGTGATTCCTTAAAATAAGGAACCTTGGCTTTATCGGAAAACAGATTTCCTTAAAATAAGGAATGTTGTTTTTTTTAAAAAGAGGCTTTCCTTAAAATAAGGAATCCATGTTTCGAGTTCGCTTCAGAAAGTGACAAAATCAAATTTCAGCATGACAAATAGAGGAGAATAAACGATGGAAGAAGAAGTATTGAAAATCGAAGGCACAGAGCTGGTTAGATGCCTGGACAAAAATGTGGAGAGCGTGACAATCCCGAATTATGTCACGAAAATCGACATAAAGGCGTTTAGGAGGTGCGCGTCGCTTAAGTCGATAGTGATTCCGCCAAGCGTTACGGAAATCGACGACTATGCGTTCTTCAATTGCACATCGCTTTCGTCTGTGATTATTCCAGAGAGCGTCACAAAAATCGGAAGTTATGCGTTCTGTCATTGCAACATCACCGCCCTTTCGCATCCGTGCCTGACGATAAAGGACGGACTTGCAATCGAGTACGACGACTGGGTTGTCTACTGCGCAACACAGAGCCGTTCCATCACAATCCCCGACGGCATCAGGGTAATCTTCGATAGGGCGTTCTGCGACTGCGCGTCGATTGAGAGCGTGAAGATTCCAGAGAGCGTCACGACTATCAGTAACAAGGCGTTCAAGGGCTGCAACATAACTGAGCTTTCACATCCTCTCCTGACGATAAAGAACGGAGTCGCAATCGAGAACAACAAAGTTCTGTATTGGACAAACCAGAGCAGTTCAATCACGATTCCCGACGGCGTCAGGGAAATCGAATACTCTGCGTTCTATGATAACAAGACTCTTTCGTCGGTGGTGATTCCGCCAAGCGTCACGGAAATCGGAAAGGAAGCGTTCGGGGGCTGCTCTTCGCTTTCATCGGTGGTGATTCCCGACAGCGTCAGGAAAATCGGAGATGAGGCGTTCATGGGCTGCGACATCGATGAGCTTTCGCACCCGTGCCTGAAGATAAAAAACGGATTCGCAATCAAGGGAAAAAAGGTTCTGTATCGCACAACCCAGAGCGATTCATTCATAATCCCCGAAGACGTCAAGGAAATCGTTGAGGACGTGCTTGATGGCTACAGCAAGCCTGAGTCTGTGGAGTTCTCTGGAACTGTGGCGCAGTGGGAAGCGATAGTAGGAAAATGGAATCTTCTTGAGGATATTAGCGAAAAGAGCGTGAAGTGCGCCGACGGAGTTTGGGAAATGCCTGTTCTGCTGATAGAAAACGGCAGTCTGAAGCAATGCACGGACAAGAGCGCAACAAGCGTGACAATTCCCGACGGCGTAACGGAAATCGGAGAGAATGCGTTCAGTGGATGCGACTCGCTTAAGTCGCTTGAAATTCCTTCAGGCGTCACAAAAATTGGAGCGTACTCTTTCTGCGAATCGCTTTCGTCCATTTCGCTTCCGTCAAGCATCACTGAATTCGACAAAGAGGCGTTCTTTTTTGTTGGCAAATCTCTTTCAAAGGTAATTCTTGCTGACGATTTTCAAAAAGTGCCGTCCGAATGGTTCGACAGACTGGACTGGAATGAGAATTATGAAATCATCTGCACAAAAGACAGCAGCACATACAAGGCTGTAAAACGAAGCCCGAAGCTCAAGAAGCACATCAAAGACCTTGCTCTTCAAGTGGCAAAAAACGAAAAGATTGCCACGGTGAACAAGGTCGGCGCTGACGCTTTGCTTTCCACTTTGCGTTCAAGCGTGGCGGGCTTCTCGTTCCAGATTCTTGCGACCACGAAGAGCGCGACCGTCGCCTTGGTGCAAATCGGGAATAACATCGGCGTGTTCAAGCTCGGTGCGGACTCGTCGAAGTGGCTTCCCAAGCTCCAGAAAGTGCTTGAGGCATTTTCGGACTCCACAAAAAGCGGGGAGGAAATCTTTGACGTGATAACAAGCCTGAAACTTCCGCTTGGCGAGATTCCTGGGAAAAAAGCAGAGAAAATGACTTTAAGAGGCGGCACTCTGAATCTGTTTGCCTCTGGCGTATTGAGAGAAATAGAGTATCCCATGTTAAAGGACATCGCTTTGTTCGGCATCAAAGAAATCGGCTACAGGGCGTTCAAACATGATGTTTTTACTCACCTTTCGTCCGTGAAGATTCCGAAGAGCGTCACAAAAATCGGCAGTGAGGCGTTCAAGGGTTGCGACGAGATTGAGTCCATTGAGATTCCCGACAGCGTCACAGAAATAGGCGAGAAGGCATTTAAGGGTTGCGACAAGATTAAGTCCCTTGAGATTCCTGACAGCGTCAAAGAAATCGGAGACAAGGCGTTTGAGTATACCGATATCAACGAGCTTTCGCATCCTCTCCTCACGATAAAGAACGGAATCGCAATCAAGGACGGCACTGTTCTCTATTCGGCAAACTACACTAGCAAAATCACGCTTCCCGACGGCGTTACGAAAATCGGCGAGAAGGCGTTTTATGATCGCAGCGGACTTTATTCCATGGTTCTTCCAGAGAGCCTCAAGGAAATCGACGACAATGCGTTTTTTGAATGCGATTCGCTTGAAACGCTGGAGTTCAAAGGAACTGTCGCGCAGTGGAAAGCAGTAAAAAAAGGCGCGGACTGGAACAGCCGCGTTCCTGCAAAGCGCGTGAAATGCACGGACGGCGAAGCGGAGCTGTAGAGATGCTTCGGCTACGCTCAGCAACCGACTGGTCATTGAGCGTAGTCGAAATGACCTAAATGAACGCAGATTCTGAAACGAGTTCAGCATGACATGAGGAGAAAAATGACGTTCGGGAAAACCCCGAAAGCCAAAATTTGAAAAAATGACGTTCGGGAAAATCCCGAATGAGTTCAAAAACTTGTAAAACCCACAAATTTTCCGTTATATTAGTTTCTATGACAGATATTTTGGAAATCGAAGAGGGCGTGCTGAAAAATTGCACGGACAAAAGTGTGACGAGCGTAACAATCCCAGATGGTGTTAAAGAAATCATTTTATATGCGTTCAGAAACTGCAGGGCGCTCAAGAGCGTGGAAATCCCCGCGAGCATCAGGCGAATCAGTAAGGTCGCGTTCCTGAACTGCACATCGCTTTCGACAATCACGCTTGCTGACAATTTCGAGAAAGTGCCAGCAGAGTGGTTTGAGAGCGTCAACGATGCAAATCCGAGTTATGAAATCGTCTGCACGAAAGACAGCAGCACATACAATGCGGTAAGACGAAGCCCCAAACTCAGGACGCACATCAAAGACCTTGCTTTGCAAGTTGCCAAGGACAAAAAGATTGCCGAAGTGCAAAACGCAGGAGCGGATGCTTTAATAAAAACTTTGCTTTCGAGTGTTGCAGATTCTTCATTTGAGATTCTCTCAAGCGCAAAGACAGCGACAGTCGTTCTTGTCAAAATCGGCAGGAATGCAGGCGTGTTCAAACTCGGTGCTGATTCATCAAAGTGGCTTCCAAAAGTCAAAAAGGTGATAGAAGCCTTCTCGGATTCTTCAAAAAGCGGAGAAGAAATCTTTGACGTGATAAAAAAGCAAAAGCTGCCGCTTGGCGAAATCAGTGAGAAGAAATCAAAGGATATTACATTCGAAGCGGATTCTGAGGGCTTTTTGAACCTGTTTGCCGCTGGCATGTTAAGAAAAATCAGATATATAAGACCAAAGCATATTGGTTTGTTCGGCATCAAAGAAATCGGCGAGAGGGCGTTCTATAGGTGCACAAGCCTTGAATCTGTGGTAATCCCTGACAGCGTAAAAGAAATCGGCGAAAAGGCGTTTGAGGGGTGCAACATCGACGAACTCTCGCATCTTCTCCTGACGATAAAGAACGGAATCGCAATCAAGGACGACGAGGTTCTGTACCTCGCAAGCCAGAGTAAATCAATCGCAATCCCCGACGGCGTTACGAAAATCGGCGAGTATGCGTTCGAAAACTGCTATTCGCTCAAATCAGTGTCGATTCCGCCAAGCGTCAAGGCAATCGGCAGGCTGGCGTTCAATGACTGCAGGTCGCTTTCGTCGGTGGAGATTCCGCAAAGCGTCACGGAAATCGGCGATAATGCGTTCGATTCATGCGAATCGCTTTCGTCAATTGAAATCCCGAACAGCGTTACAAAAATCGGCGAAAAGGCGTTCAATAGGTGCAACATCAATGAACTTTCGCATCCGTGCCTTACGATAAAGGACGGAATCGCAATCAAGGACGGCGAGCTTCTGTACCTCGCAAGCCAGAAAGAATCAATCGTGATCCCCGACGGCATTGCGACAATCGGCGAGAATACGTTCTCTCATTGCAAGTCGCTCAAATTAGTGTCGATTCCGCAAAGCGTCAAGGAAATCGGCAAGGGGGCGTTCTGGTGCTGCCAGTCGCTTTCATTCATGCAGTTCGGCGGAACAGTGGCGCAGTGGAAAGCAGTGAAAAAAGGCGCGGACTGGAACATGTTAGTTCCCGCAATATACGTGAAATGTGCTGACGGCGACGCGATGCTGAAGAGATGACAAAACAAATTTCGGCATGACAACTTTCCTTAAGATAAGGAATGCTGTTTTTTTGAAAAGGGAGCTTCCTTAAAATAAGGAAGCTTGACTTTATCAAAAGTCGGATTTCCTTAAAATAAGGAATGATGTCTTTTTGAAAAGGGAGATTCCTTAAAATAAGGAATCTTGGCTTTATCAAAAGTCGGATTTCCTTAAGATAAGGAATGATGTCTTTTTGAAAAGAGGCTTTCCTTAAAATAAGGAATCCATGTTTCGAGTTCGTTTCAGAAAGTGACAAAATCAAATTTCAGTATGACAAATAGAGGAGAATAAACAATGGAAGACGTATTGGAAATTTATCACAATGAGCTGAGAAAATGCACAGACAAGAGCGTAACAAGCGTGCTGATTCCAAGCAGCATAAAAAAAATAGGTCCGTATGCGTTTTTTGAGTGCACAGCGATTAAAACCGTTGAATTTGGCGGAACAGTGGCAGAATGGGACAACGTTAAATTCAAAGACGGTCTATTAGAATATGTTGATGTCAAAAGCGTGAAATGCTCGGACGGAGTTTGGGAAACGCCTGTCGTGCTGGTGGAGGACGGCAGAATGAAAAGATGTCTGGACAAGACAGCGACAAGCGTGACAATCCCCGAAGGCGTAACGTACATCGCCGCTGGTGCGTTCTATGATTGCAACGAGCTTAAGTCTGTGTTTATTCCAAGCAGCGTTACAGATATCAACGCCTGTGTTTTTCATCAAAGCCAGTACAAGCACACAGTGATTGAAAATGTGGAATTTGGCGGAACGATGGCAGAATGGGACAACGTTACAGGCAAGATAAATTTGTTCGAATATGCTGACATAAAAAGCGTGAAATGCTCGGACGGAGTTTGGGAAATGCCTGTTCTGCTGGTGGAGAACGGTTGTGTTGTAAGATGTCTGGACAAGACAGCGACAAGCGTAATAATTCCCGACGGCATTACAAAAATCGAAATCTGTGCGTTCTCTGATTGCACATCGCTTTCGTCCGTTGTGATTCCGAGCAGTGTTGAATTAATCTACAAAGATGCGTTTAAGAGGTGCCCATCTCTTTCAAAGGTAATTCTTGCTGACGATTTTGAAAAAGTGACGTCTGAATGGTTCGATACCTTGAAAAATGAAAATGAGAACTATGAAATCGTCTGCACAGAAGGAAGCGCAACTTACAAGGCGATAAAACGAAGCGCGAAGCTAAAAACTCATCTAAAATCATTGAACGTAAGTAAAGAAGACCTTGAATTTCAGAAAGCAAAAAACAAGAAGATTGTTCAAGTACAAAAGGCTGGTGCAGACGCTGTGCTGTCTTCGTTGCTTTCAGGATTGGCTGATTCTTCTTTTGAGCTTCTTTCAAACTCAAAAAGCTCAACCGTTGCTCTTATCAAAATCGGGAAGAATGCGGGCTTTTTCAAGTTCAGTGCAGATTCTTCAAAATGGCTTCCAAAAATCCAAAAAGTGATAGAAGCGTTTTCTGATTCATCAAAAACTGGAGCGGAGATTTTTGCTTTGGCACAAGAGCAAAATCTGCTCACTGAAATTCCTGCAAAAAAAGCCATGTATCTGACCGTGAAGGCGGATTCTGACGGATTTTTGAACCTGTTTGCCACAGGCGCATTGAGAAAGATGAACTATGAGGGCTTAAAGAGCGTTGCTTTGTTCGGCATCACACAAATCTGCGCTGAAGCGTTCTATGGCTGCACCTTGCTTTCGTCTGCGGCAATTCCCGACAGCGTTGCAGAAATCGGCAGTTTTGCTTTCAAGAATTGCAATATCAACGAGCTTTCGCACCCGTGCCTCACCATAAAAAACGGTGTCGCAATCAATGGAAAGACTGCTGAATACTGCTCAACTCAGAACCGCTCAATCACAATTCCTGACGGCATTAAAGAACTTGCTGACAGTTCGTTCAAGAATTGCACATCGCTTGAGTCTGTGGTGCTTCCGTCTGGCGTAAAATTCATTTGGCAGCATGTGTTCTCAGGTTGCTCCTCGCTTTCGTCCGTGGTCATTCCGAACAGCATTTCATTCATCGCCGTGCATTCCTTCTCACTTTGCCATTCGCTTAAAACCGTGAAATTTGGCGGAACGGTGGCTGAGTGGAGCAAGATTCACGGCACGAATGAAATATGCAGCAAAGCGAGCATAAAGTGCGCTGACGGAGATGCGAAGCTGTAGAGATGCTGGAAGTATTTCGGTGGCTTGCCCGAAAGGAAAAATCGCAAAAAGTTGGCTTTGGGCATTTGCCCGCGAGGCGAAATCGCTGAAAGTTGGCTTTGGGCATTTGCCCGAAAGGCAAAATTTGCAAAAAGCTGGCTTCGGGCATTTGCCCGAAAGGCAAAATCGCTAAAAGTTGGCTTTGGGCATTTGCCCGAAAGGCAAAATCGCTGAAAGTTGGGTTCGGGCGTCTGCCCGAAAGGCAAAATCGCTAAAAGTTGGCTTTGGGCGTCTGCCCGAAAGGCAAAATCGCTAAAAGCTGGCTTCGGGCATTGCCCGAAAGGCAAAATCAGCGCAATCTGAAATGTTTTTTGCTGACTCTCTTTTGTTTTGTCTTTTAGTTTGCTATACTCAGAATCATGAACACTACAGAAAAGAAATTTTTGAAGCCAAGAACGTTTTTTATTGGCGGAAACGGACATACTGAGCGTGTCGGAATCGGCGGCGATGAGCGCGTTACAATTCAGACAATGTGGAAAGAGGGCATTATCGGCGTAAAGGACGACAAGGCTCGGCTTGACGCGATTGCAAGCAAAATCGCAGAGCTGAAGACAATCGGCTGCGACATCATTCGTTTTGCTGTTCCTGATATGGAAAGCGCGGAGAGCTTCATCGAGATTTGCAAAGCGACTTCAATGCCTTTGGTGGCGGATATTCACTTTGACTATCGACTGGCTCTAAAGTGCCTTGAAGGGCCTGTGGCAGCAATTCGCATCAATCCCGGCAACATCGGAAGCCGTGAGCGCGTTGAGGCTGTGGTCAATGGCTGCAAAGAAAAGGGTGTTGCGATTCGTATCGGCGTGAACACGGGAAGCCTGCCGAAAGACCTTGAAGCCAAAGTGGAAGCGGGCGAGATGAGTCGTGCAGTGGCTTTGGCGGAAACTGCAGCGCGTGAGGTTGCGATTTTTGACGAACTGAACTTCCGCGATGTTGTTGTGAGTATGAAAGCGTCTTCTGTTGAAGAGACTATTGAAGCAAACGAAGCTTTTGCATCAAAATACGACATTCCGCTCCACATAGGCGTTACGGAGGCGGGGCCTCTCATCACAGGTATCGTGAAAAGCACTCTTGCATTCAGCACTCTCTTAAAAGAGGGCATTGGCTCAACAATCCGCGTAAGCCTTTCATCAACGCCAGAAAACGAGATTATCACGGGGCGCGAAATCTTGCACGAGTGCGGAAAGCGTGCGGGTGGTGTTACGATTGTGTCGTGTCCGCGCTGTGGCAGAATCGGCTTTGATGTTCATTCATTCGTTGACCGCTGGCAGAAAAAGCTCTTGGCGATGGACAAAAACATCACGGTTGCTGTCATGGGCTGCATCGTGAACGGACCTGGAGAAGGCAAGCACGCAGACATCGGCATTGCTGGCGGCGATGGCAAGGCACTTATTTTTAAGAAAGGCAAAATTATACGCACAATCGACGCAAAAGATGCCGATAGAGTATTTAGTGAGGAGCTAGAAACTCTGTGAAACGTATTTTTTATATTCTTTCGATTTTATTTACACTTTCTCTGTCTGTTTTCGCACAAACCCCGCAAAAGTTAAGGAGCGAAGAAGAGCCTTGGAGGCTTTTGGAAAGCGCACGGCAATCATACAAGCGCGGCGATTACGGAAACGCAATAAGGCTTTCTGAAAACGCAAAGCAAAACAAAATCGCGCAGTGCGAATGGTACAGCTACGTTTTTAATGCAGCTTTCCACGTGTCTTCTATTCAGCACGCGGGCGACGAGATTGACAAAGTGCTTGTTGCTCTCAGAGAAGACGGTCTTCGCGACGCTGTTTCTATTTTTGATTATTACATCAATATGTATTCAGCAGAGTTTTTCAATAATTCTGTTGCAGAACTTCGTGAGTTTGTAGAAAATCGCAAGGATTATCCTGAAGCGGAATATCTTATTGGTAAGGTTTATCAGATTGAGGGCGAGTATGATTTGGCTTATCGCTATTACGACAAGGCTTGGAAGCTCGCTGACAAACTTGATGTGCCTGATGAGCGATACGATATTCTTTATTCGATGGCTGATTTGGCTTTGATGACGGGCAATGAAGACAAATACGAAAAAACGCTTTTGCTTGTGCTGAACAGCGACAATACTTTTATGGATTCAGGCTTTTCATCTTCGTTTTCAAATGTTTTGACGCGACAAAAATCGATGAACCCAGACCGCTTTTTCCAGCTTTATCGCTCTGGCAATGTTAGAAGCGTGCTTGCTTGCTACAAATTGGCAGAGTTTTATGAAGACCATGGAGAAAAATCAAAGGCTCTTTCTATGTCGGCTTACGGAATGATTGCGGCGACAAATCATATTGCAACGATTATCGGCGAGCGCGATACCGATTACAAATACACGACTTTGCGCGACTTCTTTGTTGAAATAATGAAATACGGCGACATTGTGCAGTGGGGAATTGACAACGCAGTTTGGGAAAACTTCTATGACTTTGCTTTGAAAGTGAAAAACGCTGGCAACGAGAACTTCTCGCAAAACTTGTTCTTGATTTTGAGCGAGTGCGAGCCTGAAGAATATTGGCGCACTGCTGCGGGAAAATTGGTAGTCAAGAAATGATTGAAGCTGCTCTTTATCTTATTCCCGTTCCCTTAGGCGATACCGAGATTTCACAGGTTTTGCCCAATCACAATCACGATATTGTTGTTGAAATCAAGCATTTCATCGTTGAAAATATCCGCTCTGCTCGGCGTTTTTTGAAGAAAGTCGACAAAGCTATCGATATTGACACGCTGACTTTTTACGAGCTCAACGAGCATACCGATAAAAAAGACATCGGCAATTATCTTGACGCATTATCGCGCGGTGAGCCGATGGGCATAATTTCGGAGGCGGGCTGTCCGGGCGTGGCTGACCCCGGCGCAATGGTTGTGGAAATGGCGCACAGAAAGAACCTCCGCGTCATTCCGCTCTCAGGCCCTTCTTCAATCATTATGGCGGTGATGGCGAGCGGTTTTAACGGGCAGAATTTCGCATTCAACGGCTATCTTCCTGCTAAGCCTGCTGAGCGCAATTCCCGCATAAAGCAGCTTGAGTCGAGAATCTATAAAGAAAATCAAAGCCAGATTTTCATCGAAGCGCCCTATCGCAACACAAAGATGATTCAGTCGCTTCTCTCTTCTTGTCGACCCGACACTCTTTTGTGCATTGCGTCAGGTATTACGACGGAAGCCGAGTGGATTAAAACAAAAAGCATTGTGCAGTGGAAGAAAGAAAAGCTTCCCGAAATCGACAAAATCCCCACGATTTTTATTTTATATCGATAATAGTTTTATAAAAACGGCTCTCTTAATCGGAGTCGTTTTTTTGTTTATAGACAATGTGATAAATCTTGCTTGGCTGACTGACGAGAAGATGATGTGAAACGCGCGTTGACCGACAGCGCGTATTTGGAGGAATTACTCTCTTCGTATCAGAAATAAGTATTTTTAGGGCGAGTTTATACAAATTTTTGGGGAAAAAGAGTTTTTTGACGTTCGTAAGTAAAAACTTTGGTCAAAAAACTTTTTTTTGCTTCTCATTTTTTCAAACGAAACTCTCAAAACTGTTTTTGGGCTTTCGTAAGTTCAAACGAGACTCAAAAAATGATTTTTCACTATTCGTTTGCGCTCACGAGAGATAAAAAAGCTATCGCCCGCCTGTGAGAAGCGCAAAAAGGCGCGGCCAGAGCTTTTTCAGCGCAATGCCGATGAAAGTTCCGAGCGCAATATTGAGGATAGCGACTCCAAAATATTCAGCCAAGCAGAAAAACGGATTTGTCATCGGCAAAAAATGCAACCAAATTCGAGCTAGCATGTCATTCATCACAGGCGTGTGTATTGCAAACAAAAAGAACGAATACCCAGCTAAATATTTTGTGATACTATATGCTTTGTCATTTTCAACGATAAGAGCAGATGTTTTTAGTAATAGCACACACGCTAAAAGAATTACAAACCAGTGCAATTTACCAGCAAAAACTATATTGTCAGCAACAAACGACAATATAAAAAGAAAAATTGCTTCTATATATTTGATTTTATCAATAGCATTGAAAAAATTTTTGTCAATCGCTTCGTAGCTCCCAAAATACAATCCTGTAACATAAAAGAATAAGGCTTGATTTTCCACAAAATAAACACGGATTGGAGTGATAAATGTTACTGAAACTAGTGAAAAGAAACATATCGGGAATTTTTTTATCAATGCTTTTAGCAAAGGCGATAAAATAACGAGAATGATTAAATCTCGAATAAACCAAAACTGATAAGCAAATTCTGGCAATTCAAAACCTGTTCCGTCTGCTTTTTGCCGATATCCAAGCAGCTTGTGAACCCAATCAATAACTGTCCAATTCAGAGCTGTGTTTTCGGGAGTTTTTATAAATTGCGGAGCAACTTTTAAGATGATGAGTTTTAAGCCTGCAAAATAAAACGCATATATCGCTGTCCATATCACAAACGGCAATAGCAATGATTTAGCTCTTTTCTTTAGTAGAGTTGGATAAGTGTCGTTTTTCTTTGCTTGCAAATATGCTGCAAAAAGAAAAAATAATGGTACTGCACATCGGGCTATCCCTTGCGAAATAAAAAGCTGAGTCCATTCGCTAAAAGCATTTGGCTTGAAAAGTGTCAAAACTCCTGTTTTTTCAAATTCTTCGGCGATTGTTTTTGTCGTAAAATTGTTGTGAATAAACACTACAAATACAATCAGCAAAAATCTTAATGCTGTGATGCGTTTGGAAGTGTCTTCTGAAATCGAACTCATATTAGACCTCGGTATAAAATTTTTGTTCAGCATAACACTTTGGATTTGGGGAATATTTTGCATTGCTAAGATGTGGGTAAATTATATGTGTGCGCGATGTTTTGGGTAAAAAATGAAATCGATGCGCATTTTTGCGTAAAATTGCGCTATGAGTTTCAAGGAAAATATGAAGTCTGAAATCACTTTTCAAGATATTCGTGTGAAAGAGCTTTCTGAAAAGACGGGGATTAACAAGCGCACTCTCGACCACTATTTGACCGAGAACGGCAGTGAGCCAACGGCGGCGAATGCGGTGCTGATTGCCAAGGCTCTCGGTGTTAGTGTGGAGTATCTTGTTACAGGCAAAGACACGAGTATCCCCAAGTCCATCAAGCCCGAAGTCATCGATTTGGTGCGCGAAATAAATCATTTGTCGGAACGAGATTTGCAACTTGCAAAAGATATGGTTCGCCGTCTTCGCATTCCGACAAAAGAATGATATTTTCAAGCAAAGTATAGAAAAAAGCTTTTTATTATGCTATACTCCAGTTAAAAATAACACACATAGTTTTAATTTATGATGAAGTTATGATGAAGAAAAATTATTTTTCGCTTTTGGGCGAGCTGACAAAAAAAGGAATAAAACTCCGCTACAGAAACTCGTATCTTGGAATAATTTGGTCTCTTGCCGAACCTATTTTTACAACGATTGTGCTAGTTATCGTGTTCGGCACGCTCTTCGGCAACAAAAGCCCGACTTTTCCTTTGTACACAATAATCGGACGCTTGCTTTATGGCTTTTTTTCTGAAGGCACAAAAACTGCATCAAAGTCAATTAGAGCAAATGCCGCGATGATAAAAAAAGTGTATGTTCCGCTAATACTTTACCCGATGTCTGCGGTTTTGTATTCGTTTGTGATTTTCTTAATCAGTTTAAGTGTGCTTGTTGGTGTTGATATTTATTGCGGTGTTGTTCCCACAGTGCAAGTGTTGATGATATTTCCTGCGCTATTGATTTTGTTGCTTTTAACGTTCGGAATCGGACTGATTTTGTCCACGCTGATGGTGTTTTTTCGCGACATCGAATATCTTTGGAAAGTCGCTCTGATGATAATAATGTATGTGAGTGCGATTTTCTATTATCCTGAAAGTATTTTATCAAGCAAATATGGCTTTATACTGACTTACAATCCACTTTTTCAGATAATCAGAATGTGCCGAGCCGCTGTTTTGTCTGAGCCGTTCAATGTGCTGGGGATTTTGTATGCGACGGGTTTTGCACTTGTTTCTGTGCTTTTGGGACTTTTGTTTTTTAACAGCAACAAAGAAAAATTTATTCTGCATTTGTAAACTATTTTTTGAGTTGCATAATTTTGTTAGTCAAATCTTCTGTACAGTTCCCATTTGTGTTTTTGATACATTTTTTGCAAAAGTTTTTTAGTAAACTCATATCGTAATCGCCTTTTTGGATAAACGAAACGATTTCACCTGCATTTTTGAACGAGAGATTTTGAAACTCCTTTTCAATATCAATAAAAAAGCCTTCGTTTTTTGCAAATTCAGCGTTATCGTAATTGAAAATCAAAAGCGGACGTTCTGCCACAGCGGCTTCAATGATTGTGCCTGAATAATCGCTGATTACAAAGTCTGCCGAACTCAAAAGCTCAATCGTGCGAAGTTTTTTGTACTCGTATTTTTCGGGAATCGCAGCTTTTGTGAGCGGGTGCTTTTTGATAATCAGCGTGTATGGCGTGTTTTCAAATGCTTCGATTATCTCGCCAAATCTGTAATCGTTATTTTTTCTGAAAGTAGGCGCGTACAAAACAATTTTTGCATCTTTGAGCTTTGGATATGTTTTTTGCACAAGAACTTTATTGCTCTCTTTTGATTTTTGCAAATAATCAACGCGCGGAAGTCCCGTAATCCAGAATTTTTCTGCCTTGTAGCCAAAAGCCTTTGAAAAGTGCTCAATCATCTTTTCTGAACCGATTGCGATAAAGTCATAATTTTTGTGCATACACATTATTTTTGCTATTTGGCGCTTTTTTTGAGAATCCAATGCTGCCAAGCCTGACTTTTTTATCGCTGCAAGACTGTGCCAAATTTGTACGATTTTGAGATTTTTCTTGTGCTTCAGAACAGAAACCGCAATCTGATAACTGTCGATTATGCAGATTTCTGATGTTGCCAAAAGTATCATTTGCATGAACGGGTGGAACAAATACGAAACAATTTGCTTTACGTTGTCTTTTTCAAGTCTTTTGCACAAAACTTTTATTTCGCATTCTGGATAGCGAGATTTTATGTCGGCAATGAGATATTGAAAATCAACCGAAGGCGTATTTGTCTGACGGCTCAAAAAAGTGATTCTGCTCTTTTTTGTAGGCAATAATTTTATGAAAAAATAGAAAAATCGCAAAAAAGTTCTGTAAATCAAGAGCAACAAAATCAAAATTTACTCCTTTAGTTTTTTTAGAAGATGGAAAAATGCGTTTGTGATTGCAGAGAGCAAAAAGCAAGTCAAAATTACAAAGATGCACAAAATCTCAAATTGCTTTGTTAAAATCTGTGTGCCTTTCGGAATAAAATACGCCGTGATGTCCAAAATAAGTCCGTGAAAAATATAAATTATCAGCGAAGATTTTCCAAAAATGTCTGACAATTTGCTTTGCTTCAGCGAAAATGTCAGTTTTGAGAGCGATAAAACAAGAGCAACTGCACAAAACAAAAAGATGTGTAAATCTAATTTTCGTTTTACCCCCCCCATACTATATATAGAAATATTATTGCAAAAATTGCATACTTTACGACAGTGAAAAATAGTTTTGTAAAATTTTCTATTTTTGGCTTTGAAAACTCAATTTTGTTCACAAAAGAAACCGCTTGAAACAATCCAGCTCCAGCCATAATCTCCGCCGTTGCTCTGATTGTTCCAGTATACGCAAAGTTGCTCCATTGACCATGAACGTTCAGAGTCTTGAATTCGTGGAGCAAAAAGCCCAACGTGAAGAATGATGTTATCGGAAAAACAATTTTGGACATAAAGTCAAAGCGATAGAGCAAAAGCGGAAATAGCACAAAAATCGATGTAATCATTGCAGACAGAAACCACGTATCAGTTATGTAAATTCCTTTTGCGTTCCAGTTGAGAGGGTAGAGCAGTAGTATAAATGTCGGAATGCTCTTGAAAAGAAGTTCCAGCATTTTGTCAAACGGGCGCGTGAAGGCAACAAAAATAACTTTTATAAAAAGCGCTGCAAAATAATAAGGATAAAATGATTTTACTTTGTTGATTATAAATTTCCACGTTTGATTTGCAATTTTGTCAGGCGAGAAATCATTGCCCAAAATCTTTTTTGCGCTGTAAGCCATAAAGTAGCCCGTTAGCAAAAAGAAAAATTCCACGCCCAACCAACCGTTTCTGCAAACTTTTTCGGCGTAAGCGCAAAAGCCAAAATGATGCAGAAAAATAAAAATGGCGAAAATAAAACGCAGGATATCAACTTCTCCGTTTCTGACTCTTTTGACCATATTTTTCTCCTGATTCTCCAAAAATCTAAAAATTCTGAACTTGATTTTCATTCACTTTTTGCTCATATTTATTGAAATTCAGTTTGAGTCTGCTTCCTTTTTGAAAAAGGAGCTGAAATTCAAGTTGAGTTTGCTTCCCTGAGTGAATTTCTTCAATACTCATTCAATAAATTACTTTCTTTTGGCTCTGGCTTAAAGACTCATTCAATACTTCACTTCCTTTTACAAAATCCTTTCAGACTCATTCAATAAATTGCTTCCTTTTTGAAAATCCGACCAAACTCAACTTTTTTCAAGGTGCAATTAGTTCTGAACAATCATTTTTTCGTAGAGCCTTGCAGTTTCACTGATATTTCCAAATGCTTTCAGCTCTCCGTGCTCCAAAATCAGCGCTTTGTTGCAGATTTTCTTCACCTGCTCAATGCTGTGGCTCACGAACAATACAGTAACACCGCTCGATAGCATACTCATAATTTTTGCTTCGCTTTTTTTTCGGAATTTTGCATCTCCAACAGAAAGCACTTCGTCCAAAATCAAAATGTCTGGCTGAATTGCCGTGCAGATTGAAAAGCCTAGCCTAGTTTTCATGCCGCTTGAAAAGTTTTTTACAGGCACGTTCTCAAACTTTTTTAATTCTGAGAAAGCAATGATTTCATCATATTTGCTTTCGATAAACTTTTTGCTGTAGCCCAAGATTGTTCCGTACAAAAAGATATTCTCTTTCAGTGTGTATTCTGAGTCAAAGCCAGCACCCAGTTCCAAAAGTGGAGCTAAAATTCCCTGCCGCTCCACGCTGCCTGTCGTTGGTTTGTAAACGCCTGCAATCACTTTTAACAGCGTAGATTTTCCTGCGCCATTAAAGCCCAGAATTCCGAGTCTGTCACCTTTTTCAAGCTCAAAACTGATGTTTCTTAGCCCCCAAAACTCATTGTGGTGGATTTTTTTGTGAAGCAGTTTTATCACATATGTTTTCAGAGAATCGATTTTCTCAGTGCCAAGACTGAACTTTATGCTCACGTTGCTTACTTTTAGAGCGATATTTTCAGACATTTTGCTTCAGATAAAAAATTGTTCGCTCCAAACCTTCTTCTAGCGAGAAAGCTGATTTCCAGCCCAGTGATTGCAGCTTTGATGAATCAAGCCTTGAATCAGAAAAGCCAGATTGTCCTTTTTTCTCAAAATCGTCGGGAATGTCAAACAGGACTTTTGTTCCGCCTATTTTTGCACAAAGCCTTGCAAGCTCTGCAAGTGAAAGAACAGAATCATTGTCTGAAACATTGTATGCGTTTCCAGATTTTCCTTTTGTCATAATGCAAAAAAGTGCCGTTATGCAGTCAAAAATATAAAGAAATGAAAAGACTTGATTTCCCTTGCTTTTTAGAACAATGTCTTCGCTTTTTGCAGCACTCAAAATAAATTGCGACACAGCAAGCGACGAGGATAAGCGCATAGTTGAGCCGAATGTTCTGCAAAGTCGGGCAATAACAAAATCAACGCCTTTTTCTTCCCTAAAAGCATTGCAAAGCGCTTCACTTGCTCTTTTTCCTTCGGTGTAACCTGCGCGGAGTGTGTTGCAGTCTATAAAACCGCAATCATTTTCTGCAAAAAAGTCTTTGCTTTCATCTCTTTTTTCTCCGTAAATGTCGCAAGATGAAAGTAAGATAAAGCGAGAATTTTTGTTTTGTGAGGCAAGATTTAAAAGATTGTAGCTTCCAAGAATATTTGTCATTTCTGTATCAATAGGCTCAGAAGCGTAAGCGCGCGGGTGCGTGTTGCTGGCTGCGTGAATGATGTAATCAATCTTTTTGCAAAGCAGAGGTTTCTTTATATCGTGCTTCACAAAAACGAGTTTTTTGTCGGTGCATTGCCCAAAACGCTGACAAAATTTTTCTTCATCGCGACCGATAGCGGTTATGCTGATATTTGCTCCAAAAAGCGCGTTCCTTGCCAAAAGCACTTTTATAAAATACGTTCCGACTAGCCCTGTAGCACCTGTTATAAAAAAGTTTTTTCCGTCTATTTTGCTCCAATCGATTTCGCTTTGTGCGCAAAGTTTTATTTCGTTGCAAAAATCATAATTATCCGTCTTTTTCATTGCTTCAACCATTCTGGGCGTTTTGTGTGCAAAAGAGCCATAAAAATCTCGATGTCTTCTTGCGTTGTGAGTTTTAAGTTTTTTTCTGAGCCAAGCGAAAAATACACTGTCTTTCCAAGTTCAATATAAAGAGTGCAAGACGCAATAGAATTGTTGATGCCCTTTTCTTTTGCTTCTTTGTGTGCATTTATAAGTTCTTGAAGATAAAAGGCTTGCGGCGTCTGTGTGTTTTTGAGATTGTCCCTCGAAATCACATTTTGCGACGAAGAGCCATCTTTTGTTTTCAGCATTGCAGCTGTGCAAGGAATGACAGTCGTCGCGTTTCCGTATTTTTTGCACACGCGGATATTGTCCGATATGATGTCTTGCGAAATCATCGGGCGAATTGCATCATGAATTATAACAATGTCATCTGCTCTTTTGTGCCTTTTTGCAATATCGGAAATTCCATTAAAAATCGATTCTTGCCCAACTTCACCACCGTTTACAATGCCTTCGAGCTTTGTAATATTGAATTGCTTTGCATAAGCGAGCAAAATATCGTGCCAACCTTCCAAGCATACAACTTCGATAGCGTCTATATTCGGGTGATTTTGGAACGCTTCAAGCGTATAAATAATTACAGGCTTGTCATAAACGTGCAGAAATTGCTTTGGAATATCTTGGTGCATACGGCTTCCGACTCCGCCAGCTATTATTAAAGCTATGTTCATTTGAGCAGCTCCTCGCAATTTTTAACCCATTGCTCCAAAAAATCATTCTTGTTAATTTGCTCTTCCAATGGCAAACTGTCTTTTTTTGAAAGATAGTTTTTCAAACTCAACTCGTAAGGCAGATACGAAAATCGTTCCATCATTTTTATGCCTGCAAGATAAGTGCGCTCCGCAATTTCCTCAAGACAAAAAAGCCTAGAAAGCGTCTGATTTTCGTCCAATCCCCAAACAATCGCACCAAGCGCACGAACAAAAACAGCGGGGCACTGATACACAAATTTAGTCGAAAGCGTTTCCAAAACTGATTTGCCGATTTTTACATAAATATTGTTTGTGTCGGAAATGTCAGGTATTTTTGTTGCGCACGGGATTTCTCCAAAATAATTTCTGCTGTGCAACATTGTAACAGGTGGAAGCGCTTTTCCAGTAGCGGCCCAAACAGAAAGCCATTTTGAATCTGAGCTTATAATGCTGTTCATAAACGGATAAGTTTTGTACAAAAGATAGTGCATAAAAAACACCTCAGGGAATTTTTCCTTGCTCCCTTCAATGATTTTGCATTCAGAATCAAGAATAATAAAATCATTGCCCTTAATCACAAAATAATCTTTTCCGCTAATGCTTTCTTTTATGGAAATGAAAACTTCATCTGTAGAAAAATATTTGTGTGTTTCAAAAACTTTTTTGTATGCAAAGCCGAGTTTTTGTTTTAAGTCTTCGAACATTTTATTCCTCTGATTCTTGGTTTTTTAGAACTTTATAAGCCTGAATAATGTGAGTTTTCTTTGATTTTGGCAGTGTCATAAAATCACCGTACATGTGTTCAAGCACCAAGTCGTAGTGGGCTGGAACTCGCGCTTTTACACCCTCAAACCACAAATATCGCTCGCCGACTTTTTCATCAATAAACCACCATTTTGGCATTTCTTCTTTTGGACCATACCCTGCGACAAATGTTCCAACACGCTCTGCTGTCTCAAAATCATATTTTTTGCCAAGAGCATCTATTTTCTTTGCATAATGATTTGCACCAACAATTTTGAAAGGAATGCTTGCTATAAAAATCAAAGTGTTTAACAAGAATTTGAATCCTTTATATTTACCAAGAATTAACCTTTTTCTGGGGAAGCGTGCCGAATAATTGCAGAATTTCAAATGCTGAACTTTCTTCCAATGCTTTTGAGAATTATCTGGCATTCCGTCCCACGGCATAATATCAATCCACGCATAAATACGTTGGGCGAGTTCTGTTGAATCTGCAAAAAAATTGTCATTTTCAATTCTTAAAAATGGTAGCGCGTGTTCTTTGGGAGTATGATAGATGCTCATGATTTTGTAGTTTTCAAGATAGCCTGATTTTGTAAGTGCTCGAAATTTTTCAAAATCAGGGCGTGGCATTGTGATGTCCATATCATCGTCCCACCAAACAAAACCTTGATGCCTCACCGCACCGATTAAAGTGCCGCCTGCAATAAAGTAGCGCAAATTGTGCTTATCGCAAAATTTTACGAATGACCTGAAAATCTCGAAACTTGCTTTTCTGAATTCAACAGGGCTGATTTCTTCTAATTGTGTGCTAGAAATTTTCTTTATACCTTTAAATCTTTTCATTCCATTCCCAAGACTATTTGTTTTCTCGAAATTAATATATAAACTTTTAGCTAATCTCGATATTTTCGAGTATATATATTTTTATTCTCGATGTAAATACATTTTTGTATCAAAATTCTCGAATTAAATCGATGTTATGAATAATTACTTGGAAGATTTACGACTTAACATTAAGTATTACAGAGAGAAAAAAGAAATGTCCCAGACCCAGCTTTCAATTATCTGCGATTGTGGTACTGGCACTATTGGCGGAATTGAGTCAGGAAAGGCAAAGCCGTCTCTAGATATGCTATTGAAGATTGCCGAAGCACTTGGAGTCACGCCTGCTGATTTGTTTATTCGGGAAGTTTCAATCAGCAAAAGTTCAATAAAACAGCAGTTACAAGAAAATTTTTTGGTTTTTATTCAAAATATTTAAGAGATATCTGTAAATCCAAAAAGAATTTTTTATGTAAAAATAACAAAAAACCGATAATAAAAGCAAATGAACAGCGTAAACTTTACAACATCATACAATTCATCACTTACGAGCGGCAATCAGTCTTTGCAGAATGCAAAAGATATGGGCGATATCTCACGTTTCAACGACCTTGTGAAAAGCGCACAGGCGGCGGCAGAAGAACAGAAAGTCAATATGTCTAGCGTGTCTTCAAGCCAAGTCAAAGACGGCTCAAAGCTCAACGGAGACTACACACAGGGCTTTTCTGGGCTTTACAAAACAGAAGCTGACAAACATTCTGCGCCAATCGGAGCGGCTGCAAATGGCGCAAATCCGCACGCACCAAAGACCGAAATCGACCGCACTAGTAAGCTCTATGAACAGGCTTTGCAGCTTGAAAACTATTTTGTCAAGATTATGCTTTCTTCAATGCGAAACACAGTGCAGAAAGCGGGCGGCGAGCAAAGTTATGCGCAGTCGATGTACGAAGATATGATGTATGACCAATACTCAGAAACGCTTACCAAAAACGCAGGCTTCGGACTTGCAGACCAAATCTATACAGAATTAGCACAGAAATAAAAAAGTGATAAAAGTAATTTGTCCGCCAAGCGAGGAAAATCCTTTTGCTATAATTGACAAGCCCTCGCTTTTGCCTTCCGCGCCTTTGAGCGACACCGACAAGCAAAACGCCTTTTTTGAAGCCGCATCTATTTTCCCTGAACTGCTGTCGGTGAAGGGCAGAAAGCCGTGCGAATATGGGCTTTTGCATCGATTGGACACAGCGACAAGAGGGCTTCTTGTTATTGCGGCAACTGACAGTGCATACGAGCGCCTTTTGGAAAGTCAGAAAAACGGTTTATTTGAAAAAACATATTGCGCTATTGTAGAAAAAAATCCTGAGAGACCACAATCTTTTCCTCCTTTTCCAGGCGCCTTGAAACAGAAACTCGAAGAAGGAAAAGAGTGCGCTGTTGAAAGCTATTTTCGTGTATTTGGTGAAAAAGGAAAAGCCGTGCGCCCCGTAACAGCGGACGCAGGAAAAGCGGCGCTAAAAAAAAGTGGAAGTCGCCTTTACACGACGCATATAAAGCTTTGCGATTCAGGCGAGAAGGCGATTTGTAAGATTGTTGCAGGTTATCGACATCAAGTGCGCTGTCATCTGTCTTGGGCGGGCTTTCCCGTAAAAGGCGACGAACTTTATAACACTCGCTTTTCAGGAGGTGCGCTCTATTTTTCAGCGGTTGCCGTCAGATTCCCGCACCCCCTGACAAACGAAATCGTTGAATATTCGCTTTAGCGCTACCTTTCGATTTTCACAGCGCAAAGACGAACGCCCTTTGTTCCCTCTATTCTTATCTTTTGAAGCCCTGACGGTAAGCGAGAGGCACTAATCGCAATGTCGATTGTTCCTGATTTTGCGCTACTGCTCAACGGCAAGAAAATCTCCTCGCTGTTTCCGATTTTCGCGCTAAAACTTCCCATATCGCTTTTGAACGCAGTGATGAAAATCGCTTTGGCATCGCTCAAATCTGCGCTATATTCCACAAAGCCACTTTCTCCGAACTTCCTGAAATTGCAATCGCTTTCCTCGTCGTAGCCGATTGTCGTATGCAAAGAGACAACGTTGTGCTCGATTTCGCTTTGCTGCCGCCCAACTTCGATTACTTCAAACACACCCTTATCGCCATCGCTCTGTTTATTCGCCGAAAAATACACGCTGTAAAAAGAATGATGAAGAGAGAAGAACGGGCGGAAAACAAAATCCTTTGATGAAAACGTGAGCGTTTTCGCATCTGTAAGTTTCAGCCAAGAAGATACATCGTCGATGTTTTCCAGAATTGGCTTCACGCTCTTTGCTTCCTCACTCATAAGCGACAAGTGGTCGTCAACAGTGTCGCATTCCATGCCGTCGCTTCCCAAATCCGCCGCCAAAACAACAGCGCCGTACTTTATGCTGAAATTGCCGCTGCCGTCGCGAGCCTTTCTTGCGTGAAGCGCGGGCGAAAGAAAAATCGTGATGTCAGTCGCGTCCTTTAACTCGCCAAAATCCTTGTAGCCGTCCTCTTCCCCCAAAAAAGTGCTGTTCCATTTTGGAGCGCGGACTTTCAGCGTTTTTCGATTTTTGCCGCGAGCCAAAACCTTTATGCGAACCGTGTTTGAGAACGGGAAGTTCGTGCTGATTTTAATTTCCCAGCCGTCTTGTGTCTTGAAAGTTGACGCGATGAAAAGGTTTACAAAAATGACATCGTCCTCGCATTTTGCGATAAAGCGATTGTAGCGCGCAGGATTTTCAAGTCCCGTCCCAGTGCAGCACCACATCGCATTGTCGTGAGTGCAATAGACTTTGTGAGTGCCTGGAAGAAGCGAGACAAAATACGTCTTTGCGCCAGTGTCGCTTGCTTGAGATGCGAGAATGTGGTTGTAAAGCGCAGTTTCGTAAAACTCTGCGACAGAAGCGCTCTTTTTCCAAGAAAAAATATGCTCTGAAAGCTCAAGCATATTGTAAGTGTTGCACGTTTCGGCAGTGTCGCGCGCAAGAACTTCCTCGCCTAAGCGCCCAAAATGCTCTCCCTTCGAGTTTCCGCCGATAACATAACTGCGATTGTTCACAACCGTGTCAAAAAAGAACTCAGCAGCCTTTTTATATCTCTCGTCCCCAGTGAGCTCGAAAAGACGCGCAATGCCGATGAACTTTGGAATCTGAGTATTCGCGTGATAGCCCTGAAGGCTGTCCTTTCCCTCAATCGCGCTATCGATGACCTCGTGATGAATCCACCTTTTCGCCTCAGACAAATACTTTTCCTCGCCCGTAATCCCGTACAAATCCGCAAAGACCTTGCACATTCCCCCGTGCTCGCAGTAAAGCATCTTCTGTAAAGCCTCGTCGCTCATCTTTGACGTCCCGCTTATCGCCCAATCCGCCATCTTTTTCACGACAGCGAGCGCGTCCGCACTTCCGCCTGCAACAAAAGCGTCCAAAAGACCCGCAAAAGTTTTGTGGAGCGAGTACCACGGAACCCACCAGGAAGCAAGATTAAAGCGCTCCACCTCAAAATCGCCAGAGAACGCTTTTTCAAAAGGCGTCGATGGAATACCTGCAAAATATCCGTCGGCTCTCTGCAATTTTTTTATGCGCGAAACCGTGTAGTCGAGCTTTTCCTTTGCCTCAACGCTCCTCGTCGCTCTCCAAAACTCCGAAAGAGCGCTAAGATAGTGACCGAGCATGTGCCCGTTAATCTCACGGCTTTCCCAACCGCCGTAGTTTTTCGCGCTCTGAGTAAATCCCAAAGCCTTTTCACAGCAAGCCAGAAATCTGTCTGGATTATATTCGAGAACATACTTCAAGCCCAGCTCCTGCGACGTTTCAAACAAACTTCCTTTCTCAAGCGACGTTTCAAGATATTCCATAATCTTCTCCGGTTTTGTTGATTAAATCAAAAATATTCGTGTTATATCAAAAGTATATAGTATAAAATCAATATACACCCGCTTTCTTTATCAAGCAATATCTTTTTTTCCGCTTTTTTGCCTTTTGAAGAAATGAGAATGAGAAGCTCTTTTTGCCTTTGACGTTTTCCTGATTGGGAAAGCACTGCCTTAAGCGAATTTTTTGCAATTCCCGAAAAGGAATTCGCTGCCGTGAGTGAATTTCGATGAATTCCCGATTGGGAATTGTCTGCTTGAGCGAATTTTGAGCAATTCCCGATTGGGAATGACTTGCTTTTTAAACTTTTTGACCTTTTCCCAAAAAGGAACGGGCAACTTTTTTTGTTTTTGCCCATTTCCCCTTTGGGAATTGAAAAATTATATTTCCATGTTCATGACGCGGCGAACTTCTTCGAGCGTCTTGATACCGATTTCGCGCGCTCTTCTTGAGCCATCAAGAAGAACTTGTCTGATGTAGTCAGGATTCTTTTCGAGCTCTGCTCTTTTTGCGCGAAGAGGGCGGAGCGTTTCGTTGAGCGCCTCGGTGAGCGTGTTTTTGAGCATTCCTCCGCCGCCGTCTCCGATTCTTGCCGCGATTGCCTCAGGCTCTTCTTTTGTGCAAAGGCTGATGATTTGCAAAAGGTTTGCGACTTCTGGGCGGTTTACAGGGTCGTATGAAATATGGCGCTCGCCGTCTGTTTTGGCTTTCTTGATGAGCTTTGCCGTCTCGTCTTCCGTTGCCGAGAGCATAATCGCGTTTCCGCGGCTCTTGCTCATCTTCTGGCTTCCGTCAAGTCCCAAGATGCTCGGCGTCTTTGACAAAAGCGCCTGCGGCTCAGGGAACACTGGATTTTTCGGACAGAACTTCTGGTTGAAGCGGCGTGCAATCGCTCTTGTCTGTTCGATGTGCGGTAACTGGTCTTTTCCGACAGGAACGACGTTTCCCTTGCAGAAAAGAATGTCGCAAGCCTGATGGACAGGGTATGTGAGCATTCCTGCATTCACGGTCTTCATCTTTCCGTTGCTGAGTCCGCTCGCGATTTCCTCTTTTACGGTCGGATTTCGCTCAAGCTCCGCGCTTGTCACGAGCGTCAAAAACGGAAGCATAAGCTGATTACATTCAGGAACGTAGCTGTGCGGATAGATGATGACGTTCTCGCCGGGCTCAATGCCTGCTGCAAGATAATCGATTACGAGTTCTTTTGTGTTCTGGCTGATTTGGTCGAATGCGTCGTGGTCCGTCAGAACTTGATAGTCCGCAATAAGAACCATCGTCGGCACTCCGAGGCGGGAAAGACGCACACGGTTCTGGATTGAGCCGAAATAATGCCCGATATGAAGGCGGCCAGTCGGACGGTCTCCTGTCAAAACGCGGTACTTTTTTGGGTTCACGAGAATATCGGCTTCAATCTTGCGACTTGTTTCAAGAGCGGCCTCATATGTGCCGTTTTCTTTATTTTCATCAGACATTTTTAGTCCTCCGTTTCAAATTTCTTGCTGATTTTACCAAATCCCCGCTATATTTTCAATAAATCATATTCAGGAAAGGCTCATTTTCACTAATTGACATAATGCGCTATGCCTAGTATGATATACTTCAATTATACGCTATATGTAGCGCAAATAAGTGCGATAGTTCTTTACAGTGTATAGAATAATCACATTCAAAAGAGATGGAACATGAAGATTATAAAGCGAAATGGAGAAGAGGCAGTCTTTGATTCACGCAAAATAGAACTGGCGATTTCAAAGGCAAATCTTGAAGCGCCGATGGCAGAGCAGATGTCGGCGGAGACAATTCACAATATTGCCATAAACATTGAAAAACAGTGCATGAGCGAAAATCACGAGATGAATGTCGAGGATATTCAGGACATCGTTGAAAAAGAAATCATGAAGGCGGGTGCTTTCGATATTGCAAAAAAGTACATCACATACCGCTACCAGCATGAGCTTATGCGAAAGGCAAACTCGACTGACAAGCAGATTATGAGCCTTTTGGAATGCCAGAACGAAGAGGTCAAGCAGGAGAACAGCAACAAGAACTCGACAGTGGTGAGCGTTCAGCGCGATTATATGGCGGGCGAAGTGTCAAAGGACATCACGAAGCGGTTCTTGCTCGATGAGGATATTGTTCAGGCGCACAACGAAGGCATTATCCATTTTCATGACTCAGATTATTTTGCCCAGCACATGCACAATTGCGACCTCGTGAACCTTGAGGACATGCTCCAGAACGGCACGGTCATTTCGGGAACGCGCATCGACACGCCGCATTCGTTTTCAACCGCGTGCAATATCGCGACGCAGATTATCGCTCAAGTCGCAAGCTCCCAGTATGGCGGGCAGAGCATTTCGCTTGCACACCTTGCGCCATTTGTGGACGTTTCGCGAAAGAAGATTTCGCGTGAAATGCACAGAATGGAAGAGGAGACGGGCGTCTATTACAACGAAGAGCAGTTCAATCACATTGTCAAAGCGCGCCTTCGCGAAGAAATCACGCGTGGCGTTCAGACGATTCAGTATCAAGTCGTAACGCTTATGACGACGAACGGACAATCTCCTTTTGTCACGGTCTTTATGTACTTGAACGAGGCAAAAGACGAGCAGACAAAAGCCGACCTCGCGCTTATCATCGAGGAAGTCTTGAAGCAGCGCTATCAGGGCGTCAAAAATGAGGCGGGGTACTGGGTTACGCCTGCGTTCCCGAAGCTGATTTACGTTCTTGAAGAAGACAACATCACAGAAGAGTCAAAGTATTTTTATCTCACAGAACTTGCAGCAAAATGCACCGCCCGAAGAATGGTTCCTGATTACATCAGCGAAAAGAAAATGAAGGCGCTCAAAGAGGGCAACTGCTATCCGTGCATGGGCTGCCGCTCCTTCCTTTCGGTTTATCACGACGAAAACGGAAAGCCTAAGTTCTACGGCAGATTCAATCAGGGCGTTGTGACGCTCAACCTTGTTGACGTGGCGTGCTCTTCCGGCGGCGATTACAACAAGTTCTGGCAGATTCTCGACGAGAGGCTCAAGCTTTGCTACCGCGCTCTCATGGCACGCCACAAGCGTCTTCTTGGCACTCCGAGCGACGTCGCTCCAATCTTGTGGCAGAACGGAGCGCTTGCCAGACTCAAGAAAGGAGAGGTCATCGACAAATTGCTCTTTGGCGGATATTCCACCATCTCGCTCGGCTACGCGGGACTTTGCGAGTGCGTGCGCTACATGACGGGAAAGAGCCACACCGACCCTGAGGCGACTCCGTTCGCGCTCAAGGTGATGAAAACGCTCAACGATGCCTGCGAAAAGTGGAAAGAGAGAACGAATATCGGCTTTTCGCTTTACGGAACGCCGATGGAATCGACGACATACAAGTTTGCAAAGTGCTTAAAGCGCAGATTCGGCGAAATCGAGGGCGTTACCGACAAAAACTACATCACGAACTCTTATCACATTCACGTTACAGAGCCTGTCGACGCGTTCACAAAGCTGACCTTCGAGAGCCAGTTCCAGGAACTCTCTCCGGGAGGAGCGGTGAGCGATGTTGAAGTTCCGAACATGGAAGGCAACATCCCTGCCGTGATTGCGCTTTTGAAGCACATCTACGAAAAAATTATGTACGCGGAGCTCAACACAAAAAGCGACTGCTGCCAGAAATGCGGCTACACAGGCGAAATCAGAATCGTTACCGACAGCGACAACAAACTCGTCTGGCAGTGCCCGCAGTGCGGAAACACCGACCAGTCCACGATGAACGTCGCGCGTCGCACCTGCGGCTACATCGGAACGCAGTTCTGGAATCAGGGCAGAACGCAAGAGATAAAAGAGCGAGTTTTGCACTTGTAGGGCGAAAAATGAACTATGCGAACATAAAAAAAACAGACATCGCGGACGGTCTTGGCGTTCGAGTTTCGCTTTTCGTTTCGGGCTGCCGAAATCATTGCAAGGGCTGCTTCAATCTTGAGGCACAGGATTTTTCCTTCGGGAAGCCTTTCACAAAGGAAACCGAGGACGAAATCCTCCTTGCCCTAAAGCCTTCGCACATTGCGGGGCTGACGGTCTTGGGCGGAGAGCCGTTCGAGGAAGAAAATCAGGCTGTCCTCGCTCCTTTTTTGCAGCGGGTGAAAGAGACATATCCTGAAAAAAACATCTGGTGCTACACGGGCTATATTTTTGAGCGCGACATTTTGAGCGAGAACGGGCGGAAGCACACAGCGCACACAAAAAAAATGCTTTCTTTCATCGATGTTCTTGTTGACGGGCCTTTTA
>CACYWZ010000026.1 GCA_902778325.1 uncultured Spirochaetaceae bacterium
GCCAACTTCAATAATGATTGAGATATCCCATTCTGTATTTGATTTGCTGGGGTGTAATCTATAAACTTTCCCTTTAAGAGCCTGAGGCAGTTTGTCGCAGGCTCTTTTTTTGCGTAGGCATTAAAATTTGCGCATCCTCAAAACACGCTCATGTGCATCGTTGCTCAAAGGCTATGTGCATAGCGGCTCAAAGCCTATGTGCATCGCTGCTCAAAGGCTATGTGCATCGCTGCTCAAAGGCTATGTGCATCGCAGCTCAAAGGCTATGTGCATTGCAGCTCAAAGCCTATGTGCATATCTGTGCAGAGTAATGGTTTGAAAAATGCAAAGGAAGAAAATAGGCTAAGAGCAGTATAAGTATTTGTTGCGCAAGTTGAATGATAATGGATAAGAATATTGCATAATTACTCTGAATTTCGAGTTTTGCAAAGCCTGTCTTGGCGAACTTGTTTCGGAATCTTTTTTCATAACGAAAAAGCAGACAGCACTGTTCTCAACTCTCAGAACATAAACTCTACATTCGCCATAATCAGTCGTAAAAGAGAAAATAGGGCAAAAATAGTATTTTTTTATTGATTTATTTAGTAAAAAGAAGTAAAGTATAATCAAATATTTCGTTTAGAGGAGATTTCCATGAGCGTTAAAGTTGCTATTAATGGATTTGGTCGTATCGGCCGCTTGGCTTTCCGCCAGATGTTCGGTGCTGAAGGTTACGAAGTTGTTGCAATCAACGACTTGACAAGCCCAAAAATGCTTGCACACCTTTTGAAGTATGATACAGCACAGGGCGGATACGCTGGTCGCATCGGTGAGGGAAAACACACAGTTGAAGCTCACGATGGTGAAGGCGAGGACAACTACATCGTAGTAGACGGCAAGAAGATTGTTATCTACAAGATGCCAAATGCTGCTGAGCTTCCATGGGGAAAAATTGGTGTAGACGTTGTTCTTGAGTGCACAGGTTTCTACACATCAAAAGAGAAGGCACAGGCTCACATCACTGCTGGTGCTAAAAAGGTTGTAATCTCAGCTCCAGCTGGAAACGACCTCCCAACAATCGTTTACAACGTAAACCACAAGACTCTCAAGAAGGGCGACACAGTTATTTCTGCAGCTTCTTGTACAACAAACTGCTTGGCTCCAATGGCTAAGGCACTCAATGACTACGCTCCAATCCAGAGCGGTATCATGTCAACAATCCACGCTTACACTGGCGACCAGATGATTCTTGACGGTCCACAGCGCAAGGGTGACCTCCGCCGCTCAAGAGCAGGTGCTCAGAACATCGTTCCAAACTCAACAGGTGCAGCAAAGGCTATCGGTCTTGTTATCCCAGAGTTGAACGGAAAACTCATTGGTTCAGCACAGCGCGTTCCAACACCAACTGGCTCAACAACAATTCTTACTGCTGTTGTTAAGAAGGCTGGAGTTACTAAGGAAGCAATCAACGCTGCTATGAAGGCAGCTGCAACAGAGTCTTTCGGATACAACGAGGACGAGATTGTTTCTTCTGATGTTATCGGTATGCGCTATGGTTCATTGTTCGATGCAACTCAGACAATGGTATCAAAGATTGACGACGATACATATCAGGTACAGGTTGTTTCTTGGTACGACAACGAGAACAGCTACACATCACAGATGGTTCGCACAATCAAGTACTTCTCAGAGAACTGCTAAGTTTTTGAAAAGATACGATAAAAGCGTAATCTAGTGAATTAAAGCCCTTGAGTCTTTGTGACTTGAGGGCTTTTTTGTGTGTGGATATGCTTCTGGAAGTGCTGCGATATATGGTTTGAAAAATGTTATTGTATTTTTATATGCTTTCAGACAAAATTATCTTGAAATTATAATAACTATACATTATAAGTATAATTGTGAAAAAAGTTTTGACATTCTTATTATTGTACTTTGTAAGTACTTTCCCGATTATTGCACAAAATAAATCTGGAAACTACATTGCGAAGTATGCAAAGTCCATAAAGTCTGTTGCTTGGAGCAGTGACGGAACTTATTATGCGGCTTGTGGCGACAATTTCGTTGTTCTTTGGAGAGCGGCGGATAATACTGTCGCAAAGTTGTACACAGGAAAGACCCCTGAGAAAAATATAGAAGCTGGCTATCGCAATGAAGCGTCAGAGTCAGAAGATACCTCAATTTCTGAAAGTGGCTTAGAAGAGTCATTTGTGTCTGTCAGTTTTAGCGAGAACAGCAAATGGCTTTTGGGCATTCGCACCGATGGCACGGCTTTTGTGTGGAATTTGGAAAGTGATTTCCGCATTGATGAGATAAATCTTGATTTTGCAATTGACGACGCTGTTTTTTTGGGCAATGGCTATCGCATGGCGATGTTGAGCGGTGGCAATGTCCTTTACGAATGGTTCAAGCTGATGGAGACGAATACAATGCTTGTTGACAAGCGCGTGGAGTTTCCGAGCAATGTCCGATATCTTAGCTTTAGCGATAACGAGAAAAAGTTATTGACAGTCTTTGAAGACGGTTCTGTTGCATTGGTGAGCACTCAGGATTGGAGCATTACAAAGCCGTTTTCGTTTCAGTTCTCTCTCGATGTTCCTCCGCGTTTCAGCCGTGACGGAAAGCACTTCTTGGGCAAAATATCGAAGACAGTCCTTTGCGTTTCAAGCATTAACAGCGAAGAGAAAAATGTGAATATCTATGACGAAGATGCTTTTTTGGATTCTGCTGTTTTCTCTGCGGACTCAAAGAAAGTCATTGCTGGCACTCAGATGTCCATTGTTAAGGTTTACGACATTGAAAATGGCGGAAAGGTTGAGAATGTGCTTCGCCTTGCTAGTTCTGACCGTGCCTCTTGCATAGACTCAAGTCCTGACGGCGACATAATCGTTGGAACTGAGCAGGGCTATCTTATAAGAATGCGAAAAGACGGCAAAGTGTATTCGCAAAGAGCAAGAAAATACATTAGCCAGAGCAAAATGTGGTCTGGAAGCGAGAAAGGCGCAGCATTTGAAAACGTCGCGGAGACAGATGGTTTTGCTCGAAAAAGCGGCAACAGACTTGATGTTTGCATTTTGTACACGACACTTCCAGAAGATTATTTTGTTGGCAGTTGCGGCATTGAAAGCGAATACAAAAACAAAACAAATCTTCCTCGCTTTCTGGACAACATCGACGGCGTGTATTGGGGATTGTGCGCACAATTGCAAGCAGGAATTCCAGAAGATGATTTTCCGTACAACTACAGTGAAAAAGGCACAAATCTTAATCCTCCGTATCTTTATGCGATTTCGTTTTTGCCGTCAGCAGGCTATGAGAAGAACATAAAAGATACGGATTTTGTTTTATTTTTTGATGTTCGAGGCGGCACAAATATTCGTGTGCTGTACAACAACAGCATAAAACACGGCAATCGAGGGAGATTTTATCCTGGTTTGGCGCTAGAAGTGCATGCTGGTGTCAGGTGGCAGCAGTTAGTATTTTCTGCGGGAACATTCTTGGATTCAAATCTTGGGCTTTTGGCAAAAGTTTCGGCAGGAGTGTCCGTCAGGCTGTGAAAATGAAATACTTTATTGTTGCATTTTGTGTTTTGCTCCTGCTCTCATCTTGTAATAATTCGCTTGATGATATGATGGACGATTATAACAGCGCTTTTGAAAAAGAAGATGATAACGAAGTTTATGATGCCGACGTGCTTTATCCGGGAGACCCAGGCTTTGATGAAACGAAGATGCTTTATGAAAAGTATTTTTTCAGCGATAACGAAGAGCTGAATCTGACTGCGCCTTCTGCCAGATATTCTGCAACATCGTATTCATGGAAATTGACGCTTCCTGATGATGAGACTTGGGAGTGTAATTCTGCGAAACTTGCAGCAGGCACAACGTACAGCTCGCGTCGTTTTGTGATGTATGCGCCTTTATGCGAGCTCAAGTCAGGAAAGACGTATAAACTGACACTCACAGTCACTGTTGCAGGAAAGACATATACGGATTCTTGTGCGATTGTGTTTTACAATCATATTGAGCCGTAGGGGAATTATATATATAAGTGTTTTGGCTGTTTTGCTCCGAATGTGATTTTGAGGGCAAGATAGATTTTATAAAGTTTTTTTAGTAAATCTGGGAGGATTTATGAAAATTAGAAAAGTGATGTTTTTGGCTCTTTTCTTCTCGTTCTTGATGGCGCTCACAAGTTGCCAGGGAATGATTGAGGGAATGTTTGGTGATTCTGATGATGATGGCGACAATGGACGCTCTGGCAGCACAAAATCGTTGACTATCACTGTCAGCAATTACACTCAAGTAATCTCTGGTACTCCGTCAGCAAGTTCAAGAAGCGCTCGTACTATTGCAGGCTCAACAACTTCAATCAGCGACGAGCTTGAGTTTTATGTGTACGGAAGCGCGACTGATGGCTCAAGCCTTGCACCAACGAAAGTCTATGTCACAACGCCAACAGGCGGAAATGGATATTCAGGAGTCGTAACGCTCAATATCAGTTCTGCAAACTGGTATCTGACACTTGCTGCTATTAAGGGTGGGGATTCTGCATCAAGCGTTGCAGATGTTGAAGCAAACGCAGTTTTGGCAGGTCGTGCAAACGTTGACCTCAGAACTGGCTCAGAGGTAACTTTCACTCTTAGCGTCGACGGTCTGAAGAAGGAAGGCGCTGTAACGCTCACTCTTAAGCCACTCGGCAATTGGTGGAAAGACATTCAGGGCGCTGAAGCCTACACAATAAAAGCGGGTATTTATGACCGCGTGGAAGACAGCGATGTTACGTCCGACGGAAAGGGCAGCGGAACTAAAACAATTCAAGAAATCGAGAGCGATAAGTTTTCTGATGGCTACTCTTATGCGCTTACAACAATGGCGCCAGGCACTTATCTTTTCAAGGTCGCCTTTGAAAACAGTACAAATGGCAGGACGTTCTATTGGAGCGACATCATAAAGATTTATCCTGGACAGAGTCTCGTTCAAAACGTGGATATTCCAAACATCATTGGAACAACACCAAAAGCTCCGACAGCCTTCTTTGCTCAATACAAGGGAAGCGAAAAAGGAATGGCAACTTATGCAGATATGTCGCAGTATCTCAATCGATATGTTGCTGATTTCAATTGGACAGATGAGTCTAACAATGAAAAATACTTTGAGATTGACATCGCAGAACTTGCTGACAAATTTGAAGAAAGCAATCTTTCTTCAATGAGCGATACTTCTTGGTTCACTTCTGGTGTCACAACTTATAACGCCGCTAGCTATTGGACAACGACAGCTGGCAATGTAATTCGCTTCCAGAGCGACAGCACAAATCCTTCATCACTTCTTTCAGGAAGCCAGCACGCAGAGTTCTTGCTTGAACTTGGAAAGCGATATTATGCACGTATTCGCGCTGTTAACGATGCGGGCGAATCTGCTTACACTTATCTTGATTTGACTCACGCTGCTGCAGATGGCTATTTGCCATTCGCGTCATCGGTTAATTTGTTCAGAATCAAGTACGATTTGAATGGCGGAACATTCTACAGCGGGGGCAGTGCAAGCACTTCTGGCGTGAATTACATTCGAGAGTATTACACAAGAGATGCTGAAAATGGAATAAGCATTGTCGATATTTCAAATGCTCAATATGATGCAACAGCAGCAAACAAGTGCGGAAACGGAAACCCGACTGTCGTTAACAAAAAGAAAGACGGCATTGCTACAGGCTGGCTCTGGCTGAACTCAGACAAATCTAAGCCTTGGGACAAAGAAGAGTCGTACAAGGGCTTTGCAAACCTCAACTTGAAGGCTGTCGGCTCAACTTCACAAGTCGTTGTCATCAACGGAGACGATTACAAGATTTTGACCAATTGGATTAGCATTTCGACAACAAAAGTTAACGAATCATCTGCAACCGCTGTTGAGTTGGAAGAATCTTCTAACACAACACAGGCGACGGCAGAAACTGTTGTAGGTGACACGAAAGTTTCGTTCAAACTCCCTGCTGATTCAAAATGGAAATACAATTATGTGAAAATCAGCATCGATAATACTGACAGAACGAATATCGCTGTCACGACGTCTAATCCGATTACACTCGGTGAGGCTGTCGAAGTTTCTGCTATACTTGATTCTGGTGTCTATACGATTAGCATTGTCGGAACATACGGCACTGTTACGAACTCTTATTCTATTAATCTCACGGTTAAGAACTAATCTTTTGTAATTTTTAGCGCTAAAAGCCCTTGAGCCTTTATGACTTGAGGGCTTTTTTTGTGTCAATGCTAGAAAAATTTAAAGAGTATATGTTATAATCTCAACATCGGGAGAGTTCAAAGCCTTTTTGGAGGCTCTGGCTTTATTGGTGAAAAAAGTTGACAACTAAAAGTGATTACTCAAAAATAAAAGTTCAAGAAAGCATAAAATCTCTTGTTTTTACAGTCGTTGGTTCTTTCGCGGTGCTTGTCTCCGTGATTGTGTGTATTGTTTTTTGGTTTTTAAGTTCTGCAAACAACGATGAAGAAAATGCTGGTTATTCAGAACTGAACAAAGTTGCAAATACATTTGAAACCTTTTTGACAGAAACTCAGAACTCGTGCGAAGTTGTTTCTCAAGGCGTCGAGCGCTTAATCTGGGCAAAAAGAACTGATGCAATAAACGAGTTCCTTCACGAAAAAAACGCCTACTATATTTCATATTTCAGAGAAAGCTCGCTCAAAGGCGGCTTTTATGCTTTTGTCGACGGAAACCTTTACAATGGCGGAGACTCAATAGACAAAGAAATCGAAAACGTTGAAGAAAAATCATGGTACAAATATGCCCGTGCCGCAAACGGGAGCGCTGTTCTGACAATAAACGAAGTCGGAAGAGAAAAAACACTTGTCTTGTGCGCCTCAAAGCAGCTTCAGGACAAAAAAAGCGTTGTCGCCTTTGAAGTGTATCTCGACGATTTTCGCGAAAGGCTCAAAGATGTTGCAATCGGCGAAAATGTTTGGGGAGTAATCATAAGCCGCACAGGAAAAATAGTCGCAGAGTTTGGCGACAAAAATGTGCCCTTCCTTCGTGATGAATACGATTTCTTGGACAATCTTCGTATTCTCATGGGAACAGTTCAGCGCGGAGGCTCAGGCTACATAAACATGGAAATGGTGGGAGAGGAGTGCAACATTTTCCACAAGTGCGTCAAAAACGATTACTTTGCTGTCTTGATATTCCACAAAAACGAGCTTTTCCGACGCGTTCGCACAAAACTTTTCTTGAAAATCCTTATTGTTCTCACTGAAATCACCCTTCTTTTCGTCGGATATGCAGAAAACATAATGCGCCGAAGAAAATTGGCAGCATACACGCAGCTCCTCGAAGAAAACCGAAGTGTGCTTGCAGAGTATCACGACAAACTCGAAAACAAACTTAAAGAGCAGACACAAGTCATCGAAAGCCAAACCCATGAGCTAATAAAAATGCAGGAGAACATCATCGAAAACCTTGCGACGATGATTGAAAGCCGTGATGAATGCACTGGCGAGCATGTTCGGAACACGAAAGTTTATGCCGTCCTTTTGTCAAAATACCTTTTTGAGAACCATCTTTTCCCCGAAGAAATCGACGAAGATTTCATCACTCTTATGGGCGACGCCTCGCTCATGCACGACATCGGCAAAATCAAAATCTCCGACACGATATTGAACAAGACCGACGCGCTCACGAAAGAAGAGTTCGAGATAATGAAAATGCACACTGTTTTTGGGCGCGAAATCGCAGGAAAAATCCTTGCCGAAAGCAAAAACCGCCGTCTTATCGAGATGGCTGAAAATGTTGCGAACTATCATCACGAGAGATTCGACGGGCAGGGCTATCCCGACGGGCTTATCGGAAACGAAATCCCGCTTTGCGCCCGCATTATGGCGGTTGTTGATGTGTTCGACGCCCTTGTTTCAAAACGCTCCTACAAGTTTTCGATAAAGTCTGCGAGCGCTTTCGACATCATCGCGCACGAGTCTGGCACGCACTTTGACCCCGTTCTTGTTGACGCGTTCCTAAAAATCCGCCCACAAATCGAAGCCTTTCACCACGACAACTGAATTGTATACGCTCTGATTTGTAGAATTTTCTGCCCGTGTACACATTGTATACGACTCAAAAACGCTTCAGGCAAGCAATATACATATTGTATACGGCTCGACTTTGAGTGTTTTCTTTGAATATACATATTGTATACGACCAGATTTTTCTATTGATAGAAAATATACAGTTTGTATACGACTCGCCCAGCGTGTTTTTTGCTCATATACATATTGTATACGACTCACTTTTTCTATTGAAAGAAGCGTATACAATTTTTTTTTTGCAGTCCCTGACAAAAAAGCGGTGGTGTAGCAATTTTTTGCGCTTTGTGCTACTCTTTATCTCATCAACTTCCCGTTCACACTTTCAAAAGCGGCAGAAGCGGAAAGAAAATCTATTGGAGATAAAATAAATGGCAGACAATCACGAATGTACATTGGACAAAATCATAAGCCTTTGCAAAAGACGCGGCTTCGTCTATCAGGCTTCTGAGATTTACGGCGGACAGGCTGGCGCGTGGGATTACGGTCCTTTGGGTGTTGACTTCAAGCGCAACATTCAGAATGCTTGGTGGCATTATATGACGCAGCTTCACGACGATGTCGTCGGTTTGGATTCTGCGATTTTCCAGCACCACACAACTTGGAAGGCTTCAGGCCACGTTGACCACTTCTCTGACCCGATGGTTGACTGCTTGGAGTGTCAGGCGCGACACCGTGCTGACAAACTCATTGAGGACTGGTGCGCTCAGAACAACTTCACTCTGGAAAAGCCTGCGGACACGATGAGCCACGAAGAGATGAAGGCTTTTATCGACGAGCATATTGACTGTCCGACTTGCCACAGCAAAGAGAGAAAATACACAGCTGTTCGTGAGTTCAACTTGATGTTCAAGACTTATCAGGGACCAATCGCTGACGAGAGCCACCTTATCTATTTGCGCCCTGAAACTTGTCAGGGTATTTTCACTGATTTCAAGAGCATTGTTCAGTCTAACCGCCTCAAAGTGCCGTTCGGTGTCGCTCAGGTCGGAAAATCTTTCCGCAACGAAATCATCTTCAAAAACTTCATCTTCCGCACTTGCGAGTTCGAGCAGATGGAAATGGAGTATTTCTGCAAGCCAGGAACTGAGGACGAAACATTCGAGCGATGGAGAAAGGAGCGCTGGGGCTTCTACCTCAAGTACGGTATTGCCGAGAAGAACCTCAAGTGGCACCATCACGACAAGCTCGCTCACTACGCAAAAGACGCTTACGACATCACATACAACTTCCCGATTGGTTTTGAGGAGGTTGAGGGTATCCACAGCCGCACAGACTTCGATTTGAGCCAGCACATGGAATACTCAAAGAAAGATTTGCAGTACATCGACCAGGACGACGGAAACAAGAAGTATGTTCCGTATGTTGTTGAGACTTCAGCAGGTTTGAACCGCAACTTCTTGATGTTCCTCTGCGAAGCATACGAAGAGCAGAACGTCGGTACAGACGGCAAGGAAGATTACCGCACAGTTCTTCACCTTGACCCGCGCTTAGCACCAATCACTGTCGCTGTTTTGCCATTGATGAAGAAAGACGGCTTGGCAGAAAAGGCAAAGGAAATCCAGCACTTGCTCAAGGAAGATTTTGTTACAGATTACGATACTTCTGGTTCTGTCGGAAAGCGCTATCGCCGTCAGGACGAGGTTGGAACACCGTTCTGCGTTACTGTTGACTACGATACTATTCTTGAGAAGAAAGAAGACGGAACTCCGAACGAGCTTTATAACACTGTAACTATCCGCTACCGTGACTCAATGGAGCAGGAACGCGTTGCTCTTGGTGACTTGGTTGCAAAAATCCAGAGCAGCATCAAGAACTATAAGCCTGTTCTAAAAGCATAAGTATTGGAGTAAAAGATGGACTTTGTGGCACTTGGTGGAACAGATATGCTCGTGAGCCATACGGCGTTCGGCGCAATGAGCTTGGGCGAGGTGGCAAGCGATGAAGAGGCGAGTCAACTCGTGCATAAGGCGTATGAGGGAGGCGTGAACTTCTTCGACACTGCGCACGACACAGTTTTGAGCGAGCAGCGACTCGGAAACGCTCTCAAGGGAATGAGAAGCGATGTGTTTTTGTCTACCAAGTCCACGTCCAAAGGAGCAGAGGCTCTCATCGATGATTTGAAGGAGAGTCTTGAAGCCCTAAAGACAGATTACGTCGATGTTTTTCAGCTTGAAAACCCAGAAAAAGACGTTGTTTCTTCTGCGGATTCAGCACTTTACAAATCGCTTTTGAGCGCGAAAAACCAAGGGCTTGCTCGTCATATTGGCATTGTAACTGAATCGCTTGAGATTGCGGACATTGCTGTGCATAGCGGATTGTTTGAAACTGTGCAGCTTTCGTTCAACGTTCTTTCGAGCGACGAGGCTCGCCGTATTGTCAAGCAGTGTGAAGAAAAGGAAATCGGGGTTATCGCGATGCAGCCATTAAACGGCGGTATCATCTCGAATATCCCGATTGCGTTCGGTTTCTTGAACCAGTTTGACAGCGTTGTGCCTGTTTGGGGAGTTCGCAACAGCGAGGAATTGCAGCAAATCCTTTACTTCACTGAGCACCCGCCTGTTATCGATGATGATTTCAAAGCGGAAGCCGAAAAACTCCGTATGCTTTTTAGCTGATGAGCAAACTTCTTTTTTAAGTGGCAAAATCCCCTTTCCGAACAGGAGAGGGGATTTTAGTTATGTAATATATTATTTTTCTCTTTTCTATTTATTTTAGTTTAAAGAGGTTATATAATTTTTATTATGCTGAAACATTTTGTGAAACTTATTCGTGCTTTGAGTTCTAATACGGCACCTGCAGAGATTGCGCATGCTTTTGCTTGCGGAGTTATGTTGGGATTTTTACCGAAAGGTAATCTTTTGTGGCTTATTCTTTTTGTTTTTATTTTTTTTATGCGGATACAACGCGGTGTTCTTGTGATTACAATGTTTGCGTCCTCGATGCTCACAATTTTTGTCGACCCTATTTTTCATTCTGTTGGCTATAAAATCTTAACCGCTCAAAATCTTATTCCATTTTACACAAAGGCGCTGAATGTTCCTTTTGTATCATTTCTTATGCTTCACAATACTGTGGTTATGGGCAGTCTTGTGTGTTCTTTGGCGATTTATATTCCGCTTTTTATTGTTGCGATGGTTTTTGTGTGGTTGTGGCGCAAGATTATTGGCGAATGGGTTAAAAACTCTTCGTTTGTGAAGACTGTGAGCGCTGTTGTTACAAAAATACCTCTTGTGCGAAAGATTACGGAAATTGTGCAGGGGCTGGAGGATTAGAATGCAGGATAATGAAAAAGGTTTGGATATAGATAATAAAAACGAGTCTTCTGGCGAAGAAAAAGTTGTTTCTAAAGAAGTTGCTGCCACAGAAAAAAAGAGCGTGGCGGCGGAAGAAAAAACTGAGAGCAGAAAAAAACTTCCTGCCTTGTTCAAAAAGACATATACACAGCGGGCATTGAAGAATAAAATCCTTAACAAATTATATATTGCTGGCGACAAGCAAAGCGTTTCAGACCTTTTTGTTCAAGGCGGAAACCCAAAGCATCCTGAGCGTTTTGCAGTCCCAAACGAAAGCACGTTTTCCAAAGCAGAGATTAAGCGCTATGTAGCTCTTGCAAAGGAAATCAAAAAGCAAAAGATGACGCTCAAACTTGTTCCTCTTGCGGTGGTAGTTGCTGTAATTGCCGCCCTTGTAATAGCTGTTCAGACTTTTAAGAATCCACTTCTGAAAAAAGCCATACGCTCTGGCTGTGAGGCGGCTTTTGGTGCCAAGACAGACGTTGGCTACGTGGATTTGAGCATTTTGAGCACGAGAGTTACAATCGGGAATCTTGCTGTTGGTAATAAGGATTCGTTTTATAAAAACCTGTTCGAAGTAGGGAAAATCCAGTTGGACTTTAACTTTGTTCAGCTTTTGCGAGGAAATTTTGTTGCGCAGAACCTTGAAGCATCTGATATGGCATTCAATACAGACCGCAGTACAAGTTGTGAACTCGTGAAAAAGCAAAAAGCTCCGAAAAAAGCGCCTGCTGAAGAAAGTGCTTTTTCAAAAAACGTAAAATCTCGACTTAATTCTGCTGCTGATTCTCTCAAATATCAGGCTGCTGATTTGCTTGGCGGAAGTGATGTTGACAGTATTGTTGCAAATATCAAGTCAAACATAAAATCTCCTGAGACGGTGCAGAATGCTTTGGAAACAACACAGTCTATTGTTGACAAATGGAAAGCAAAGCCAGATGAACTTGAGCTCACCGTAAACGAGTTTGCTCAAAGCGTAAAAAATCTTCAGACCATAAAGGTCAATCGCAATATGAGTTTGGAAGAACTTCAAGACACACTTGTAAAGATAAATGCGGCTATTGAGCAGGGAAAAACTATTAAGAACACGAGCCAGACTCTTGTAGATGAGGTTAAGACTGACGGGCAGACAGTAAAAGATATTTCGCAAGCTGTAACAGATGCTGTTCAAGCAGACTATGATTTTGCAAAGGAAAGGCTTACGACTATAACTGGTGCTATAAAGAATGCAGACACTCTTATGGCAACAGCAATAAATACAGTTGGTTATAGTCTTATGGGAAAGTATTATCCTTATGCAATGAAGGCTCTTTCTACTGCAAAAACACTTAAGGCCAAGGCTGATGAAATAAATGCAAAAAAAACTCCAAAAACGCCAAAAAAGCAGCACAAACGCCTTGAGGGAACGACTTTCTGGTATGGTGCAACATATCCTTCATTCCTCATTCAGCGTATTTACGTTTCTGGCACTGGTTTTAAAGCTGAAATTACAGAGCTTACGAATGACCAGGATGTGCGAAACATTCCGTTAAAGTTTAACGGTTCTTTTGATTATTCTAACATCAATCATTCTGCTTCAATTGTTGTAGACACAAGAAAAAAGTCCAGTGAACCGCTTGTTTCAGTTTCTTATACTGGTAGTGGTTTCACAGCGTCTATAGATGGCTCTTCAATCGTTTCAAAGAGCGGAATTCCTTCAATAAACGGAAGTGCAGTTCTTTCTTTGAAAGGCACAGTCGTAGAAAATGGCTTTAATGCTGATGGTTCAGTTGTTTTGAATCCTGTTGCTCTTACGACGGATGGCTTTCCTAATGAATTTGTCACAAAGTATTATCGACAAGGTCTTGAAGCCATTGATTCGCTGAGTTTTGGCTATGATATGGGCTATGCAAAAGATTCTGGAGTTTTCTTTAATGTAAACGGAAACTATGCCCAGCAGTTTTCAAATGCGCTCAAGACGGTGATAATGAATATTGGTCGTGATGCAAAGAATGCCGCTTTGGAGCGCATTCAGAAAGAATTGAATGACTCTTCAAATACGGTTGTTGCAAAAGCAAAAGAGTTCCTTGGGATTGAAAGCGACATAGATATTCAGAATATGAGGGTTTCAGACATTCAGCAACTTCTTGAAAAGAGAAAGCAGGAAGTCATGAAGCAACTCAAAGGTGTCGCAGAACAAAAAGTTTCTGAGGTGAAAGAAGCTGCAAAAGAAGCAGCTAGTGAAGCCGCGAAGGAGGCTACAAAAAAGGCTCAGGACGCTATCAGCGATGAAATCCAGAATGCCATGGGTGATAAGGCAGAAGAGGCTACAGATGCCCTCAAAAACGCTGCTGGTTCACTTTTGAAGGGCTTGGGCGGAAAGAAAAAGTAGAAAGCTCAAGACATATCAGTGATTGAACAAAAAAATCCCCTTTCCGAGCAGGAGAGGGGATTTTAATATGGAGCGGATTATTTTTTAATGCCAAGAATATCGTTCACTTCCTCTTTGTTTAAGACTCTCATAATCTTCAAGTCCTTGTCGTTTGTCTGGACTTTGATTGGTCTTCCATCATCTGTTGTTTCGTTCACAATCTGCACAACTGGATTCCTTGGCGCGCCTGGTGTTACATCAACAACCTGCGCAATTTTTCCGTTGATGAGATAAACATACGCGCCAATAGGGAAGAGACTCATACAATGAATAAGTGCTTTTATAACATCAGGATTATACGCTTTACTCTCGTTCCTCATCATTTCAATCATCGCCTCATAAGATGAGCGCGCGACTTTGTGCTCTCTCTCCGCTGTAATCGCCTCAAAAGTGCAAGCGACAGAAATAATCTTTGCGTAAAGCGTGATTTTCTCGCTCGTGAGCTGCTGCGGGTATCCTGTTCCGCTTTCAGTTTCGTGGTGCTGCAAAACACCTCCCAAGATATTCGCAGAGAACTCTGCCGCGCTCAAAATCTGGTAGCCGATGAGAGGATGTGTCTTTATTTTTGTGCGCTCAGAAACTGAAAATGGCTTTTCGTTAATGTAGAGCTGTGGCGGAAGGCGCAACATTCCGATTTCGTGCAAAAGACAAGAAATACCAAGCTCAATAAGTCGGCTATTTGTCAGTCTCATCTCAATACCGACAGTTATCGCGATAATCGTTGAGCGCAAACTGTGAAGAACAAGAAAGTCCTTCGGATTGTTTTTCTGCACTGGAATAATGCGCAATATATATTTCTTGTTTGACTTTATGTATGCAATCAAATCGCGGACTGCTGAGGCAATATCTTCTTTTTCAAACGTTTTGTGCGTCGCATAGCGTGTGTAGACAGCGGTGATGTAAAGCAAATATTTGTCAAAAATCTTCTTTGCGATTGCAAGGCGAGTCTGCTCATCATCGCCTGAGTTTTCAATTTCCTGATTTGCAGACGAAATGACATCGGCAAGAATAGCAATTGGCAGCTGCTCTTCTTCGTCCTCTTCTTCCTCATAACAGTCTTGAACTTCGCGCAGAATGCCGTTTGAGAACACATCGGTAAAATACCATTTGCTCAGCATTGACTTTAGACTTGATGAAAATGGCACAATCGGGTCAAGAAGCAAAAACGATTTGTCAAGAAAAACAACATCTGTGAAACGAGAATCTGATTTTATATCCGCGACTTTATATGTATTCATTCTTCTTTCCTTTTGTTAATATCGGAGAAAAGGGCGTATGAGTAAAGGCAAAAAAAAAGTTGAAAAACCTCACACGTTTTTCAACTTTGATGAAAGCGAATAAATTGGGCAATTATCTTTTCTGAGATGTCTGGATGATTTTTTACAACTCAAAAAACTTTCATCTTGTAATTTTATTATCGACTTTGTATTTTTGGACTTTACACTTTTGGAGATTTTTTTTGTGTTTTTTGCGCTTTTTTGAAAAATATCAAAGTCAAAACTTCCACGCTCTGTCTTTGAGCCAAAACAGGGAAAGTCAAAACTGATTTTGATATTTTTTGAGTGAATTGGAACAAAGTCAAAACTGATTTTCCTCCAAATCACGCAAAAAGTGAAAAAGTCAAAACTTCCACGGCATGTTTTTGTGTCAAGTCAGAGAAAGTCAAAATTGATTTTTATTGTCTTTTTGTAAATCGCTCAAAAGTCAAAACTTCCACGACAACATTTTAGATGACTCGTAAAAGTCAAAACTTCCACGAGAGAAGATTTGATGAAGTGAGAAAGTCAAAACTTATTTTGAATAAAGAGATTTCACTGTAACGATGTCGTAGCCTTTGTCGAGAACTGCGGCGATGAGAAGGTCTAGATGCTCGAAAAGATAATCAGAGCGGCTTCCTGATGAAAGCCCTGTGCTGACAGCAAGAACCGCCGTGTCGTGAATGTTTTTTGTGTATTCTTCGATTATTTCGCCTGCGCTGTAATATTGCTTTTTCTTTTTGTAGCATTCTTCAAAACTCATAGTGTCGAGTCCGTGATAATCGGCTTCGATATATGTGTAGCCTGCCTCTTTTGCGGCAGCCTTCATCTCGTCGTTTGCTTTGTAAAAAGGAGCGTGCCAGAAAAGTGAGAGCTCGCTTTGTGTTCTGTCGAAAAACTCGTCTTCTTCGCGCGCAAGTCCTCGTTTTATGAAGTCTGAATCGATGACGAAACCGTATTGTTCCGTGAGGTCGCTTGCTGTGTAGAACATTGAGGCGCATTCGTGTCCGCGTCCGATGATTTGCTTTAGCTCAGATGGATATCGTCGAACGAACTCGCCATTGATGAAGAATGTGGCTTTTAGCGAGTAGTCATCAAGCGTTTTTAGAATGTCTGGAATGCCTGAAGCGTTGTCGAGCGCATCGAAGACGATTGCAACTCTCTTGCTTTCTTTTGTTTTGGCGTCTTCGGCTTTGTCGCTTCCAAAAATTATTCGGTTCTTTGGTGTTCCAGAAAGAGTTCTGACGTAAATCGCGTTTGAAAAATTGTGACTGAATGATTCGCCTTCGAACACTCTGTATCTGCCGTTTTGAATGTTGTGCTCCAAATTTTGAGATGCTTCTGGAGCGATTGACCAAGTATTTCGTTGTGGATTAAAAAGGAAAAGTCGCCCGTAGTTTTTTGCAACAATCTTTGAGCCTTGAGCGTCCCAAAAAGCATTTTCGGCTGATGAGAGAAACAAAATCTTCTCGCTGCCTTTTTCACCTGAAACAGAGAAAGTCCTGACTGTGTTCTCGCCTCCGACAACGAGCGTCGTTTTGTCTTTCCAGTCGAATGAATAGATGCGCTCTCCCTTGAGGGTTGCTTTTAGTGTGCAGGTGCGAAGATTGTAGACGTACAAGTTTTTTTCGGACGAAAACGCCATATAAAGCGCGTCTGGCGAAACTTTTGGCTTTATTCCGCCTGAAACGTCGGTGATGAGCTGCAGTGTTTTGTCCATTTTGTAGACTTTTGACAATAAGCGGCCGTCATCTGAGGAAATCAAACTTGTCCAGAAAATCGGCTTTTCTTCGCCAGAGCCATCGAACGAAAGCGGTGTCCAAAGAACTTGTGTGTCAAAAAGAGTACCTTTCGGGTCATTGAATGGCACGGTGAAAATTGGCTGCACAAAGTCGAAGTCTGTTCTTGAAATGCGCGCATATGTGAAATTGCGTTTTTTTTGGCAAAGCACAATTGCGTTTCCGCGCGGGCTTGCCCAAAAGCAATCTTCATCGCTATTGAATTGGTAGGAAAGACGAGCTGCCGCGCTTCCGATTCCGATTAGCGAGGAATAAAGAGAGCGCGTGTAAAGACCGTTTTCGCTTATTCGGTAGATTAAATCTCCGTTTATGTAGAAAAATTGTTTTTCGTTTGTCCACGAAATTGAATTGATTGTTCCTTGTCCGATTTTTCGTATTGTTTCAGGCAAAAGCAATTTGCTGAATGCGTCTTCTGGCTGAACAAAATACAGCGAATCATCGTGCTCATAGATAAGAAGAGCACTGTCTGGAGCCCATTTCACAGGGACTTTTTCATAAGAAAACCTGATGTTTCTTGCGATTGGTGTTTTTGAGCCTGTTGCAAGATTTTTTAGCACAAGGTCGCCTGTCGCACTCCCAGTTTTTCTTATGTAGCAAAGCCACTTCCCGTCAGGGCTTTTTTGTGCATCTTGTGTTCTTGAGAATGTGCTGTCGAGTTGTTGTGTTTGCGAAATCCAACTCAGTGTGCTGGTTGAAAAATCGTAGCGCGCTTGTCCGAAGCGGTTTCGTATATCAAGTGTTTTCCCTTCATTTGTGACTTCGATTTTTTCAGGAAAACACGTTAACAGCGAAAAATCGCTTTCGTCTTCTTTGACATTTGCTCTTACAATTGTTTTGTAGACGGGAACACCAGGAATATTTTGTTCGGTTGTGAAAAGAATCTCATCGTCAGCATTCAAATCGAGATTAGAAAAAGACACAAGCGCTTTTGCAGGAACAACTGATGAGGCAAGAAAAAGCAATGATGAAAAAGCGCGAAATGCTTTTAATCTCGCATTCATTTTTTCGCTTCTGCTCCCAAAGAAACAAGGTTGTTCAGTTCGCTTTCAAGTGAATCAAGTTTATTTTTTATGGCTTTGACTCTTTTTTCGTGTCCAGCCTCTGCCATATTTTCAAGTTTGTCAAAAACTCCGTCCATAATTTCTTCGCCATCAACGGAATTTCGCTCCATTCCGCACCAAGGGCAATAGATAAAATCTTTCTCAAGCAATCTTCCGCAACCGCGGCAAACAGCGACTGAATCCATAAAAGTAACTCCCATGGCAATCGGTCAGTTTTTGTTGAGAACGGAAAGCGGGTCAATGAGCTTTCCGTTTTTATAAACGCCAAAATGTAGATGAGGACCTGTTGAATATCCTGTTGAACCAACAAGCCCGATTTGCGCTCCTTGATTTACGCTTTGATTTATGCTCACAAGAATCTTGTACATGTGTGCATAAAGTGTTTGATAACCGTTGCCGTGCTTTATTATAACATAGTTTCCGTAGATAGGCGAGTATCCAGCATAAACAATTTTTCCCGCCATTGAAGCGCGGATTGGCGTTCCCTGTGGAACAGCCATATCGATTCCTGTATGGATTGATACGCGTCCTGTCTTCACGTCGGCAGGCGCAACGCGAGGACCAAATTTTGAAGAAAGCGTGTAACTTCTTGCAAGCGGAACCATAAATAGGTCTCCAAGAGCGGAGTGGAGCGTTGTATTGTCAAGTTTTGCGCCTGGAACAAAAAGTTTTTGCCCTGTATACAATTCTTGGCTTTCCAAGTCGTTGACGTCCAAAAAATCTTCGACCGTAACGCCATAACGCACTGAAAGGCTTGCAAGCGTTTCGCCTTCTTTTACAGAATACAAAAGCCCGTCCATCGACGGTATTTTTAATTTCTGTCCACTTTTGAGTGAGCGCACATTTGAGATTTCGTTTATGCCTATCAGTGTTGAAACATTGGAAAGCCCTTCGCTTTTTGTAATGCCGCTTATAGTGTCTCCATTTTTCACTATGTATTCTCTGAACTCGACAGGCTCTCGGAATGAAGGCGTTGTGATAATCGCATTTCCCTCAGAATCCAAAATATTGCCGTCAGAGTCAACAAGCCCTTCCATATTGAACGCAAAATTTTCCATTGCTTTGTCAAGAAATTGCATTTGCTCTGAATTGAAAGGAGATAGTGAGAGCATTGCAAGATTTTCTGTTTCCGGCTCTGTGTTGAAAAAAATCCAAACAGGGAGTGCAAGAGAAACTGCAATAACAAAAAGGTACTTGAAAAAACTTGTAATAAATGAAAAATCTATTGAAAGTTCTTTCGACGGTGTTTCTTTTTGAGAAGAAAAACCTTGAAAAGAGTAGATTGAACCAACACGATAAGTCTTTGAAGTGCCTGTTAAGCGGCGCTCAGGGCGATAATTTTTATATTCTGCATAATCTTCTTTTTGTGCTGAAGAAATATTTCCATAATAAGAGATAATTTGCATAATATTTTATATCGACACAAAGAGGCTGTGAGTTTACAATATTGAAAACTATGGAAAAAAAGGCAGATACAAAGATAGTGCTCCCTGTTCTTGCAGGTCTTTTTATTGGTGCGTTTCTCAAATTTTTTGTTTTGGACATTGTTCACGTTTCTGGAAATTCGATGCAACCAACAATACAAAATGGCGAAATGCTTATAGTGAATAAACTTGCTTATGGCATTGATAAGCCCTTTGGCGACTCGCTTCTTGTTCGTTGGGGAGAGCCAAAAGTTGGCGATATTGTTGTTTTTATGCGAAGCGGAAATATGGTTGTGAAGCGTGTCGCTGCAACAGAGGGCACAACTCTAGAATATTCCGCGCTCTCTGGTTATAATCTGGTTTTGAACGGAGAGCGAGTTCCTCTTACAGCGGAACAATTTTATCGTATGAAAGATTCTTCTTTTGTGAATGAAGGCTCTGTTCTTGTGCTTGGAGATAACACGGAAGTTTCCGTCGACTCTAGAAGCTACGGTTTTGTTCCGATTAACAATATATTGGGAAAGGTTGTCTTTAAATGAACAAATTCTTCGGCAGTATCAGGGTTTGGATTTTTAATATAGTTCTGCTTTTGGCGCTTGTTTTCACTTATCTAAAATATATAAAACTCGCGCTTACGCCGAGTGTAGATGTTCAAAGCATTCCATCTATGCAAGAGCGCGGCTCTATTGTTGACAGAAACGGAAAGCATCTTGCAGTTCAAACAAATTTCTATCATTTCATCGTAACTCCTCGCGACATAAAAGATGTCGATTCATTTGCACAGGCTGTAGCGCCAGTGCTTGATATGAACCCGTACGAGATTGTGCAACTCGTGAATGCCAATTCGTCAAAAAGCTTTTTGTACATAAAAAAGCGCCTTGATACACGGGAACAAGACGAGTTGCAAAAAATCATTGACCAGAACAATTTCAATTTTGCAGGCTTTGAGCGCATTCCAGGACGCGTATATCCTGAAAATGCGCTTGCTGCTCAGTTAATCGGCTACATGGGAAGCGACGGCGTTGGACTTGCCGGAATCGAATACATAATGCAAGACACACTTTCTCCGCAGATTTCCTCTGATTCAACAGCAGACCGCCATGGTCAAAACGTTTTTCTTACGATTGACGCAAACTTGCAGCACAAATTGGAGCAGATTGCCGCTGAAAAAATGCGCGAGACACAAGCAGAAAGCATGATGCTTATCGCTGCGGACTCAAAATCTGGAGAAATCTTGTCGTATATAAGTTTGCCGTCCGTTGACCTCAATGAATATGGAAGAGCGACAAGCGCTCAGACAATGGACAGACCTGCCGTTTACGCTTATGAGCCGGGTTCTGTCTTCAAGATTTTCAGTGCAGCGATTTTGCTCGATACAGGCTCTGTCACCCCTGTTGACAGTTTTCTTTGCGATGGCGTCTATGAAAAAATCTTTGACCACGACAAAATCCGCATAACTTGCCTTGACCATCACGGCTGGCTCAATGTTCGCGGTGCATTGCAATATTCTTGCAACGAGTATTTTGCTCAGGCAACAGAGAAAATCGTTACAAGCGTCTTTCTTGAGCGTATTCGCGCTCTTGGTTTCGGTGAGAAAACAGGCATCGAACTTCCGGGCGAAACCCGTGGCTCTGTGAAAAACGAGAACGACAGATTCTGGTCTGCGCGCTCAAAGCCGACGATTGCAATCGGTCAGGAATTGAGCGTTTCGGCTCTGCAGATGGTTCAGGCAGCGACGGCTATTGCAAACAAGGGCGTTCCCGTCCAGCTTACCGTTATTTCTCGCATAACAACATATGACGGAAAAGATTTGTTTGTTCACAAACCTGTTTACAAAGACGCCGTGTTCTCGGAAAGAACAACGCAGACAATTTTGAGCGATATGGAGACCGTTGCGCAAACAGGAACAGGAAGCAGGGCGAATATCCGCGATATATCAATCGGCGTAAAAACAGGAACTGCGCAAATGGCTGACCTTGTGAACGGCGGTTACAGCGATACGGATTATCTTTCAAACTGTCTTGCGATTTTCCCGACGGACAATCCGAAAGTGATTTTGTACATCGTCATTGAAAAGGCGAAAGGCGAAACGTATGCAGGACGAATTGTTGCGCCTGTCATAAACGAAGCGGCAAACGTCATTATTGACCACCTTGGAATGCAGCGCGGAAACGCCTTGAGCGCAGAACACAATGGCGTCATTTCTATCGCCTCAAGTTCGCCTGTCGTTTTGGGCGACACTATGCCAGATTTGACAGGTGTTCCAAAGCGTGATTTGATGTTGCTTTTGCGCCGAAAAGATTTGTCAGTCCAGATAAAAGGCGACGGCTATGTAAAATCACAAAGTCCTGCCGCAGGAACGCCAATAACGGAGAATATGCAGATTGAACTCTACCTTGAATAAAAAAACGCCTTTTGATTTGTGGAAAAAAAACATTTCGCTTTTTCAATCACGGTTTTCAGCACTTTGCTCAATGATTAGTTCTGAAATCACTGCATTTGCAAAAATCGCACAAAGCGCTCAAGATTTTTCTGAGCTTGATTTTGGACATTCTCCAAATTGGGAGATTTTCACAGCAAAGAACGGCTCACTTTCTGCAAAAGACGGCACACTTTTGCTCCATTCCTCCTACAATCCAGAGCGCGAAGCCCAAAGCGCTGTTAATGCCGAGAGCCAAAAAAAAGGCGCAGGCGTTTTTTTTGCGCCCGCTCTTGGCTATGCCGTCACTGCTTTTTGCGCTTCCTTTCCAGAGCGCGCCGTCGTCGTCGTTGAGCCGAGCGTGCGACACTTGCTTGCGTCTTTTTGCGTCACGGACTGGAGTAAAGTCTTTTCGCACAAAGATTGCGTTTTCGCTGTCGGAGCAGAGGCGGGACAAGTCGTTGCAATCCTTGAAAGTTTTGGACTTGAAGACGCACAGATTTTTTCCCAAAAATCCCAAACAGCCCATTTTCAAAGTTATTTCGATTCCCTTTCGGAACTCATAAAACGGAATCTCAAAAAAATCGAGATAAACAATTCAACACTTTCGCGCTTCGGAAAACTTTGGAGCAGAAACAGTACCCGAAATCTTCGTGATTTTGCGTATGCGGACGGAATCGCGCGTTTCAAGGACTGCGCAAAAATGAAAAACGGCGACACGCTTCCTTTTGTTGTCCTTGCCGCAGGCCCATCCCTTGGACAAATTTTGCCGCATTTGAGAGAAATCAAAAAAAGAGCGATTGTCATTTGCGTTGACACCGCTCTTCGCTCTTGCCTTGCTTGTGGCGTCGAGCCTGATTTCATCGTTATCGTTGACCCCCAGTATTGGGCGTTCAGGCACATCGCAGGACTTTCTTCCCCGTCGTCGGTTTTGATTGCAGAAGGCGCTGTTTATCCTGCCGCTCTTCGCTTTGATTGCAAAAAAATCGTGATGGGCGGCTCTCTTTTCCCGCTCGGAAAATACTTCGAGAAAAAGTTTTTTGAAAAAGGCGAACTTGGAGCTGGTGGCTCTGTTTCAACATCAGCATGGGATTTTGCCCGACTTTCAGGCGCAAAAGAAATCTTTGTTGCGGGGCTTGACCTCGGCTTTTCAAGCAAAAACACACACGTCAAAGGCTCTTCCTCAGAAGAAAGCGCACATTGCGCTTCTTGCCGCATTCAGAGCGCCGAAACTTCAGGCGTGCGCTCTCTTTTTGGCGCAAACACAGTCAATGCGCTCGATTACGAAGGAAATCCGATTTTGACCGACGACAAAATGAAAATGTTTGCGTGGTGGTTTGAAAGCAACATCGCAAAAGCCCTCGACAAAGGACAAAAGACATACACTCTTTGCCCGCGGAACTTGGCGCTTCCGGGCGTGAGCGTCTGCAATATCGATGACTTTTTGAAGAAAAGCGAAATCGGCGATATGCGAGAAACTTTTTTTGAGAGCGCTGAAAAAAATCCGTGCCGCTCATTCAAAAAAGATGAGTTTGAGAACTGCCTTTCAGATTTTATTGCCGATGTGAAAAAAATATTGTCGCTTGCAGAGAAAAAAGCGCCAAAGCAAGAGTTTTCGCGCTTTGAGACCATTTTGCCTTCTCTTTTTCCTGTCAAAGACGTTTTTGAAAAACTCAAAAAAGGCGATAGCGACGTTTTTTATCGCGAAATCAAAGCCGCCTCTTCTCATTTTTTGAAAAACATAAATCTCGGCGGTCATTGAGCGAAGCCGTTTCAGTGCTTCGGCTCCCTTCGACTCCGCTTAGGGAGCGGCTTTGAGCAAACGCGGGAAAATATTTTATTTTATGAAACGCGCGGAAAATCTGTCGATTGCCCTTGTGAGCGCTCCACAAGATTTTGTGTTCCTGTCGAGAATGAGCGGGAATGAGGCGATGACGTCGTCTCCGCAATAATATTCGACGCGTCCGAAAACGCTTCCCGCTTTTTGCTCGCCGAAAATGTAGGGCGGAATGCTCACTCTTTTGCTGACTCTTCCTCGGTACTCAATCGGAATCGTGAGCGAGACGGAGGAGGGCGCGCAGACGAGTTTTGCCGATTTTGTTTTGCTCGCAAGAACGCGGATTGTGCATTCAGGCGGCGTTTTGTCGCGGAAAATATCGTAAGAGGCGAACGCCATTTCCATGAGCGCTGTTCCGTCTTTGACGCGGTTCGCCTGTCCTTGTCGGCTTCCTTTTCCCGCTCCTTTCATCGTCACGCTGATGTACCTTCTTCCGTCACGCTTTGCCGTGAGAGCAAGGTTGTAGCCGCTTTCGTAGATAAAGCCCGTTTTTAGCCCGTCAACGCCGTCCAAAAGACCGAGAAGCGGATTTGTGTTTTTCTGGTGGACCGCCAGCGAGTCTCCGTATTTTGCGGCATTCTGGGCGCTCAAGTTTTTTGAAAGCGGATAGTAAATCTCGCGGCAGGAATGAAAAAGATTGATTGAATCCGGAAAATCCGTGACGTAGCGCCTTGAAAAAGCGGCGAATTCGGCAGCTGTGGTGATGTTCCGCTCGTCATAGCCAGAAGGCTCAACAAAATGTGTTTCTGAGAGTCCGAGCGCTTTTATTTCAGCGTTCATTCGCTCAACAAAGGCTGGAACACTTCCTGAAATGTAATACGCCAAAGCCACAGCCGCATCGTTTCCTGAGGCGACGGCAAGCCCTGTCAAAAGCTCTTTGACTGTTACGGTCTGTCCGCTTGACAAAAACATCAGCGAGGAGTCAGGCGGCATATTTTTCGCCCAGCACTCTTTTGGAAGCGGCACGATGTCGTCGTAGGAGATTCGAGCGGAGGCGATTTCCTTGAAGACGATATACATCACGACGAGTTTCGTCATTGAAGCGGGCGGGATTTTCTCATCAGCGTTCTTTTTGTAGAGGATTGCGCCTGTTTCAGCGTCAATCAATATCGCAGAGCCTGCCGTTAGCGAAAGGCGTCTTTCTGCGCTCTCGTACGGGATTGTGCGAAGGGATGCGCCGAGGGCGTCTTTTTGCGCTTTTTGTCGAATGAGCGAAATGGAAGCGCTCTCGCTTTGTGAAAGAGAGAGGGGAGGGCGGATATTTCTCAAACTCACGACGTGAAGAGTAAACGCGATTACAATCAGAAGAAAAACAGCTTCAAGCGCAATTAGCGCGGGAATGAAATACGGGCGTGCCGCTTTTATTTTTTGAAGAAACTTATCGTTCATAATTTTGATTATAACAAAAAAACTATTGTGTGTCATTTCGTGCGATTTTTAGGCATTTTTTATAAATATTGACCTTACATTTTTTTTTATGGTATGTTTTAAGCATATCAAGACGGAGATTTTTCGATGAAAATGACACTGAAAATTGTTGCCGCGTCGTTTGCGGCGAGTATTGTGCTTCTCTCTGGCTGCGGCGGCAAGAAGGATGTTGTTGCTACTGCTGCAAATGAGGAAGTTGTTCCTGAGCACGATTTCGTTTCTGAGGTTGTAATTCCTGCTGCAGCCCAGCAAGCAAAAGAAAAAAACGAGTCAAGCACGACAGGCGCTGTTATGCTTTGGAAACCGAACGGAGCGCTTTGGCTTGAAAACGAAGACGGAATTATGGTTTGGGGAAAAGTCGATATTCCTGCAGGAACCGCTCTCAGCGCCGTTTTGAACTCTGACGGAGAAGTCGAGCAGAAAAAAGCAAAGCGAAAGAGCGGAAGCAGTATCGAAGAGCGCGAGTTCTACAGAATCAAGTATGGTGAGCGCGATGATTATTGGGCGCAGACTGGAATGCTTGCTGTGAACGCAACTGTCGGCGTTGTCATTGCGGACGACACTCTCATTTATAACACTCCGATGATTACAGGCATGGGCTCTACTGTTATCCCTGCTGGAACAATCGTTGCAGTTCTTGAAGATGAAAGCCTTGATAAAGCGTTCGTGAAAATCGATGCAAACTTGTCTAATTATATCGATGTTCGCTCAAAATACATCAAAGCCGACAAAATCGTAACTAGCGCCGATGACGTTCAGGTTTTGCAGCTCATCAATCTTGCAAAAAAGGCAAAGAATGACGCCGTGAGAAACGAGCTTTTGGTCAATGCAAAGACATTGAGCCCGTCTGCTGCTGTTAAGAATATGCTTGAGGCTTACGAGAACGAGCTCAACGCAGCTTCTGCTTCAAAGACATTCACAAAAGAGTCTGTCGACGGATTTTATGTCAGAGTTTCAAGCAATGGCGATATGATGAACGTCAGAAAAGAGCCAGGAACAGCAAGCGATGTTGCTTTCAAAGTTGCTGATCAGACTGTGCTGAGTGTTGACGGAAAGACAGTCGAGAACGATGAAATCGACGGAAAATCTGCTGTCTGGTATCACGTTCGCGAAATGAAAAATGATGGGTCTGATGAAGAGCCAATTTGGAATCTCACTGATAACGAAGGCTGGATTTTCGCAGGCTTCGTTGAAAATTATCAGATGTTCGAGTAAGTTTTTTTGATTTTTCAACAAAAAGTCCCGCAGTTTTTTGCGGGATTTTTTTGTGTCATTCCGAACTCGTTTCCGAATCTTATTTTTTCGCTTTCGGAACTTCTGCGAATGTCAAAACCATTTGTTTTCTGCTTTCGGAACTTCTCCGAATATCAAAACCTTTTGATTTTCGCTTTCGGAACTCTTCCGAGCGTCAAAAACGTTTGATTTTCGCTTTCGGAACTTTTGCGAGCATCAAAACCATTTGTTTTCTGCTTTCGGAACATTTGCGAGCATCAAAGGCATTTGTTTTCTGCTTTCGGAACTTTTGCGAGTGTCAAAACTGTTTGATTTTCGCATTGATCT
>CACYWZ010000027.1 GCA_902778325.1 uncultured Spirochaetaceae bacterium
AAGGCACGCCGTCGCGATAACGTCTATTATGATTGTTGCGATTTCCACGAAAAGAATGCGCAAAAAAGCGCGGTTTTTGCTTATCGGGATATGCGGCTGTGAAAAGTAAAAGATGAGAAATGTCACGAGAAGAATAATATTGGGGATAACAAAACTAAAATTCCACATAAACTCAAAACTCCTTTTTGTCTTGCTTCTATTATGAAGCGTTTTTTACAATTCTCAAGTTTATCGCGCTTTTTTTTGCGTTTGGGAAAAAGAAAACGAAATAAAAGCGAGTCTTTTGTAACAAAGATTGCGGGAAAACGCGCTATTTTTCAATAAAATATTGACAATGGATTTTTAATTATGATACTATGATTCACAATCTCTTTTTTACTTGTATTCTACTAAATTAAGGAGTTCTCAATGTCAGGACATAGTAAATGGTCTACGATTAAACACGCTAAGGGAATCGCAGACGCAAAGCGCGGACAGCTTTTCACTAAGTTTATTAAAGAAATTTCTATTGCTGCAAAGATGGGTGGTGGCGACCCTAACGCTAACCCAAGACTTCGTACAGCAATCCTCAAGGCTCGTGCTGCTTCTATGCCGAAAGACAACATTGAGCGCGCAATCAAGAAGGGTACTGGCGAGACTGGTGCTGCTAACTACGAAGAGCTTGTTTATGAAGGATACGCTGCTGGTGGCGTTGCAGTTCTCGTCGAGGTTTTGACAGACAACAAGAACCGCGCTGCTGCTAACGTTCGCAACATCTTCAACAAGACAAACGGAAATCTCGGAACAACTGGTTCTGTAAGCCGTATGTTCGAGCGCAAGGGCGTTATCGAGTACGATTCAGAGAAAGTCAGCGAAGATGAGTTGATGGAAGTTGCTCTTGAGGCTGGTGCTGACGACATCGTTAACGAAGATGGTGTTATCACTGTTACAACAGACCCTGCTTCATTCGACGGCGTTCTTGAAGCATTGCAGAACAAGGGCTATGAGTCTTTGTCAGCAGGCGTGAACATGGTTCCGATGGCATATACATCAGTCGACAAGGATACAGCAGCAAAAGTTCAGAAGTTGCTCGACCGTCTCGAAGAGGACGAGGACGTTCAGAACGTTTACTCAACTGTTGAGTATCCAGATGACTTCGACCCAGAAGCATAATTTGTTCATTCAAAACTTATAACTGAAGGCCAGCATAGAAATGTGCTGGCTTTTTATTTGTCCCGCGAATGCACAAAAAAAACGGCAGACTAATCTGCCGCCTGAAAATATCAATTGCAAATCGGATTTATTTGTCCATCTTTGCAATCAAATCATTGAGTTCTTCTTCGCTGATGAGAGTTGTTTCGCCTGTTTCTTCGTTGGAGATGAAGCAGATTGTGTCATTTTCAGAAAGTGTATCGTTTTTGCCGACTATTGAGCTGTCAATCAATGCTGTTCCCTCAAAATAGTATCCCCACTGTTTTTTGCCCATACTCTTTTTGTGAACATACTGAACCTTTGCGTCAATGAGAGCGACTGCGCCTGGAATCTGCTCAAGAGCGGAATCCAAAGCGTTTTCAAGAGCATAATGATCTTCATCAAGTTTTTTGTTCTTGATAAGCAATCCCTTTGCGTTCAAATTTTTTGTGACAGCCCTTTCTGCAGAACGCTGCATCTCGCCAAGACGAGAAATATCAACGTTCTTTGAAGAAATAACTGTGAAACGACCAAGCCCCTGAACATCCATCGAAGAGCAACCAACCAATCCCATGGCAAGTGCTGCCATAGTTGCAAGAATAAGAATCTTCTTCATAAGATTCCTCCCATAACTTTTAATTTGCACAAAAACGAGCAACAAGCGAGTTTTTGTGCAAAGGTCTTTTTCAAGACCCTTGCATAGTGTACACTATGCGCTTTTCTGGGAGGATTGTGAGCATTTTAGATTTGTGGCAGAGGAGGAAAAGGCTTATTCTTCCTCTTTTCCGACGTAGCTTTCGATAATTTCTTTGAGCTCCTTTTGCGAGCGACCGTTCGCAATCGCCTTTTTTCTGTAAACTTCCGCTTCCTCTTCGTTTTCCTCAAGCGTGTAGATTATGTACAAAAGCGTGATTGACTCGATAGCATTGTTTTTTATCGAAAGGCACTTCTTTGCATAATTTTTCGCCTCTTCATAATTTCCGTCAGAAAAAAGAAAATACGCAAAATTATTATAAGCATTGCTGTTTCCAGGAGAAGCCTCAATTGCCCGCAAGCCCGCATTATACGCCTTTTCGTAATCACCTTTGTCTTTGTAGAGAATGAGCATATTCGAGAAAACTCTTGAGTCAGCGATTCCGATATCAACCATGTTTTCGTAAATTAAAATCGCGTTTTCAGTGTTGCCGAAGTCTGAGTTTACGAGCGCAAGAAAAAGATTTACGCTGTATCTTTCGTTTTCAGTCTTGCACTTTGAAAGCAGCGAGCAAAGCAAAATCGATGCGTGTCGGTATTTGTCCTCGTTGTAAAACCGCAAGGCGCGAAGAAGCGTCAAAAGATTTTTTTTGTTGTCAGAAAATGAGTTTTTGATAATGTCCTGATATTCATTTTTGTAATACTTCAGTGTGTGCTTGTTTTCGTTTTTCGCATACTGCGAAAGAAGGCGAATGAGCACAATAACCATAATAATCGCAAAATAAATCATAATGCTGAAGAGCATAGCAGTAAAAACAAAAAATGTATACGCTCTGTTTTGTAGAATTTTTGGCTCGTATACAAACTGACTTTTGCCCGCTTGGAGTGTTTTCGGCTCGTATACAGTTTTGTGAAAAAATGCTTTGAGGAAAGTATTTATATTGGCAAATCGGTTTTGTTGAAAAACGAACTGAAAGCGTGCTAAAATAAGATTATGACCGAAAAGCAAATCGCCAAAAGAGAAAAAATGCTAGCACGTATTCAAGAGTTCACGCTGATGGACGACGATTTTATGACGTGCTTTTTTGATGGCGACATTGTTTGTACAGAGTATTTGCTAAAAACGATACTCGGAAAAGATTTGACCGTTACCGAAGTTACAGCGCAGAAAGTCATAAAAAGTTTGAAAAGCCGCTCTGTTCGACTCGATGTTTTTGCCCGTGATTCCGAGAAAAGACCTTATGACATTGAAATCCAGAGAGCCGATGAAGGTGCTGGAGCAAGACGGGCGAGATACAATTCTGCGATGATGGACACAGATGAAAGCGTAACAGGAATGGACACTGACGAATTGCCTGAGTCGTATGTTATTTTCATTACCGAAAACGATATTTACGGCAAAAACAAACCTTTGTACCATATTGAGCGCAGAATACAAGAACTTGAATACGATGTCTTTAACGATGGAACTCATATCATTTATGTGAACGGGAAGTATCGAGGAAGCGATGCTGTCGGCTCTCTTATGCACGATTTTTCTTGCAAGAAAGCAGACGATATGAAAAGCAAAGTGCTTGCAGAAAAGACGCGTCAACTCAAAGAAAACACAACGGGGGTGCAGAAAATGTGTAGAATCATGGAAGAATTCGCAGCAGAAGAAAGGGCAGAGGCGAGGGCAGAGGCAAAAGCAGAGGCTCAAATTGACTTTGCACAAGATTTATTGCGTGACGGCACACTTTCGATTGAGCGCATTTCTGCTATCTCTCGCTTGCCGCTAGAGCGTGTGAAGGAGCTTGCTGAAAAACTTGGCGTGTCTTCTTTGAACTAATTTTTGTATACGCTCTCTTTTGTAGAATTTTCGGCTCGTATACAAACTGACTTTTGCTCGCTCGGAGTGTTTTCTGCTCGTGTACAAACTGACTTTTGCTCGCTCGGAGTGTTTTCTGCTCGTGTACAAATTGACTTTTGCCCGCTTGGAGTGTTTTCGACTCGTGTACAAATTGACTTTTGCCCGCTTGGAGTGTTTTCTGCTCGTGTACAAACTGATTTTTACCTGCTCGGAGCATTTTCGGCTCGTGTACAAATTGACTTTTACTCACTTGGAGTGTTTTCTCCTCGTATACAGTTTTTTATGCCCCGCACGGAGCGATTGCTAAAAAGATTTTGATTTTTCGATAAAGCCGACAATGCCCATAAAGATTTTTTCACGCCTGAAATAATCTTCTTCTGAATCTGTGTTTTGATTGCAGACTTGCACGATTGATTTCGCATAATTTTCCGGGAGTTTTTGCAAACTGTGGGAATAATAAATTGCACGGTCTTCTGCCGGAGAGTAAAAGCCGTTCAGATAAAACAAAGCCCGCACGCTTGCTCTTATCGCTGTATTAAGGTTTTCATGCAGCTGAATGAATGCCCCTCGGCGATACCAGCGGTCTTTTTTGTAATCTGAGACAAGATAGTGAATGTAGCCAAGAGTGTTGTCCAGATTGTTTTTCAAATCATCTTTTGCAAAATGATTTATTTTTTCGATTTCGTTTTTATAGGAATTATTCGGGTCGTATAAAATCTGAGATTCAAGCACAGAGAATTTTCTTGGCTCTTCAAAATGCGAAAACTTTTCTTTGTCGATAAAGTCAGTGAACAAAATCTCAAACCAAACACCGTCAATTTTTAAGCAATGAAAAGGAATACCACTTTCCTGATTAGCTCCAAAAATATCTTCCGCTGTGACGCTGCTTGCGTTTTTGCGCATGACGATTAAATCAACCATTCCATTGTATTCGCCGTTTTCTTTTTTCTCTGGAAAATAATCTCTTCGGGCAACACTTCCAGAAAGAAGAATTGTTTCAATTTCTGATTTGTCAATTGAATTGATGAAAGAGAGAGTTTTGTCTTTCATTTCCTGAATAAAATCTTTTTGCTGTTCGATAATTGTTTCTTTGGTCTTCATTTTTCTTATTCCTCAAAGTCGAAAATTGGTGTGTCATCTGGAAGAAAAATCAAGAACTTCTGATACTTTTCTATCCATTCCCCGCTATCAACCCACATGGGCGAGGTGAGCAGAACATAAAGCCATTTTCCCTCCTCATCGTTCTGCACGTCGCTTTTGAGGATTTCCAAGACTCTTACTTTCATTCCGCCCTCGTGGTTCAGCGTCCTGTATTTCACTTCGGAGGAGAAATCTTTTTCCGTCCGCAAATTCATCACGCCCAATATTGTGAAAGCGGATAATTCTTTTATTTTTGAATGGTCCTGCAAGGTGTTTCCTCTGGCCGACAAAGCGGGCGAAAGAAGGCTTGTGAGCAAAAAAATTGCGATAAGAGTGATTAACTTGCTTTTCATCTTTCCTCTCCTTTAATTTTTGTTCCCAAAAGAAAGCATAAGACTGGAAATCTTATCGATACTTCTGCGCAAATGAATGTCGCAATATATGATAGCACAATCGGGAGCAAATAGAGCAAAATTATGTTTTCGCCAAGCAAAGAACTTAGCCAGAATTGAAATAGCACAATCCATACAAAATGAAAGCTGAAAATGAGGAATGCACGCTGCGAGATAAAAGTTGAAACTTTGCCCTTGAAATCAAGGCTTTTCTTTCCAATTCCTATGAGCGAAAGCAACATAAACCATTCACAAAGTGCCTTTGCAATTATATTTGCGCTTCCAAAGTCTTTTTGTGACCATATAAACATAAAACAGTTCAAAATGCCTGCGCTGAGTCCGATTGCTAACGTTACATATCTATATTTAGCGGCTTTTTCGATTATTGTGTCATCAGAAAGAATGTAAAAACCAAGCAAAAAGATATATAAGTATTCCGAAAAACTTTTTCCGCCCACAGATAAAAAATCATACAAAAACGGAAGAGGAATTGAGAAAAGAAAAATAAGTGGAAAGCAGAATTCTTTTTGCTTGTTTTTGAATATCAAAGTTGCAAGTTTAGCGAGCGCAGAGCCTACGAGCGATATTAGAAAAAGAAAAAGTAGAAACCAAAATTGTCCGACACCAAAACCGCCGTCTAAGCCACTAAAATCAGTGTATTTTGTAAAAAAGATTTTATAATGCGCAAAAAATGAGCCAGTCCAGCCAAAATTATTTTTGTCGCCCATATAAGCAAGAAGAGGGCAAAAAGCAAGCGTTCCAAACACAAAAGGAATAAGCAGCCTTTTTATTCTTTCGAGCAAAAATTGTTTGTACGAGCGTTTTTTCAGCGCATATTTTGTGCTCATTCCAGCCAGAAGAAACATCAGCGGCATATAGTAAGGGCTTAGGAATACAATAAAACTGCTTAGTATTTTGTTTGGTGAAAAGCAGATGTAATTCAATTCTCCCCATGTGTTAAAAGATTGTGCTGCATGGTAAGGAATTAAAAGCAGAATAACAATCCATCGCAAATTATCGATAAAATGCTTTCTCATAAATGTACCTTTTTTCTAGGAGCATACAATATTGAAAAAGTATACTAGATTTTGCCAAAATAGCGCAATGTCAACAACTAGGATAATCGGGATTGACCCAGGTCTTGCGAATACGGGAATCGGCATAATCGTTTTTGCTCGTCTGTGCGCCCCGAAAAGCATTTTATCTTTACGTGTGGCATTTTTTTCTCCTGTCGTTTTGCTATTGTTTATTTCTTTTCTTTTTTGCTGTCGTCAATGTGAAAAACAAGGCATGCGTCTTGCGGCGTTCCCTTTATATAGAGCCAGCCGTCTTTGTTTATGACAGCCCGAATTCTACCGATTTGGTCGCTTGTTTCAAGCTCTTCCTTTGGAATTGCTTGCAGTGCTTCTTCGCTCTCCGGCATAAAATACAGAACGTAAATCGTGCATTTGTACTTACTGAGAGGCTTTTTGTTGTCGTCAAGAAACGGAAACTTGATAAAACTGTCTCCGTCAAGCGTGATGTTGTCAAGCTCAAGGATTTTGCTTTCTTTGACGTTTGTGTCGTCGTTATAATCTATTTTTTTGCAAGACACAAACAAAACAAGTGCGATAAAAATTATTAGCGTGTTTTTCATTTTTTCCCTCCATAAGTGAACTTTCTGCAAGTTTCTTTTATATTATAGCACAGAAGAATAAAACGAAAATTATTTTGTTCATGTTCATTTATAAAGATTATTATGCTATAATTTTTTTATAAAATTACAGGAGTGCAATTATGAGCGCGGGCTACGGATATGTGACAATGCAGTTTAAAAAAGGCGGAAACAAAGGCGATTGCGAGATGGCAAAACAGGTTTTCGATTATTGCCGAGAAAACTACGGTTTCTTCAATTCAGAAGATGATGACTGGAAGGAATATGGCGACTGTTTTAAGCTTGAAAATGAAATGATTTGTCCTTGCTACAAGGGAAACGGTCTGGATATAGACCATGTCGATGAGGATTTCTTTCAGGAAATCTTTGATAAATTCCATCCGTTTGACATGAGGGTTGAGTTCATTCAGGATTTCAGCGAGACAAGTTATGACGATAATTCTGTATCTTATTACAAAGTTGTCGAAACAAACGGAGACAGAGTTTTGAGTTGTGTGAGATCGTTTTATTTCACGAAGGGAAGCAAATATGCTTATGGTGATGAGTGCTTTGACATTTATGATTCCTATGATTTTGAAAAAGACGATGACTATCTTTATCTTCTGGAAGAGGGCAAATATTGGAAACGTGTGCATGATTCGATTATTGCAGAGAACAAAAACACGCACAGAGTGATTGAGCTTTATGATTGTGTCGCATTGGAAGAAGAAACCGATGATGAGCATGACGACCACGAATGCCTTATGTATCGTGACCTTTGTGAGAACGGTGAGTACTGCTGTTTCCATAATAACGATGATGAAGACGAGGACGAGGAGAAAGTTCTGGGGATTTTCGATTTTGAGGGCAGGCTTGAGGAACTCGGAATCAAGTTGGAAGATGGTGAGTCTTCAAATCCTGATGAGTGGGAAGTAAAAATCAAGTTCTCAGACAAAGAATCATTCTGGGCATAAAGCGAAAAATGTGAGTGATTTCATTTGAAGAAGGTTTTCAGATGAAATCACTTGCTGCATCGTAAACGGTTTTCCCTGATTATCGAAAAGTCTTTGTTCAGCTCGACTGTGAGCAGCAAGTCTTCATCGTGGTCTTCTATAAAATCTCTTGGAGTCCATTTGTCCCCGTAGGTTGATGTCCAATATTTTGGCAGCGCTTTGCTTACTTTGTAAAAATTGATGTCGTAGCTTAGATGCTCATAATTTTCTCTTGATAAGATAAAATCGCTGGTTATTGCATCTAAGTTTTTCTCGACGAACAAGTTTATGATTCTGTGCTGTTCTTCCGCTGTATTGGGAATCGGGTCAACCATGAAAAACATATGTCCTGAGTTTTTTGCGGCACTCAAATTTTCCATTTCCCAGAACTTGTATTTTTCTATCTTCTGGATATTTCTTGAGAACTTTTTCTGCTGCGGAATATCCGGACACGCGTCAAAAGCGTTAAAAGTAAGAAAGAAATACAGCACATAAGAGGCAAAAATCAGCACAAACAACAACGGGACAATGATGATAAGTCTTTTCATTTTCCTCTCCTTCTTTTCCGTCATTCTGAGCGTAATCGAAGAATCTACTTTAAGATTTTTATCTTTGTTACAGCAAAACACATCAACGGTTTATCATAATACAAAGTATCAGCTTCTCCAATATATCGCAAAGTAACTTGTGTTTCATACAAAACATTCGATTTTCGCTGCACCGCAAGTATTTCCTCTACTATTTTGTTTCTGTAATCCTCATCTTTGCCTATGCCAATCAATTTGTTTTCAGCGGTTATAAATCTGATGTTTGGCGGAAAACCGTTCCAAGTGCAGAAAGAGCCGTTTAATATAATTTCATCGCCTTCATTCAAGGACTTTGAAAATGGCACAAAATCTTCTGCAAATAAAGCTGTAAGCGTTGCGAAAAAGCAAAAAATCATTAACTTGCTTTTCATTTTCCCTCTCCTGTTTGCTACTTTTTATCTTTGTTGGCAAATCCATCTCCAGCCTTGAACTCTTTTTCTTTGTCATCGGCTAGGAGCAGTTTTCCAGATCCTTTAATGGCATACCAGATTTGTTCTGATGCTTCGTGTGTGCTGCGGCAGGCTTCTCTAGAAACAAGATGCACTTTCGTAATTTCTGTTATTTCCAGCTGTGCTTTTTCTTTTCATAGACATTGACGAACTTGTTGCCGTCAAAATTAAATTTTAAGTGTCCTTCGACTGATTCATTTGACTCTTCATAAAAATATTTTGTGTATTGCAATTCAAGCGTGTTTTCGTGCGACCAAAAGCGCAGATTGCAAAGTTTTGTGATTACAATTTCGTTCATAGCGTCCACAATCTTCTTGAATGCGGGATTTGCGTCGGCGGAAGTGAGTGATTTTCCGTCGTAGATGTAAAAATGCAAATCGACATCTGTGAGGTCATCTCTTTCCCATTCGACGACGGCTGCTCCTGTTTTCGTCAAAAATATGCCGTAGTTTTTGTTCATGCCCCTGTAGCCCACGGGATAAATGTCGTTGTGCAAGTGTTCGGGAATTGTTACCCAGCTTGGATTGTCGTCTTCAAAGTCGGTTGTGGTGTAGGCTTGGCAGCGACCAAAAGCGTCTATGCGGGTCTTTTTGGAATGTGCTTTGTAAATCTCGGCAAACAATCTTCCCCGCCAAGCGTCATATTTGAACTCTTTTTCGCGATAAGAATCGTAGCAATAGTTTGGATTGTCCAAAAACGTGATTTCAGAAATGCAGGTGTCGTCGAACTCCGTGCCTTTGTAAATCTCCGTGATTACGATTTTGATTTGCTTTGCGCTTATAGGGTGGTCAAGATAGCTAATGCAGTGCGGGTCGGGTGAGTCGGGGAGGGTGTAGCTGCCCAGCTCCTGCTTTTCGGAGGCGATTTTAATGCTTTTGACTCTGTTGTTTTTCAGGTAATAGCCAAGACTGCCGTAGCCGTTTCGGATTGCAATGCCGTAGATTTCAATCTCGCTTTTGAAGTCAAAAACGAACTCCGTGCCGACTCCTTTGCCCGCCCAGCTTTTGTATGTGTTGTCGATGAGATTAGCCGCGGCGTATTTGTCGGGAGCGTCTTCGATGAGCGTGTTAGAAGCCGTAACGCTGACGGGCTTTGCGCTGTATTCGTCTGCACTTGGGTCGAGTGCAAACGCCGATAAAGACATTAGAAAAAATATGCTGATTAAGAGTTTGTCATGCTGGACTTGATTCAGTATTTTTTTTAGAGCGAAGAGATTCCGAAAAAAGTTCGGAATGACATTTAATGTGGTTTTCTTAGAAAAAAAATTCATTTTTCCCTCCGTGAATATTTTTCGTGGTTTCGCAAAACTGTGCAGACTTTGACCGCTTCAAAAAAATCATCTTCTGAAACTCCAAGAGAGAGAATATCAGACCATACCGCAGCTTTATAAAGCGGCAGGGCTTCTTTTGCAAACTCATTAAAAATCACATAAGTTCGTGCATAATCAAAAACAGGCGGAGCAAGACGAGCGTTCATCCAGTCTATGATTGTGTAATTGATTTTATCTGCAATGAGTTCGGCATTGTCAGGAATCATAATGTTCAAAAAGTGCATATCAAGATGACAGATACAGCTTTTATATTTTTGAGAAAGACGGTCTATGATGGGTAAAATTTTTGATTTTTCTTGTGCAGAAAGCATTAAATCTGCTGTTGCTGAAATCGGAGGAATTGTCGTGCGGCTTGAGGCAGCTTTGTGGATAAAACAGAATGCCCGTGAAAGCAGTGCAAAACTCTGTTCTGGGAATTTTAAAACAGATTTTTCCAGTTGGTCGCCTTGCACCAAATCCATTTTTATTATGTGAGGATTGTCTGTGTCGTAATATTTTACGGGGCAAAGTCCAGCCTTGTTTACAGCCTGCTGTTGTTGTTTTTCAAAAGCAATCCATTCGGCAGGATATGATTCATCGTAAACTTTGTAGGCAAAACCGTGATACAAAAATACTTCTGCATTTGCTCCTTTCCCGATTAGTTTTTGAGTGCTGTCGAATATCATTTTTCTCCCCCCAAATTACTTTGTTCTGGCTAATGCCTTCTGACACCATTCTATTACTGCCACATAAGTCTTTTCAAAAGAAACTCCCCGCTTTCAAGATAATGCAGATTTTGAATCACAAATTACAGCTGCTTGCAACTTGCACGAAGTTTGTCGTGTATTCCAGCTTGCAAAACCGAGCTTGTTTGTGGAATATTTTTCGTGAATTGAAATGCGTGTGTTTAAGTTTGCCGATGTTGCGTATTGAGAAAGTACTGCTTTTTTGTTGTTTAATGTGTCCATTGAAAAAGTATACAAGATTTTGCTAAAATAGCGCAATGTCAACAATAAGGATAATCGGGATTGACCCAGGACTTGCGAACACGGGAATCGGCATAATCGACGCAGTGAACGGTGTGCCGCACCTCGTAACTTATGGCGTGATTGAAACGAACACCAACGAGGAAAAGAGCAAGCGGCTTTTGTATATTTACGATAATTTGAGCGCGATAATCGACGAGTTCAAGCCTCAAGAAGCGAGTATGGAATCGCTGTTTTTCGCCCGAAACGTAACGAGCGCAATGGCGGTGGCGGAGGCGAGGGGAGTGGTTACGCTTTTGTTCGAGCAGAAGAAAATCCCGCTCACAGAATACACGCCGAACACGATAAAGCTTTCTGTAACGGGAACTGCGAGCGCGGATAAAGCCCTTGTGGAGCAGTACGTCAAAATCCTCTTGCGCCTAAAGACCGAACCAAAGCCCGACCACGCCGCCGACGCACTTGCAGGCGCAATCACGCATTTACATTCAGCGGGTTTGAGATAGAAGGAGTTTTTATGAAACATTTTTCTCTGGCATTGATTTTCGCTTTTGCAGTTGCGCTTTTCGCTTGCAGCTCTGATTCTGGAGAAACTGAAGAAACATACACAGTCTACATTTATACAGGTGCTTATCAAGAATCATGTCAAAACATGTCCATGCTTTTCGTTGGCGACGGGCTGGACGGCTTTCAGGACTTCGGCGGATACGACAGCTGGGATAAATTTGAGAAAATGCGGGATACTTATGGCGCACAAATGGGCTTGAAAACACATTCATGGACAAAAAGCGAGGTCAAAGCGCATTTGCTAGGCTGGGGATTTTCACAAGAGAAAGCGCAGACTCGCACAGAAGAGCTTTTCGGCGTAGAACACGGAATCTGCTATGCTCGTCGCGGGGATTTGGTAGATTATTTGATAAAATAGTTTTTCCGCATTTTTACAAAGCCCGTCGGGAAGTCGGAATGGCGTTTGTAAGGTTTTACAAAGCCCGCCAGTGAGTCGGAACGGGCTTTCCTGAAAATATTTCCGAGGGGGTTCAGCGCAAAAAGTCTTTGATGAGGTGAAACTTCTTGTGTCCGTTCGGGATATTGTCAAGCTCGCTGATTATTTTGTAGCCGTGGCTTTTGTAGAACTCTGGTGCTTGCCAAGACATCGTGTCCACGTGTGCCGAATGGCAGCCTCTCTTTATTGCCTCCGCTTCGGCAGCCTTGAGAAGCTTTGAGCCGAGTCCTTGCTTTCTGAAATTCTCCGCGACAAAAAGAATGTCGATGTGAAGCCAGCCCCAATATGTTCCGCCCAAAATCCCCGCGATTACCTTTCCGCTTTCGTCGTATTCAACAATGTTCAAAAGCTCGTGATTGTCTGCTCCCGCTTTTTCGTCGTTGAAGCGAGATAGAGCCTTGTTCACCGTGTCAATCTCTTTTTTGCTCGGATTAAAATTCATTTTTTCTCCCAAATTTTTCTCCTAAAACTTCAACAGGGAAAAAGAGTTTGTTTTTGCCCGTCGCAACATCTGTGAAATCGCAAGAGGCTCCGCAAAGTTTCAGTTGCATTTCTGGGATAGATTGTCGAACCACTTTGGAAAAAGTTTCCGTGTAGTTTTCCTCTGAACATCGACAATCAAATACTTTCGCGCAGGCAAAATCCATTTTTTCCAGCCCTCAGGAGCGTCTTTATCACATTCAACTTCAATTCCCGCAAGATAATAGCCACAGCTAAAGTTATTTGTCCATGGCAAAAATGACATTGTTTCATCGCTCATTGCGCCCCAAACGCCTGCCAAAGTTCCGTCAGATTTCTTTTTGGCAAGTGGAGCAACTTCGCCAAAATGCGCATTAGCATCTGCCCAAAGCTCTTGCACAATGTTTTTCTCTGCTGTGCAAAATCCCTCTTTCCCGATAATCGCAATTTCTGGCAAATCCTTTATGACTGTCTTCATTTTCTCTCCCTAATTTGCAAAATCTTCTGTCAGTGTGTTTTTGCTCAAATATCCGCGAATACACAAATTGTGCTTTTCAAAAGTAAGATTGCCAAAACACAAAACTTCTTGATAGAAATGCTTTTTCTCATAACTTCTAATCTCCGCTTTGAAAAAAGTATATCCCATTTTATTTTGGCAATTCAATCAGCTGAACTTTTGGATTCGCTTTTTTAACCAACCGCCACATTTTCAGGAACTCGCTCGCCTCACACACAATGTCAAACTCAACTTTCTTCCCATTCGCCAGCGTAAAAAAAACCGCTCTTGTAAAAACTCGGCTTTAAATCGCGAAAACCAGGACTAAAGCAAGTTTCATTCTTAAAATAAAGGATTTCTTTGTAAAACACGGTTTTCTTAAAAATAAACTTTCGCTTCACAAATTTTTCTGAATCATAAAACCAGCATTTTGTAAAACTTGAAACAAAAATATACGTTGGTAAACTTTCAATCACAATAAAAAAAGGCAAAAACGTCAGAGCCATTTTTCTTTCTTGAGTAAAAACAAATATAATCAGAACAAAGAAAACTACAAAAAAGAAAACAGAAAAAGCTCTTAGAAGCCCAACAGCATTCTTTTTAAACTTTATGGCTTGCATAAATTTTCCCCGTTCACAGTTTCAATTTTTTGTGGTTTCATCTGGATAATCCCAGAATTTGCCTTTGTGAAAATTGGGATTGCCGAGAGGTTTTGCTGTCAACTTGAAGATAACACAGCCGTCAGGGCAAACAATCGTTTTTGAGTATTTGCTGTCGCCGCCAAGATTTTCCAAGTCCCCGCCGCTTCGAATTGCTTCCATCAAAGGATAAAGCATCATCATTGTTTTTGAGCAAATCCCGTATCCGCTTTGGTTTACGGGGCAGCCGTAAGTGCAGGTGTATTTGTCTCCAATTTCCTCGCCATTGCGGCAATAGCGTTCCGTATGCTCTCCGTGCAGAAATCCTGTAACTTCCACAGTGAACTCATATTCCTCGTCATACCATTTTTTCATTTTCTCACCTCAAGAAGTTCTTTATCGATAAAATCAAAAAACGGCTTTTTGTTCACCTCTTTTTGATGTGCTTCTTCTTTATACCAGTCAAACGCCCTCTTTATTCCGTCTTCAAGCGGCATGGTCGAGGGCAAAAGCATTTTCTGCTTTGAAACATCGAGCTTATATTCGTAGTTGTAGAACGGAAAAAACTTTCTGAACTCTTTTTCTGAGTAAACTTCTATAAAGTCGGGAACTTTTCCGCAGGCGGCATAACAAAGTCTTACCCAGTCGCGGATTGAAATGCACTCTTCGTTTCCGACATTGAAGATTTTTTCAGAGCTTTCGTCTGTTTTGTCGCTCAAAATGGCTTCAAAAAATCTGCACAAATCTTCAACCATAAAAAACTGAAGTTTAAGACTCCCGTCTTGAGGAAGATAAAACGGGCGGTCTTTCATGGCGCAGTCAAAGACAAATGCTTCCCGATACACATTGTTCATCGCCCCGTAGAGATAAGGCGGACGGACAATAAAGGCATTCGACACGAGATTCAGGATGGCTTTTTCCGCCTCGATTTTATCTGTCCCGTACGTGCGCCAGAATTTATTTTCACCAAGCCGAGCATTTTCAACAAAGGGCTGTTTTTCAGTTTCCGGATAAACTGCACTGGAACTGACCATAATGTATTTTTCAAAAGTGCCCAGAGCCGAAACAAAATCCTCGATGTCGGTGGCATTATAGGAAGTAATATCGAGAATCGCATCAAAACTGAAAGCAGCAAGCTGTTTTTTTAGGTTCTCAGTGTCATGACGGTCGCACTTTATAAGATGAGCGTCGGGAACTTGTTCCTTGTTTCCGCGGTTCAGAACGTAAACTTCATATCCATGCTTCACAAAATATATCGCCGTATACTTACTTACAAAAGTCGTTCCGCCCGTGACAAGAATTTTTTGCATAATTTTCACTCCATCACACAGTTTATTTTCTTTTTCAAATCGTCGGTGGCAGTTTTCAGCTCGCCGTAAAAAGCCGCCGCACTTTTGTCCGCGAGCTTTTCGGCAAAATTCGCATAGAAGCCCAGAAGGCGGGTAGAAAGCGTAATCGCCTCACCGTTTTGAATTCGTGCGGAAACAGCTGTGTTTTCCATAATATCCTCCAAAAAATCGATGTCTGAAATGTTGAGGGATTGCTCCCTATAGAAACAAAGCGTATCACAAAAAGTGTTTTTAGAAAAGGTTTTCTGTCAATTAGTGCCCACAAAAGCGTTTCTGCCCTGATTTTAAAAAAAATTGCCTCCCGCAGCTTTGTGAGTGGCTTTTGACAAGAGTCAATGAGCGGAAACGAAAGCGGGGGAGGCTTTTGACGCTGTCAATGACCAGAAACAGAAGTGCGAGAGCCTTTTGACAAGAAACAATGAGCGGAAACAAAAGTGCGGGAGTCTTTTGACAGCGTCAACGGCAGGAAACAAAACTCATTCTCGTCAATTGCCGAAAACACAGTTCGCTAAAACGATTTTGATTTTTCGATAAAGCCGACAATATCCTATTCCTCAAAGTCGAAAATGGGCATATCATCTGGAAGAAAAATCAGGAACTTCTCATACTTTTCTATCCATTCCCCGCTATCAACCCACATGGGCGAGGTGAGCAGAACATAAAGCCATTTTCCCTCTTCATCGCTCTGCACATCGCTTTTTAGGATTTCCAAAACTCTTACTCTCATTCCGCCTTCGTGATTTAGTGTTCTGTATTTCACTTTGGCTGAATAATCTTTTTCATCTCGCAAATCTATTTCGCCCAATATTGTGAAAGTGGACAATTCTTTTATTTTTGAATGGTCTTGCGATGAGTCTTCCTTTGCATACAAAGAGAGCGAAAGAAAGCATACGAGAAAAATAATTGCGATAAGAATGATTAACTTGCTTTTCATCTTTCCTCTCCTTTAATTTGAGTATGATTTCGAGCGTGTACAAAAATCTTCATTTAGATTATCGGAAAGAGCAGGGAGAATTCGCTTCCTTCGCCGAGCTTGCTTTTCACGCTCAATTTTGCGTTGTGGTATTTTGCGCCGTGCTTTACGATTGAAAGCCCAAGCCCTGTGCCTGTCGTTCGTTCTCCTTGCGTGTCTTTTGCTCGGCTCTTGTCTATCCTGTAAAAGCGCTCAAAAATACGTTCCTGCTGATTTTCGGCGATTCCGATTCCTGTGTCTTTGACAATAAGTTTTAAGTAAGGCTTTTCTCTCTCAATCTTTTCGATTTTAACGAAGACCTTTCCGTTTTCTTTGTTGTATTTGATTGCGTTTTCCACGAGATTAAAAATCATCTCTTGAATGACCGTCGGAACGCCCTTTATGCAATCTTTCGTGTGACTTTCAAGCTCAAGCGAAACATTTTTTCTCTGCGCAAAGATTTTCAAAGATTTGATTACATCACGGCAGATTTCTTCTATGCAGATTTCCTCTTTTTCCATCGTGATGGACTCTTCGTCGAGTTTTGAGAGCTTTAGAATGTCGTTCACAAGAAGAATCATTCTCTGGCTTTCATTGTAAATATCTTGTGAGAAATTGCGCATAGTTTTTTCGTCAACACTGCCGCTTTTCATAATCTCCGCAAAGCCCGAAATGCTCGTTAAAGGTGTTTTTAGCTCATGGCTCACATTCGCGGAAAACTGACGGCGGATTTCTTCGCGCTGCTTTTTCTCAAAGTTTTCGTCGCTAATCCGCTTTATGAAGGGCTTGAACTCACTGAACGTTTCGTTTTTCTCAGGGCTTTCAAAGTCGATTTTTTCAATTGAATCTGCGATTTTTTTTGAAAGGCTGGATGCTGCCACGCCCGAAATAATCAGCGCAAGTAAGAGAAGGCACAAAAGTGGCTGACTTAAAGCGAAAATAAGAACGCCCGACGTGTACTGCTGGCAGGAAATGCGAAGCACAGTGCCGTTTTGGAGCTTTTTGGCAAAGTAAAGCGTCTTTTTTAGCATGGTCGAAGAATAGCGCGAAACTTTTGCAGAGCCTTTTTCCATCGCTTCGATGAACTCCGCCCGTGAAGCGTGATTTTCCATTTTGGCGGGATTTGTTTGATTGTCAAAAATCACTTTGCCCTGAAAATCAATAATCGTGATTCTGTTTTCTGTTTTGACGTCCGCAAAGTTTGGCAGAAGCGAAAGACAATCGCATTCGTTTTCAAGCTCCGAAAAAATCTGATTTTCAAAATACTTGTAAAACGAGTCGATGAAAATCACCGAGCAAACAAAATAGACTGCCACGCCAACAAGAAAAGTGTTTATAAAAATCCTAAAAGTTAACGATTTCATTTTATCCTGTACCCGACCCCGCGGATTGTTTCGATGATACAGTATAGTGTAAAACTGTTATAAATTCGGCAAAGAAATGTTAAATTTTGGTTAAGTTTTTTTAGTAACAAGCGTCCGTACAACAATGAGTCAAAACGCAAACAGAATTACCTTATCGATATTGCAGTATTTAATCTCTCGTTCAACATTGTGACTCTTCAGTTTGAACTGTTCGGAATTTCCGAACAGTTACTTCTTTTGTAAGCTCTTCTTCTTCAAAAATATGCTTTATATGCACTTACGTTTGCCTTGCTCAAACCGTACAAGTTCACCAGCTGCGCCTGCGTAAGACAGACCGTCTCACCTTCAAATCGAACATCGATAGATACTTTTTCATCTGAGGTCTTGAAAATTACGATTTCACTTTTGTTTTCTGTGGGCATGTCAGTTTTCTTCATTTTCATTCTGCACTTTTGAGTTTTTAGATTTTCGTTTTGTTTTTTTTGCTCCTGCACTTGTAATTGAATTTGCAATTCTTTTTTCTTTTGAAATTAAGGTTGTGTAGAATCGCTCTTCTAAACCGTACAATATATTTTTCAAGTCCTCTTCATTAGAAATTTGAGCTTTTCCTTTTTCTAATTTTAAATTTGGATAATAATCCTTAATGTAGTCAAACATTTCTTTCTTTTCTTGTTTTGACATTTTTAAAAAAGTATCTTGTACTAAAGCAATTTTTTTACGATTAGGAATCTTTACTTTATCAGCTGAAAAACCATCTACTAAGCTAAAAGAGTTTTCAGCAAGAAAAGATTGAACTTCCGTATCTGTTGCTTCTCTGTATATTTCATTTATACCATTAAATATTTTAGTTATTGAAAATAATTTTCTAAAATACAAAACATCTTTTGTTCGGTCATAAATTGCATCTGGATATGCATTTATTTGAAATAAGGAAATATTTGGACATTTTTCAAATCTTTCACCCAAAGTAATAAAATTTCTTTTTTTTACAAATGCATTGCGAGTTACCTTTTGAAAAAAAAGAATGTCATCTGACAATTCAAAAATATATTCAATCCCTGCAGCATCTGCTTTAGTCGCCATATCATAATCTACACCTGAGGATTTTCCCTTTATTTCTTTCGTTGCATAATCTTTACTAGAAAAATTCTCTAATCTATACCATTCAAAATCATCAAGATTTGTTCGATTATCAAAATCGAAACTATTCTCTTCAATTGATTTTAAATTGTTTATTGAAGGATATAGAGAGTTTTCATCCTCAAAAAGTTTCTTACACTTATCTTTTGTTTTACATATTACAGATTTACTCATTTTCTTCTCCCTTTAGTTTTCTTGATATGTATGTCGTATCGTTTAATCTATAAAAATTCATATTTTTTATTTCATCTTTATTTCTTATAACTTTTCCTTTTATGAGCAAGATAATCTGTGTTCCCAAATCGGTTTCTGCATGATAAGTATGATATCCAAGTATTAAATACGCTGGATTAAAATACTGAGTGTTTGAAACAAATGTAAATACTACAATTAAACAATAAACCAATATAAGAATTCGCCAACTATTGACTCCAAGGGCAACGAAAAAATATCCTAAATAAATTGGTAAAAACTCATTGTCTGCAAGTGTACAGGATTGAACATTGCTTATTTTTTCCCTAGAAAAAAATCTAGTAAATAACTTCAAGAATAAGGCAAAGACAAATGGAATTATCAAAATTAGAAAACAAATGCCCCACTTTTGTATTTCAGTTTTGGAAAACTCTTTAGGCAGAGGATTTAAGATATACCAAATGCCCCAAATAGATAGAAACCAAAGTGTGGAACTGATAGTCAAAAGAAACTTATAAAACTTGTTCATTTTTGCACCCTTTCAATCAGCTCCGCCAATTCTTTTATCATCTTGTCATTGCGGTTGTGATTCTCCATTAGCCACTTTGTATCTATCAGGATTGCCTTGATTTTGAAATATGGCTTGTCTCCTGTTTTGTAGTCAGTGTGTGCAGAGCCGACAAACTTCATATTTACAGCAGAATCTTTACTTTCAAACGGCATTATAAAAGCGTTATAGATAGATTTACTATGTTTTAGATTTCCTTCGTTTTCTTTCTTTTCGATGTATTCGGCATAGGCAATCTGTTTAATGATAGATCCAGACATTGGAAGGTGATTTAGTTGCCTTGATTCACCGTACCTGTAATATTTTGAATCAAGCACGAATGTTTTCTGATTCTCAGTGCCTTTATCTGTAATCATTATGGTGTCAGGGCGGAGAGCGGACTGTTTGAACTCCAACTGGTCGGATGAATATTCTTTACCGTCAATATCCCAGTAGCAATGCGGATAATACTTTGTCTTGTCTTTTTCACCAAAGACGGAATCAACCATGCTTTCCCATATATACTCAAACTCATTCGTACCATAAGTAAGGTTCTTGCTCTCACTCGATTTGTCAAGAAACTCTATCACATCAATCATGTAATTGAACAAAAGCATTGTTTTTTCATTGAAAGTCTGAGAAAGCTTTGTCTTAATAATAGAAAGAAAAAGACTTTTATTGAATTTTATGCGAGGTTTTATAGGAACAAATGAAGAGAACAACCATCCGATTTTTGAAAAGCTCTCCCAAACACAATATTGATGAATCTGACTTATCAGCTCATTTTCATTATGCTTTACTTTTCTTGTTATGAATTCTGTATAAAATACACTGTCATCTTGCAAAAGCGGTTTTACCTGTCTTGCGGTTTTTGCCCAGTTTGCTTTTCCATTGCTTGATTTTGTGTAGACAACTTCTTTCTCAAAATAATAGCCGTTGGTCAAAAAATCCTTTATCAGATACAGGTAAGCATGAATTGGGAAAACGACATTTTCTTTATGAGCAATTTTCTGATTTTCAATGAAAGATTCATTTGCATCGCTCAAAGAAGAAAGAACTCCGATTAGATTCAAAACATCTTTTTTAAGTTCTTCCTCAGTTGAAGCCCTTTTATAACCAAGCGGAAAGTTTATTCTTAAAGACTCATTCTCATATTTTATGCCGACAAAATAATCCTTTTCGCTCAAACTTGCATTATATGAGCAGGCATCAAAAAGAGAAAATGAACTGCTGTTATTATGTTCCAAAACCGCCACAACAAGCCGCCTTAGTTTTCAGTTTCGGAGAACAAATCCTTAAAGACAGAAAATTCTTTATCACCCTTAAAGTCTCGGGTAAGGCTTTCAAGATTTGTGTAGTTGTTGAACACTTTTTCACGGCAGAACTTAAAGGCATCATCCCAAAGATACTTTAAGACTTTTTCAGCAAACAAGTCTTTAGAAATGATATAGTCATTTCCCAGCTTTACAGCCTTAACAAACCAGCAGCCAAGACGCTTATCTTCCATGCTAGAAAGTCCTGCATCCTCGCTCATTTTGCCGATTTTTATATTGATTGCAGTCTGGAACTTTTCCCAAGTAATCTGTTTTGCGGAATCGACAAATGCATTTCTTTGATTTGTTTCTTCTTCTGTATCGCCAAACACATTTTCTATAAGCTTCATATCCCAACGGCGTTGGAAAGCGTTGTCAAGTGTAAAGACATTCTGGTCGCTTGTGTTCATTGTAGCAAGAATTGAGAGGTTTGGTGGCAAGCGGATTCCTGTATTTGCAGAAAAATGAATACCGTTAATATCCAGAGCTTTGCCGTCAAAAGTATCGTCAGAGTCACGAATATAATTGTTGATTTCAGAGTTCATCACAAAGTATTCGCTCCATCCCTTGCCGTAAGTATTGAGTGAACCATCGTGAGAAGTCGTTTTGCTAGCATCATCGATTCTGTCTAAAAGCTGAAAAAGTTCACCAAAGATTGCAGCTGCATTTCCGCGATTGATTTCTTCTATAATCAAAACATAGCGATTCTGACTGTCACAAAGGGCTTTTTTGAGAATTGAAGTAAAAGGTCCCGGCTTAAAAACAAAATCGGTCTTTCCCTGCACAAGTTTAGGCATTATCTGGCCAATAAAGTCTGCGTTTGTATATTCAGGATGGAATACAGTACGCTCAACAAAAACATCTTGTTTCTCCTCTGGGATTTTGTATTCAGTTTCAAGTTTATGTTTGATTTCGTGAGATTTTCCACTTCCTGGAACTCCGTAATAGATGATTTGTTCGGGAGATGTGAAGGACGTAGCAGTTGGTGAAATATTTGTTTCATCTTCAATTTTAGTTTCAATCTCATTCTTGTCTTCAAATCTTACTTTTATTTGTGTTAAAGCCAAGAAGTTTTCAACTCTTTCTGAATAACTTGAAAAATCATCAGCGTGAGAATCATCTTTTACATAACCACCATTTCCAGTTGTTATAAAATAGTTCAGTCCTTCGCTTATTGAACTTTTTAAAATTCTTGATGAACCTTTATTTTCTTCTGTACCCGAAAGATTTATAACAGAATTTTCAAGCAATGATTTATAAATTCCAAGATTATCAAAAATTAAATCACCATTATCACTTTTTATCTTGTAGATTGCAGTTTCAGAAAATATAGTAAGAAGTTTTCTAAAAGAATCAAAAATAGTTGTATTCGAAATTGATGATTGTATCAGAACTTCGTAGAAGAATTGTAAGAAGTCCTTTTCATTAGATTTAACCAATAAATCAAGAATATCAATATTAGATGTGTAAGAAATAATCTTCTCAAATCTTTTTCCACCAGTTCTCTCTGCACTAAAAGAGCTTCCATCGACAAATTGAAATCTTGCAAGTTTCCAAACTAACTCAAATCCTACAATAAGAGCTTCTATTTGAGCTTTTAACAATGGGTTATTTAAAATTTGATTGTCAAAAACTGATTTGTCAAACTTCTCTACATTTTTTTGCAGTAAATCTGAAATTTCTGCAGATAATTCATCTTTAAGTGAAAGCCCATCCCCACTTTGCTTTGAATATGGAATTTGTGACTTTTTGTCTCCACACTTCCAAATCAAGTAAGATAAAACAATTGCTTGTGTAGCATTCGGCAGAGAAGATTTTATCCCAAGTTTTAAATCAATTTCCGAATTTGCGATTTTTGGTTTTGGATAACTCATATTTCATTCTCCATATCTTTTATTATAGATTCTGCAACTGCTTTTGCAAGCAATGGCGGTACAGCATTACCTACTTGTTTCATTTGAGATGTTTTAGTTCCATAAAAAATAAAATCATCTGGGAACGACTGTAATCTAGCAGCCTCCCTAACTGTAATAGCTCTATTTAGAAAAGGATGCGTAAATCTGCCTGAAGAAGGTGTGTCGAAGCGGGTTGTTATTGTAACAGTTATATCATCTTTTACAATTCTTCCCCAAGTTCCACTATATATTGATTTTGTCAGTTCCTCTTTTGGCAAGTCACTTCTTCCACCTCCTTCGGGAACCATTGCCATTCTTTTTATAGCAATAGCAGAGTGGGAAGTAGCAATATGATTATGTAATTTCTCGCTATCCTTTCTTAATAGTTTCTGATAATCTGATTGAGGAGCATTTTTATAGTTCTGCTCAAATTCTCCTTCTCCAGAATTTAAAAATGCTAAATCACTTATTGCTTCCCATGCAGTTGTTTTTCTTGTTTTCTTTTCGGGAAATCTGACTTTTTTATCACCAAGTTTGCCAATTATAAATGCTCTCCGTCTATTCTGTGGCACTCCAAAATCAGATGCATTTAAAACATCTGAATCAATTGTATATCCAATACTTGAAAATAAATCCGTTATTTCCTTTTTGAAAAAGCCATTTTCAGCAGTGAGAAGATTGGGAACATTTTCCATTACAAAGTACTTTGGACGAATAAAATTGACCACATTGAAATAATACTTAAAAAGAAAATTTCGAGGGTCATTTATTGTTTTTCTCTGTCCCTTTTGAGAAAATCCTTGACATGGTGGACCTCCAATAACAACATCAACAGAATCCTTTATATCCTTAAACGTTGATTCAATATCAAGCTTAGTAATATCTTCTATAATCATGTGATTATTTGGACGATTCTTCACATACGAAGTAGCAATGCTTTCATCATATTCGTTTGCCATAAGAACTTTAGCACCGACCATTTCAAAGCCAAGACTGAGACCACCAACACCAGCAAACAAATCAATTACATTAAATCTCTTTACTGGCATTTTACTTCCTCTATTCTTTCTTTTGCAATTTCAAAATAAGTTGGATTAATTTCTATTCCAATAAATTTACGTCCAAGTAATTTAGACGCAACCCCAGAAGAACCGCTACCCATAAATGGATCTAAAACAACATCATCTTTATTTGACAGTAACTCAACAAAATGCTTCATCAGTTGAACCGGTTTTTGAGTTGGGTGTTTTCCATGCTTCTTTTCATTCCCTGTAGTTAAAGAAGTTTCAACAAAATCATGAATGACTGCACCGTCATTATTGAATGTTCCAGTTCTTTTTTTATAGGTAAAATAAATCCAGCTTTCTGTAGAATTGACAAAATGTAAATTCATATTCCTAGGCATAGGATTCAATTTATGCCAAATGCCTGTAGTTTTATAGTAGAAACCATATTTTTCAGCAATTGCAATAACAGATTCAACTTTTATGATTGCCATAAAAACAATCATCGAACCACCGTTTTTTATTATACGAGAAGCTTGCTCAAAAAATACTTCAAGAGATGCTTTCCAAGATTCATAATCAAGGTTATCCCAGTCTGCCGCTCCAAAAAAATTATCACGCATTTTCTTTAAGTTTGTATCACGGTTCTGCATGAACAAACCAAGATTATATGGCGGATCTGTAAGAATCAAATCTACAGATTGAGAAGGTATATCTTTTAATGCTGTGAGACAGTCAGAATTTATAAGACTAATAGGCTTAGAGATTTTCATAATATTTGATTCTATACCTCATTCTCAATTCTAAATAATTTATCATCTTGTGAAAGTTCAAGAATGATATTATCTTCTTTCACAAGAGATTGTGGTAATTTGTCTTTTAAAATAGTAAGGACTAACTGAATGTTGTTTTTGGCAACAAAATCTGCAACTTTTTCAAGTTGATTGCCATGAAGCAATTCTTTTTTGTCATTCAATAAAAAATCTAAATGAGGAATATTCTCTTGTCTTGCGTATAAAATATAGGCAATATCAAAACAAAGAATTTCACCTTGCTTTTTACCAGAACTCAAGTTCATATTATATGCGCTGAACTTATAGAACTTTTTCCCTTTACTTTCTTGGATGTCAACTGATAAAAAATAGCTTTCACCATAAAGTTCTTTTGACACAGTGGAAAAATACTTATTAAACCTTTCAATGCGGGCATCTAAGTCTGCTTTGAAATTATCAGAAAACAAACCGTCAGAAATAGTATTTAATTCAGCATTATAGGCAGATAAGTTTACATCGATATCCGACAGTTGTTTTATGATTGTCTCATATTCTCCCTGCTGGCGATGTGCATTATTCAAGTCTTCTATTATGTCTTCCAAAGTTTCGAAGGAATCATATTTCGCAATTTTGGATGTATATTCGGTTTCTTGCCTTAACAAATCAGATAATTCAGCTTGTTTTGCAGCAATATTTGATTTTAATGTTGGCAACTCTGCGGAGATAAACTTTATCTTTTCTTGTATCATCTTATTATGATACGAAACAAGTTCCTCGAAAGTTTTATGGAGTTCCGAAATATTTGCTTTTACTTCATCATACAAATTTTTAAGTTCATTTGTATCAATATTGGATGTATCTGCTTGAAATCCTGCGACCGATTCCTCTATAAGTTCACGGCGTATATTTAATGTACTTATTTCTGATGAAATGGAATTTATCTTGTAACGGACCTCATCAAGCAAGTCTAAATCTTTCTCAAAATCTGCATTTATACCGAAATCATCTTTCTTTCGATTTAATGTTTCAATGTTCGAGATAATTTGCTCTAAAGCGGATTTATAGGTTGGCAAAGACATTCCGTTTTCCACACGATTTTTATAACTTTCTTCTTGCTTGATTTTTTCAATCAATAACTGTCTCTGTTCTCCATTAGAAACATCACATCCAAGTAAAAACAGATTAAGAGTTTCATATTCCGTATCTTTTGTATATTTATCCAATGTCTTTAATGTGTATTGGATTTTATCATCAGTATATCTATTGTTGTGAGAGATAATTTGACGAAAAGTAGGCTTGTTATATATCACTTCTGGAAAAAATAAATTCAACAAAGTATTTTCAAAGTCCTTATCTAAGATTTGTTCACCATCAATCATTCGAACAGCTTTTGTTCGTTGAAGAAAATTTCTTTCAATTGAAATGGTGGTTTCTGGATCTTCAAAAGAATTAGTTAATTCTAGCAAAACGCTTACTTCATTTTCTTTGAGGTAATCTCGTACTATTACATATTCTTTATTTTTATCTTCTGAATCTTGGTAAACAATTTTAGGATTGGCACCAAAACATACATCTACCAGTTTTAAGACTGTGGTTTTTCCAACATTATTTCCTGTTTGAATCCTATTGTTCTTAGTAGGAGTATTATCAACTATAAGATTTAATCCGTTATGAAACTTAATATCTCTAATCGTCTCATTTGAAGTGTTTATCTGTAAAGTTTTTAAATACATAAAACAACATCTCCTTGCTCATTTACTTCAGCAGCATTAATTAAATACAACCAATCTAAGCCTAAGACAAAAGATTGGAACGAAACAGAACTTCTTTCTCTTA
>CACYWZ010000028.1 GCA_902778325.1 uncultured Spirochaetaceae bacterium
GCGGAAAAGGGGATCCACCCGGACGTCATCACCGTCGGGCGCCTGACGGACGAGAAGGGAAAGCCGATTGGTATGGCGGGAACGGGCATTGAGCTGGATAACTTCATCGGCAAGTGCTACAAAACGCTGGGCAAGGGCTTGAATCTTTATTTTTTCAACGAGAACAAAGAGATTACGGGCGCACAAGACAAACAACTTTTGCTCGACAAGGCTTCTATAAACAGGGTCTATCACGGAAGCGACGATTTTGACGCTCTTATGCGAGAAGCGCGCGATTTGGCGAGTAATTCCAACGGGCAGCACACATTTAAGGTGAGCGCGAAAGAATACGGTGTGATTCGCTATTTGTCGAGCTATGGCTGGTATTTGATTGCGACTGCTCCGATGAGTACGGGCAAAACGGGCAGCACATTGTTCTTTTTGATTATTGGCATTGCGCTTGAGATTGTGTTTTCGATATTCGTGCTTTTCATCACGAAATTGCAGGCGATGATGAACAAGGCGACTTTGGCAAGCAATCGTTTGATTGACGAAACCGAGGAGCTCACGTCGTCGTCAAAGGAAAATGCCGAAACTGCGCAAAATCAGAGTGCGGCGGTGAAAGAAATCGTTGCGACGATGGAAGATAATACCGAGTTGTCGGAAAATATTTCAAAAAAGATAAAAGACGTTACTAGCTTGGCGAACAAAACCTCGGAGGACGTGGCGGACGGCGTGCAGCATCTTGAGGAAAATGTAGCGCAGCTTGGAAAAATTGCCGAGGCGAACCAGAACACGATTGCGGGAATTAAGGCTTTAGGCGACAAAATCGCGAATATTTGGGACATTGTAACTCTCATTAACACAGTTGCAGACCAAGCAAAGATAATCGCGTTTAATGCCGAGCTTGAAGCAAGCTCTGCGGGTGAGGCGGGACACAATTTCCACATTGTAGCGACGGAAATCCGCCGACTCGCTGACGGTATCATTGACGGAACAAAGGAAATCAAGGAAAGCATTACCGAGATTCAAAAAAGCTCAGACAGCTTGATTTTGATGAGCGAAAACGGCACGGAGAGAATTAAAGAGGGTGTGGAGAACGCAAAGAGCCTTGAAAACAGATTTTCGAGCATAAAAAATGCGTCGGAGGTTACCGCGGGAAGCGCAGACGAGATTACGACGATTATCTCTCAGCAGGCGATTGCGAGCGAGCAGATTTTGATTTCGCTCAAGCAGATTTCGGGCGGTGTTGACAAGTTCAAGGTGGCGACAGAGGATATTTCTGTGGCATCGGAAAAGCTGTCTTTGATTGCGCAAGAGCTTAGAAGTAAATAAGGGTGCGCGATGTTAGGCTTGTTCCAAGAAAGCAAAAGCCCGCTCACAATAAACGACGGTGTTCTGGAAAAATGCGACAAAAACGCGCTCAGTGTGGAAATCCCGGACGGAGTGCAAAAAATCGGCAGCAGCGCTTTTCAGGATTGCTCTTTGCTAAAAGAAATTGTTATTCCGAACAGCGTCAAAGAAATATCTTTTTGGGCTTTTGACAACTGTGTTTCTTTAAAATCCGTCGTTATTGGTTCTGGTGTCGAAGAAATCTCAGATACGGCGTTTTTCAGGTGCACTTCACTTGAAAAAATCGAATCAAAATCGCCGAATTTCATCGTTGAAGGCGGCTGCTTAATCGACAAAAAATCCAAAGCGCTTCTTACAACTCAAAAAGGCTCGGTCTGCGTCAGCTCCTCAGTACGAAAAATCAGCGACAGGTATTCGCTTTCGAATTGCAGTGAAATCACGTTTGAGCAGGGCGGAAAAATCACGGCAATCCCTGTCTATCTGAACATGAAAGCAAAAGAAGAGGTCTACAAAGCGCTGAGAGCGGAAGTTGCAAAAAACAAAGCCAAAAAGCAAAAACTTTCCGATGTGGCTTCTAGTGCTGTTGGTGCGGTTTTGAGCGTTTTGCTTGAACAAGCTGGCTTGAAGGATAGCCAAAATGTTGAAGTGCTTGAAATCAAAGAGGAGCGTACTCACCACATTTGCATAACTGCCGAACCTAGCGGGATTGAGCTTCGTCTTTTGGATAGTCGCATAAATTCGTGGAAGAAAACGCTTCCAGAATTTTTGAAAGCGGTTGCTTCGGGTGCAAGTTTTGAAGAGCTTTTGAAAACCGCAAAAGAGCAAAAGCTGGAAATCGCAGGTGAAAAAGCCAGACGCTTTCATTGAAATACTGTTCTTGACCAAGAAAGATAAGAAATATACTATAGAAAAATCTTTTTACTATTTAAGGTGGTATTTTTTATGGCAGTTGATGAAAAATTGCAGGTGATGCGCCATAGCTGCGCTCATGTAATGGCTGAAGCTGTGCTAAATCTTTTCCCTGGCACAAAAATCGCGATTGGTCCGTCTATCGAGAACGGATTTTACTATGACTTTGATTTCACCACTACCACCGCTATCCACAAATTGACTGAAGAGGATTTCCCTGCTGTTGAAAAGGAAATGCGCCGCATTCTTTCTGGTAATCACGAGTTTATTCGCCGTGAGGTTTCAAAGGCTGAAGCATTGGAGCTTTTCAAGGATCAGCCGTACAAGGTTGAGCTGATTAACGATTTGCCAGACGGGGAAACAATCTCGACTTACGAGCAGGACGGATATCTTGACCTTTGTCGCGGCCCTCATGTGGCTTCTACAAAAGAAATCAATCAGCAAGCCTTCAAGTTGATGAAAATCGCGGGCGCATACTGGCGAGGCGACAGCAACAAGCAGATGCTCACTCGTGTTTACGCTGTTGCTTTTGCAAAGCCGAATGAACTCAAGGATTATCTCAAGATGCTTGAAGAAGCAGACAAGAGAGACCACAGAAAGCTCGGCGTGCAGATGGATTTGTTCCATCTCGACCCAGAAGACCCAGGTCAGATTTTCTGGCACCCGAACGGCTGGCAGATGTATGTAACCTTGCAGGATTATATGCGCAAAAAGGTTGTTGAAGACGGCTATGTTGAGGTAAATACGCCTGCAATTATGCCGAGAAGCCTTTGGGAGAGAAGCGGACACTGGGGACATTATCAGAAAAATATGTTCGTGACTGAAAGCGAAAAGCGATTATTCGCGATTAAGCCGATGAACTGCCCTGGCGCGCTTGAAATCTTCAATAGCCGCCCAAGAAGCTACAAGGATTTGCCTTTGAGAATGGCTGAGTTCGGTCATTGCGCAAGAAACGAGCCTTCTGGAACATTGCACGGCATTATGAGAGTTCGTGGCTTTGTTCAGGACGACGCACATATCATCTGTACCGAAGAGCAGATTGAAAGCGAAGTTGAGAAGTTCTGTCGCTTGCTCATCGGCGTTTACAAGGATTTTGGCTTTGATAATAATCTTCTCGTAAAGCTTTCTACGATGCCAGAAGACCACGTTGGCGACGAAGCAACTTGGCAGCACGCAGAAGAGGCTCTCGGCAAGGCTTGCAACGCTGCGGGAATGCAGTACGAGATTCAGCCAGGCGAAGGCGCGTTCTACGGTCCAAAACTTGAGTTCACGCTCATCGATGCGCTCGGTCGTCAGTGGCAGTGCGGTACAATTCAGCTCGATTATCAGCTTCCGAGTGCAGAACGCCTCAACGCGCAGTACATCGGAAAAGACAATCAGAAACATCACCCAGTTATGCTTCACCGCGCTGTTTTGGGCTCACTCGAACGCTTTATGGGTATCATCATTGAGAACTTCTCTGGCGCAATGCCAGTGTGGTTGCACTTTGAGCAGGTTTCTGTTGTTCCTGTCAATCCTGAGTTCAACGATTATGCAGATAAGGTTTGCTCAACTCTCCGCGCTGTCGGTATCCGCGCAAAAGCATACACAGACGACGACAATATGAAGAACAAGATTAAGGCAATTTCTCCTTTCAAAGTGCCGTATATTCTTGTTGTGGGCGCAAACGAAGCGGCAGAGGAAAGCGTAACAGTTCGCTTCCGTTTCTCAACAGGAAAGCAGCAGCAGACAATGAAGCTCTCTGAGTTCAAGGATTATATCCTCGACAAAGTCGCAACTCACGCAATCGAGTCATAACAGCCGAGGGCTGATTTGTAAAAGTGCTAGTGGCACAAAAAAAGACCGAAAGTATGAAAAATGCTCTCGGTCTTTTTTCATTTTTTATAAAAAAGATAAAACTCGCTTGTATTCGTCGCCATCTATCGTGATTTTGCCGTTTTGAATTGAAGTTTTTTCACTTTCTGGAGAATCGATTTCTTTTAGAAAATAGCTCTTGCGAGTTCGTTTGAAAACCTTTTTGTTTTCCGCTAAAATCTGCTCAAAATACTCGGAATTGCGCTTCCAATCGGGTTCTTTCGTGATTGTGAGAATGATTTCGCCGTCTTTTGTTGCTTCTCCTGAGTATGTGCCAGAGAAAAAATCATAATCGCATTTTTCAATGATTGTAACGGTTTTCTCATCGCCCTTGCAGTGAACAACAAAAGTATTATCGCTGAAAAAAGTCGCTTTATAAGTCATTTTGCAATCGTCATCAATGTCGATATATTTGAAAACTGCCACCTTTTTGGCAGAAGTGCAAGACGACAAAGCAAACAACATAAAAATCAAGCAAAGTAAAAAAATCTTTCTCATAAGCAAAAAGTATAGCAAAGATAGAGATGTGTTTTCAACAACCAATAATCCATTTGTGGTTTGAGGCTTTTTGTAGCAAAATCGCTTCCATCAAGTTGTGGGGAGGCGTTGAAGTGCTTCAAAAGATTGCCGCAAGTTGCAGAAGTGCGTTTTAGTTGTAAAATTGCTTCCTGCACGCTGCAGAAGTGCGTTTTAGTTGTAAAATTGCTTCCTGCACGCTGCGGGAGTGCGTTTTTCTTGTAAAATTGCCTCCTGCATGTTGCGGGACTTCATTTTATTACCTACATTTAAGGAAACGGCGTGCGGTGCGTTTTTGGTTTAAGATTTTTTTATGATTTGGCTTATTTTTTTGGCAAAAAGAAAAAGGCAAGAACTGAATGTCCCTGCCTTTTTTTAACTATGCGTTGTCGTCCTTTCGGATTTGTGCGCGGCGGATTTTGCCGGAAATCGTCTTTGGCAATTCGTCCACGAACTCGATGATGCGCGGGATTTTGTAGAGCGCCAGATGCTCTTTTGCAAACGTCTTTAGTTCCACATCGAGCTCTTTTGTCGCCTCGTATCCCTTCGTCAAAACGATTGTCGCCTTGACGACTTGCCCGCGCTTCGGGTCTTGAACGCCTGTCACGGCACATTCCAGAACAGACGGGTGCTGCTGCAAGACGCTTTCGACTTCAAACGGACTGATTCTGAAACCTGTGCTTTTTATCAAGTCGTCGTTTCTTCCGACGAACCAAATATATCCGTCGTCATCATAGTAAGCCGTGTCGCCTGTGTCGTACCAATCACCGCCGAGAGCCGCTTTTGTCTGCTCTTCGTTTTTGTAGTAGCCGACGAGAAGACCGGCAGGCTTTCCGTTTTTGAGATTGACTTTTATGCTTCCGCTTTCGAGAGGCTCGCATTTTTTTCCGTCAGGGCGAACGATTTGAACGTCGTATCCAGGCGCGCTTTTTCCCATTGAGCCGGGCTTCACCGTCATTCCGGGGAATGTGCCTGCGAGAATTGCGCTTTCGGTTTGTCCGTAGCCTTCGTGTATTTTGATGCCTGTTTTCTCAAAGAACTTGTTGAAGACTTCGCTGTTCATCGCCTCTCCTGCCGTCACGCAGTATTTGAGATTTGACAAATCGTATTTCGAGAGGTCTTGTCGGATTAAAAAGCGGTATGCGGTCGGAGGCGCGCAGAATGTTGTAACGCCGTAGTGAGCGATTTTCTTGAAGAACAAATCTGGCGCAAAAGAAAGCATATCGTAAACGAAAATCGCCGTTCCCGCTATCCACTGACCGTAGATTTTTCCCCAGACAGCCTTTGCCCAGCCAGTTTCTGCCACGCTGATATGAAGTCCGTCGTCCATAACGTTCTGCCAGAACTTCGCGGTTGCGATGTGTCCGAGCGGGTAGGTGAAATCGTGCATGACCATCTTCGGATAGCCTGATGTTCCGCTTGTGAAATACATCAGCATTGTGTCGCTGTTGTGTGTCGCCTCTTCTCCTTTTGGGCGCGGAAAGTCATCGCTCATTGCTTCAAACTCGGCGTGAAAATCAGTCCAGCCCTCTTTTTTTCCGACGACGCTGACTTTTTCTTGCACGCTCGGGCATTCGCTCATTGCGCTGTCGATTTCCTGCAAGATGTGTGAGTCGTCAAACGAGATAATCATCTTGATTGATGCGGAATTGCAGCGATAAACGATGTCGCTTCTGAGAAGCTGGTTTGTCGCAGGAACGGCAATCGCGCCGATTCTGTGCAATGCGGGCAAAAGCCACCAAAACTCGTAGCGGCGGCGCAAAATGAGCATGACGGCGTCTCCTTTTTTGATGCCGTGCTTTTTCAAGAAGTTTGCAGCCTTTTTGCTGTCGCGTGAGATTTCGGCAAAGTTGAATGTATGCTCTTCGTCTTCATCGTTGCACCAGACAAAAGCGCGTTTCTCCGGCGCGATTTGGGCATATTTGTCGATTACATCATAGGCAAAGTTGAAATCGTTCGGGATATTGAGCGCAAAGTTTTTTCTCATATCCTCGTAATCAGTGTATTCTCGGTAATTTTTCACAAAGTCAGATAGTAGGTTCATTTGTTCTTCCTAAAAATAAAGTTCGCTTTCAAAAGACAATTCTTTTGTGTTTTCGCCCGTGCATTTTTCGCCAATAAGTGTGATTTTGTTTTCATCGAATGCTGCACTGACAACAAGTGTATCATTAAAAAAGAGCTCTTTGGAATAGTTAATGCGAAAATCTTTTGGCTCTCGCTTTGAAAAATCTTCTGGGAGAGAGTCAATGATGAGTGTCGCGTACCAAGCATTGTCAACATGTCCGTTCCCGTCAAGAAAAGAGCGCTGCATTTTGAAGGTGGCAAGTTCTTTCAGATGCTCTGGGCGGGCAATGCGTCCGTTTGGAATACAATCGTGCGAAAGCCTTTCTTCTGGTGCTTTTCGGAGCGTGAAGTTCTTTGTCGGAACGATTCTTCTTGTCTGGCTGTTGATAATCATCCATGCGCTCTCGCCGCTGATTAAGCTCTCGCCGCTTTCGCTTTTTATCTCGTAGCTCTGGATTATCTGGAGCGCTTCGGGTTTTTCTTCTCTTGTGATGATTTCTATTGCTTCATCTCGCTCTGGAAGCCTGTGAAACCTGAATGACGAGCGAGAAACAACGCGTGCAAAGCCGTTTTGCGCGATAAAATCCATAGACATTCCGCGCCTTCTGAAGTCTTCTGTTGAAATGTCCGTTGTGCGCTTGAGAAGTTCAAACAGGCTCAGTTTCTTGTTTGTGCCGCATTGAGTGTAAAAAACTCTGTCGCTGAAGTGCAATGTAAAACCGTCGTCTTCATAGTAAAATGGGTCTGTCATTTTCCTTTTTCCTTATGTGTTTGATTTATTAGACAGGGGAGGGTGCAAAATGGTTGCAATGTTTTTAGAAATGATTGCCCTTTGTCATTTTTATTATGCTATGTTATACTCAATTTCTATGAAAGGAATAATTTTAGCAGGCGGATCTGGAACTCGCCTATACCCAATCACAAAGGCAGTTTCAAAGCAGATTTTGCCTTTGTATGACAAACCGATGATTTACTATCCGCTTTCTTGCCTTATGCTCGCAGGAATCCGTGAAGTTTTGATAATCTCAACCCCGCGCGACATCAGGCTCTTTGAAGAGCTTTTCGGCGACGGCGACTGGCTCGGAATGAAGTTTAGCTATGCCGTGCAGGACAAACCGAGAGGACTTGCAGACGCTTTTATCGTGGGCAAAGACTTCATCGGCTCTGATGATGTTGCGCTCGTTTTGGGCGACAATATTTTCTACGGTCAAAGCTTTACGCAGACGCTCAAAAATGCTAGAAACAAAATCGAAAGCAAGAAAGCAGAAGCCGTGATTTTTGGCTATATGGTAAAAGACCCGACCGCTTACGGCGTTGTGGAGTTCGACAAGACAGGCAAAGTTTTGGGCATTGAAGAAAAGCCAAAAGAACCAAAGTCAAATTACGCAGTCCCTGGTCTTTATTTTTACAACAACGAAGTCGTGAAAATCGCGCAAGACGTAAAGCCATCAGCTCGTGGCGAAATCGAAATCACGGCGGTCAACAACGCATATCTTGAGCGCGGCTCTCTTTCTGTGGAGCTTCTCGGTCGTGGTATGGCTTGGCTCGATACTGGAACGTATGACGGTTTGAACGAGGCTTCTAACTTCATCGCAACAATTCAGAAGCGACAGGGAATGTATGTGTCTTGCTTGGAAGAAATCGCCTTTGCAAACGGCTGGATTACAAAAGAGCATTTGCTCGACATTGCCGCAGGCTACAAGACAGAATACGGCGAATACTTGCGATACATCGCTCAGAGAGGTTAGAAATGCCGTTTGAGTTTAAGAAATGCGCTGTTGACGGCGTTGAGATAAAAGGGCTTTACGAAATACAGCCGAAAGTGTTCGGAGATGCTCGCGGATACTTTTTTGAAGTGTACAGCGAAAAGGATTTTTTTGAAGCGGGCTTGACGATGAAGTTCGTGCAGGACAATCAGTCTTCTTCAAGCAAGGGCGTTTTGCGCGGTCTGCATTTTCAGACAAAGCACCCACAGGGAAAGCTCGGGCGTGCAGTTTCTGGCAAAGTGTACGACGTGGCGGTGGATTTGCGAGTCGGCTCTGCCACCTTCGGAAAATATTATGGCGTGATTTTGGACAGCGAAAAGCAGAACGAGTTTTATATTCCCGAAGGCTTTGCGCACGGCTTTTATGTTTTGAGCGACACGGCGGTTTTTGCCTATAAATGCACGGATTTCTATGACCCGAAAGGCGAGGGCGGCTTAATGTGGAACGACAAGACAATCGGAATCGATTGGAGCGCAGTTGCGCCTTCCATCACGCCACTTTTGAGCGACAAAGACGGTAAGCACCCCGCTTTTGATTTGAACGGGAAATACTTCGCCGTCAAAGACAGTCTTTCAAACAAAGTTGAATGGATAGGTGCTTAAAAAGAATAACGTCATGCTGAACTTGTTTTCAGCATCTACGTTGCATATTGCACTGAGATTCCGAAACAAGTTCTGAAATGACGCTGTACAACAAAATTATACGGAGAAAAGCAATGGCACGAAAATTAACTAACATCTTGATTACGGGCGGGTGCGGTTTCATCGGCTCAAACTTCATCAATTATCTTTTGGATAAAAGCACTTCAGGCGAAGCGTGCTTCAAAGACGCGGGCTTCAAGGGCAGAATCATTAACGTGGACTGCCTGACCTACGCGGGAAATCCCGCGAACCTTGAGGCAGTGGAAAAAGAATACGGCAAGGCTGCACTCGGCGACAAGGCTCGCTATATCTTTGAGAAAGTGGACATCTGCGACCGTGAGCAAATCGAGCGCATTTTCAAGCAGTACGACATCGACACAGTCATTCACTTTGCGGCAGAAAGCCACGTTGACCGCTCAATTCTTGGCCCTGAAGCCTTCATCAAGACAAACGTCATGGGAACTTACACGCTTCTTGACGTTGCGCGCAATTATTGGCAGTGCTCGCTCGACAACGTGCGCGACGACGTTTTGTTCCACCATATCTCAACCGACGAAGTTTACGGCTCACTCGGCGAAACGGGCTATTTCCGCGAAGACACACCGTATGACCCGCGTTCCCCGTATTCTTCAAGCAAGGCAAGCTCCGACCACATCGCGCTCGCCTATTTCCACACCTACGCGCTTCCTGTGACGCTTTCAAACTGTACCAATAATTACGGTCCGCTCCAGTTCCCAGAAAAACTTTTGCCGCTTATGATTTCAAACATCAAGGAAGGCAAGAACCTGCCAGTTTACGGCGACGGAAAGAATATCCGCGACTGGATTTATGTCGAGGACCACAACCGCGGCGTTTGGGAAATCGTGAACAAATCAAGAGCTGGCGAAAAGTGGAACTTGGGCGGCGAAAACGAATGGGAGAACATCAAGCTCTTGAACACGGTCATCGACTTGACTGCGAAGGAATTGGGCAAAGACGCCGAAGAAGTTCGAAAAACAATCACTTACGTCAAAGACCGTCCGGGACACGACCGCCGCTATGCGATTGACTGCACAAAGGCAAAAACGAAACTCGGCTGGGAGCGCAAAATGAGCTTCGAGCAAGGTCTTCTTGCCACAATCCGCTGGTACTTGGCTCACGAAGATTGGATTAACAACATCAAGAGCGGCGCATACAAAGACTGGATAGAAAAGAACTACAGCGCGCGCTAAAAGCGAATGCCCTTGATTTTTGAACGCAAAAAACTTCAGGACTTAACGGGAAGAAAAGTCAAAGAAGACCGTTAAGTCCACTTTTTTGCTTGCCAGAAAAAAAAGGAGAGCGTTAAGCGCACTTAATTGCCTCCCAGAAAAAAAAGGAAGGCGTTAAGTCCACTTAATTGCTCGCCAGAAAAAAAAGGAAGCCGTTAAGTCGACTTAATGACTCGCCAGAAAAAAAAGCGAGCCGTTAAGTGCACTTAACGAGAAAAAAAATTTTTTTTCATTAAGTCGTGTGAATTTTTTCACAGAGAATATTTTTTAGATACGGCTTTTGCTCCCCATTTTCCAAGCGTCAGAGATTTTCTTGCTCGCCTCTGGGTCTGCCTTGATGTTTTCGATTGCGTTTCGGGCGAAAGCGATGAAAACTGCCATGAAAAATGCCGCAAACACAACGATAACCGCCTTTTTCGCCCTGCCTTGCGCCTCGCTCATGACAAAAGGCTCGCCCAAAATGTAAATGTATGGCAAGTCGTTTTTCAACTCCTCGTCCAAAAGCTCGTTCAAAGTTTTGAGGCTTTGTGTGTCGCTCAGCGAGTTTTCCGAAGTGTTTTTCAGCGAGTTTTCGGTCGCAGTTTTGAGCGAGATGAGTTGCGGAGTGTAAATCTCTTTCATCTCGCTGTTTATTTTTTCCGTGATTGTGCTCATAAAGTCGCTCGCACGCTCTTTTTTGCTTTCTTTTGCGCTCAAAATGATTTCAAAATTGGAAGCCGTCTGCAATTCCTTTGGAATATCGATTGATTTTTGGCGGACGAGATTTTGAATAAAGACGTTATAGTTTTCTCTGCTTGTGCCTTGCGCGCTTTCCCAGACGGCAATCTCGCTGTTTATCTCGGCGATAAGGCGCGGGTTTAGCATACGGGACTTCGCTTCTGCCAAAAATGAGGTGTCGCCCAATGTGCTTTGGATTTCTTTCGGGAAATTTCTGATTTGCACCAAGTATGAGATGTTAACTTTTTTGTCGTTGCTCGCCTTTGAGAATCTTGGAAAGACAAAAAGGTAAGCCGCCGCAAAGAGCGCTGATAAAGCCGTGAGAAGAACGATAAACTTTCTGTATCGCACCAGAACTGCAAACAAATCTATGAGGCTGATTTCCTCGTCATCAAAATTTTCTGCTTCACTCATATGAAAAATCCTTAGGTGTTATTAAACGCTTAATTAAGCGTTCGGTGTGCTATTGTAAGTTATATAAAGCGCATTTGTCAAGAAAAGGGAGCAGATTAAATAAACTTAAGGGCTATGAGTTTTGCAGAAAATTTGCGCGAATTGTTGGATTTTAAGGATATCGAGATAAAAGAGCTTGCGGCGGGCACAGGAATCAGCAAGCACACGATTGATAATTATCTTTCGGGGCAAAAATCGCTTCCGAATGTGGAAAACGGCGTGAAAATTGCAAAGTTTTTGGGAACATCTGTTGAATTTCTTGTGGACGGACACGAAAACACTAGCGAAAATGTCTTTTCATCAAACGCTTTTATGAAAAATGTGCGAAAACTTAATCAGGCGGATTTTTATTCTGTCGCGCACATTGTAAACTCTCTTGCGAATTCAAATCCTCAAAAAAATTAGCGCTGAGAAAGCCTTGAGAAATGAAAAGGAGTCTTTGAAATTTAGAGATAATAGAGAAAATAAGGATTGAAGATTGCCTTTTTTGCACGGAGGAAGATATTCTTCAAAATTTATCTTGTGAAAGAGTAAAATTTACTGTACGCTAAACGGCACGGCATTGCCGAAAATTATTCTATGGCTTCCAACAGTTACGAAAAACCTGATTATTGGTCGAGAAAAGCATTCTCTGAAGGCTATCCTGCCCGTTCTGTGTACAAATTGCAGGAAATCGACCAGAAATTCGGAATGATAAAAAAGAATTGCACAGTTTTGGACTTGGGCTCTGCGCCTGGCAGCTGGACAACGTTCTTGCTCCGCTCGCTTGAAGGCTCAGGTCGAGTTGTGTCTTGTGATTTGAATCCTCTTGCAAAGAGCGTAAAAGGCGACAACCTTTATTTCTTTCAGGGTGATTTGTTAAGCGAGGAAATCCGAGAGCAGATAAGAGCGCTCGGTCCTTATGATTTGGTTGTCTGCGATGCCGCTCCGCTCACTACAGGAAACAGAACCGTTGATACTGCGCGCTCTTCTGCGCTTGTGGAGATGGCTGTGTGGTATGCTGAAGCAATGCTCAAAAAAGGCGGTAACTTCGCAGTTAAGATTTTCCAGAGCGGAAATCAGGCGGATATGCTCAAGAAAATGAGAGAAGTTTTTGAAAGCGCCAAAGGTTTCAAGCCAGAAGCGTGCAGAAGCGAATCATTTGAGACGTATCTTGTGGGACTTAACAAAAAGTAAAAGCAAAAAGAAGTATTTAGGATGTTAGTATGAGAGGTTCTGATATCAAAAACGGGCTCATTTGTGCTGGGCTTACATTCTGTTCTTGTGTTGTTGTCGCCGGTATTGTGTGCATTGCTGTCGTTCAAAAGAAGAAGTCGCTCGGACAAGGTCAGGGTGGTTTTGAAACACCGAGCATTGTCTATTCAACCGAGTCGGCTCTTGAAAATCTTGAGACCAGCGGCGATATTGCCCTTGCCGAGATGCTTGAGACCGAAAGCGAGAACGACGTTGTTCCTGATGGCGTTACATATCTTTCATACCGCGTAAAGTCTGGCGATATGATTGGAAAAATCGCAGAGCGCTACGGCGTTACAGAAGACACTCTTTTGAGCGTTAACAATATTCAGAACTCACGCACGCTTCAGATAAACCAGTACCTTCGCATTCCGTCAATGGCTGGAATCTTGTACACCGTTTCAAAAGACGGCGAGACAATCAAGGACATCAGCGAAAAGTTTGAAATCAACGCAAGTGAGTGCGCACTGGTCAACAAAGCCGAAGAGAGCAGTTCGTTGAAGTCAGGCGCTTCACTTTTCCTTCCTGGTGCACGAATGGACTTCACAACACGACAGGAAATCAACGGCGATTTGTTCGTAAAACCTCTCCATTCTTACTATTACCTTTCTTCATACTATGGATACCGCACAAGTCCGTTCGACACAAAGAAGCGAACCTTCCACAGCGGAATCGATATGGCGGCATATCAGGGAACGCTGATTTATCCTGCAATGGCTGGCACTGTCGTTGAGACTGGCTACAGCGCAGTTTATGGCAATTACGTTATCATCTCGCACCATGGCGGCTACAAAACGCTTTACGGTCACATGAGCAAAATCACGACGCAAAAAGGACGGTCTGTGAACACGCAGTCGCAAATCGGACGAGTCGGAAGCACTGGTATGAGCACAGGCCCGCACCTTCATTTCACGGTGTACAAGAACGGAAAGACCGTGAACCCTCTCGGGCTCATAAAATAAACGCTTTTTTCATGATAATCCCGCGCCTTTTGTGTGTGGGATTTTTTTGTCCATACCCCCGCGCCACCGCGAGAGCATAACCCCGCATAACCGCATGCCCATACCCCCGCGCCAACGCGGGAGCGTAACCCCGCATAACCGCATGCCTATAAAGTAGATGCGTGCGACCTTATGGGGGAGATGTCTTCTACCGCATAGGGGAGATTGGTTCTACCTTATAGGGTCGGGGAGGAATTACCAAACCCCTGCTATAGATGGAGCGTAACGCTCTACGTTCTCAAAGACTATCAAATCAAGGTTTCCTTTTGCATATTTTCATTGACAGAACAAAAATACTGACTGATAATTTTCTCTAAAACCTATTTTAGGGAGGATTTTTATGTTTGAGCAGTATAAATTGCCATACTCAAACGACGCTCTGGAACCCGTAATCGACGCACTGACCGTGGAAACACACCACGACAAGCACCACGCAGCATACACCAAGGCATTCAATGAAGCCGCAGAAAAAGCAGGGCTTTCCAACAAAAGCGCGGAGGAGATTTTGTCTTCGCTCGACAGTGTTTCAGACCCAGCGCTCCGAAATGCGCTTCGCAACAACGGAGGCGGCTACTACAACCACAATCTGTATTTTATGACGCTCGCTCCGAACGGCAAAAAAGAGCCGACTGGCGAGCTTGCAGAGAAAATCAATGCGGCTTTCGGCAGTTTTGACGAGTTCAAGGAGAAAATCTCCTCGCTCGCTCTGACGCAGTTCGGTTCTGGCTGGGCGTGGCTTTCTGTCGCAAAAGACGGCTCTCTTGTGCTTTCGCAGAGCGCAAATCAGGACAACCCGCTCCAGCAGGGCAACAAGCCGATTTTCTGCATTGATGTGTGGGAGCATGCTTACTATCTGAAATACAAGAACTTGCGTGCCTCATACGTCAAAGAGTTGTTCAATATCGTGGACTGGGCGGCTGTGGAGGCGCTCTACGAAAAAGCCAAGAACTAGACTTGCTCTTCACTGATAATCCGACAAACATTTGTAAGCCTTAGCATTCGCTGGGGCTTATTTCTTTTTCAGCACTTTGACAATCCCGTGAATCGCCGAAAGCTCTTCTTTTTCCAAGTCTGTCATATCTTGTGCAATTTTATACACTTCTATAGGAAACGGGCTTTTCTGCTGAATTGACGATACTTTTTTGGTTTCAAAGCCGTTCACCAAAAAATCCACACTTACGTCCAATACTTGTGCAATCTTTAGTGCCTTGTCCGCTGGCGGCATAGCGCCGTTTGTCTTTAGATAATTACTAATTGTTCCAGAATTTATGCCTGAGCGTGTTGCAAGTTCCATTGTTGTTAAGTTTTTGCAAAACATTGCTTCTTTTAGATTTTCGTTAAAACTCATAGTGATTTTATCATAAGAATTTCTTACTGATTCTTTATTATGCTAGGCAAATCTTACTACTTGTTATATTATTAGTTTTATAGACTAATCATAGCTAATGATTTAGCAATTTCTGTCTAAAGGAGAAACATTTTGGAACGAAGAAAATTGTTTGACAAAATGACGAATTTGGGATTGCTGGCGGCTGCATTGCTTTCGCTTGCGATTTTTGGTTGTGCTAAAGCTAGTGACAGCGATGATGATGACAACGGTGGTTCTGCGGATATTCCTGCGCTTTATCAAGATTTTGCGAATTATCCGACTGGTCGCCAGAGCGCAAGCGGATTGTTGACACTCACAAATGAAGTCAACAGCGCAGTTCTTGTGTTCACAGACAGCGTTTCCGCTCAGAATTACATCGGAACTATTCCTGCTTTGTCGTCAATAACGGTTTCACTTCCTGCTGGCAAGTTCTACAGCATCGTGGCTGTTACAAAGAACGCTTACGAAGAGAATCAGACGCTTGCAGCTCAATCGAGTGTACTTGCGTATTATTCAAACTTGCAGGCGTATTCGGTTTCGGTGTCGCCCGAAGACTTGACGGGTAGCGCGACTTGGATTTTCAACAATAACACGAATTATTGGGTTTCTGTTGAAAAAACTGACAACTCTGGTGACACTTATGCTGTTATTGCGCCTAACGCAAAGAGAGTTTCGATTCCTGTGCAGAAAAATCAGAGTTATGATTATAAAGTCGTTTACAAAAAGCAGTTGAAATACAGAAACAATATCATCGCAGTTTCAAACATCACATCTATGGAGGATAACGATACTGCTTCGTTTATAAACTTAACAACATTCACAACTGATTTGAACGGCAATAATACAAACGATACTTCAAATCTTGCTCCTACAGTGCAGTTCATCAACAACACAGGAAAGACACTTCGCGTGTATAACGGACAAGTCCAGCTTGCAGATACAGGTATCAAAGCTGATGATTACACGCTTGCGGCTGGTGTTACTGCGTTCTTCTCTGGATTTACAGCAGGAACTCAGGCTTCTGCGATAAATGTCAGAAGTGTTGCTTGGTCTGGGATGCAACGCTGTACTGATACAACAGCTTTTGAAAATGGAAAGGTCTATAAAATTACAATTGTGGGACAAACTGAGAACAATTTGAGCTGGACTGTGACATCAGAAAGTGCAGACAGTTTCTATACTTCCGAGTAAGGATTTTTAGACGAAAATGAAAAAATACACTGTTTCTTTTATAGCTTTGCTTGCAGTTTGCTTTCTCTTTACGTCTTGCATTTTTGATTTGTTCGACTCTGGCGACAATGATGATGACAGTTCTTCCACATCGGCGGAGCAATCTTCTTCTGAGTCTCAGACAGCAGCCGAGCAATATGATGCAAACACGTTCGTGCAGCTGGAAAACTGTTCTCTTTACACGGTGCGAGTGTTCCGCGACTCTGCCAGAGGCTCGGCGATTTGTACACTCAAAAGCGGAGAAAAATTTGTAACAGGTGCAAAGCAGACTGTTGAAGGAACAGTGTATTATCTTTCTTATTTTGTTGATGTGGGAATGGCTGTGCCGTGGTTTGATACGAACTCTGTCTGTTACGCTGCTCCGAAAACTGGGCAGACTGTCAGCGCATTCATCTATAATCCATATTCCATAACTACGAAAAATTGCTATGTTGTTCTTGAAAACAAAAGCATAGAAACGGTTGTCTTAAAAAAAGGCGCGAGCGAGCTTCTTCCTGCGAATGACAATCCGTCTGTGATTTTGCCTCCAGAAGCAACTGGTATTTATGAGATTAAAACTGTTGATTTTGCCAATTTTGCAGTGTTCAACATTTGTACCGCTGGCGGTTTGATGATTGCGCATTTGTCCAGTTTTATCTCAAAACTTGAAGCAAACCGTATTTACAATGTTGAAATCTCTCTTCAAGGCGGTCATGCTGTACCAGAGTTGAAGACCGTTATGCCTTTTGATTCAGCAGTGAAGAGCAAAGATTGTGTGATTACTTATCAGTCTGAACGTGGCACTGCTCCAGAGCCAAAGACTTTTTCTGTGGGAAATGCTCTGACGGCGGAATATTTGCCTTCTGTGAAAGCGGACGGCTATGTTTTTGCAGGCTGGTATATAGGGAATACAAAAGTTGATTCAACCTATTTTGTGCAGAGCGATATTACTTTGTCTGCGCAGTGGACTTTACAAACATACAGCATAAAATATGTGCTAGACGGAGGAACAAATAGTTCTGAAAATCCTTCGACATACACGATAGAAAGCGAACCGATAACGCTAAAAAATCCCGAAAAAGATGAATGTGATTTTGCTGGCTGGTATGCAACTTCTGATTTTTCTGGCGATTCCGCTTCTGTGATACCAACAGGTTCTTTCGGGGATAGAACGCTTTTTGCAAAATGGCGGGTTCTGCCAAAATATACTGCGACTTTCAACACGAACGGTGGGACTGTTGTTGCTTCGGTAACTCGTGCTAGGGTGAATGAAGCTCCAAAGCCGAAGAGAACAGGGTATGCTCTTTATGGCTGGTATTTGGACAGCAATTTTTCAACTCGTGCAACTTTCCCGTATTTGCTCAAGCAAGATACAACTTTTTATGCAAAATGGGTTGAATGTACTGATATTGCTTATCGCGTAGAACATCTCAAACAAAGCGAAAATCTTTCATCATATACGCTTGCTGATTCAGAATCGCTTACAGGCACAACTGGCACAAAAACAGCCGTTTCCGCAAAGTCATACACAGGCTTTCACGCAAAATCGTTTGAACAAAAAGAGATTGAGGCAGATGGAAGCACCGTCTTGAAGATTTACTACAACCGCAACCGTTATACAATCAATTTTAATGCGAATGGTGGAACAGGAAGCCTTTCAAGCCAGACATTCTATTACGGTATCTCACAAAAACTCACTGCAAGCACGTTCAAGAAATCTGGTTACAGTTTTGCTGGCTGGGCAAAAAACGCAAATGGAAGTGCTGTTTATACAAACAGCGAAGCAATTGTGAATCTCTCTGAATTAAATGATGCAACTGTTACTCTTTATGCGGTGTGGAAAAAGTTTATAGCAACAGCGGAAAACATTTCAGAGTTGGATTTGTCTGGTTTGACGGAACCTTACTCTATAAAAATAAAAGGAAACATAACAAGCGAAACTCTATTAACGCTTGGTGAAAAATTAGCAAAAGCTTCTGCTGATATTACTCTTGATTTATCAGAAGCGACAGGTATAACTGAATTAAATTCTGAGTTAATTCAAAGAAAATCTGGAGACATTATCCCAAATGAAAAGTTGAAATCTGTAATTTTACCAAAATGTTTAAAGAAGATTGGAAATGATGCGTTTTGTTTTTATACAGCTCTTGAATCTGTAGTTCTGCCAGCAGGCTTAACTTCTATAGGAAATAGCGTTTTTGTGCTTTGTAAAAACTTAAAATCCATCGATATTCCTGATACTGTAACGGAAATTGGAAAATCTGCATTTTGGAAATGTACAAGTCTTGAATCTATTACAATTCCTAACAATGTAAAAACAATTGGAGAACAAGCATTTTACAATTGCGAGAATCTTGAATCCATTATAATTCCTAATAATGTTACAGAAATTGGAATATTTGCATTTTCTGACTGTAAAAAACTAAAGGAAGTAACATTGTCAAACAATTTGACAAAATTAAACAATGGTGTGTTTCAGAACTGTTTTAGTTTATCAGATATAAAAATCCCTGATTCTATCACAGAGATAGGTACTGCTCCGTTTTATGGTTGTTTTAGACTTACATCCATTACTATTCCTAAAAATGTTACAAAAATCGAATATAATGCATTTTCGCATATGAATCTAGAAGCTATTACAATTCCTTCAAGTGTTACAAAAATCGGTTCTGGCGCATTTTATGGGTGTGATAGTCTACAAAAGATAACGTTTGAGGATACTTCAACTTGGTATGCCTCTGATTCTTCAGATTATAAGAATGGATTCAGAATTAATGTAACATCTCCAACTACAAATGCGACTTATTTTAAGTCAACTATTCACAAATATTGGTATAAGGAGTAGGTGCGATGATTGAAATCGAAAATGAGGTATTTGAATGGACTTAAAACCAACATTAGAACAAAGATTGATTCTCATAAATCAATACAAAATATTGGAAAAACTCTGCCCAGAAGATGCAGAGGTGTATTCTCAATATAGAGAAATCCTTGAGGGAGGCTTTACTCTTCATTACGATGATTTGCTTCAGATGATTTCAGTTGATATTCCTGAAAATCAGCTTCGAGAAGTTTTGGACATTTTGGATATGTATAGAGGACTGTATTTTGCAGTTTCTTCTAGAAAAAATATGCCTAAATATAAAAACAAACAGATATATTTTCCAGGTTTTGACGGAAATGAAGAGTTTGTACAATTAAAATACACGCTGTTTTTTATATTCAAATTAGACCGGTATGATGAATTAAAGAAGCAAAACTATTATGGAGACTACAACACTCATTGCAACACACTTTATCAATATAGAAAAATGCTTGAAAAATGGAAATCTATTCCAGATAAATCAAAAATATCTGATGAAGATTTGAAATGGCTGATAGACAATTCTGTATATGGAACTTTTGGAGAAAAAAATGGGTGATTTCATTTCTAAAACAGGCGCGGTAATTGCAACATATCTAGGAACTGGAATTTCAATTATCTCAGCTATTATTGCACGCCGTGATAAAAACGCTGTTGAAAAATATAAAAATGAAATTGTAGTACGTTTTCAATCAAATGAATTAACAAAGTTGTATGGAAAAAGTAGAGAAGTAAAAGAAATTGTTTCTAATTATTCTTCAAAAACTCGAAAAATAAAAAACGGTTTGAATGAATCAAACGATAAAAAAATTATCAATAATTTTCTTACCGAAATAAATGAAAATAAGCATTTAATAAAATCCAATGGAATTGAGAATCTTATTTCAGAGTCAAGAAAACTCTTAGATGAAAATAAATATGATGATTTATTATTCTGTGTTTCAGACATTATTTCAAAGATAAAAGAAATAACAGATAAGAATTTTATAAGATAAACTGTTATACAAAAAAATCCCCGTGCAATTGGATTTTTACCAGATACACGGGGATTTTCAGCGTATGCTATGCCTGTTCGCTCAAGAGCTGTTGCAAATACGCTTTGTCGGTAGCAGCTCTCTTTGCGTCCTCATCTCTGCCCTGTGCAAACAGCGTCGCAAAAAGATGAGCAGCAGAATCAATTCCTTCAGAGCGACCTAAAGTAATTCCTTCTGAACGACCTCTTGAAACACCCGCATTTATATTTGCTTGTAAAACATCAAACATTTTTATTCCTCCTTGAGCTTTAACCGATGATAAGACATTTGCCTTTATCTCATCAAACTTATTATTACCCGAAAGTGCTTTGAACAAATCGAGTATTGCTGCAATATGTGCAATCTCATTCTTTGAACCTGCATAAGTCTGCTTCAATCTTGCAGCTCGCAAATAGCCAAGAACATCTCGAAAATCACTCTTAAACAATGCAATTTCTTCATCAGACAGCCACGCAAGATTAAACACATTGATTTTAAAATCATTCACAAACGGCAACATCTTTTCATCTGGGATTTCAAGCCGTTCCAAAAGGCTTTTGTTTTTCTCCCATTTTTGCTCTGTTCCAAAATACAAAACAAGTGTAACAACAGGAAAATGTTTATCTTGCTTTTCATCTTCTTTTTTGCCGTCAAGTTGACTTCGATAAACTGCCGCGTCATAATTCATCACACGCAAAGCCATATCTTTGTCAATCTTCGTTTGATTCTCCAAGCCAATGCAACCGATGTGTATTTTTCCTTTGTTCCAAAACTTCGCAACATCTCGCGTTTGGCTTTTTATGCTCTCAAACGGCTTATAAATAGAATCAGTCTGTGCGTCCGTCAAATCAGATTCTTTTACTTTGCACTCGCCTCCAAAAATAAAAGCATTCACAATATCTGCAAAAACATCGTTGTATGCCAATAGCGATTTTTCCGCTATATCCTTTTCACTCATACAAATAGAATAACATTCTTATAAATAAATGGCAACCTTTGCAAAAACTTCAGAATCAATATTTGACTCCGCATGCCTATAAGGTAGATGTGTGCGACCTTATAGGGGAGATGTCTTCTACCTTATGGGGTCGTGATGTGCGATCTTATGGGGAGAGGGGAGGGCATAAAAAAAGCCTTGCGAACATGAATGAACGCAGGGCTTTGTGGGACAACTTGTTAATGTCAGACAGTGAACAAGTCGATTTGTGAGCCGATTTGACCGACGGCGGCTTCAACGCTGTTGGCAATCTCGGAAAGCGAATTACTAGAGTCGCGGATATTGCTTGCGCTGTTGCTAATCTTGTCCATGCTCTGCCTGATAACGCCTGTTGTGTCGCGCAGTTGGTCGACTTCAACAAGAATGCTCTTGTTGCCTTCCGCCATCTCGTGAGAAGCGGCGCGGACTTCGCTTGTGTTGTCGTTCATCAGTTTCAGAGCGTCACCGATTTGCTTTGAGCCTTCCTGCTGCTCTTCCATAGCGCTCTTAATCTGCAAAACGAGTTGCTGCGTTGTCGTAATCGAGGTGTTGACTGCCTCGAAAGAATCGCTGGACGCCTGAGATGCGTTTACAACGTCGTTAATCGAGCCTTCGATTTTCTTCAGCTCCTCGCGGATTGTCTTTGACTGTGCGCTCGAAGTTTCAGAGAGCTTTCGGATTTCCTCAGCAACGACTGAGAAGCCACGACCTGCGTTTCCTGCGTGCGCCGCCTCGATAGCTGCGTTCATAGCGAGCATATTCGTCTGGCTTGCGATGTCGCTTATTGTCTTGTTCGCGTTCTGAAGCATCTTTGACTGCTCTTCGATGTTCTTGATACGAACGTTGACGTCCTTCTGTCGCTGGATTCCGTCCTCGGCGTTCTTAGTGAGCGAGTCGAAAGAGTCAGCCATGTGACCAACAGACAAGTTAACGCTTCTGATGTTTCCAATCATCTCCTCAACAGCCGCGCTCGCCTGTGTTACGCCAGAGGCTTGCGACTCAATCATCTTTTCGAGCGACTCGATGTTCTGCGAGATTTCCTCAACGGCGCTCGCTGTCTCTGAAACGCTTGAAGCCTGATTAGACACTTGATTTTCGATGTTCTCAAGGTCGCTGATAATTGCCTCGATTGAAAGACCGTTCTCTTCGATACGCTTCTGAAGACCGATATTGACCTCTCCGAGCATCTCTTTTGAATCTTTGACGCCGCTGATAATCGTGCGGAGTTTCGCCATAAACGCGTTGAAGCCGTCGCCGAGCGCGCCGATTTCGTTCTTGCTCTTGACGACAATCTGTTGCGTGAGGTCGGCGTCTCCTGAAGCAATGTGGCGTATTGAGTTTCTGACCACACGAAGCGGCTGGACTGCAACAAAGAGAAGGGCAGAGCAAACACCAGAAATAACAATACCAACAATCGTGCTGATGATGGTAACAATGGTTCTCAGCGTATTTCCCGCTTCGTCAATCTGGCTTTGCGGAATAGTAAGAATCGCGCTCCATGGCGTGCCAGGAACTGATGTGTATGAAGCAAAAGTCTTTACGCCTTTTTCGTCGTAATAATAACCTTCGCCCGTTTCTCCTGCACAAGCCTTTTTCGCAATCTCGTTAAGACCTCTGTAGCCAGCTTTGTCGCTGTAAGACAAGTCCATGTATTTTTCCTGTCCGCGAATATGCGAGATGAGAACGCCGTTAGAACCAACGAGGATAGCCTTGCCATCCTTGCCCATCGAAAGCTCGCCAATCATCTTGTCGATTTCGTCGAGTTTCACCGCTCCTGCGAACACTCCGATAAGTTCCCCGCGGCTGTTATATGCAGGGCGTGCAATGTAGTAGCAAACCGTGCCGTCAAGCTGGAAATCGATGTTAGACACAAATTGCTTTTGCTTGTCGTTCATAATCGAACGGAAGAAAGGCTTTGAAATAACCGTAATTGTTTTTCCGTCACTCGAATGTCCAACACCATCGGGAGTGCAGAAGACAACGTAGTTAAAAAGCGGATTCCTGATATTTTCGTGACTCAAAAGCCAAGAGATAATATCCTGAGCGTTTCCCGCTTTTGTAACATCGTTGTCTGAATAAATGCGAAGGTCGTTTACAAGCACTTCGTTCCAATACTGGATTTTTCCAGCGTCTTCAGCAATAACCTTTTCGCTAAAATCAGAATAATCGCCTTGCGAGCCTTTTTTTGCCACGCGTACAGTCAAAAAAATCTGAATTGCAAACGTTAAGACAAGCACCGCCAAGATATTAAGCGAAAACTGCACCGCAAGATGCTTATATTTCTTCTGTTCAATGAGCTCTTCCATATCGTTCACTCCTATGCCTGCGTGCTATTTCGTTGTGCTCTTGTAAATGCGGTTGATGGCGACAGCGTGGAAAGCGATGTTTTTCACGTTCGGTTTTATCAAGTCAGCGTTTCTCTTCTGGTAAATCGGAGAAATGACAGCGTCCTCCATAATCATCGTTTCTGCCTTCTTGAGAGCGCTCCATCTCTCTTGTATCTTTGTGCAAAGCTCGCCGTCAGTACAACTTGCGATAAGCGCATTGTAAGACGGATTGAAATAATTTCCCTGATTGTTGTCGTTTCCCGTAACCCACATTGCAAGATAAGTCATCGGGTCAGCGTAGTCAGGACCCCAGTTGTTGAGACCAAACTCGAACTTTCCGCTCGTCATAATCTTTCGCCTTTCTTTTTTCGGAACTGCTTTTATCGTCAGCGTCAACCCCGGCAAAGTTGACTCGAGGTTCTTCTTAATCGTGTTGCAGGCAACAATTTGAGACTCTCCGTCTGCTGTCAGAAGCTCCACTTCAAGAGAATCAACGCCAAGCTCTTTTTTTGCCGCTTCCCAGTGAGAAAGCGCCTTTTCCCTGTTCAAAGTGCAGTCGTTCGGGAACTCGATGCCCGCAGGCGTAAAGTCCTGACCGCTTTGAGAGAACGCAAATCCCCTCGGAATCGCAGCATAAGCCGCAGCAGAGCCGTCCGCAATGTTTTCGGCAACTTCTTCTCTGTCGATAGCGAAAGCGACTGCACGACGGAGATTTTTATTTGAGAAGTTCTTGTCGTCAAAGTTAAACGTTATGTAATACAAAAATCCAGAATCTATCGGCTTGAAATCAGCGTCGTTCTTCATCTTGGTCACAGCGTCACCCGACAATTCCACAAAGTCGAGCTTTCCCGATTTGTACAAATTCAAGCCCTCATCTCCGTTTGAGATGACCTCGTAATGAAGACCTCCGAGCTTCACTTTGTCCGCATCATAATAAGCCGTGTTCTTTATGTAAGTAACTGATTTTCCTGAGCCAGAATAGTCCGTGAGCAAAAACGCTCCGTTTGCAAGACATGTCTCAGGACTTGTCGCGTACTTGTCGCCGCATTTTTCCACAAATGATTTGTGAGCAGGATAGAACGTGCAGAAATACAAAAGCTGGTCAAAATACGACACTGGAACTTGAAGCTCAACCTCGAACGTCAAATCGTCAACAGCGCGAACCCCAAGCTGATTCACGTCCATCTGTCCCGCCTGAATCGCAGTCGCGTTCTTCACCTGTGCAATATCGCTAATCATAAAGGCGTATTCAGAGCCAATTGCAGGGTCAATCGCTCTTTGCCAGCCATAGACGAAATCGTCAGCCGTAACTTGGTCGCCATTTGACCAATAAACATCATCGCGAAGCTTGAAAGTATAGTGCAGACCGTCAGCAGAAACCTTCATCTCCTTTGCAATCGCAGGCTTGACGCTTCCGTCGTCAGCCATCTGCATCAGACCGTCCATCATATTGCCGATAAGCTCGAAACTGTTTGCATAAACAGCAGTCTGAGGGTCAAGTGAATCGTAAATGGCGGTTATAGAAACATTAAGAACTGCTCCGTTAACGGATTGGGCAGGAAGAGGACCTTTTTTTGAAGTCTGATTGCCAGACCCACAAGAAAACAAAAGAATTGAAGTTAACGCAATCCCGCAAAAAAACAAACGTGGCATACAAACCCCTGTCAATTGTGATATTTTCCTTAAAAGAACCAAAAGCCATTTAAGATAATAACGTTAAAACGATTGCTTTTCAATCAGTTGTTATTATTTTCTTTTTATTTCAAAATATTATTTCTCATTTGGAATGTTTGTTTTTCACTCGAGAGATTTTCTTGAAAGCCAAAAACATTTGTTTTTCGCTCGGTAGATTTTCTTGAAAGCCAAAAACATTTGTTTTTTACTTTGTAGATTTTGGGAAAGGACAAAACCATTTGTTTTTTGCTTTGTAGATTTTGGGAAAGGGCAAAACCATTTGTTTTTTGCATTGCAGATTTTGGGAAAGGAAAAAAACATTTGTTTTTTGCATTGCAGATTTTGGGAAAGGCTCAAAAATGTCTTGGACTCAAAAAAACGGCGCACACACAAGAGCCTTGTACATCTTGCGTATGCGCCGTTTATATCTTACCGAAAGAGATTATCTATTGATAAGCTCTGCAAGTTTATCAGCGGTGAAACCGAGTTCCTGTGCCACAGCTTTGGCAGGACCGCTTTCGCCGAATCTATCGATGCAGAACATATCCGACTTCTTTGCAAACCCTTCCCAT
>CACYWZ010000029.1 GCA_902778325.1 uncultured Spirochaetaceae bacterium
AGCGCTTCTGGTCGCCATTGTGACAAGTGCGGCAAAGATCTTTACTTTGTGACTGTCGTAAACACTGACGCAGATTCTTCACGCGAGATTGACGTTTCATTCGCAAATCTTGCAGGTACTATTGCAGAGGCGGAGGGAACTGTTGTTACAGGCGCCGCTTACGACACAATCAACACATTCGAAAATCCTGATGTCGTTACAGAAAAGGCTATCAGCGTGAAAATCAGCGACAAAGACACTGTAACAGTCGCTCTTCCACCTCATAGTGTGGTCGGAATCACAGTTAAGGCGTAAGTCTGACGGCTGACAATGCTTTTGTCTGATGGCTGACTAAGGATTGGTCATAAATATGATTTTAGCAGGGGACTTTTCGTCCCTTGTCAAAAGGAGAAATATATGAAAACAAAGGTAACTGTTGTAAAAGAGTTCAAAATCGGCGAGGTCGATAAGAACCTCTTTAGCTCATTCATCGAGCATCTTGGACGCGCTGTATATACAGGCATTTACGAGCCTGAAAACCCATGCGCCGACGAGCAGGGTTTCCGCAAGGACGTTATCGATATGGTAAAAGATTTGCAGGTTTCACTCGTTCGATATCCTGGCGGAAACTTCCTTTCTGGCTATGACTGGAAGAACGGCGTTGGTCCTCGCGACAAGCGTCCTGTGCGTCTTGACCGCGCATGGCACACAATCGAGCCGAATGAAATCGGTATCGACGAGTTTGTGGACTGGGCAAAGAAAGCGGGAACTCAAGTCATGGGCGCAGTCAACATGGGAACAGGCACACCGCAGGACGCAGGCGACCTTGTGGAATACTGTAACTTTGAGAAGGGTACATATTGGAGCGATCTTCGCAGAGCAAACGGACACGACGCGCCGCACAACATCAAGACTTGGTGCGTCGGAAACGAGATGGACGGCCCTTGGCAGATTTGCCATCTTGACGCAAACGATTACGGAAAGAAGGCGCGCGAGGCAATCAAGATTATGAAGTGGACGGACGAGTCAATAAAGACTGTCGTCTGCGGTTCTGCTTCTAGCGGAATGCCGACATATCCAGAATGGGACAGAATCGTTCTTGAGCACACTTATGACCTTGCAGATTACATCTCAATTCACCGCTATTTTGAGAACTTCGGAAACGATGATGACTTCTTGGCGAGCTTCTATGATATGGATCAGTTCATCAAGACGGCTGTTGCAACTTGCGATTATGTCAAGGCTTTGAAACGCTCAAACAAGACGATGTATCTTTCTTTCGACGAATGGAACATCTGGTATCAGCAGAAGAGCGAGCCACACCCGTGGATGAAAGCACCACGTATTCTCGAAGACCACTATTCTCTTCTCGACGCGCTTGCTTTCGGTGGTATGGCAATCACGCTTTTGAACCACGCAGACCGTGTAAAAGTGTCTTGCTTGGCTCAGCTTGTCAACGTTATCGCTCCGATTTTCACAGAGCCTGGAAAGGGAGCTTACAAGCAGTCGATTTATCACCCGTTCCGCGACATCTCGGTTTTCGGACGTGGAACTGCCTTGCAGCCTGTGGTCAACACAGAAAACAAGACGACAAAATACGGCGAAGTTCCAAGCGTCATCTTTGCTTCAACATTGAGCGAAGACGAAAGCGAAATCACGCTTTTTGCGCTCAACACGTCAAAGAGCGAAGACAGCGAAACAACAATCGATTTGAGTTCGTTTGAAAAGAGCGAGATGATTTACAGAACAGAGCTTACAGGAAATGATTTGAGCGCAAAAAACAGCCTTGAAGAGCCTGAGAAAGTCTGCAACAAACCTGTTGCGCTCACACAAAGCGATAACGGAAAGTTCACGCTTCCGCTCACAAAAGCAAGCTGGAACGTTATCCGCTTCAAAATAAAATAAGACACAAATCTTTTTGTCATAATACTCCTCTTGCCCGTTTGTTCTGTCAGAATAAGCGGGCATTCTTTTCAAAGCCGAAATCATGTGCGATAATCCAAAAAGGAGAAAAAAAATGAACGACAATGCTTTTTTCAGCAAGTTTTTGCTTCTGCTCTTCCTTTTGTCAGCGGCGCTTTTTTCTTGCAACGAGATAATACAGGGCGCTGTCGAGGATGCGCTCGATGACGGAAATCCAAAGATTGTTTCAACTTGGGAAGACGACAAAGTGAACGCACAAGTTGTCTTCTTCGACGACGAAACCGTAATCTACGGCAGCAGCACTTTCACTTATCGAGGAAATCCAAATACAAAAAGCGGAACTCTGACAATCTATGAAGGCGAGCGGGTTTTTGACAAATGGGAGATTTGGCAAGACCACGCCACAGGCTTTGAGCATGAGTTCACAAGAGTCGTACAATGATAATTTTTCACTCGATAGATTTTTTACATTGCCAGAATCATTTGTTTTTCCACTTTCCCAAAACGGGAAGAGCCAGAAACGTTTGTTTTTCATCTTTCCCAAAACGGAAAGAGAGAGCGGTGCATTTTTATGTGCCGCTCTTTTTTGTGGTGCTGAAAGCCGAAAATACAGTCGGGAATATTTTGTATTTTGTGATATAATCCAAAAAGAGAATTTCAGAGCGAAAGGAAAAATATTATGGACATAAAACGACCGCAGGTGAGTTTTGGAACTGTTTATTATCCCGAAGAATGGGACGAAGAGCACTGGGAAACAGACGCTTCTCTTATGCAAAAATTAGGGCTTGGGCTTGTGAGAATGGGAGACGATTCTTGGGCAAGCCTTGAGAGCGTCGAAGGCAGCTATAATTTCGCTCTTCTTGAAAAAGCCATCGAAGTTTTTGCCGCGCACAGAATAAAAACGGTGCTTTGCGTGCCGCTTTCGCTTCCGCCTGCATGGCTTTCACAAAAATGCAAGACAAACGAGCCTTGTTTTTCAAACAAAATCTACCGCGAGGCCTGCACTTCTTTTGCCGCTGCAATGACATCGCACTTTGCCACGAACGCAAACGTCGTAGGCTGGCAGATTTTCTCAAGAATCGGCGGCAATGCCAGGGCGCTCAAGAACTGCTATTGCCCTGACTGCACGAGCACATTCCAGAAATGGCTTGAGAAAAGATACGGCACAGTCGAAAAACTTTCGCGCTCATGGGGAGCGGGACGCACAGCCGCCACATTCAGCGAAATCTGCCTGCCGGACACAGCAAGCCGCTACAAAACAGCCGCCCAAGAGTTTGATTACAAATCATTCCGCTCCGACACATTTGCCTTCCTCGTAAAAAGCGTCGTTCAGGCAATGAGAGCAAACACGCATTCCTCCCCGATTACGATGGACTTCTCAGGCTATCCCGAAGAACTCGATTACGCCAAAATCTCACAAGCGCTTGACGTTACGTCTTGCTGCAACTTCCCGGACAAAGGGAGACCGACAGGAAGCGTCGTGCACGAAAAAGTCGTTCAAACAGGCGCGCGCCTTGAGTATCTTCGAGGAACGAAAGGCGGAACGTTCTGGGTCATGGAGCAGCAGTGCGGAGCGTCGGGCTGGAGCTTGCAGTCACGAACGCCGACAGCAGGACGCGTCCGACTTTGGACAGCGCAGGCTGTGGCTCACGGCGCGGACACAGTGTTTTTTGCCGCATGGAGAGCGCGCATTGCAAACACCGACGATTTCAATGACGGAATCTTGCCATTGAACGGCAACTCGTCAAGAAGAAGCGAGGAAATCCAGAGAACACTTATGGTTTTGAAGCCCGCTCTGAGCGATATTCGCGGAAACATGAAAGGCTCGCCTTGCAACATCATCTACTCCGCAGAGGAAAAATGGGCAATCGACGAGAGGCGCGGACACGAAGATTTTTCTTACACGTCGGCTGTCACCGAATATTATCAGGCCTTCTTCGACAGAAACATTCCCGTCGACATCATAAGCACTGACCGCGATTTCAAGTATTCCCGACTTGTCGTCGCGCCTTATCTTTACATGCTGAACCGCGCGCTCCAAGCCCGTCTTGACTCGTTCGTCATGGCAGGCGGCACGCTCATCGTCACCACACGAAGCGGCATTATCGGAGGACACGGCGCATATCGCGCAGACTCGCCGATGCCGTGCGGACTTAGCAACATGGCAGGCATTCTCGTCAACGAAACGGACTGCCTTCGCGACGGCCCTGTGATGCTCCAGTGGACAGCGCCGCTTCCGACCGTGCGCTCAATTCAGGCGCCAGGCTCAGGACTTGCGAAAAAAGCCGAGCCGCTCCCGATGCCGAGCGTCTCGCAAATGTACGGCAGATACTGGGCGGACATCATCACAGTGCTTCCAGAGACAAAAGTCCTCGCGACATACTCAAGCGACGGATTTTACAAAGACACGCCGGCAATCACAATGCACCATCACGGGCGCGGAACGGTCTACTACGTCGGCACGCAGCTCTCCCCTGCCCTCATCCGACTTTTGATTGCGCACGCGACAGCGCAGGCGGATATTCCTCGAAGCTACAAGACACCGATGGGTGTCGAAGTCGTTCGCAGAAGCGGGAACGAAAACGACTGGCTTTTCATCATCAATCACACTCATTCGCAGGTGAAACTTGAAAACCCGCCGATTGCGCTCGGCCCGATGGGCGTTCGCGTTATGGCTGTCGCCAAACCGAGAGCAAAGACTTCGGAACTTGACGACCTCGCAGAAAAGATTCCAGAATGATTTTTTTTGAATGATTTTCAAAAGCGCCTTTTTGCAAAACTGTACAAAGGCGCTTTTTTTGTTTTCTTGTCGTGGACAAACTGACTTTGAAGGACTTGGAGCATTTTCCTGTCGTGGACAAACTGACTTTGAGGGACTCGGAGCATTTTCCTGTCATGGACAAACTGACTTTGAAAGACTTGGAGCGTTTTCTTGCCGTGGACAAACTGACTTTGAGGGACTTGGAGCATTTTCCTGTCGTGGACAAACTGACTTTGAAAGACTTGGAGCGTTTTCTTGCCGTATACAATTTTTAGGTCAACTTTGTTGCGGATTTTCCGATAAACTACAGAAAAGGGCAAACCTTTTTTATATTTTGGTGGGGGCAATAAATGGCTTACAATATGCAAGGATACAATGCGTACCGCGATACTGGAATCAAAACTGCGAGTCAGGGAAAGCTCGTTGTTATGCTTTATGAGGCAGCGGTAAAAAACCTTGACGATGCAATCGAGAAAGTTGGAAAAGACGGCAAGGTGGAGGCGCGGAATATCGAGGCATACAATTCATATATCCAGAAGACACAGCAGATTCTCAATGAGCTTCAGATATCGCTCGATATGGACAAAGGCGGAGAACTTGCAAAGAATTTGATGTCGATTTACATGTATTACAACCAGCAGCTTCTTCAGGCAACAATCAAGCACGACAAATCTATTCTCGTTTTTATCCGAAAGCAAATGGCAGACCTCTTGGAAGCATGGAAATCAGCAGCTTCAAGCACCGCAAACGGGCCTGCTTACAATTCACAGATGAAGACTTCGATAAACATCACGGGCTAGGGAGAGTTCAATGTCACAGACGAATATCAGTCAAGACGAACTTGATGAGCGAATCGCTATTATAAAGCGCTTCCGAGCCATTCTTGAAGAGCAGCGCGACAAGTTTCGGGAATATCTGGACGCTCTTGAGAAGCAACATTCAAAGATTGAGGAAGGGGACGCAGAGTCCGCCGAAATCCATTCCCAGCTTCAGCAGCGCATTGTTTCAAGTATCGGGGAATTGCAAAAAGTCGCCGAGCCGATGGAAGCGCTTTACAAAAGGACGCATGGCTCAGATTCAGCAATTTCTCAGATTCAGTCGGAGCTTCTTTCGCTCAGAAAAAAGGCGGCTGTGCAGAACACGCACAATCAGGAGCTTTTGAGAGCGAAAATGAGCGGCATTCAAAAGGAGATGCGCTCATTCAAAAACCCGTACCGAAATGCGCGCAGTGTTTACGAAAAATCCGCATCTTCGGCACAAATGATTCAAATCGATATTTAATATGGCAGAACTCTTCGATTCGTCCAGCACAGTTTTTGTGCTGGATTCTTATGGTTTGATTTTCCGCGAGTATTACGCGTTCATAAACCGTCCGCTCACAAACAAAAAGGGCGAGAACATTTCAGCGCTTTTCGGCTTTTTCCGCAATCTGAGAAAAATTATCGAGACTTACAATCCGCAGTTTTTCGTTGCCGCAATGGATTCAAAAACAAAGACATTCAGGCACGAAATGTACAGCGAATACAAGGCAAATCGCTCGAAAACGCCTGACGACCTGCACGCTCAAGTTCCGTGGATTGAGGACATTCTTTCTTCTCTGGGCGTCAAAGTTTTGCAAAAAGACGGCTACGAGGCCGACGACATTATTGCGACGATTGCACGAAAATGCCGCGAAGAAGGACGCGATTGCAGGATTTTTAGCGGCGACAAAGACCTTATGCAGCTTGTCGGAAACGGCACCGAAATGCTCACGCCCGCAAAGTTCGGAGGCGGATGGCAGCGCTGTGCAGAGGAGCAAGTTGAAGAAGCGTGGGGAGTAAAGCCTGAGCAAATGCTCGACATTCTCACGCTCACAGGAGACAGCGCCGACAACGTTCCGGGCGTCAAGGGAATTGGGCTGAAAACAGCGCAAAAGCTGCTTTTGCAATACGGAACGCTAGACAATATTTTTTTGCACAGCGAGGAAATCTCTGGCGCTGTCGGAACAAAAATCAAAAACGGCAAAGAAAGCGCCGAACTTTCAAGAAAACTCATTCGCCTTTGCGACGACGTTCCGCTTGATATAACATCGCTTTCTGACCTTTCGCTAAAATGCGATTTCAAGGCGGCAGCGCAAAAACTTCTTGCATTCGAAGTGCCAGCGGCAGCGAAACTTTATGCAGAAGCCGACCTTTCAAGCGAAGAGCAGGACGACAACGGCGAAATCACTCAGAACAAAGGCAATTACAAAGCGATTGTAGACAGCGAAAGCCTTCACAACGCTGTGAGCGAGATTTTGGCGACAAAAGAAAAAGTATTCGCTTTTGACACTGAAACAACTTCGCTCGATACATTAAGCACTTCCCTCGTGGGCTTCTCGCTTTCATGGAAAGAAGGAGAGGGCGTCTACATTCCGCTTTCGCACGTTCAAAAAGACGAAGCGTACAAGGAACTTGCAAGGCTTTTTGGTGACGATAATACAACAGTCGTTATGCACAACGGCAAGTTCGATTACGAAGTTTTGCGCTCAAACGGCTTTGTTTTCTCAAGCGCCGAGAAAAAGGAAGCAAGCGAACAACTATCGCTTTTTGCTTCCGATGAAGATGAAGCAGAAAGCAAAAGCGCTGATTATCCAAAGTGCAAAATATTCGATACGATGGTTGCCGCATGGCTTATTTCGCCTGAAGGAAGCGGGCGAAATCCGTACTCGCTCGAAACACTTTCAGAAAAGTATCTGCGTCTTCGGGGAATTTCGTTCGATGACATCGTTGAAAAGGGCAAGACATTTGCCGATGTTCCGCTTGAAAAAGCCGCAGAATATTGCGCAGAAGACTCAGATTTCACGCTCAAACTCTACCATGTGCTTCGCTCAAAGCTGAAAGAAAACTCTCTTGAAGACTTGTTCGAGAACACGGAGATGAAACTTTTGCCTCTGCTTTCGGAAATGGAAATCGCAGGCATTCATCTTGATGCGAATGCGCTTAGCGAGTATCACGTTGTTCTTGAAGAGAAAATCGCAAAAATCCAGCAAGAAATCTATGAGCTTGTCGGGCACGAGTTCAACATCGCTTCGACAAAGCAGCTTCAGCAAGTTCTTTTTGATGAGCGCGGCTTAAAGACGGGCAAAAAGACAAAAACAGGATATTCCACAGACACGGCAGTCATGGAAGAACTCGCAACAGAAGACCCTGTTCCGCAAAAGATTCTTGAGTATCGTGCAAACTCAAAATTGCTTTCGACTTATGTTGACGCGCTTCCGTCTCTTGCAGACAAAAACGGGCGCGTCCACACAACTTTCCTGCAAACAGGAACAGCGACAGGACGACTTAGCAGCCGTGACCCGAATTTGCAAAATATCCCAGTGCGCGACGAAGAAGGGCGCAAAATCAGAAGCGCTTTCACCGCAGAAAAAGGCACAGCCTTGATTAGCGCAGATTATTCGCAAATTGAGCTTGTCGTTCTTGCACATCTTTCGGGCGACGAGGCTCTGAAAAAATCATTCATCGACGGAACAGACGTTCACCGCGCGACAGCAGCGCTTATCTACGGAGTAACGCCAGATGTTGTGACGAGCGAAATGCGAAGAGCGGCAAAAACGATAAACTTCGGGATTATTTACGGAATGAGCGCGTTCAGGCTCGCAAAAGATTTGGGCATCTCAAGAACGATTGCAAAAGGCTTTATCGACAATTATTTTGCGCAATATCCGAAAATCCGCACTTTTATCGAAGCAACGGTGAAAAATGCAGAAGAAAACGGCTTTGTTGAAACAATGTTCCATCGAAGACGCTTCATTGCGAATATAAAAAGCGCAAACAAGCTCGAAAAAGCAGCAGCAGAGCGTATCGCCGTAAACACACCGATTCAGGGAACTGCCGCAGACATCGTAAAAAAAGCAATGCTCAAAGTCGACAGCGCACTTAAAAAAGACGGAAAAGGAGCGCGCATTCTTCTTCAAGTTCACGATGAGCTAATCGTTGAATGCCCAGAAAGCGCAGTCGAGAGCACAAAAGCAATTATCAGGCGCGAAATGGAAAGCGCAGTAAAACTCTCCGTTCCGCTCAGAGTTTCAATCGAAAGCGGAAAGAATTGGGGGGAGTTCCATTGATTTTGTGCGTAACAGGTCCGATGGCGGCAGGAAAAAATGCCGCTTCGGACATACTTTGCAGCGATTACGGCTTTGTGGCGACAGACTGCGACCTTCTCGTCCACAGCGCAATTGAAAACGCGCGGGAAAAGATTTTCGCCTCCTTCGGTGAAATCGCAGCCGAGAAAGGCATAAACATAAAAAATAGCGACGGCTCCGTAAACCGAAGAGAGCTTGGAAGACTGATTTTTCCCTCACCTGCCCTTGTCAAAAAACAAGAAAGCATCGTCTTTCCTGAAACACAAAAACTAATCGAAAAGTTCATCGCCGAAAACAGCGGAAAAGACATCGTGATAAATGCGACAGTCCTTTACAAAATTGAAGCGATAAAACTTTGCGATGCCGTCATTTTTGTTGACGCGCCATATATCTTGCGCCTCTTGAGAGCGCGAAAAAGAGACAATATGAGCCTCTCTCAAATACGACAGCGCTTCAGGGCGCAAAAGACACTTTTTCTTGAGTATAAGCGAACAGGTGCCGATATACATAAAGTATGGAATTTCGGCACTCGTAAAAAACTTTCCGAAAAACTCGGGATTGTCTTGAAAAATGCCGTTTTTAGGGGATAAAACGATATGGAACAGAAACGAACTTTATTAATAGTAGCCGCTGTCGGCATATTTCTTTTGGTGGTTCTGGGAGCTGCACTAATCTTGAACTCAGCAACTTCCACAGCAGCAAAAACTGATATTGAAAATCCTGCTATTCAAGTAACAAACGACTGGCTTCTTCCTGAAGGAGAAATCAAGACGATTTCTTCAGGCGAGGATTTGAGCAACGGCTCTGTCGGCTCTTCACAAGACACGAGCGCAGCACAGCCAAGCGATATTATCGCAGCAGATTCTCCTGCAACTGTCGACAACGCTCTTATTGTTCCTGCAACAACAACATTCACCACGACAGGCTCTCAGGACGGAAACACAACATCTTCAACACTCTCGACGACCGTCACTCCAAGCTCTCCGGCGACAACGACAGTCCAAATCACACAGAACAGCTATTCAACACAGCAGCCGAGCCCTGTCACAGTGATAACTCCAAAGCCTGTTGTACAGCAGCCAAAGCGCACGACAGCCGCAAGCGAAACAAAACAGCAGAGCGCGAAAAAGCCAAGCACACCACAGAAGAACTTCTGGGTTCAGGTTGGCTCTTTCAACAAAAAAAGCGGCGCTGACATAACAAGACAATCGCTTTCAGCACAGGGAATTCAGAGCGAAATCTTCACATACACCGCAGACAACGGCTCAACAGGCTTCCGCGTGAGAGTCGGACCATATCAGACAAGAAGCGAAGCGGAGTATTGGATGAAATTAGTGGAAGAAAAGACAGGCACAAAGGGATTTATCACCGAAACAAAATAAATTATCCAATTCCAAAAGAAAAATCTTTTCTGTTTTCACGAGATTTTGTGAAGCGGAAAAGATTTTTTTTTGCAAAAACCTTCCCAGCATGTTCTTTTAGAACAAAAGCATATTCTTTTAGAACAAAAGCATGTGATTCTGGAACAAAAGCATGTGATTCTAGAGCTAAAGCATGTGATTCTAGAGCTAAAGCATGTGATTCTAGAGCTAAAGAATGTGATTACAGAGCAAAAGAATGTGATTTTAGAGCAAAAGAATGTGATTACAGAACAAAAGAATGTGATTATAGAACAAAAGAATGTGATTACAGAGCAAAAGCATGTGATTACAGAGCAGAAGCATGATAATAGTTTCCAAAGCATACTTTTTTCGGTGGTGTTATAAAAGAAAAGGAACGCTAATCATTGTCATGCAATAATTAGTCATTTCGACTTCGCTCAATGACCGTTTTTTATTTTCAAAGCGATTCGCGGATTTTTTTAGTTTTGCGTCCTAGTAAAAGAGTATGAACTCTTTTATTCTTTTTCTTGGAAAAACATTTTTGCCTTTTGTTTTTGCGCTTGTCGCCGTTCAGAGCGCAATATTCAGCCAGAGTCTTTTGACGCTTGAATCAAAGTACAGCGCAAAGTACAAAAAAGATGAAATCAATGCGACGCTGTCAGAGGGCGCAAAACTTTCCTCCGACTTTTTCAAAGCGTCTGTCTTTGAAAAGCAAACGCCTGAGCATTCTTCGCTTTCAGAAAATCTCAGGTGCGGCGTCGCTCTTGAAAGCCCGACTGTCGAAACAGACGCGGCTTCTTTTTGCTTTGGCGCACAGGCGCTCTCACTTTCTTACGGAGGGATTTTTTCACGGCTGAAAAATCCTGAAAAACTTATCACGTCATCTTCTTCCCTTTCGACAAGCCTTTCTCTTCCGCGAAAAATAAGCGCGCGCCTTCCGTCGATTTCTTCATCAAAGCAGCCGAACAGCGCACACTTTGAGCTTTGCGCCGAAACGGACAAAACGACGTCCACATCGGATTTCACGCTTTTCGACGACAAATCTTTTGCAGCATCGGCAAGCGAGAGCCTTCTGCTTTCTGACTGCCTGCTCTCATTTTCATCCGCCGCGCTTTTCCAAGAAAACGAAAAACACGGAGAAAGCGCCGTCGTTTTTTCATGCAACGGCACAAGAGCCGCAGGCGTCGTGCACGCGACTCTCACAAAAAACGCGCTCTCGCTCTGCGCTCTCGGAGCATTGTCAACAACGCTTGAAACGCGCAATTTCGGTGTTTACACGATTCAGGGCGCTTTTTTCAAAGGCACACAGGCAAACAAAATAAAAAACATGGAAAGCGGCGGTTTAGTTTGTGATTTTTTGCAAAATCGTGTTAGAATAGGAGCAAGAGCAATCAGGACTGAAAAAGAAGCGCAAAGTGCCACAAACCTTTGTTTCGGCATTCGCTTCAAGACGGGAAATCTCGTATCGTCGCTGACGCTCTCGGATGTGCTCGAAAAGCCATCTGTTGCACTTTCCGTGTCGGACAAGCTGGATAGTGGGCTGAGATTATCGCTTAGCACAAAAACGCGCTATGATAAATCTTCAGAAACCCTCTCTGCGTCTGTGAGGACAGGCATACGGACAGAGGATTGTGCATTTGCAGAATGGACTTTTGGATCAACAGAAAAAATAAAGGCCGGAGAAATACAAAAAAAAGCACTTGACTCCAGTATTTCATTAAAATTCGGTGGCACAGTACGCTGTATTGCAAGATTTTCTTACAGCGCGGAGTTTTGATTTTCAACTCAGAAAAAGAATTTGTGCAGATTTTTTGCTAAATTGTTTCGGGGTATTGAATTTAATGCCTTATTCCATTATATTAGAAAAAATCTGAATTATTTGGTTAACTTTTTTTTGAGAGGTACACAATATGGCTTTTGATATTACCAAAGTTCGTAATATCGGAATCAGCGCCCACATTGACTCTGGTAAGACAACACTGTCAGAACGTATCTTGTTCTACTGTAACAAGATTCACGCTATCCATGAAGTTCACGGAAAAGACGGCGTTGGCGCAACGATGGACAGTATGGATTTGGAACGTGAGCGCGGAATCACAATCCAGTCAGCAGCAACACAGGTAAACTGGAAGGACATCACAATCAACTTGATTGACACCCCAGGTCACGTTGACTTCACAGTCGAAGTTGAACGCTCTCTTCGCGTTCTCGACGGTGCTATCCTCGTTCTTTGCGCTGTTGCAGGTGTTCAGTCACAGTCAATCACTGTTGACCGCCAGCTCAAGCGTTACCATGTTCCTCGCTTGGCATTCGTAAACAAGTGCGACCGTCAGGGTGCAAATCCACTCCGCGTCTGCAAACAGCTCCGCGAGAAGCTCGGTCTCAACTCATACATGGCAGAACTCCCAATCGGTCTTGAAGACAAACTCGAAGGTGTTGTAGACCTTATCGCTATGAAGGCTTACTACTTCGACGGTCCAGACGGTGCAGATATTCGCGTTGCAGAAATCCCTGCAAACATGCTCGATGATGCAAAGGCAAAGCGTGAGGAGCTCCTCGATGGTGCTTCTATGTTCGATGACACACTTGCTGAGGCTATTCTTGAGAACGGATATGATGATGTAGACCAGAATCTTATCATCGCAGCTATCCGCAAGGGAACAATCGCTGAGCAGTTCGTACCAGTATTCTGTGGTTCAGCTCACATGAACAAGGGTATTCAGCCATTGCTCGACGCTGTTGAGCGCTATTTGCCAAACCCAACAGAAGTACACAACTACGGTCTTGACCTCGACAAAAACGAAGAGCAGGTTGAGCTTTTCAACACAGCAGACAAGCCTTGTGTTGCTCTTGCATTCAAACTCGATGATGGTCAGTTCGGTCAGCTCACTTATGTGCGTATCTATCAGGGACGCATTATTAAGGGCGATGAACTTTACAATACACGCGCAAAGAAGAAGTTCAAGGTCGGACGTCTTGTTCGTATGAACGCTTCTGCAATGGAAGATATCAACGTTGGTGAGCCAGGTGACATTGTTGCTTTGTTCGGTGTTGATTGTGCTTCTGGCGATACATTCTGCTCTGGCGGATTGAACTACGCTATGACTTCTATGTTCGTTCCAGCTCCTGTTATCTCTCAGGCTATCGAGCCTATCGACAAGGCAGCTGCTGCAAACATGGCTAAGGCTCTTAACCGCTTTACAAAGGAAGACCCAACATTCCAGACTTATGTTGACCCTGAGTCAAATCAGACAATCATCAAGGGAATGGGTGAGCTCCACCTCGCAGTTTACATCGAGCGTATGAAGCGCGAATACAAGTGCGAAGTTAAGGTTATGCCTCCTGAAGTTGCATACCGCGAGACAATCTCTCAGCGCGCAGACTTCAACTACACACACAAGAAGCAGACTGGTGGTTCTGGTCAGTACGGTCGTGTTGCAGGTTTTATGGAGCCAATCGAAGATAAGGACTACGAGTTCGTTGACGCAATCAAGGGTGGTGCTATTCCTAACGAATATATCCCATCTTGCGACAAGGGATTCAAGCGCGCAATGGAGAAGGGTTCTCTTATCGGAGCTCCTGTTGTCAACGTTCGCTGTACTATCAACGATGGTCAGTATCACCCAGTTGACTCTTCAGATATCGCGTTCCAGACTGCTGCTATCGGCGCATTCCGCGAGGCTTATGAGAAGGCAAAGCCATCTATTCTTGAGCCAATCATGAAGGTTCAGATTTCTGGTCCTACAGAGTTCCAGGGAAATATGTTCGGTCTTATCAACCAGAGACGCGGTGTTATCCTCGACTCAACAGATGAGAACAACACTTCTACTGTTAACGCAGAAGTACCACTTTCTGAGATGTTCGGATTCTCTACAATCCTCCGCTCTTCAACACAGGGAAAAGCAGAGTTCACAATGGAATTCGAGAAGTACGGCAAAGTTCCAAACAACGTTGCTGACGAACTCAAGAAGAAGTACGCAGAGTCAAAGAAAGCAAAATAAGTTTTTGATATTCTGAATTTTACAGCGGGGCAGGGTTCTGTTCCGCTGTATATATTATTAAAACATTTAATGGGAGGAGCAATACCATGGCAGAACTCTTAGACCGCAGCCCAATTCGTTTTTTTGATAAAATGACTAATGGCGGACTTAAAGCTGGTGAAATCGGACTTGTTACATCGAAGAAGGGACTTGGAAAAACATCAGTCCTCGTTCAGTTTGGCATGGACACTTTGCTAGCAGAAAAGCAGTTAGTACACGTTTCATTTGACCAGAAATCAACAAACGTTATTTCTTGGTACGATGGCGTATTTACAGAAATTGCAAAGAAGAAGAATCTTGGAAACAATGCTGATTTGAAAGACCAGATTATGCGCAACCGCACAATCTTCAACTTCAATCAGGATAATTTCTCTTTGGCAAAAGTTGTAACAACTCTCAAAGCATATTCTACAAGCGGAATTACTCTTTCTGGTGTTGTTATTGATGGTGTAACACTCGCTTCTGTTTCAGAAGATGATTTGAAGGCTGTTCAGGCTTTCGCAAAAGAGTCTAATGTAACAGTTTGGATGAGCGCAACAGCAGAGGGCGAAGACCTTGAGGATTCAGCTCCAAAGGCACTTCTTCCATACTTTGCTTCTGTTGTACACCTTGCTTCACGCAACGACGGCGTAAACGTGCAGATTCTCAAATTGAGAGATGCAAAAGACGTTGCGTCAACTCTCAAGCTCGACAGCAAGTCTTTGCTCATCACAGAAAAATAACCGTCGAAGACGGTTTTGTAATGCCAAACGGCATTTAATTTTGTAGTAACGATTACACCGACCTTCTTAGTAAGGTCGGTTTTTTTTGTTCAAAGGCTCACCTGAGCGAATTTCGAGCCTCGAACAAACAAAATTTGCTTTGCTGGCTCTCAGGGAAGCTTCTAACAAACTAAATTTCGTTCGCTGAGGCTCAGGCTTCAATGTACATTTAAGATATTACTCCGCTGAGCGCCAGCGGTCAATGTACATTTAAGACATTTGTTTACTGCGTGAAATCAAAGAAAATATATTCGATTTCAATGAAAAAATAGTGCGTAATGTCGAAGAGAGGATTCCGAAACGAGTTCGCCAATGACGTTGCGTGTCATGCTGAATTTATTTCAGCATCCGCGCTCCCTGAGCGGAGTCGAAGGGAGTCAAAGAACCGAAACAAGTTCGCGCATTTCGACTTCGCTCAAGGAGCAATTTTGATTGCGCTCAACAGCCGTTTTGCTTCAAAATGGAAAATAAAGTGGTTTTATGATAGAATTTCAATGAAGGCTAAGGAGACAAAATGGAGCAAAAAAGTTTTATCTATTACGGCTACAGCCACGCGACGTACCGTGAATGTCGCGCCATGATAAACTCGACGAACAGGGCGCACGCAATTATTATGAATGCGTGGTTTCTGGTGATGAACCTGCTTTATGTGCTTTTGAGCGCTATGAACCTTTTTGGTGTGTCGCAGGAGCTCATCGGCTATTATGCGATTTTCTCGTTTTTGGCTGTGATTTACGGTGCTGTTCTCGTGATTTTTCAAAGTTTCACGCTCAAACACAGCATTTTTTTTGTCTATGTGAACATCGCTATGCTCGGCACGTTCGGCGTTGTCGTTTCGACTTTGCAGCCGTATATGCCTGCGATTATGTATTTCATAATGTTCATTTTTGTCTCTCTTTTGTACATCGGCAATATGATACGAATGCTTGTCGCCTCGATTCTAGGCACTTTCGCGCTTCTTGCCTGCTCGTTTTGTTTCAAGACGTTTTCGATTGCCTATCACGACCTTTACAACGCGATGATTGTTCTTTTTCTTTCGAGCGGTCTTCACTACATGTTCCAGCGCTCCAGAATTGAGCAGTTTGTGCTTTATCAGCGCGATTTGCAGATTCAAAAGGAGCTGGAGATAAAATCGAGTTTCGACTCTCTGACGGAACTGCTGAATCGAGGGCGCTTTTTCTCGATTTCGGAAGAGGTTTTGCGCATTAACGAGTCAAAAAACGAATATATGGTGCTTTGTCTTCTTGATTTGGACGGTTTCAAGCAGATTAACGACAAGATGGGACACCAGATGGGCGACAAGGTGATTCAGATTACAGGAAAAATTATCGCTGAGTGCGTCGATGAGGGCAAACTTTTTCAGACTGAGCGGCAGACGTCGGCTTGGGACTTGGAAAAGCCTCTTAACCTTGCCGGGCGCTTGGGCGGAGATGAGTTCATTGTTCTGATTCGCGGAAAAAACAGTCGCGAGGAAGTTATTCCGCTTTTGCAAAATATGCTCGACAGGCTGAACGCTGTCAAATTCGACGGCTTTTCGGGGATTCAGGCTTCTTTTGGCGCGACTGAAATCAAATCGAGCGAGCGCGATATGGACGGCGCATATTCAAGGGCGGACGCGGCGCTCTATGAGTCAAAGCGCGCTGGAAAAAATCAGATTCACTTTTCCAGCGCCAACGAAGAAAATGGCGAGGTGCAAAAATGAGCATTTTGTTTCCGCAATATGTTGCTTTTGCAGGCTTTGTTCTTATTGCAACGAACCTTGTCTTTTTCGCTTTTCACCAAGTGCATTCACGGAGTGTTCTTGTCAGAGCAAACCCAGTGCGCTTTTTTGCCGCTGCCCTTCTCTTTTTGCTTGCGGTCATTCTTGTTATAACAAGCCAGCATGATTTTTCATCGATTCATCTTTTTCTTGTTATCGCAATTTTGATTTTTGCGGCAAGTGTTGCGTTTTCGGTTTCGCTTTTTAGCTCAATGCTCCAGCACTACGAAACGCAAAACCGCTTCACTTCTCTTTTGGCTCTTCTCACGGGCTTGATTGAAGCGCGTGACCCAAATCTTGACGGGCATTCACTTTGTGTCTGCCAGCTTTCGCTTCTGCTTCACGAAAAACTCCCGCTTATGACAAAGTTCAAGGTCAATTCGGCAGACCTTGCGTATACGGCGCTGCTGCTCGATGTCGGCAAACTCGGCATTCCGCAGGATATTGCCGAAAAGCCGGGAAAGTTTTCGAAGGCGGAACTTGAACTTGTAAGGCGACACCCAGAAATAGGCGAGGAACTTATCGCAAATGTTCCGGGCTTCAAGAAAATCGCTGAATGGATAAAATATCATCACGAGCGCGTTGACGGCAAAGGGCATTTTGGGCTTGTAGGAAGCCAGATACCGCTTGCCTCGCGCATTATCGCTGTTGCCGACACTTTCACAGCACTCACGATGGAGCGAAGTTACAAGCCGTCAATGCCGTATGAAGAGGCGATTGCAGAATTGCGTCTTGTTGCAGGAAAGCAGCTCGACAGCGAACTTGTGAATATCTTTTGCGCGATTCCGCTTCGCGAGATAAAGCATGTGCAGCAGCGTGTGAAAGAGCAATTAAAAAAATACGAGCGTATTCGCTAAATTAAGGGGGAGTTATGAAGAATTGGCTTTTTGTTTCATTGGCGCTTTTCTCGACATTTATTTTTCTTTCTTGCTCGCAAAAAAAGACGAAGCCTACTTCCAATTCTCTCACTCTCGCGCTTCGAAGCGGGCTTTATTCCGATGTCGTAAAATCGTGCTTGCTTGATTTTGAGAGGGAGAACAACGTTTTGTGCATTGTTCAGGATTACAGCGAGGACGATTTGCACAAAAAGATTTTGGAAAACGACGGCACAATCGATTTGTGTATGGCAGACAGTTCATGGGCGCAAGAACTTGCTGCTAACGGCTCTCTTTTCGACTTGAAGAAGGAAGGTTACGCTCTTGACCGAGATATTATCGACGCGACGAAGAAGGCGTGCTATAGCGGCGAAAAGCTCCTTCTTGCGCCTTATTACGGGAACGTTACTGTTTTGCTTTTCAACAAGTTCATCATAAAAGAAGCGGGCTTTAAGCCTGAGGATATCAACAGCATTGATGATATTCTTGAAATCTGCCGCTCTTCGAACAAGCGGCACAATCTTGGCTTTATGTACCGCGGAGACACAGCAAACAATATCGTCGTGGATTTTCTTCCGATTTTGCTCTCGTATGGCGGTTGGGTTGTTGACAGTGAAAACAATCCGACTGTGAGCACAAGCGAGTTTTTGGAGGCTGTGGAAGCGTATAAGGCGCTTATAAAAACAGGACGGGCTGCAAAAAAGGACGACCTCGTAGCTGCAATCGCAAACAAAGCGGCAGCGATGGGAATCGGCTGGCCAGGCTGGTACACGCCAACAAGAAACTCGTCAATGGATTATCTTGCTATCACAGGACGAAGCAGCAAGGGCTCAAAGCCACGAAATGCCAATATTTACGGCGTTTGGATGCTCGGCGTTCCATCAGCAAGCAAAAAGCACACTCTTTCGGTAAAGCTGCTCGATTACTTGATGTCGCCATCAGTCCAGCGAGAAACCGTCATAAAAGGCGGCGTTCCTTGCAGATACTCAAGTCTATGCGCGCCTGAGGTGCAAAAGAAGTTCCCGCAATACACGATGATTCTTTCCGCTCTTGAAGGAGGCGTTTACAGACCAGCAATGCAAGAATGGAGCAAATTTTACACAATTTTGGGCGCGCATCTCAAAGCGATTTTTTCTGAAGACGCTGATGCTGAAACAGAATTAAAAAGCGCACAATCCGAACTGGAATCTATGTTAAAAACAGAAAAAAATGAATAAAAATTGCACAAAAATGCGCTAAAACGGCGTTAGTTACAATTTTTTTTCTTGACTTTTGTTTTAACAGAACATACACTTTATTTATGGACTTAAGAACAGTATTAACACCCGAAACAGTAGATTTGCATCTCAAAGGAACAACAAAAGAACAAATTATCGATGAGATGCTTGAAATCCTTATTAAAGCTGGCAAAGTAACTGACAAGGCTGCCGCTCGCGAATGTGTGCTTGAGCGTGAACGCAATATGTCGACAGGTATGAAACACGGCATTGCAATTCCGCACGGCAAAACGGATACAGTTTCCGACTTAGTGGCATGTATTGGTATTTCCGACAACCCAGTTGACTTTGATTCTCTTGACCAGGAGCCATGCCGTATTTTCATTATGACGCTTTCTCCTGTGAACAAAACTGGTCCACACCTGCAGTTCCTTGCAGAAGTCAGCCTTTTGTTCAAGAGCGCTGAAAAAAGACAGCAGATTCTGAACACTCAGGACAAAGCAGAAGTTATTCAGATTCTTACAGCATAATGCTCCTTGCATTTCAAAAAAGACCTCATTCCAAGTGGAACTGAGGTCTTTCTTTTTGCCTTATCGTCAATCATTGCCGACAACGATTCTTATAATGGCGCTTCCGTAGCGCTCGACTTTCGCTTTTCCAAGACCGAAAACATCAAAAAGCGCATTGTGAGTGCGTGGCTTTTTGGCTGCAATATCGAAAAGCGTTTTGTCACCAAAAATGATATACGGAGGCACGTTTTCCTCTTCCGCCACCTTACGCCTCCATTCCTTCAAATCCTCCGCAATACGAAGCGCTCGCGTATCGCTTTGGTCAAACATCGTCGCAGTGACTTTCTTTTCTTTTCGCTTCTTCAAGTGATTAAGCGGGTTTAACTCAAGGGAAGTATCAAGCAACTTGCCCTTCTCTTCACTTTCCTCCTCCAAGAACAGGGGAAGAGAGATTTTCGCCTTTGAAACAATCGCGTCATGCGCCTTTCTCGTAATCAAAAGCACATTGTATTCACCTGATTTTATCAAATAGCCCTCATCAACAAGGACTGAAGCAAGCTCAAGCCACGAAGAGCGGCTAATTCCACGCCCTATCCCATACGTTGAAAGCTTGTCGTGCTCGTTGTCCAAAATGCGCTGAGCCTTTGACCCCAAAAGCACATCAGTGACATAAGACGCTCCAAAGCGCTGTTTTGTTCGGATAACACAAGACAAAAACTTCAGCGCAGGGATTGTAACGTCCGCCATCAGCGCCTCGCCTGCATCGCAAATGTCGCAGCAAGAACCGTCCGCTTTCTTTTCGCTCTCGAACGCCTCACCAAAATACTGCAAGATTTGTTTTCGGCGGCAAATGCGACTTTCAGCGTAATGCGTCATTCCTGAAAGGAGCGTTTCAGCCCGCTTTTTCTCCTCAGGCTCCAAGTCGGTGAAAAAGTAGCGCACCTTTCGAATATCCGCAGCAGAATAAAGCAAAAGCGCCTCCGATGGAAGCCCGTCACGCCCAGCGCGCCCGATTTCCTGATAATATTGCTCCAACGATTTTGGCATATCGCAGTGAATGACAAAGCGCACGTTCGGCTTATTTATTCCCATGCCAAACGCAACGGTTGCAACCATAATCTGCTTTTTGTCGCGCAAAAACGCTTCCTGATGCTTGCTCCGCTCACTGTCAGAAAGCCCTGCATGATAATTCACAACAGAAAATCCAAGCGAAGAAAGCCGCGTTGTCAAATCATCAACAAGTTTTCGAGACATACAATAAATAATCCCGCTCATATCCTTGCGGCTTTCCAAAAACTGAGTGATTTGCGAAAAATAATCGCGCTTTACTTTCACCGAAAGATAAATATTCTCGCGATTGAAACTTGAAACAAACTCCTTCGGCCTCACCATGCCAAGATTTTTGGCGATATCCGCTCGAACGTGAGCGGTTGCAGTCGCCGTGAGCGCGAGGCACACCGCATCAGGAAACGAGCGTCTAATATTGGCAATCTCAAGATAATCAGGGCGAAAATCGTGTCCCCACTCCGAAACACAATGAGCCTCGTCAATCGTTATGCACGAAACATGAAGGTCGCTGGAGGAAAACAAATCGATTTTGCTCCGCGTGTTCAGCCCTTCTGGCGACATATACACGAGTTTTGCTTTTCCGCGGAAAATCTTCGACAGTGCGCTGCCGTATTGCTCGCTCGTCAGAGTGCTGTTCAAAAACACCGCCTCAACACCAGCGGCTTTTAGCGCACTAACTTGGTCTTGCATAAGAGCAATAAGCGGCGAAATCACGATTGTTATTCCCGAAAAAATGAGAGCCGGCACTTGATAGCAAATCGACTTTCCGCCACCAGTCGGCATAACCGCGATTGTGTCGTTCCCAGACAGAACGCTGTCGATAATCTGCTTTTGAAGCAAACGGAAAGAATCGTAGCCAAACACGTTTTTCAGCACTTCCTCTGGCGTGCGACAGCCCTTTTCGCGCTCTTCATCTTCGTTTTTTGCGCCATCTTGCTCGATTTTTTCGCTCTTTTCGATTTCGCTTTCATCAAACAAAAGGCTTTTTTCTTTTTTGGCTTTTCCAAAAATCTCTTCTGGCAAAGGCTTAGTTCCCCCGCTCAAGAAACTTTCGGCAAGAGATGACAATTTCAGGCTCATAGCGTCTAGTATATCGTTTTTTTCTCGCAGTAACAAACGGTATTTTTTATCATTCAAGAAGAAACCTTAAAACGGCAAAATTACATTTTAAGATTTCACCTTAATTCTTAAAATGGCAAAATTACGTTTTAAGAATTTCGTCAAAAAAGCGAATGGCAAAATTACGTTTAACGATTTGCTCTGAATTCTTAAAATGGCAAAATTACATTTTAAGAAAACAGCGTAATCTTAAAACGGCAAAATTATTTTTAAGAATTCTTGCCGTTTTCAAAAAAAATCTTTTCAATACGCAGCATTTTAACTATAATCCACTCTATGCTTCAGAAATATTTGACGGTTTTTTTCATTTCGATGATTCCCTTAATTGAACTTCGTGGCGCAATTCCTGTCGCAAAAGGACTTGGATTGCCGCTTTTGACATCTTACGCGATTTGCATTTTGGGAAATATGATTCCTGTTCCTTTCATTTATCTTTTTGCCCGAAGAGTTCTTGAATGGGGAAAAGACAAAAAGTTCATCGGAAAACTTTTTACGTTCTTCCTCGAAAAAGGCGAGAAAGGCGGAAAAAAGTTGCAGGAAAAAGCAGGACAAACGCTTTTTGTGGCGCTTTTTCTTTTCGTGGGCATTCCGCTTCCGGGGACAGGAGCTTGGACGGGAACGCTTGCGGCGAGCCTTCTTGATATGGGCTTCAAGCGCACAGTGATTGCGGTTATGAGCGGCGTTATTCTTGCAGGCTTGATTATGATGCTTGCGAGCGCTGGCGTTTTTGGCGCAATCGGTGCGATAAAGGCATAAAAACATGACAGCACTTGAAAAATATTACGGCAAGTTCGACGAAGAGCCACGACTTTTGACACGGCACGGACAAGTTGAGTTCATCACGTCGATGAAATACATTCACGACTCGATTTCATCGCTCAACAAAGAGAAAAGCGAAGTGAAAATCCTCGACATCGGAGCAGGAACCGGGCGCTATTCTGTCGCGCTTCAAGAAGAAGGCTTCGACGTCACAGCGGTTGAACTCGTCAAAAGCAATCTGGAAAAACTGCGAAAAAAGCACACGATGGTAAAAACGTGGCAAGGAAACGCGACCGATTTGCATTTTCTTCCTGACGAAAAGTTTGACATCGTGCTTCTTTTTGGGCCTCTTTATCACCTTCATGACGAAGAATCGAGGCTCAAGGCGCTTTCAGAGGCAAAGCGCGTGATGAAAAAAGACGCGCGACTTCTTGTTGCGTACATCACGAACGAGTACAGCGTTCTGACATACTGCTTCAAGGAAGGACACATCGGCGAATGTATGAGAAACGGAACGCTCACGAGCGATTTTCACGGCATTTTTGGCGAAAACGACCTTTACAGCTATGTGCGCCTTGAGGACATAAACGCTCTGAACGAAAAAGCGGGACTTCTTCGCGAAAAAATCATTGCCGCTGACGGAGCGGCAGATTACATGCGACGGGAACTTGCTGCAATGAGCGAAGAGGATTTCAAATATTTCGTGGATTATCATCTTGCGACCTGCGAGAGAGCGGAACTTCTTGGAGCGAGCGCCCATCTTGTGGACATCTTGAAAAAAGGCGATTAAGAGCGCAAAACGAAAAAGGAGGACAGCTATGAACTTTTCAACAGATTTGCTTCACGGAAACATTTTCAAATCGATGGTGCTTTTCACAGTGCCGCTTTTGGTCTCAAGCGTTTTCCAGCAGTTTTACAACGCCGTCGACATAATGATTGTCGGGCATTATCTTGGTGACAAAAGCCTTGCCGCAATCGGAAGCTGCACATCGCTCAACGACCTTCTCATCGGCTTTGGAATGGGATTCGGAGCGGGAATGGGCATCGTCTCCGCACGCGTTTTCGGCTCAGGAAACCGCGACAAACTCAAGAACGTCGCCGCAACATCGCTTTTGATTTCGCTTTCGATTTCAGCCATTCTCTTCGTGTTCACACGACTTTTCTTGCGAACGATTCTAAAAACGCTCGGCACACCAGAAGAAATCCTCGAAGAGTCGCTTTCATACATCTCGACAATAACGATGTTCGCTGTCGTTCTGCTCCTCTACAATCTGCTCTCAGCGCTCCTTCGCTCAATCGGGAACTCTTTTATGCCGCTCGTGTTCCTAATCATTTCGTCGCTATTGAACATCGTCCTCGACATCGCTTTCATAACGCGCTTCTCGCTCGGAGTGCGCGGCGCGGCGATTGCGACAGTCATAGCGCAGGCGGTTTCGGCAACACTTTGCGCCTTGTATATCCTGAAGACAACGAAAATGCTCGTGCCGTCGATAAAGCACTTCAAACTCGACATCAGACTTTTGAAAGACTTGCTCGCACAAGGGCTTTCGATGGCGTGCATGGGCGCTCTCGTCAACTCTGGAACAGTCATTCTTCAAAGCGCAATCAACTCGTTCGGCACAAGCATCATCGCGGGACACATCAGCGCACGAAAAGTGTTCTCGATAAGCGCAATCCCGATTATGACGCTCGGAACGTCCTCATCGACCTTCGTGTCGCAAAACTATGGCGCAGGACAATACGAGCGAATCCGAAAAGGCGTGAAATGCGCTCTTCTAATCGCGATTTCGTGGTCGCTTTTCCTTCTGGCGATAATCCCGTTCACAGCGCGGAACATCATCGCCTTTCTTTCAGGCTCTTCAGACGAAAGAGTCTTGAATTACGGCGCGACATACATGAGTTTTGCAATCTTGTTCTACACAGTTTTGGGCGCTGTCATCGTGCTTCGAAACTCATTGCAGGGAATGCAAAGAAAAATCCTTCCGCTCATCTCAAGCGTCATCGAGCTTTTGGGAAAAGTGCTTTTCACAATTCTCGTCATTCCACGACTCGGAACGTGGGGACTCATTCTTTGTGAGCCGCTGATTTGGTGCGTCATGACAATGCAGCTCGCGTTCGTGTATTTGCGCATTGTTCATCGCGGCATCGGCGTGAAGTGAAAAAATCATCATTGGCGAACTTGTTTTCAGAATCTATGCTTCGACGTCGCTCAGCAAGCACGGAAAATACTTCTTCTTTTCTGATTTTCTTCAATACTCATTCAATACTTCGCCTCCTTTTTGCTCAGGCTTAAAGACTCATTCAATACTTCACTTCCTTTTGCAAAATCCTTTAAGACTCATTCAATAAATCGCTTCCTTTTTCATAATCCGAGCAAACTCAACTTTTTTTTCGCGCACGCTCCCCCTTTGATAATATTCAAAAAACTCTTATAATTTCGCTTATGGATGATTTTGAACAAACACAAACTATCGGAGAGAAAACAGGCGTCGTCGCGATTGTCGGGCGACCGAGCGCTGGAAAATCGACTTTCTTGAACACAGCAAGCGGCGAAAAAGTGTCGATTGTCTCCTCATATCCGCAGACAACGCGAAACGCAATAAAGGGCATTGTAAACGACAGCCGCGGGCAACTCGTTTTCGTTGACACGCCAGGACTTCACATCAGCGAAAAGAAACTCAACGTAAAGCTAAAGGGCGTCACAGTCGAGCAACTCGAAGGCGCAGACGCTGTTCTTTACATCGTCGACTCATCTCGCGAAGAGGGCGAAGAAGAAGCGCTGGTCGCCTCTCTTGTGAGCGCA
>CACYWZ010000030.1 GCA_902778325.1 uncultured Spirochaetaceae bacterium
GACTTTGCCGCAGAAGAGCTTCTGAACAATCCAAAAGTCATCTGTATGCCGCACCTTGGCGCTTCCACACCAGAAGCAGAGGACAACTGCGCAGTCATGGCAGTCAAGGAGCTTCGCGACTTCCTCGAAACAGGCGCAATCACAAACAGCGTGAACTTCCCGAAAGCGAAAATCAGCGACCCGATTCCAGCGAACGGAACACGCCTTTGCATAAGCCACAAAAACGTTCCGGGAATGATTGCGAACTTCACGACCGTCCTCGGAAACGCAAAGCAGAACATCGCGGGAATGATTGACCAGAACCGCGCAGAAATCGCTTATGCGCTCCTTGACGTTGACGGAAAAGTCGAAGAGTCAACGCTTGACGCACTCAAAGACATCGCAGGCGTTATAAACGTCCGCGCAATCTACGCGTAAACAAAACTTTTCATAAAACTCCAATAAAAAAACGCAACTAAAAGCACTTTTTGCTGAAAACTCAAGCATAAAAGTGCTTTTTTTTTCATTTTTGACCAAATTTCAGCCAATAAATCCCTATTTTTTTTCAAAAAATCAAAAAGGAAGCAATAAATTTAAATTTATGACCTCCCCAGCGAAAAAGGAAGCAATAAAAATGAATTTATGACCTCCCCAGAGCAAAAGCGAGCAATAAAAATCATTGAAGAAAAAGCAAAATGATGTTAATTTGACAATCGTTATGAAGAAAACCGTCATTTTTACCACAGTCCTTGTTGAAACCTCCCCGCAGGCTCTTCCGCTCGGTGCGGCGTGCGTTGCCTCTGCCGTTGCTCACAGCCCGCTCACAAAAGACAGCGTTGATGTGAAGCTCTTGGACTTTTCACGCGAAGAAGAAAAATATCAAGGCGAAGACGCATATTTGAACATCACAGAAGAGATTTTATCTTGCGACACAAAGCAGCCTTGGGCTGTGTGCTTCAGCGTGTATATGTGGAACAGACAAGTTCTGACACAAGTCGCCAAAGAGCTAAAAAAGCGCAATAGCCAAATCATTTGCATTGCGGGAGGTCCTGAAGCCACAGCAAATCCGATGTCGATGACGTGCTTTGACTTTGCGGTGTGCGGCGCGGGTGAAATCGCTGTTCCTGAGCTTTTGGCAAAATTGCTCGACAGCGAAAAAAGCGATTTGAAAAAAAAGCCATGAGTTCAAGGCGTGTATGTGCCGAACGAAAAGGATTTGACTCAAGCGCAACAGGCACTTGTTCGAGCCTTGCCGCCATCTCCAGAAAACGCAGTTTCGCCATATCTTGACTCAATGATTGACGTGGCAAAATACGGAGGCGCGCTTTGGGAGCTGGCTCGCGGGTGTCCGTTCAAGTGCGCGTACTGCTACGAAAGCAAGGGCGAAAAGAAGATACAATATTTTCCGCTGGAACGGCTTGAAAAAGAGCTGGATTTGTTCAGAGAAAAAAAGATTGCGCAAGTTTTCGTGCTTGACCCGACTTACAACGCGAACAAAGAGCGTGCGCTCGAGATGCTAAAGCTCATCAAAAAGAAGACGCCGAACACTTTTTATTATTTTGAGGCGCGTGCCGAGTTCATCGACAAGCCGCTTGCCCGCGCTTTTGCGTCAATTCCGTGCTGTTTGCAAATCGGATTGCAGAGCGCGGACGAAAATGTTTTGCAAAAGGTTCACCGCACGCTGAACAAAAAGCTCTTTGTGAAAAACATCGGCTATCTGAACGAAACGGGCGCGATTTTCGGCTTTGACTTGATTTTTGCGCTTCCGACTGATACTTTCGCGGGCTTTTGCAACAGCATTGACTTTGCGCTCTCGCTTTATCCGAATAACTTGGAGTTGTTTTGCCTTTCTGTTTTGCCGGGGACTGCTCTTGCCGAAACTGCGTCGGAGCTGGGCTTGAAGTGGCAAAAAGAGCCTCCTTATCAAGTCATCGACAACGCGACTTTCCCTGCGTCCGACATTGAAAAGGCGAGAAATCTTTCTCGTGCAGTAAACATTTTCTACACGCAAGGGCGGGCTGTTCCGTGGTTTTTGTCTGCGCTGAAGCCGCTCAAGATGAAGCCGAGCGCGTTTTTTAAGGAGTTCGAGAAGTTTTTGCGCGAGAAGCATTTTTCAAGCGCGGGAAGCTCTGCGGCGATTGCCGAAAACGGAGCAGTTCCCGACGAGCTTGATATTGGCACAATCGAGGCTTTGCAAAAGGATTTTGTTGCAAAGCTATACAAGCAAAAGCATCTTGAAAAGCTTTCTAACTTGGCTTTGGATTTAATCGCATTTCACGGAGCATTGTCGCGCTGCACGGCTGACGGCACAGAAAGCACGCTCACGCTGCACTATCACGCCGACGACTTGATGAGCGAATACGCGACGGACTTCCGCTTTTTTGCCGAAAACGCCAAGGTGATGAAGTGCCGCGTCAAAGTGTTTGCGTCCAAATACGGCGCGGATTACAAGATTTTGTGAAAACACAGTTTTATTAGAGGAACACCATTACAGTTTAAATTTCTGCAAGGGTGTTCCTCTTTTGATAGTTATTAGTTGCAACCTTCTGCTGTAACTTTTATATCATCGCTTGAAAGTTTTTTGACACTTGTTTTAAATTCAAAGGAATATTTATCATAAGGTTCAATAACTATTCCCAATGGATCATATGCCGATATCCATTTGCCTCCTATTTTTATTTGACAGGTAATAATACGCATTTTATTGCCATTTGAAGCAATCGTAATGGTATTTATATAGTTTTGAACAGTTACATCCCTATCATTTGGATCTTTTTCAGAACTAACGAATACTGCCAGCCCTCCTTTTAAGCCATTATCGAATGTTTCGCATTTTTTATTATTTGCAAAACAAATACTAACAACTGTTAATAGTACAGACAGAAATAAAAACAATTTTCTCATCGAAAAACTCTCTTTGCGAATTAATCTTCTACCCAACGAGTAGTAGCACCAACTCCATCGCAGTTATAGCAGTCTGATTTTCCACGCCCCCAACAAGAATTACATGTAACTTGTTTATTTCCGTTACATTCAGGACATGTGATAGTGATAGCTCCATTGCTACCGTCCCATGTCCAGTTTTCATTTGTAACAAGTCCTAAACCGCCACATTTTCTGCATTTTACACTTCCTGTACCATTACAACTATTACAACGAATTTTTCCTGTTCCGTTGCAGTAATTACAAGGTTCACTGATAAGTCTTGCCGCAAAAGCAACTCCGACAACCGCCAGCAGTACAGCTACAACAAAAAACAATTTTCTCATCGAAAAACTCCTTGCCAGTTTTATTCTTGGCAGAACATTAAAGTTTTATTTTATTGTTATTTAAACGAACGGAAAGAGTAACAGGCAGTGCAAATTCCTCTTTCATACCGCCGTACAAATCAACACCAGGACGTACATCACAAACAACAGAAATCAGCCTATCAGCAAAAAACTCAAGCCCCGCCAAAACACCAATACCACCGCCAAAGTCCATTTTACCATCCTCGCCGTTATAAAAGCCTATATCCCAGCCAATGCCCAACCTGATTGCAGAAAAGCCCATATCAAAAGAATGAACCCAGTTGTCGCCAAAGATGATAAAATGACCAGATTCTGTTACGTCAACATCTTTTCCGTTTCCGTCAACTTCAACATAATCCGTCCATTTGAATTTGCTTTTTCCTGCAGACAGAGTTATTTCGTGGTCAAAAACTGATAAAAGCTCTCCCAGAACTTTGTTGTCATCTTTGATTCCCAAAATTAAACTGCCACCAGTAAACTGCGGGTTCAGCCTTAGGTTTGAATATGCTCCTAGACCTTCACTAACTTGAATTGCAAAAACATTTGCTGCCAGAGCAAAGCTCATAATAAGTCCTAAAAACAATTTTTTCTTCATCTGAAAACCTCTGAAAGTATAGATAAGATATATTTATATACCTTACACGGTAAATTATAATCTTACAAAGTAATTATGTCTAGGTTATTTACTCTTTAAGGTAAATAATTTACGCATGAGTCCGTTTTGGAAAAATGTTGACGAAGAAATGAAATATTTGAATATGAATCTGAAGACTTTATCAAAAGTTTCAGGTGTTCCCTACCCGACTATTACGAACGGCAGAAACAGAGAAAATAGTGTTCCAGAAATGGAAACAGCGCGTAAAATTGCCGAAGCAGTTCACAAACCGTTAGAGGCTCTTTTGGGAAATTGCTACATATCTCCTAGCCAGAAAAAAGGAGAAGATGATAGTAACGCACTTCATTTATTTCAAAAGTATCAAGATATAATCAGCGTTATGGAAGATTTTCCTGTACCGCTTCGAGAATCGCTTAGAAGTGTGATTATGAAGTTCCATTGTTCTTATGAAATGATGAAAAAGCAAATTTAAAATTCGATTACTTAGCGGTTTTATTTTTATAGGCTTGCTTTTTTAAATTATTTTACGTATAATTTTTATAGAAAGACCCTATTATGGTGAAAGTGGGCTTCATGCCATGCGTTTCAAAAGAAACCTAGCCTTATACAGGGTCTATCTTTTTTGCTTCCAAAGGATTTTTTGGAGTATAGTAAATATTTGGATATTTTTCCGAATCAAGAATATCACACACAAGGCTGATTTTATCTTTTAGATAATTATAATATCGAAATTCTCCTTTTTCATAAGCCCTTTGCACAGTCCAAAGCACATAATCTACAGCCCAAAGAAGAGGTTCTTCACTACTTTTTTGAATAATAATTCTGATGTTATTTGTATTCTCTTTATTCCATTTTTTCTTGAATATTGCGATAGCCTCATTTATAGCTTCCTGCATATTATCTTTTCGGACTACGCTTCCCATTGCAGAAAAATAGCAATCGATTTCAGAATAAAGATGCAGGCGATTTTCGAGCAGTCTTGAAACAAGATATTTATAAAGATTAGATTCTTTTAAATCAAATCTTTTTCGAAACTGCTCAACATTTTTTCGGGCGACAATGCACTGAAATGTGAAATCTTGACTTTTCAAAAACTTATAGACCTTTTCTCTGACTTCAGGACAATCCATACAAGCATGAAGCATTTTGCTGGTTGATTTTGTAATCGAAGGAACATCTTTGAGGTACTCATCATTTACGATTTGTATTTGAAGTTCTCGAAGTTTGTTTCTGAATTCTTTTGGCTCTTTTACTTCAAGATAGCCCACTATAAAAACTTTGCTGGCTTTTCCCTGTTCTACAAGATTCACGCCTTTCCGACCAAGAATTTGAGGGTCTCCAGCTTCATCAAAAAAGTAATACATTTTGATGTTTTCTGTCTTCTTCATAACGATATAGTACAGTTTTTTGCATGCATTTGCTATAGAAATTTTATAAGAAAATCCTATTTTAGTTTTTTTGAGACCAGCCATTTTTCTTGACTGGTCCTTTTTTACGCTCAACGCTGTTGTTTTGCGCTCAATGCAGTTGTTACATCAGTTCGCTCAACTCGTCCCAGCGCGCGTAATCGGCTTCGAGCTTGTCGCTCACGGCTTTGTATTCTTCGCCAGCTTTTTGCGCTGTGGCAAAATCGCTGCTCGCCATTTGCTCTTCAAGCCTAGTTTTCTTCTCTTCAAGCTCGGCAATTTCCGCTTCGATTTGCTCAAACTCGCGCTGTTCCTTGAAGCTCATTTTGCGCTTCTGAGGCACAGCCTCTTTTTCAACAGCGCTTTTTTGATTTGCGCTTTTTGCCTTTGCTTCCCGCTCTGCCTTTTCCGCAAGCTCTTTCTCTTTGCGAAGCTCCTCGCGATAATCGATATACTCGCTGCACTTGCCAACATAGCCCGAAATCTCGCCATTATCTTCGAGGATAAAAAGCGTGTCGGCGACTTTGTCCATAAAATAGCGGTCGTGGCTCACGATGAGCAAACAGCCCTTGTAGCCCTCAAGGAACTGCTCAAGGATATTCATCGTGAAAATGTCAAAGTCGTTCGTCGGCTCGTCAAGCACCAAAAAGTTGGGGTTCTGCATCAAAAGGCGCACAAGAAACACTCTCTTTCTCTCGCCGCCCGAAAGCGTGGAAAGCGCGCTGTGCTGGATTTTGCCCTCAAAGCCGAACTCTTCCAAAAACTGAGATGCCGAAAGCGTTTTGCCTGAGTTTGTGGTGATGACTTCCGCGCCCTCTTTTATGTATTCAAGCACTGTCATATTCAAATCTTTGAAGACAGGATTTTGCTGATAATAGCCAAAAACCGTGTTCACGCCAACAACGACGCTGCCCGTGTCGCTTTCAAGATTGCCCGTGATGATGTTCAAGAGCGTGGATTTTCCAGAGCCGTTGTCGCCAAACACGCCGATTTTCTGCCCTGCCGTGAATGTGTACGAAAAGTCTTTTATCACAGGCGCAGGCACAGGCACAGCCTGTTTTGTAGGAGCAGAACCTTGAGAAGCAAAGCCTTTGGGATATGACTTGGAAATATGGTGAAGTTCCAAGACCTTGCCGCCCAATCTGCGCCCGGCAACCTCAAAGGTAAAGCCCTTGTCGCTACTGAATTTCTCGCGGTTAATCAATGCCTCGTCGTGTTGTTTTCTTGCCTTTTGCTTCGTGCCGCGTGCGCAAGGTCCTCGCAAAAGCCATTCGCGCTCCACTCGCAACACGCTTTCAATTCTGCGCTCGGTGTTCTCTTCGATTTCGGCCTCAACCGTCTTTTTGTCGAGATACGTCGAATAGTTGCCCTGATAGAGCTTCAGGCGATTTCGCGCAAGCTCATAGATATTGTTGCAAACTGCGTCCAAAAAATAGCGGTCGTGCGTTACCATCAGAACGCTTCGCTTTGTGTCGTGAAGATAATTCTGAAGCCAGAAAATCGTGGAGATGTCGAGGTGGTTTGTCGGCTCATCAAGAAGCAAAAGTTTCGTGTCTTCCACAAGCACTTGAGCGAGCGCGACCTTTTTCACCATTCCGCCCGAAAGAGTGCCCATCTTGCGCTCCATATCGTTGATGCCGAGCGTGGAAAGAATCGAGCGAACCTGCGCCTCGTAGTTCCAAAGGTCGTTCGAGTCCATTTCGTGCTGCACCTTCTCGAATCGCGCGGCGTTCTGCTCGATATTCTCCAAAAGCTCCTCGTATTCTTTTATGATGTTGAGCTTTGGGCTATTTGATTTGAAAATATGCTCTCTGATTGTGTCGTCAGCGCTGAAAACGGGATTCTGCGAAAGATAAGACACGCCCGCGCTTTTGTTCGTGACCACGCTGCCCTCGTCCGCTTCCAGAGTGCCCGCGATAACAGAAAGCAGCGTTGATTTTCCCGTGCCGTTTCGACCGATAATAGCCGCCTTGTCGCCCTCATCGAGTCCGAAAGTAACATTCGTGAAAAGCGGCTTTTCCCGCCCGATTTTAGCCAAATTGTTTACCGAAAGAAGATTCATAGTGCGATTATATCAATTTTTCACTAAGTCTGTCATTATCGGAAAAATCTCCTCCAATACCTCGCCAAAGAAAAGATATAGAAGCAAAAGCAAATGATTTTGAAACAAAAGCAAATGATTTTGAAGCAAAAGCAAGTGATTATGGAACAAAAGCAAATGATTCTGGAATAAAAGCAAATGATTCTGGAACAAAAGCAAATGATTTTGAAGTAAAAGCAAATGATTTTGGAGTAAAAGGAGATAATAAATTTAAATTTACTGCCTCCAAAAAGCAAAAAGCAGCAGAAAATTCGCTCAAAGCTTCTTGTTCCACGACATTTCCCAGAACGAAAGCTCATAGCGCGAGCAATTTATGAAAATGTCCACGAGGTGAGAGAGTTTTTCCTCTGGATAATCCTTTGAAAGCTCAATCATTTTCAAAATATATACCCCACCTTCCCCTGTCAAATCAAAATAAATCTCTTATAATTTTAAGTATGAGTGAATTTTTTAAAATCGAAAAAGTGGCACAAACAGACAATGAGTGGGCGCTTGCTTTAGGGCGTTTTTATTTTGAAACTCTTACTCATCACGAACTTGAATTGACACACCACGAGCGAGAAACATACGAAGCTGGAGCGGCAAGAAATCTTTTGCGTGCGGCAAACGCTGGCTTTACAGAAGCGCAAGCAGATTTGGGCGTTCTTTATATGTTCGGAATCGGCGGAGAGAAAGACACGCAGCAAGGCGATTTGCTCTTGTCTGCGGCAGCATCACAAAACGAAAGCGAGGCGCTTTTGTCGTTCGGACGCTTTGAAGAAGCGATTGTTGCTGCAAAAACGCAGAGAAAGCGAACAAGAATCATTTACGAGCGGGCAAAGCGCCTTCTGAAAACAGGAGGCGACACACAAGCCGCCTCTGTTATGCTTTGCCGTTGCGCTTCTCGCGGACACAAATCAGCGACAAAAAAAGCTTTTGAACTTTATTTTTCAAAAAAGATTGCCTTTGACGAGCATTTTTTCGATTTGATTTCACTTCCAAAATTTCTTGAAAGAAAACGAGAACTCCCTGTTTCAAAACTTGAGTTTGAAAAGGCAAAAAATCGCTGGGAGAAAAAAATCAACAGCGCGAAATCGGCTTTGAACAGTTTTCTTTATTCGCTTTCCGAAAAATACGACGGCATTTCGTTTTTCGTTCGAGGAACGAATCTCCTTTGCTCGCGCGTCATCGCCGTCACAAAGAAAAACACGGCAGCAATCACGATTTCAAATGATTTGACGCTTCTAAAAAGCGATTTCATTCACTTTTTGGAAGTCCTGAAAAACGAAAACGCGACGCAAGAAGACATCATCAAGGCTGCAGAAAAATACGGAATTGAATGGGCGGACTCTCTTGGAAAAAGCGGCGAGAAAATCGCGATTGAAGAAGACAGCACCACGATTTTCTGCGAAGGCGAAGTTGATTTTTCGGCACTCAAAAACCCGGAGCGATTAAAATCACTCACGCTTTCAAAACTTTGCGATTCGATTCATTTGCCGGACTTCAAAAAGGAGCGCTTTTGTCTTCCAAAGTTCAGCGCACTTGAAACGCTCAATCTTCCAAAGAAAGTTTTTCGTGCAGAATGTGCGCGCATTTTTGAAGGCGCAAGATTAAAGAGCGTCGATTCCGTCTCGTTCAATGTTCACGACGGGCTGGCGTTCGACTCCGAAGGAAAAACCGTCCTTGCGCTGACCGACTCGGCAATAAAAAACGTTGAAATCCCGCGCGGAACAGAGAACATCGAGGAAGGCGCATTTTCGTTTTCAAGCCAAATAAAGAGCGTGAGCATTCCAGAAACAATAACAGAAATCAGCGACGGCGCTTTTGAAGGCTGCACAGCACTCGAAAAAGTAGTTCTTCCTCAATCGCTCAAAGTGATTGGCGAAAATGCGTTCAGAAAATGCACTCTTCTTTCAAAAATCAACATTCCTCAAAACGTTCGCGAAATCAAAGAAAATGCGTTTTCGTTTTGCGAGTCGCTCTCAGAAATCTATCTTCCCGAAGCAGTGCAAACGCTCGGAAACTCGCTGTTTTTTGGCTGCAAGAACCTTGAAAGAGTGTCGATTCCAAAATCGCTCAGAGCAGTGCCGAAAATGGCGTTTTCATCTTGCGAAAGCCTTGAGACAATTTTGGGCGCGGAAAATCTTGAAACAATCGATGAGAGCACATTCGAAAATTGCAAATCGCTCAAAGCGTTCAATTTTTCAAAAAAAATACGAAGCATCGCAAAAGACGCATTCACAGGCTGCACATCGATACGAGAGCTATATCTTCCCTCATCCGTAAGACGACTAAGAGACGGCTCTCTTCCGCCGAATCTCGAGCGGCTGCACTATTGCGGCACAGACAATAATTGGGCGAGAGTCTTCATCAGCGGAGAATACAACAAAAAGCTCCTGCACATTTTGAGCACAGACGAAAGCACTGTTTTGCATTTCTAGTCAAAACTGCGCAGACAGCCTTTCTCGAACGTCCATTCAGGGGTGCGAAGCTCATCGTCCTCAACAAAATACCACGGGCTGATATTCTCAAAGCTCTTCAAGACGTGGAACTCTTGGGACGGCATATAGCTTTGACCAAGAAGCATTATCTTTTTGCCATCACGATTTTTTGCGACGTCAAGAACAAGAACGACATGCCCCGGACTTCCGCCAAAAATGAAAAAATCCCCGATTTCAATATCCGAGAGCGCCTTTTGCTTTGCCTCCCGCGAAAGCGACAAAGTGCCCGCATACGCATAAATAAAGCGAAGATACTGCTCAAAAATATCCCTCGAAGCGCCTTTCTTGAACCCGCATTTCCATTCCGTCTTGTTCCCCGAAACCATGACGCGCTCCCCATTCATAAATCGCGAAAACGGCACTTCCATAGAATTCGTGATGTGAAAACAAATCTCGTCAAAGCGCTTTTCGCGATACAAATACTCTGCGCGAAGCTTCATCACAGCGTCAGCGCACTGAATCAAATCCGTTTCTAAAAGCGGCATGTCGAAAACTGAAACATGCACATTGCTTCTCTTCTTCTCGCCGTTATAAAGCAGCACGGGAGAGCCAAAATCCTTCAGCGGAAACTCGCGGAGATACTCGCCGAACGAGCCTTTTCTCGCTTGCACACGCTCAAAGCCGTCAGGACAGAGGAAGCGCTCTTTTATATTTTTCCCGCTCTTATCAATCGTCTGGGAATGCAAAGCGACAAGCGAAAAAATCGAAAGCACAACAAAAAATACACTTTTCACAAAAAAACACCTCAAAATAATTTCGGCAAATCAAAAGACAATCCATGCTTTTTATTGTCATTATCGTTTGAGGCAGATTTTTCGACTCCACTTCGTTCCGCTCAAAATGACATTTCAACAAAAACACGTTGTGACAGACAATTATGAAATCATAATTAGCCAAAACATCTTGCAACGGGCAATTATGAAATCATAATTCGCCAAAACACGTTGCGTCGGACAATTATGAAACCATAATTCGCCAAAACACGTTGCGTTGAGTAATTATGAAATCATAATTCGCAAAAATACGCTTGCATCGGACAATTATGAAATCATAATTCATCAAAACACGTTGCGTTGAGCAATTATGAAACCATAATTTGCAAAAGCACGCTTTCGGCAATCAAAAGGATTTTTTGTTTTCAGCGCAATATATAAAGAGTGCGGGTTTTCCGCAAAACTTTTTTCTCTTGGGGGAAATATGATTAACAAGGTTATTTTGTCAGGAAATGTCGTTCGTGATTCGGACGCACGGACGGTCGGAAATGGTGCAAAGTTGTGCAAGTTTTCGATTGCGGTCAACAAAAAATACAGGCTGCAGGACGGCTCTTTTCACGAGGAAACTTCGTTCATCGATGTGGATTCATGGGGGTATCTTGCGGACAAATGCGAGAAGGGCTGCAAGAAAGGAAAAGGAGTTACTGTCGTCGGGCGCATCAAGCAGGACAGATGGCTCGACGAAAAGGGAGGAAATCACTCGAAACTCAAGATTGTCGCTGAAACAATCGAGTTTCGAGAAACTTCTTCTCACCAAAAGGACAGTCCTGAAGGAGCGGAGGTGACAGACCTTGCACAAGTTGCAGAGTCTATCGCGCTTGAGCAGGACGATATCGCCTTTTAGCGTCTAGGCGGTCTTTTGTTTGAGTAGCGCTGATTTTTGCCGCCGCTTTTGCCTTTGCCTTTTCGCATTGTCTGGGCTGCGGCTTTTTCTTGCGCGGCGCGTTCTGCGCTCTGCCGGTACGCTTCCATCTTTTCAGGGCTGTAAAAGCCGTCTTTCCAGTTGAAGCGCGATGTGTCAGGAAGCAGCTGCCCTCTCATCATCGAGCCTATAATCTGCTTCAAGTCGCCTTTTCTGACTTTTGTATGCGAATAATCGATGAGGAATCTGGTAAAGCCTTTTTTCACGAGGGACGGCGCTTTGTCAACGATTGAGAACGGCTTTTCCGGCATAACAAACGTTCCGTCTGCGCCTGAGGCAAATTTGAACGTCATGCCTTCTTTGTCGTGGAAATAATTGAAATCGTAACTCTTCGGCATGCGGAAGCGAATGCGGAAGAGTGTCGGATACGCAAAGAGCGAAATCATAACGCGACTTCTGATTTTTGGAGCGAACGTGTCCTCAAGGTTTTTGCCGGAGTTTTCCAATGGCGTGATGAATGCGCCAATATTCTGGTTTTCAAGGAACGAAACTGCCCACTTGTTGAACGTGTACAAATAAGGACCTGCGATAATGTTCACGTTTTTGCCTCTGAGCATTTCAATATGCGCGAGGTTGTTTGCGATGAACGTCGTGTAGCCTTTTTCAACGAGAGAAGAAAGCATTGATGCAGTTTCGTCTTCAATCGCTGCTGGACAATACGGGTCAAGAGAGAGAATCACCATCTTTTTTGACACAGGAAGAACAGGCTTTCCGCCCTTTTCTTCGCTCAAAAGAGGCGCTTTTGTCTCATTGTTCACGTCAAGAATAAAGCGGACTGGATGCTCGCTTTGCGCCAAGAACAAATCCTGAATTGTTGAAATCTGGATATAAGTTCCTTCAGGGAAATACGAGAGCTCCTTTTTCTCAACAGGTGTGAGGTCAAGAACAGGCAACAAATCTGAGCCAGGCTGCTGTCTGAACCTTCCGATATCTGACGGAAGAACGCGTGGATAGCGCTTTGACATCGATTTTGTCTGAAGAAGATAAACATCATCTCCGCGACTAAATCCCGTCGGAATATCAACCCAGCGCTCGCCTTTTTCGTCCACTTCAAGAGTGCGGATTTTGTGGCTGACGCGTCCTGAATCATCGTGCCTATGAAGGCGGATTGAATCCCCTGGGTCTGGGTCGTAAGAGCCGCCTTTTATGAGCGCCATTCTGAGTTTCTTGACTTCAGTGCCTTCTTCTTCGGCTTTCTTCGTCATCTCTTCCTTGAGTTCATCAGAAACGCCGCGCATTTCAGTGATTTTTCCAAGATAAATGCCAGTTCCTCCTGCTTGGTTCGGGTCAAGAACAGCATCGCCTGCATTATTCACGCCATCGACAACATTGTCAAAATTGTACCAATACGTTGTCTTTTTTCGTGCAAAATCGGTTGCAAGCATACGTTTTGCAGCCGCGATAGAGCCTTTTTTGTCCTCTTTCCAGTGGTCCATCAAATAGCGATAAGCCGCAACAACAGAGCCAACATATTCGGCGCTTTTCATGCGTCCTTCAATCTTGAAAGAGTCAATTCCGATTTCCATCAAGTCTGGAATATGGTCGATTAACTGCAAATCTGCTGGTGAAAAATAGTAGCCAGGAACTTCACCGCCACCTGCCTCCGCCGTGTAAAAACGACGGCAAGCCTGAGTGCACATTCCGCGATTCGCAGATTTTCCACCAAGGAAACTTGAGAACAAGCACAAACCACTTTCGCTAACGCAAAGTGCTCCATGCACAAACATCTCGATTTCGGCTTTTGTGTTAGCCTTGATGTGCCTGATTTCCTCAAGCCCTAATTCGCGAGCAACAACGACTCTCGTAAGCCCTTCGCGAGCCAAAAGATTCGCAGCAGCCGCGCTTTCGACGTTCATTTGAGTTGAAGCGTGAAGCTCAAGGCGCGGGAAGAACTCCTGAACCATACGAACAACGCCCAAATCCTGAACAATAAGTCCATCAGGACCAATCTTTTCCAAATATGCCAAAAAGCGATAGAGGCGCTCTGTTTCCGCCTCTTCGCTGACCGTGTTAACAGTTACATAAATCTTCTTGCCGAGCCGATGCACCGCTTGAACAGCCGCTTCAAATTGATTCCAAGCGAAATTGGACGAACGGAGCCGTGCGTTAAAACTCTTGAGACCCAAATAAACCGCATCGGCACCTTCTCCGATTGCAGCATCCAATGCTTCGATATTGCCTGCCGGCGCTAATAATTCTGCCATATTCCGCTACTATAACACGATTTCGCGCGGGCGGGCAAGGCATTTTTCATTTGCTTTTGGTGCTGTTTGGCTTTCCGGGCGTTATTTCTTTTCGGTTTGCAGTCAAAATCCAATACGTTGCGCCGTTCGGATATGGGAATGACGCTTTTTTCAGTGCCTTCAAGTTTTGGCGCGCTATCGTGTGAGTCATTGTAAAGCCGTCAGCATCAAAAGCGCTCTCGATGCTCTCTCCGTCCCAAACGCCCGCTGCATACGCGCTTTTGCAAGCATTATCGCACTCTTTTTTCTTCCAAGCGTCAATTTTGCTTTTTTTTGCATAGCAAATGGCGTCCAAGATTTGTTTTGTTTCGCTCACCCGAATCAAAATCACATCAGAATCCCCTCCAAGATGAGAAGCTGTTCCCTCAGCAAACAAATCGCGAGAAGAGCGACAAGTGTCATTGATTTTCGCGTTCAAATCAAATCGTCCGCCAAGTTCATCAACGCAATTCTCAGAAAGTGTTCTCAGATGTACAGTGATAAAATCGCCAGCATTAACCTCGATTGCAGGAAAGCGATAAATCTTTTCGTCGCCGTCGTTTGCGCTATAAAGCTCCAATCCCGCAGTGTTTCCACTTGTAACTGCGTAAACTTCAATGAATTCGCACTCCTGCTTTTTAGAAGAATAGCCGTCACGGATTTCGCTCAAAACAAGATTGCAGCGATGGTCATTGCAGCCCAAAAAGAAAAACTCGAACGACAGCGAACTCTTATCGCTATTCTCAACCGTTCCGCGCATTTTATATTTTTGACCAATTTGTGTTTTTTCAGCCAAAGTGATTACAACTTTTCCGTCTTCCACGCATTCGCTTTCACAAGCCGTTGCACAAGCGAGTTCTTCATTATCTTCGCTGACAGGAACGCTTTCGAGCGCCAAAACATTCACCGCTTGCGAAAACTCACAGACAATTTCCGACGCGCTTTGAGTCCTTATATCCAAAAGTTTCGGCGAAGACGAATGAGGGCGAACAAGAATCAATCCAGAAGGCTTCATGCTTGAGCAACCTACAGGAAGCGACATCGACAAAATTGCAAAAGCAAAAACGACACAGACAAAAGCAATACTAAAAAAGCAATGTTTCATTTTTCACCTCGAAACAAAAAATAAAAAGCAGCAACGATTTTCGCCACTGCTTTTATTAGTGTAAAAAATGAAAAAATTCTTATTTTCAATAAAAATCGAAAATAACTTGCCTAAAGCCTTATCGTTTCGACCATATAGCGAATTGAAGAGCCACTTTCGTCCATAACAGTCTTTTCGATGATGAACACAAGGCTATGCCCCGTAACATCTGCAACAATTCGACTTATCTTGTAGCCGACAACGCTTTTTCGCTTTATGTCAGGCGAGCCGACAATATTTTTGCTCAAAATCTTTCCAGACGAATCTTTTTTCTCAAGCGAAATGAAAAAAGAAGAATGGCTGTTCTGACCTTTGCCCTCGTAAAAAGGAATCATTTTTACATAATAAAAAATCTCGTTGCCAGCGCTTGAGCCTTCAAAATCTTTGAAGACAATTTCCTCAGTCGCATCTTTTGTTTCGTCCTCGCGAACATAAAGGATATTCTCAGGCGCAACTGGAGTGCAAGCGTATTTGCTGAGTTTCCATTCAGCACGACGGGCAAGCGCTTCGTACATTTCCTGCCCAGAAAATCCAACAGTCTCAGAACTTGGCTTTGTTCTGAAAACCTCTCCCGAAACATAATCGTTTTTTTCCACGTTAACAGCGTAGAGTTCGGCATACGCCTGAAAATATTTGTCAGTCTTTCCGTATTCGCCGAAAACGTAAGTTTTGCCGTCACTTGAAAATCCAACATCAACAAAAGCTGCTGCGTCGCCAGCAAAAGCAGTGAAAACTGCAAAAGCCGATAGAACAACGCCAAAAAGCTGCTTTCTCATAGTTTCCCCCAAAATTTTATCCCACTAATGCTAATAATATCGGTTTTCAAAATTAACTCTTTACATAAATTCGACCTACCGCTATTCTTAGTCCTATATGACTTTGAGAATACGAAACAGAATACTATTGCTCTTCCTTTTTGCCTCAGTACTCTTCACTTTGGCAGTAGCATCGCTTTTTATTTTTGCATTCGCCACAGGAAAAATCGTTCCGCCGCTCGAAATCTTGCGCTTCTTTTCATTCAGAAACTCACCGCGCTTCATTTTGCGATACGATTTTTGGGCAACAGTTTTTTCCGCTTTCATTTTCCTTCTTTACACAATAGCAACACTGTTTTTGATTTTTTTCCGCTTCGAAAAAACGCAATCGCCAGAGATTTTTTATTTTTGCGGCTTTTTGATTTCATGCCTTCTTGAAGGCTCACGCATTTTAATCCCATTCTTCGGGCTTTGGCAAACATACTCATCGACACTGCTGTTCATCGGACGCCTAATCCTCTTCGGAAAGTTTCTTGCACCGATGTCGATTTTGTTCACGACGCTTTTCAGCAATTCCGACCAACAGCAAGACGCCGAAAAACACTTCATCACGACGATTATCGCAGGCGCAATCATCTCGCTTTTGATTCCGTTGAACACAAGTTCCTTCTCGTCAGTCAACACAGTTCGCTGGGGATTCCCGAAAATGTTTTTTGTGCTGAGAGCCACAATCTTTTTCGTCGCAATCATCTCGGCAACAATAAAAATATTTGCAAAAACAAATCTCTCTTCATCAAAGATTCTTACACGTCAGGCGCTTTCAATATCGCTTGTGTCGCTGGGATACGCGCTTTTGGCTTGTGCCGACAACTATCTTCTTCTTGTTTTGGGCACAGTCTTGCTCTTTGTTCCGACAGTTTTCTTTCTTCGAGACACTCACAGGCTTTATATCTGACTCCCATCAGCAAATTCTCATTTTTTGCCCTTGGGAGCGCTCCCATGAACGAAATTTTCATTTTGGACTCGTGGGAGCACTCCCAAGCGTTCCCCAACGAAAAAGATTCTATTGGGAGAAGTACAAAGCGCTCCCTAACTCATTTTTTTCTATTTGGAGAATGGAAATGGCAAGCCTAACGAAAAAGGAAGGCTTGGGAGCACTCCAAACGCTTCCCTAACAAAAAAGGAGGTCATGGGAGAGAACCCATAATCTCCTTTCTCAAAAATCAAATCATAAAAGAATAGATAAATCCAACGATAACGGGGATTGCGATGTTGTCCATGTCTTTTAGAGGGAAAACTTCGATAATCATTCCGCAAAACGCGATAATGAGGGCTGTGAAAGAGGAATGAGTGAAAAGAAATGTCGCCAAAAAGATTGCAGAGAAGCATGAAAGGCTTCCGACGACGCTTTTTCCTGCGGTGAACGGAATGCGCACGTTGCCGAAGAGTTTTCCCATCAAACTCGCAATTCCGTCGCCGAAAGCGAGAGCAAATATGCCGACAGACGCCGCTTGGGGACTGCGACACAAAAGAGCGCAAAGGATTATTCCGCAACAAAGCGTCACAGGTCCCAAAACAAAGCGATTCTCATCTCTCTTTCTTGCGGCTGCCGCCGTAATCGCTGAAATCACAGGAACTGTCTTTCCGCGAAGGCGAAGCGACTCAGAAACGATGTATGTGATTAAAAGGACGAAAAGAGCGGCAATTGTTTCCCAATACCATCGGCAAAGGAAAAACGGAACTGCCGCGCTGCAGATGTGAATTGACTTTCGAAAAAGTTCCTTGGCTATCGCATTTGAGTATTTTCGTATTCTAATTGATGCCTCGGAACAAAGCACTGTCATTCTTCAAACCCCTTCTCTCCGTTCAGGACTCGCGAAATCTCGGTGTAGATTTCTGGCTCAAAAGTCGCTGTCGGCTGTGTCATATACTTTGAGTTTTGCATAGCGAGATTTGAACCGTCAAGGCGAACCATTGTCACTTGATTTCGTGTCAAAGCATCGTATGCTCTTGCAGATGTCGACAAGTTTGCGATTGCAGAGGCATTGAGCATGCTATCTCCTGTCTGTCTGGCAAGCCGGTATTCTGTGACGCCAAGATTGTTTGATGCTCTCATATACAAATCTACAATGTCGCCTTGGTCATCACGGATTTGCGGCAAAAGCAAATCATGCTTGCTTCGCTCAAAATCCAGCCTGTCCATAAGGCGATTGTAATAGCCTTGTGCCGCAAAATTGTCGCCACGAAGCGAAAGCGTATTGCCGAGCGCAAGGAGCAAATGCGTGTCATCGCTCTTCATTTCGGAAGCACGGATAAAAGACAGCATTGCCGCATCATAATCGCGGTTCATGTATTCAACAAAGCCCGACTTGTATCGAATCGACGCTGTATCATTTCCAAGCGCAATTGCTTCGCGATAATTCCTCAAGGCGCTGTCGATATCGCCTGTGATGAAATAATCCAAATCGCCGCGGTCAGAATAAAGGATACCAGTGTTTTTATCACCTGTAAAGCCGTTTGCGTGCTTCTCTCCCTCGTAGAACGTGATGCCGTCGCCAAGTATTTCCTCTGCTTTTATGTATTCGCGAGTCTTTATGTACTGCTCGCCCAAAAGCCTGTAAGAATCAATGTATTTGTACATATCACGCTTCTTGCGCTTTGTCATTGAATCAAAAATCCTGAGCGCTCCCTCAAGCTCAAAGCGTGCGCTTGAAGTGTTGTCTGTATTTACAAAATAGCGTCCCATATTGTAATGAGCGACTGCAGAATCTGGCGAGAACTGGATTGCGCGCTCAAGCAAATCGCGCACATCTTCGATAGATTCTCGCAAATACATTTGTTTTGGCTTCAAAGAGCCATAAAGTTTATCAAGGAGATATCCCGAAAGTTCTATCCAATCCTCACCGCCAAGAGATTTCTTTCGCGGATAGAACATATTTTTGCACTGAAGCACTTCATAGAGGTTATCGTTCCTGATGTAGTAGCGCATCATTCTTGACTGATACAAATCTATGCTCTTTGGGTAGTACTCCATAAGAAGCGAATACTGTTCACGTGCAAGCTCAAGTTTTTCCGCGTCCTTTTCTGTTCCCCACTCAAGATAGATGTCGCCCAACAAAAGCATGCCGTCGCCATCATTGATATGATAGTCGAGGACTTCGCGAAGCACGATTTCCTCTGCTCGCGCATAATCTTCGTAGTCTTCAAGCTCCATTACGGCATAATCAAGACCAGCTTTTTTATCTTGCTTGAAATAAAGCAATGTCTTCTCATACATTGCCGAAGCCCTCTTGTGCTGTTTGTGCTCGCGGTATCCTTCTGCATAACGATAGAACCAGTTTTTCTTCGGTCGGTAATGAACCGCTTTTTTGAACATTTCTTCTGATTCAGGATATGCGTTTTGCTCCAAAAGCTCGTATCCTTTTTTGTAAAGCGAAGACGCAATAAGAGGATGCACAACGAAATGGCGTCCAAGAAGTCCAAGTGTGACAAGAACGATAAGAGCCGCCACTCCAACGATAAGCCCTGGCAAAATCTTGTTCTTGAGCATATACTCGGCAGATTGCTTGTAAGCCTCGTATTCTGCAGCAGTTCTTCGCTCGAAATCACGAGGAACGCTAATCGTTGTGTCGAGCAATTTCTCAAGGAAGCCTGCAAGCTGGCGCGCAGGAACTTTCTTGTAAACCTTTTCGAGAACTTCAAAAACAACATCATCATTAAATTGGTCGCCATCAACCATTTTTTCGATGGCAAGACGAACATTTAATGGATATTCGACAAAGTTCTTTTTGAATTGCTCGTATTCGCGGTCTGTAAATGAATTTTTTGGTCGAGAATTATCTTCTTCAACAACCTTTTTCTTTGTGTCAGCCGCATATTCACGGTCTGTGAAGCCTTCGATATCGAATCCGCCAATATCGTTGTCAAGTTCAAAGCCTCCAGAACTTCCTGTCGGAGGGAACTCACTTGCGTCAAAATCGATATCGTCGCCGCCCATATCTCCAAGAGCGCTAGAGAAATCCTCCATCGGCTGCTCGTTTGCCTCCGAAGATTTTTCTGTTGCACTCATATCAGAAGGCTCTGAGCTACCAAACTCCCCTTCTGAAAGTGAGTCAAAGCTTTCAGAGTCTGGAATATCGTCCATAATGGCATTATTTTCAGAATCAGGCGATGAAGAAATATCATTTGAAAGATTGTCTAAATCCATGTCTCCAAGAGAACCGAGCAAATCATCTGCACCCGACGGCTCATCAGAACTTGAAGAAGAATCAGCAGCAGCAGAAAGAGACGAGATATCAGGCTCAGGACTTTTCGTAGCGTCGTCAAAAGATATATCATCATCAAAGTTTTCAAGATTATCGAGATTGATACTGTCAGTATCGCTTTCCGTGTTATCTTCTATATCATTTCCTAAGTCTTTAGGGCTTTCAGAAATATCATCAATCGGAATATCTGGAATGTCAGAAGATGTATCTGCAGTATCAACCGTGGTGTTAGGACTTTCGGCATCGGCTCCAGACTCTTCGCCCAAAATATCATCACCAAGATTATCAAGGGACAAATCTCCGAAAGAGCCATCATCGAAGCCTGATATATCAGTATCGTCTCCAAGCCCTGCCATCAAATCGTCAATATCGCCGTCAGCAGAACCATCTGCTGTCTCCGACGCTTGAGAATTATCAGACGAAATATCTGAAACATCGTCTGCGATGTCCGAAAGCAAAGATGTGTCTTCGTCACTTTTCTCGCCATTAGGCATACCATTTATAAAGTCGTCCGAATCGTCGGCTTCAGAAATTCCTTTTGGAAGGGCAACCACGACAGGCTTTTCGCCCTGTTCGGCGCGGATTTTTTTCTCATCGCCAAGATTCAGCATATTCTCGCTGAACTTTTTCAGTTGTGTAAGTCCGGGCATTCGCTTTTTACTCCCCAAAGCTGTTTATATTTTAGTTTCGGCAAATGATACGGCGCTTATTAGAAAAGAAGTTTAACGTTTTTTTATTTCGCGCCTTTCTTTTTCTCATTATTAACTATATAATTGCCGAAAATAAGGGGTATGAAAATGATGTACCGTTTGCTTTTTCTAGCAGTTTTTCTTTGCTGTGCGCCGCTTTCTTTTGCAAAGGGCGAAGTTGCAGTTGAAGATACTTATGAATATGATTTGCTTGTTTCAACTATTAGCGGCTATGGAGCACCGTTCTTGAGTGGCAATTCTGTAGTTTTTACTGCAAAACCAGACGCCAGATACATCGGAATCGCTTTTGATTTTGAAAACTTCCGTGAAATTCACAGTTTTCAGCTTAAAAAAATCTATGACATAGACGGTGAGGTCACAAACTCTTTTTTCTTTTATGTTCTTGACTTACCAAAAAGCGTTTCAAACATTGAATACAGACTTGTTGTTGACGGGCTTTGGACAACAGACCCTCTCAATCCAAAAACAGTATACAAGCCTTCCTCTGGATTGACGCTTTCAAAGCTTGCATTAAACCGAAATCTAATACCAGAAACTGAAGTGCGAAAAGTTTCAAGAACATCGAAAGATGAAAATGGTGTTGTTCATTTTGTATATCGCGGAAAACCTGGACAACATATAAGACTTGGAGGAACATTCACAAACTGGGACTCGTGGATTTACGAACTTGATGAAACAGAGCCAGGAATATACCAGATTGACTTGCCATTGCCACCAGGAACATATTACTATTCGTTTTTTAATGGTGTTTCCTCAATGGTAGACACATCAAACCCAGACAGAGGATACACCGCAGACGGAAAAGTCGCTTCGGTAATAACGGTAAAATAATTTTCAGAGTACAAAAAACTCCTTGAGAAACCTCAAGGAGTTTTTTATTTCGGGCTAACCGAATTCGAATCGGTGACCTCTTGCCCCCCAGACAAGCACGCTAACCAGCTGCGCTATAGCCCGAAAATAATGGATATTTTATAGCATAAACAAAAGAAAAAGTGAAGCATACCACGAAAAAAAGTTATACTCTTCAAATGCATATTTTTCTTGAGCGCACTTGTTGTCTTTTGCGTGTTTTTGTATACTATAAAAACTATGAGCGAAGAAAATAATTTGTGCCCTTGCGGTTCGGGCAAAACTTACAGCGAATGTTGTGAACCGCTTATCAAAAAAACTGCAAAAGCAGAATCTGCAGAAGCTTTGATGAGAGCTCGTTACACAGCTTATGTCAAGCACGAAATCGATTTTATCATCGATACTTGCGAAAAGAGCGAAGAAGTTGCAGATATCGACAGAAAGGCGACTGAGGATTGGAGCAAGAACAGCACTTGGCACGGCTTGAAGATTTTGGGCGTTCAGCCAGGAAAAGAGCCTGATACCGAAATCGTGGAATTTGAAGCGACTTACACTCAGAAAGGTATTCGCGACGTTCACCACGAAACAGGTCTTTTCAAGAAAATCAATGGCGAATGGCTTTACAGCGTTGGCTACGTCAAAGCAATGACTGTGGTTCGCGAAGGACGCAAGATTGGACGCAATGAGCCTTGTCCTTGCGGTTCTGGCAAAAAGTACAAGCAGTGCTGCGGCAGATAATTGATTGAATTAAGGTAAGATTACGCTAAAAAAGCGGCGTAATCTTATTTTTTTGAAGGATTGTTCTATGGAAAATATTCTTACAGGATTTCACGCTGTTGAAGAGCGTGTTCGCCGTGTTGCTGAATCAAAAGATAGTGCTGAAGCTGCAAAAATGACTGTGCTTTATGATAAAGCTGGTCCTCGCGTAAAAAAAATCTTGGGTTTTGCAAAAGAAGCTGGCGTGAAAGTGGTGCAGACCAAGCGCGATGTGCTCGACGAAAAAACACGCTCTCTTTCTGAAACTGCGCGTGAACATCGTGGCGTTATTCTTGTGATTGAGGGCGAAAAGCAGTCTAGCAACATCGTGGATTTTGAGCAAGAAATCGAATCTCTTTCAAAAACCCAAAATGCTACGGTTGTGATTTTGGACAGCGTAACCGACCCGCACAACGTTGGCGCGATTATTCGAAGCATTGACCAGTTTGGCGCGGATTTGGTGGTTATTCCAAAAAGCCGAGGCGCAGAGGCTGACGGCGAAGTCGTGGCAAGAGCAAGTGCTGGCGCGGCGGCGTGGGTGAAAATCGCTTACGTTAGCAATTTGTCGCGTGCAAGCGAGATTTTGAAAGACAAAGGCTTTTGGATTTACGGGGCAAGCGCGGACGGCACATCGCTTGAAAACTGCGCATTTGCAGATAAAAGCGCGTTCGTTCTTGGAAGCGAAGGAAACGGAATTTCTAGACTTTTGCGCGAAAAATGCGATGAAATCGTATCTATTCCAACTTGCGGCAGGCTCGACAGTCTGAATGTTTCCGTTGCGGCAGGCGTTTTTCTTTACGAGCGTCGCCGACAGAATTTGGCAAAAGCAAAATGAAAATCATTGTTACAGGGTCTGGCACAAGCTTTGGAATGCCCGTTATTGGCTGCACTTGCCCAGCTTGCACATCAGACGATAGCCGCGACACACGCTTTCGCCCAAGCATTTTTGTTACAGACAACGCGGGCGAAAAAAGCACAGATATCCTCGTTGATGTTGGACCAGAGTTCCGCTTGCAAGCCCTCCGCTATTGTATTAAACGCCTTGACGCTGTTTTGATGACGCACAGCCACGCAGACCATTGCCACGGGCTCGACGACCTCCGCATTTTTAGCCACACCGCTTCGGCGAGCGCTGAAAGCAGAATCGGCAAAGAAACGCAGGGCGAGGGCTTGGGGATTTTTGCAAATGAAACGACGCTGAAAGACCTTCGTAACAGATTTTCATACATCTTTACAAAAACGCAGATTGGAGGCGGAAAGCCAAAAATCGCACTCAAAAGCGTGGAGCAATATTCTGGCGAAAATCCGCTGAAAATAGGCTCAATCTGCGTTATTCCCATTCCGATGCTTCACGGAATGCTTCAAACTTCGGGCTTTTTGCTCTACAGCGCGACCGCGGAAAATGCTCAAGCAAGAAAAAGCATTGCATATCTGACTGATTGCAACAAAATCAGCGATGAATCAATCGAGATTATCAAAAAATACGGCGGGATTGTGGAACACGCGATTATTGACGGGCTTCGCGTAAAGTCGCACGTAACGCATTGCTCGTTCGCCGAGTCGCTGGGATACGCCGAGCGCATTTCGCCCCGAAACACTTGGATTACGCACATCTGCCACGATATGAAGCACACAGAAATCCAATCTTACATCGACGAACATCTTTCAGATTTCCCAAATCTTCAAAACAGCGTAAAGCAAGGCGGTTCAGTTTCTCCTGCATACGACGGCTTGACTCTCGAGTTTTAGCGCAATATTTTTTTTACAAACACCGTCGGGAACTCGGAATGTGCTTTATAAACTCTTATAAACGCCATCAGGAACTCGGAACGCACTTTATAAAGTCTTACAAACACCGTCGGCAACTCGGAACGCACTTTATAAAATTTTTGTAGAGAGGAAAAAAAAGAAAAACGTCTGACCACGTGTCATTCTGAGCGGAAAACGGCGTGAGCCGTTTGGAGTCGAAGAATCTGATTATGTTTTTTCATAAGCGCCTGTGTTTTT
>CACYWZ010000031.1 GCA_902778325.1 uncultured Spirochaetaceae bacterium
AGGCAGCAGGCACGGACGACAAAAAAGGGCAATTCTTTCTTGGCGCTCAAAAGGACTCGATTATGGTTGTTGCAGACCAATACTTTGCTTCAAGCCTTATGCTCAGTTACATAAATAACGGCGCTAATCCTGATTTTAGGAATCTTGATTTTATTTCGGATTCGATTCTTCACTTGCAAAATGCTGACGCTCTTGCTTCATTGAAGCACACATCGACTTCAAAAGCGCTTTACAAAATCACTGACGCAGATGACTTTTTGTTTTTTATGCGGATTTCGCTTTTCTTGACTCTCGTTCTTCCAGTTTTGGTAATCGCCTCTTGCGCACTCTTTTCAGCCATTGTTCGAAGACGCTCAAATTTGACAGAGAAAAGGCAAACTGTTATACTTTCCGCAAATTCGGCGATTTAATAAGGTGCGATATGATTCAGATTTTTAGCCCGACAATCCGCAGAAAAGAAATGGATTCCGTTTTGACGTGTATGGTCGATGAAAAAATCGGTCCTGGCGAGATAAACGAAAAATTTGTGTCTGAAATCAAAGCATTTTCTGATTGTGCAGGCGCTGTTATTTTCCGAAACGCCACTACTGCGCTAAACCGTGCGCTAAAAGCTCTTCTTATTCCAGAGGGCAGTTCTATTGCTCTCAGCGCACTTTGTCCAAGATGGCAAAAAATCGCTGTGGAAGAAGCTGGCTTTGTTCCGATTTTTGCCGACATCGATGAAAACACTGCTTGCATAAGTGCAAAGACGCTTTCGTCTTGTGTAGAAAACGGTGCAAAAGCAATTATCGTTTCTGAACCTTTTGGTCAAATTCCTGAAGACATTGAAGATATAGTTTCACTTGGTATTCCAGTCATTGAAGATATCAGCGAAAGTGCAGGCGGAACGCTCAATGAGAAAAAAGCGGGTTCTTTTGGAAGTTTTGCAATCTGGGGATTTGAGGCGAACGATATTATAACGACAGGCGGCGGCGCTGCATTGTGTTTTCCTGAAAAGCAAAAATGGGAAGCGTTCTTGCCGCTATTCAGAAAAACGCTAAAAAGCGATATTCTTCCGGACTTGAATTGTGCGCTTGGACTTACAGCGCTCAAAGAATGGCGCAAAAATGAGGAAATTCGCCGAAGTATTGCAACTGTTTACCGTTGTGCAATTTTGCAATCTCGCAGGCACAAAATATTTTCTCGCGCCACAGATAATGATTTTTCAGTATGTTCTTTTCCGATTGTTATTTCTGATGGTGTAAAAGAGGTGCTTTCGTTTCTTGACCGAAAAGAAATAGGCTCAAAACTCGCTTTTTCTGACACCGCCATTGCCGATATTGCAGAAGACGAAAATACTGTGGAAAATCTTTCTGTAGCAACATCGCTTTTTTCAAGAACGATTCTTGTTCCTCTTTACCCTAGGCTTCGTTCTCAACAAATCGAAACGATTTCAAAAGTGCTAGCCGCGCTTCCGTGATACAAAGGTGATTTTATGGGCAAAAAATGTATAATTGTCGTAAACACATATAAAAAAGAATCTGCACGAGTTGGAGAGGAAATAAAGCAATATTTGCTCTCAAAAGAAATTACAGCAGAGATTTTTCTTTACAACGGAATAAGCGAAGAAAATCCTTTTTCAGGTTCTGATTTTGTAATCACGCTAGGAGGCGACGGGACTGTATTGTTTGCCGCTCGCGGTTGTGCGCCTCTTGGAATTCCAATTTTCCCTGTTAATTTTGGCGAGTTCGGCTTTATTGCAAGCGTTCAAATTGACGAGTGGAAAGAATCTCTCAACAATTATCTTGCGGGGAAGAGTATTCTTGCAAAAAGAAGTCTTGTGCAATCTTGCATTGTTAGAAACGGAGAGGTTTGCTCTACAAAGTCTGGGCTCAATGAAGTTTTTGTTGGAGCCGGAGCATCTGCACACATTATTTCAATGGAGATTTCTTTTAATGGAATACCGCTAGGTGTTTTCAAGTCTGACGGTGTTATTGTTTCCACAGCAACAGGAAGCACAGCGTATTCAGCAGCGGCAGGAGGTCCTATTGTTGACCCAGAAATTGATGCTCTTGTTTTGACACCAGTGAATTCTTTTTCGCTTTCTGCTCGTCCGCTTGTTTTTGGCGCGCACGGTGTTATCAATATTAAGATTTTGCCATCAAGATGTCCTAGCAGCATTATTGCGCTGGACGGGCAAATTCCAATGGATTTACATACTGGAGATTGTATCAAAATCACAAGTCAAAAAGAAAAGGCAATTCTAATCGGTTGCAGCCCCGACAAGTTTTACGGTGCATTGCGAGCGAAACTGAACTGGTCAGGAGGCCCACTTGCTTGAAGATTTAAGCATAAAAGATTTTGCTCTCATTGATGAGGCAACTCTTGAGTTTACAAACGGATTTACAGTTTTAAGTGGCGAAACAGGCGCTGGAAAGTCTATTCTCATCGGTGCGCTTTCATTTTTACTCGGCGGACGTGGTGGAATAGAGCAAATCCGCACAGGATGTGGAGAAGCGCACGTTTCTGGCACCTTCTCTGTCGAAAACAAAGAAGCACAACGCTGGCTTTCTGACCACGATATCGAACTTGAAGATGGGCGTATTTTGCTAAGAAGGCAAATTCGCTCAACAGGAAAATCTTCTGCTTGGATTGGAGGAAGTCCTGTTACAAGAAGTGAGCTTGTTGAATTTTCTTCTTATCTCGTAGATATCCATGGTCAGCACGAGCATCAGTCATTGATGAGAGTTTCTGAGCATAGGCGATTTCTCGATTCATACGCAGGAATTACAAATGAAGTTGCTGCATTCACGAGTGTTTACACAGAACTTTGCCAAAAGCGCCAATTCCTTTCAGAACTCAATTCAAATGATGCAACTAGAAGACAAAAAATCGACTTGCTTTCTTTTGCAGTAAAAGAAATTGAAGATGCAAAACTTAAAGCAGGCGAAGATGAAGAACTTGAAGCCGAAGAAGTGAGACTTTCATCATTCGAAAGACTTTATTCAGGGATTGAAGACATAAATGCTCTCCTTTCAGGTTCTGAGGAATCTGTCGTTCCAATTTTGAAGAAAGTAAGGCAAGCAGTTTCTCATGCAACAGAATTAGACAAAGAGCTTTCTCCAATTTTTGACCGTGTCGAAGCGGCTTTTTATGAACTTTCCGATATTTCAGAAGAGTTCAAAAGCTATGAAAGAGGTCTTATTTTTGACCCAGAGCGACTTTCAGTTGTACAAGAGCGACTTGAAACATTGCATAAGCTAAAAAAGAAATATGCCTCAAGCACATCAGCTCCAATTGCAGAAGTTATCTCATATTGCAAAAGTGCAAAAGAGCAACTGGAAAAACTTGGAGGTACTGACGCTGACAGAAGCGCTTTGGTCAAAGAAATAGAATCACTTTCTCACACGGCATACAAGCAGGCAGTTGCGATTTCAGCATCCAGAGCAGCAGCAGCATTCAGAATGTCTGTTGGAGTTGAGCAAATTTTGCAAAAACTTGGAATGGCAGGCACAAAATTTAGCGTCAATGTTGTAAAGACAGACGACCCTGAAATGAAAAAATGCACACCTTACGGAATGGACGAAGTTGAGTTTTTGATAAGTGCAAATCCTGGCTCGCCGCTTCTTCCTCTTGCAAAAATAGCCTCTGGTGGCGAACTTTCGCGCGTCATGCTTGCAATAAAGACAATTCTTGCTCAAAGCGATATGGTTTCCACACTCATTTTCGACGAAATCGATACGGGTATTGGAGGGCAGATTGCTGTTTCTGTTGGCGATCACATGAAAATGCTTGCTAGCAAAAAACAGATTTTGTGCATTACGCATCTAGCCAGTATCGCTGTTTATGCCGATACTCAAATTAAGATACAAAAGGCTGTTTCCGACGGAACAACATCGACAAAAGTTCGAGTTCTTTCTGAGGAAGAGCGGGTTCTTGAGATTGCAAGAATGCTTTCAGGTGACGCCGCTTCCCACGAATCGCTGGAGCATGCCCGAATGATGCTCAAGAAGTTTGGAGGCTGACAGATGGCAAAAATCACAGAAGAAAGCAGAGAGAGATTTGAAACCCGCACTACTCCATATCGCGAGCTAATAAAAAAATATCAAGCCCGCGAAAAAATGCTTTTGGACAAAATCAAACAAAGCGAATCTGGAACTGCATTGACAAAAATTCAACTCGTTGAAGATGCAATTTATATCGCAACGATTTACATAATTATCAACAAAGTTTCGGTTGCAATTCTTGAAACAAAGAACAACGAAGCGCTTGAACAAGCCAGAAAATCAATAATGAGAGCAAATATTTATCTTGGTGAAGTTGTAACAAAACTCATTGATGCTCCATACTCTGAGTATTCAGAAAAACTTGAAGAGCTTGATAGTTATTCTGTCGAAAAGCGTTTTTATCTTGTTAGCAAACTTGGGCTGGCCATTGATATGCTTGTTGAAGAATTCGGCGAAAACACAAAATGGCGTTGGGTTTGGGTTGACTTGCGAGGAGATTATGCAACTGTTGCGAAAAACCTTTTGAACATGGCAGAAGCAGGAAAAAGTTATTTTGATCCAAATCAAGAGAGCTATGAAACAACAGTTCGCTATGTTCGACTTTTGCGAGACATTTTCGATGACAGCGCAGAGCAATTCAGAAACAAATACGAACTTTCCTCACGTCGTGTTGATGATATGAGAAAAGCAATCCAATACACGCTTGCTCTAAAGCGCATTTACACTCTTATGGGTGATAAAGTTAATTCAGAAGAAATGAAAAAGAAAGCCGAAATCTGGAGAATCCGCATGGACTCTGACCAAAAAGAAGGGCGGAGCAACTAATGAAAAGATTTTCTGCAATAATTGTCGCTCTTTTTATTTGCTCAACAATTTCATTGAGCGCCGAAACAGTACACGTTGTAAAAAGCGGAGAGACATTTTATTCTATAAGCCGCACTTACGGTGTTACTGTTGACGCTTTGCAAAAAGCAAATGGAATGAATGCGTCTAGCATTTTGAAAGCAGGTCAAAAACTTACCATTCCAGAAGCAAAAATAACATCTAATACCTCAGGAAACGAAATATACACTGTGCAGCAGGGCGACACATTTTATGGCATTGCAAAAAAAAATGCTATGACAGTCGACCAGCTTTTAGCAATGAACGGTCTTAGCAAAAACAGCATTTTGAAGACTGGACAAAAATTAAAAGTGCCAGTAACACCAATTTCAAAAGATAGCGAGCCACTTCCTGATTTGAGTTCCGTAGACCCTAGAAATTATGGCAGAACAATACGAACCGATAGCTCGCTTGCATGGCCAGTGAAAACAAACGAAATCACATATACGACAGGAAAAGTTTCGGGAGTACAGCTAAGCGCCAAACGAAATGAAACCGTTACTTCAATCAGAGCAGGTTCTGTCGCATATTGCGGAACATATCGTGGCTTTGGGCAAGTGGTTTTCATTCTTTCAAAGACAGGTCATATATATGCCTATACAGGACTTAGCACCGTAAGCGTCAAAAAAGGCGATTATGTCACATTCGGAGATGCACTTGGAACAGTTGGTATGGACGCAATTTCACAAAAACCTCAAATTATTTTGATGGTATTTTTGAACAATAAACCTATAGACCCTGCTAAAGCGCCTCGCGGGTAGAAAGCCAATCCGTTATTCTGTTATACGCTTCAACAATTTTTGCAGTCCTATCAGTAGCAATCTTTTGCAGAATTGGAATATTTTTTTGCTTGTCAGGGTGAAAAAACTTTATTTTTTCTCTGTAAGCCGACTTTATTTCATCTTCTGTTGTTTTTGCGCCTGTAATCCCTAACAAGATAAAATCATCTTTGATATGATAAGGCACAAAAAAATAAGGCGATTCATCATTTTCTTGTTGAATCGCCTCTTTTTTATCTTCAAAGATTCGATTCGCTTCAGGCTTCTCATCTGAAAAAAAATCACTTTGTGGCATAGGCTTTTCATCAAGCGCACCACTAAGTAAATCTCCAAGCCTGTCGAACATCGAATCCATCAATATAATTCCAAATACCCAAAAAACTAAATTACAGTTCCGTCCGGAATTACAACACTCTTTCGAATAACGATAATGCCATCTGCGCTATAGAAAAGCCCATGGTCGCCATCTTCGTATTTTTTGCCAGTTGCGTTAATCGAGCAGTTTTTGCCAATACGCGCCTCTTTGTCAATAATAGTGCGCTTGATAACACAATTCTCGCCGACACCAATATTCGGAATGCCCTTCTTTGCGTTTTCTTCCTTGTCTTTTGTTGACTCATAATAGTCAGCGCCCATCATAATAACGCCATCGAATTTACAACCTTTCTCAATGATTGAGCGAACACCGACAACACATTTTGTCAACGAAGAATCCGTGATAACACAACCCTCTGCCGCGAGAGTGTTTTCCATGATTGCCTTGTTGATTTTTGACGGAGGCAAGTTTCGCATGTGAGTGTAAACAGGCTGAGCCTCGTTGTAAAAATCGAACTGAGGAGTGATGTTTGCGCAGTCAAGCGTTGCATCATAGAAACTCTTGATTGTACCAATGTCTTCCCAATAGCCGTTGAAGATGTAGGAATTGACTTTTCTGCTCTTGATAGCCTCAGGAATAATCTCTTTTCCAAAATCAGTAAAATCGTTATTGAGCATTTCCTCCATTGCATCAGAATTGAAGATATAAATACCCATTGATGCAAGGAATTCCTTTTCTTCAGGAAGATTTCCACGAGCATTCTCCGGAATCTTCCACTCGCTGATATCAAGGTCTTTCGCAGGCTTTTCCATGAACTCAGTAATCTGCTTCTCGCCGTCAATCTTCATAATGCCGAAGCCAGAAGCGTCATGGCGGTTGACAGCAGTCGTCGCAATCGTGATGTCAGCGCCTGAGGCGATATGCTCGTCCATAAATTTGTGCAAATCCATGCGATAAAGCTGGTCACCTGAAAGAATCATATAGTGAGTCGGATTCTGTCGACGGAAATGCGTCATATTTTTTCGAACAGCGTCCGCAGTTCCCTCGTACCAGCCAGAATGCTCCAAAGTCTGCTCTGCTGCCAAAATCTCAACAAAGCCCTTGCTGAAGCGGTCAAAACTGTATGAATTTGAAATATGAAGATGAAGTGATGCTGAATTGAACTGTGTCAAAAGATAAATCTTGCGATAACCTGAGTTAATGCAGTTTGAAATCGGAATATCAACAATTCTGTATTTTCCGCCGAACGGAACAGCAGGCTTTGAGCGTTCTTTTGTGAGAGGATACAATCTTGTACCCTTTCCGCCACCAAGAATGATTGCAAGAACTCTTGGCTCTTCTTTTACTTCCATAATTTAATTCCTCCTAAAACTATTGTTCTGAAATCGTTTTTAATTATAAAACAGCATTTTTCATTTTGCAACTTAAATTTCTCTTACCACAAACAAGACAATATTGCTCAAAAAAAAAAGTTTGACGGATTAAAAAAAGTGGTTTTATACTATGGAACATCTGGCACAAGAGAAAAACTGGTCAGAAAAAATTCCAAAAGGAGATTTATTCAATGGCAAACAGAATTATGCTTAACGGCACTTCTTATTTCGGAAAAGGTGCTATCGACAACATCGTGAACGAGGTCAAAGACCGCGGCGCGAAGAAAGTCCTCGTTGTTACAGACGAAAGCCTCATCAAGTTCAAAGTCGCGACCAAAATCACAGACCTTCTCGACAAGGCGGGAATCGCTTACGACATCTTCGACAAGATTAAGCCGAACCCGACAATCGAGAACGTCAAAGACGGCGTGGAAGCCTGCAAGAAAAGCGGTGCGGACATCATCGTCGCAGTCGGAGGCGGCTCATCAATCGACACATCAAAGGCTATCGGCATCATAATCACGAACCCGGAGTTCGCAGACGTGCGCTCTCTTGAGGGAGTCGCTCCGACAAAGAAGCCTTGTTTGCCAATCATCGCCGTTTCAACAACATCTGGAACAGCCGCAGAAGTAACAATCAACTATGTCATTACCGACGTTGAGAAAAACAGAAAGTTCGTTTGCGTTGACCCGCACGACATTCCTGTTGTGGCAATCGTTGATCCCGATATGGTCGCCTCAATGCCTGCAAAACTCGCCGCTTCCACAGGAATGGACGCTCTCGTTCACGCAATCGAGGGCTACATCACGAAGGGCGCATGGGAAATGACTGATATGATGCACTTGAAGGCAATCGAGATTATCAGCCACTGGCTTCCGAAGAGCGTCGAGGGCGATATGGAGGCTCGCGACAAGATGGCACTCGGTCAGTACATCGCAGGTATGGGATTCTCCAATGTCGGCTTGGGAATCGTTCACTCAATGGCTCACCCGCTCTCTGCTCTCTACGACATTCCGCACGGAGCGGCTTGCGCAATGCTCTTATGCCCTGTTTTGAAGTACAACGCAGAGTGCACGGGCGAGCGATACCGCGCAATCGGAAAAGTTATGGACGTTGAAGGCATCGACAAGATGAGCATTGAAGAGGCACGAAAGGCAACAATCGACGCTATTCAATCTCTCGCCGACAAAGTTGGAATTCCGCGAAAAATCACAGAGGCTTCACCGAAAGTCAAGATGGAAGACGTGGATTTCCTCGCGATGAGCGCCATGGCTGACGCTTGCACACCAGGAAACCCGAAAGACCCGACGAAAGAAGACATCATCGAGATTTACAAGTCAGTGATGTAAAGCTGTTTTGAGCAAAAAAAGAAAAGGCGCACCTCATTTTTTTTGAGAGTACGCCTTTTTTAATTTGCAAAAATCAACATTCAAACGAATAATTGTCAAAACATGCTTGCATCAGAAATTATTTGTACAAATATTGGAAATACACGCTTGCGCGAGTAATTATTCAAACGAATAATTGCCAAAGCAACTTGCATCAGCAATTATTTGTACAAATATTGAACAAAACACGCTCGCTAAAGCATTCTTCAAACGAATAATCGAAAAAACACGCTTGTGTCGGGAAATATTTGTTTGAAGAACGCTTTCGCCTAATTGCTTATTGTGCAAACAAAATGTAAAAAGTGTTTGAGACAAAAAATCCCTGCATTTTTTCTAGCACAGGGAAAATATTTTATCTGCCGCAATCCCATTTTATTTGGGAAATCTTGTAATTTTCAAAATAGATGTAAAAACATTCTCCCATTGCTGTTTCCAGTCGGATAGATTCTGCTTCTTCATAAAAATCAGTACTTTGGGAGAGACCCAAATCAAAAATTTTATCGAACTCGCTGAAATCCATTCCAACGTGAATACCGCCCAAAAGGTTGATTGCAGGATTTCCTATCTCGATGCCGCAAAGAGCTCCTTGGAATGTGAAATAAGAGATACCATAGTAACTGTACTCTCCGTCTTCGCCTTTCATGTATTTCTTTTCTTCAAAAGACGATTTGGGAATAATTCCGTGATACTCGTTAAGCGTAAATCCGACGTTCAGGAAATTATGAAATGTTGCATAAACTTGATTCAATCGGGCGGTGCCAAATTCGCTGTTTGTGATTTCGGTGTCATTATAAAAAACTTTGAGCTGTGGAGTTTCTGTTATCCACCAAGCATTTATCCAAACTTTTTTGTCCTCGGAAATGCACGCCCAATAATCCAAAACTCCGTTATCGAATTTTCCGCTTCCGCTGTAATCAAAGATTTTAATCTGATTGCCTTTGTTGAGTTTTCCAACGACTTTGGAATTCAGCGACGGTTTGTCTCTTATGCGAACATTGTTGTCAATTACAACTCCACTGAATTCAAAAGCGAATAAATTAGCCGTCAAAAAAACAAATATCAAAACAAAAAGTGCTTTCTTCATAATAAAAAACGCCAAAAAATCCCCTGTATGAGTGCATACAAGGGATTTCAAAAGATGTTATACCTCAAAAGAGCCTGTGGCTTATTTCATCACTTCGCTGCCGCGCCCCATTGCGGTCAAACCTGTGCGGGCAAGTTCCTTTATGCCGAACGGAGTGAGCAAGCGGATAAGGCTTTCGATTTTGTCCTCGCTTCCTGTTGCCTCAACGATAACGCTGTCGACTGAAACATCGACGATGTGCGCGCGGAAGATATTGCAAGTTTCGATGATGACTGCACGGTCTGCGCCTTGAGCCGAAACTTTGATGAGAATCATCTCGCGCTCGCAAGTCTGGCTCTTTTCGCAGTGGTGAATAGAGATGACTTCGACAAGTTTTGAAAGCTGCTTTTCGATTTGCTCCAAAATGTACTCGTCTCCGCGAACGACGATTGTCATTCTTGACTGACCTGGATTGTAGGTCTCGCAAACCGTGAGGCTGTCGATGTTGTAGCCGCGACGGCTGAAAAGACCTGACACACGGCTAAGAACACCAGCGTGGTTTTCAACTAAGACTGACAAAACATATCTTTGTTCCATAAATTATCTCCTCCCTTCAGAGTAAATGCCCAACAGACGCACATCTTCGGCTTTCTGCGTGAGCGCGTCCATAATTTCTTTTATATATGCCGACACATTTTCACAATCGGCTTTGAGTTCTGCATCTGCATAAAACCAGTATTTCCAAGGCTTTCCTGCGATTGGGCGGGACTCAAGGCGAGTCAAGTTCAAGCCTTTTGTCTGGAAAATGCCCAAGCAGTTGTAAAGCGCGCCCGGCTCATTGTTGACCGAGAACACAAAAGATGCTGTGTTCGGCTTTTCGGCGATGAGCGGCTTTTTGGCGACATTGTTCGAGGCAATGATGACAAAGCGCGTGTAGTTGGCGGCGTTGTCCTCGATGTCCTCTTTCAAGACTTCAAGATTGTAAAGCCCTGCATTAAGGACTGACGCGATTGCGGCGTTTTCCTTCTTGCCCATGTCGCTCACCATTTTGGCGGCTGTTGCGGTGGAAATCGCTTCGATGTGCTTCCAGTCCTTGTGCTCATACAAGAACTTGTGGCTTTGCGCGAGTCCCTGCGGGTGTGAATATACTTGCTTGATGTCGCTGAGTGTCGCGCCCTTGACGCCAAGAAGCGCGTGCTGAATGCGAAGAGTCAACGCTCCCACAATGCCAACATCGCTGAACTGCACGAGATTGTCGTAGTTTTCGTAGACGCTTCCAGCAAGGCAGTTTTCAATCGGCACCATACCAAAATCAACTTTGCCGTCAACAACGCTCTGGAAAATCTCACGGAACGAATCGACTGCAACAGCCTCGCTGTCCTTTGCGTCGAAATACTGCGAAATCGCCTGCTCCGCGTAAGCACCACGCTTTCCGCAGAATGCACAGCGAACTTTATCGGATTTTTCAGTAATGACTTTATCGCCTGCTGAAGTTGGCTTTGCAGAAGAGCGAATATGCGCGACTTGCTTTCCAACAACTGGAGCGAGAGCCTGTATATCTTGCATGAGCTTGTCGAACTGAGCGGGATAGAGCGATTGCGCACCGTCTGAAAGAGCCTTATCCGGATTGCAATGCACCTCTACGATAATACCGTCAGCACCGCCAGCGATTGCCGCAAGTGCCATCGGACTAACTTTGTCGCGAATTCCGACAGCGTGGCTTGGGTCAACAATAATCGGCAAATGTGTAAGCCCGCGCAAAATCGGGATTGCCGAAAGGTCGAGCGTGTTTCTCGTTGCCCTCTCGTATGTGCGAATACCGCGCTCGCAAAGAATTACTTTGTCTGTTCCGCTTGAAAGTAAGTATTCCGCCGCCATCAGCCATTCTTCAATCGTGGACGAAAGACCTCGCTTCAAGATAACAGGCTTTCCGAGCGCGCCGAGTTTTTTCAAAAGCTCGAAGTTCTGCATATTGCGTGCGCCGACTTGATAGACATCGACGTAATCTTTCATCACAGGAATAAACTCAGTCGCAACGATTTCCGTAACAACAGGAAGACCGTATTTTTCGCCCGCTTCTTTGAGGTACTTCAAGCCCTCTTCGCCCAAGCCTTGAAAGCTATACGGAGAAGAACGCGGCTTATATGCGCCACCACGGAGCATAACTGCGCCCGCACTTGAAACAGCCTCCGCCGCTTCCATCATCTGCTCACGGCTTTCCACTGCGCAAGGACCTGCAATCGCTATGACGCGATTACCGCCGATACGGATAATCTGCCCGCGGTTGTTCGGTACTTCGACGATTGTGTCTTCACGCTTGAACTCGCGACTTGCGATTTTATATGGCTTGGAAATCGGAATAACGCGAGAAACGCCTTCCATAATCTCCAAGCGTCTAGGGTCAATTCCGAGCTTTCCGACAGCAGCGATAATTGTGGATTCTTCGCCTGCGACTTCGTTAATCTTGAAGTTGTTTTCCGACAAAAAATCTACAATCTGCTTTTTCTGCTCGTCCTTGATGTCGTGCTTGAGAACTATAACCATTAGTTGTTCTCCACGTTCCAGCTAACGATACGCAAAACATCGCCGAATACGCCCGCTGCTGTAACTCCCGCACCAGCACCGTATCCGCGGACTGTGAGCGGAATTGGTGTGTAGCGCATTGTCTTGAAAACAAAGGCATTTTCACCGCCCTTTACGCCATAAAGCGGGTCTGTTGAGTCAACTTCGAGCATACCGACACTAACCTTTCCGTCAGCGATAGACGCGCCCATGCGAAGCACTTTGCCTTCTGCTTTGAGCTTTGCGATTTTGTCTGCAAAGTAGCCGTCTATTTCTGGCAAGCGAGCCAAGAACTCTTCTGTTGTTCCCTTGTCGTTAAAGCTCTCTGGGAAAATCTTGTTCATCTTGATGTCTGAAAGCTCCAAGCTCATTCCCGCTTCACGAGCAATGATAAGAGCCTTTCGAGCAACGTCAAGCCCGTTCAAGTCATCGCGAGGGTCTGGCTCTGTGAAGCGTTTTTCTTTTGCTTCAAGAACAGCCTGAGAGAATGTTGCGCCCTCGTCCAAGCGACCGAAGATGTATGAAAGAGAACCCGACATAATACCGTTGAAGCCTACGAGCTTGTCGCCAGACTTAAAGAGATTTTGCAAAGTATCAATAATTGGCAAGCCCGCGCCAACGTTTGTTTCGTACAAGAAACGGCGATGTACGCTGTTTGCTGTCTTTCTGAGCTTTTTGTAGAAATCCATGCTCATTGAGTTTGCACGTTTGTTTGGCGTTGCAATGTGCATACCTGCGTTCAAGATGTCGAGATAACGTTCTGGCAAATCGTAACTTGCAGTACAATCTACGAAAATAGGATTAAGCGGCTTTGTTTCTTTTACGAACTTCAAAATCTCGTCAAGGTCGCTCTTGTAAGGTGATTTTGCAATGTTCTCACGCCAGTTAGAAAGGTCAAGACCATTTGCGTCAAGAAGCATACCGTCGATGTTTGCCAAAGCCATAACTTGAATGTTGATTTTCTGCTCGGCAAGCATTTTCTGCTGGTCGCGGATTTGGTCAATGAGTGCGCCTCCGATTGTGCCAACGCCGAACGCAAAGACCTGAATTGTCTGTGCTGTGTTGAAGAAGAAGCTGTGTGCAATACGAACAGCTGTATCACCGTCGTCTTTGCTGATAACAGCGGAAATACTGCGCTCACTTGCTCCTTGTGCAATAGCCAAAATGTTGATGTCGCGGCTCGCGAGAGCGTCAAAGAATGTGCTTGCTACTCCTCTGCGCTGCTTCATTCTGTCGCCAACAATGCTGACAATAGCGCAATCTTTATGCACTTCAATCGGATTTATGATTTTCTCTCTGATTTCAAGGTCAAACTCTGCTGTAAGTGTTTCTTTTACAAGGTCTGCAGAATCTTCTTTCACACAGAAAGAAATCGTGTATTCGCTAGAAGACTGTGTGATTAAAAGCATTGAGCAGCCAGCGCGAGAAACTGCGGAGAAAATACGGCTTGCAGTACCTGTTTTTCCTTTCATTCCGTTACCAGAAACACTGATAAGTGCAGTCTTTTTCAAGCAAGAAATGCCTGTAACGCAATCCGCTCCGTCTTGGTTTTGGAAAGGACCTTTTCCAATGCGAGTTCCGCGCGCGCTCGGGTTCATAGAGTTCAAGCTCCAAGCCTCAATGCCCTTTGCTGCCAATGGTGCAAGTGTTTTCGGGTGAAGAACCTTTGAGCCAAAGAAAGAAAGCTCGATTGTCTCTTCATAAGACATATCTTTTACGAGAATTGCATCTTTTACAATGCGAGGGTCTGCGGTGTAAATGCCGTCTACGTCTGTCCAGAACTCAACTTTTGACGCGCCTAAGCAAGAGCCGATGATTGAAGCCGAGAAGTCGCTTCCGTTTCTGCCCATTAAGCCCATTGAAACCTTGCCTGTAAGCTTGTCTGTCCAAGAGCAGATAAAGCCAGGGAAAAGCAAAATGCGAGCCTGTTCTCGTGATTCGCCGTCGCGATAAGAAGCCAATGCATCGGCTGTCTTTTTGTAATCTGGGTCGCCTTCTTTTTGATTGCCTGTTGTAAACAAAATCTTTCTTGAGTCTACAAGCATAACGCTCTGAGCCTTTGCAAGAAGCACGGAGGCTACGATAGGCGCGCTCATAAGCTCACCCATACCCATTACACGACAATAAATTGTAGAAGGACACTCCCCGAATGTAGAAACAGCTTCAAGCAGTTTTTTGTATTCTGTAAATCGCTCTTCAAGGCATTCCATTGTTCCTTTTGCGTCGAAAGATGGAAGCAAAGCCTGAAGTTCTGCAATGATTTCTCCGTGGATTTTTCTGATTTCCGCAACAAACGGCTCTGCACTTGAGCCATCAAGACATTTGTCAATGCTGTCTTGCAATTTGTTCGATACGCCCGCCACTGCGGACACGATAACACTGATACGGTCGGTTTTTGCCCGTCCAATCATAATATCAACAGAATCAAGTATGCGATTGGCAGACCCCATAGATGTGCCGCCAAATTTCAATGTAAGCATGATTTCCCCCGCAGTTCTTTAATTTTAATGTATAACTGAAATACTAGCAAAATAATCATCTCTTTGCAACAGTAAGCAAAAAAGCATTGACACAAAAAATAGTTTTATATTAAACTATTTTCGACTTATGGAAATGGAAGCGAATCAATCTGAAATCACAAACTCAAATTTTATGCTTCTTGCGATAAATGAGGCGAAAAAGGGAGAGGGCTTTACTCACCCCAACCCTTTGGTTGGCGCAGTGCTGGTCAAAGACGGCATTGTGCTTGCGACGGGCTATCACCACAGATACGGCGATTTGCACGCAGAACGCGATTGCTTGAAGAACGCTCGTGAAAAGGGCGTGGACACGAAAGGCACGACGATATACGTTACTCTTGAGCCGTGCTGCCACACTGGGAAGCAGCCTCCTTGCACGAACGCGATTATTGAGGCTGGAATTGCGCGCGTCGTTATCGGCAGTCGCGACCCAAACAACCTTGTGAACGGCAAGGGAGTGGAACAGCTCAAAGCCGCGGGAATCGAAGTTGTGCAGGACTTTTTGAAAGAAGAATGTGATAAGCTCAACGAAATTTTCTTCTATTACATTACGCATAAAATGCCATACGTCATTTTGAAATATGCGATGACGGCTGACGGCAGAACAGCGACCGTTTCGGGCAAAAGCAAGTGGATTACAGGCGAAAAGGCTCGCGAGAATGTGCACAGAACGCGCGCTAGCGTTGCCGCGGTTATGACAGGAATCGGCACAGTGAAAGCAGACGACCCTCTTTTGACTTGCCGACTCGACGACGGAAAAGAGCACCATCAGCCAGAGCGCATTATTATCGATAGCAATCTTGAAATACCCGAGGAAAGCGCGCTCGTGAAGTCTGCAAAAACGTCAAAGGTTACCGTGATTTACGGATTTTTCAACCCGCACACGAGCGACATGCGGGAGTGGCTTTTTCATCAAGGCGTTGAAACAGCAAGTTTCAGCTTGGACGAAAAGCACAGAATCAACATAAAAGAAGTGCTTGAATATCTTGCTTCAATCGGAATCGACAGCATTCTTGTCGAAAGCGGCGGAGAGTTGGCGGCTTCTGTTTTGCCCTTTGCCAACGAGGTTCACGCATACGTTGCGCCAAAGATTTTCGGAGGAGTTTCCGACATTCGCGTGCCAATTCGTGGCGATGGCGTAGACAGCCCAGACGACGCAGTGCAGTTCAGCTTGTGTGATATAGAAAGATTCGGCGACGATGTGCTTTTGAAGTACAAACGACAACTTTAGGGAGGCTCAGAAAAGATGTTTACGGGAATTGTTGAAGACGTTGGCTCAATCGGCTCAATCGAACAAAACGGCAGTTCTTTGGTTTTGCAGATAAAGGCAAAGTTCGCTTCTGAGCTGACACTCGGCGAAAGCGTGGCTGTAAACGGGATTTGCCTCACGGTTACCAAAAAGGACGACGCGAGTTTTTGTGCAGACGTTACGCCCGAAACATTCCGACGCACGTCGCTGTCTTTGCTTTCCGCAGGCTCTCCCGTGAACCTTGAGCGCGCGATGAGGGCTGACGGCAGATTCGGCGGGCATATCGTTTCGGGGCACATCGACGGCACGGGCAGGCTTACGGCGATACGGCGAGAGGACAACGCGTACAATGTCTTTTTCCGCGTGGAAAAGCCGCTTTTCCGCTACATCATCGAAAAAGGCTCGGTTGCTCTTGACGGAATCAGTTTGACGGTGGCGAGCGTGAAAAACGAAGGCAATTATGGCGAGTTCAGCGTGGCTGTCATTCCGCATACATGGGAGAACACCGCGCTCAAAAACAAGCGGATCGGCAGCATCATAAACGTGGAATGCGACGTGGTCGGAAAGTATATCGAGCATTTTGTGAATATCGGCTCGCCCTCCCCCACTGCGCCAATCGATATGACGAATTTCCCAAGTTTCCACGCAAATTGAGATTTGGGAGACCGTGCAAAAAAAATTTTTTGGTCGCCCGGCGTGTGGGCGGGCTTTAAACAAAAATTTTTTGCTCACTTTTGACTGAAGCTGACAGATATTTGACGTTTTTTGATTCCTTTTGACTGAAGATGGTAAAAAACATTTGTTTTTTCCTCATTTCTTAAAAAAGCAAGCAAAAAATTTAAGTTTTTAGGTCATTTTCGCTTGTGGACACGAAAAAAATTTTGGAGGTTAATTTGGATACACAGGAAATTGTTTTTGACAAGATTGAAGACGCCTTGGCGGATTTGCGCGCAGGCAAAATAATTATGGTTACCGACGACGAGAACCGCGAGAACGAGGGCGATTTGATTTGTGCGGCGGAGGCAGCTACAGGCGAGAACATCAACTTTATGGCTTGCAATGCAAAGGGCTTGATTTGCACTCCGATTAGCGAGGAAATCGCAGAGAGGTTTGAGCTTTTCCCGATGGTCGCAAAGAACACCGACAATCACGAAACCGCCTTCACTGTATCGATTGACCACGTTTCGACTTCAACGGGAATCAGTGCGTTTGACCGCTCAGCGACGGCGATTGCGCTCACCAAAGACGACACGAAGCCCTCAGATTTTCGCCGTCCTGGGCATATGTTCCCGCTCATCGCTGTGAAAAACGGCGTTTTCGCGCGACAGGGACACACAGAGGCGACTGTGGATTTGTGTCGCTTGGCTGGCTTGAAAGAAGCTGGCTTGTGCTGCGAGATTATGAGCGCGGACGGACACATGGCGCGACTTCCCGAACTCGACAAATTGCGAAAAGAATGGGGAATGACGCTCATTAGCATTGCGGATTTAATCGCGTACAGAAAGAAGCACGAAATCTTTATGGAACGCTCGGCAGTTGCCAATTTGCCGACGAAATACGGTATGTTCAAGCTCTACGGCTTCCACAACAAGATTACCGACGAACATCACGAGGCTCTTGTTATGGGCGATGTTGCGAACGGCGAAAGCGTTTTGTGCCGTGTTCACAGCGAATGCTTGACGGGCGACACGTTCGGCTCTCTTAAGTGCGATTGCGGTCAGCAGCTCGAAGCGGCGTTGAAGATGATTGCAAAAGAGGGACGCGGCGTTTTGGTGTATTTGTCGCAAGAGGGGCGCGGAATCGGCATTTTGAACAAAATCAGGGCGTATGCTTTGCAAGACGAGGGAATGGACACTGTTGACGCAAACCTTGCGCTTGGGCTTCCAGAGGATGCGCGCGATTACAACTGCGGCATTCAGATTTTGAAAGATTTGGGCGTGAAAAAGCTCCGCCTGATGACGAACAATCCGCAAAAAATCTACGGGCTTGGCGACAAAGATGTGGGCTTAGAGATTGTGGAGCGTGTGCCGTTGCAGATGGAAGCAAACGCTGTTGACAAGAAGTATCTTGAAACCAAAGCGATTCGTATGGGTCATATTTTGAACAATATATAGGAGTAAGACTATGAATATTCTTGAAGGAAATGTTGTTGCAGGCGAGATGAAGGTTGCGCTTGTTGCAGCCCGTTTTAATGAGTTTATCGTGTCAAAATTGGTGGAAGGTGCGCGCGATGGTCTTTTGCGCCACAATGTAAAAGAAGAGAACATCACGCTCGCTTGGGTTCCTGGTGCGTTCGAGATTCCTGTGATTGCCAAGAAGCTCGCCGAAAGCGGAAAATACGACGCTGTGATTTGCTTGGGCGCAGTCATTCGCGGCTCAACAAGCCACTACGACTATGTTTGCGCGGAAGTGTCAAAGGGCATTGCGCAGGTTTCTATGCAGACAGGCTTGCCTGTGATGTTCGGCGTGCTTACAACCGACACAATTCAGCAGGCAATCGAGCGCGCTGGCACAAAGGCTGGTAACAAAGGCTATGAGTGTGCTTTGGGCGCAATCGAGATGGTTAATTTGGTGAAGCAGCTGTAAAAAAGCAAAAAAATAACCCGCGGATTCGTTCGCGGGCTTTTTTGTATCCAAAAAAATTATTTTCTGGCTTTCGGAAGTTCGTTTATCAAAAGTTCAACCTCATCAGTCGTCGTTCGAAGGCTTTTTGCGATTTCCTCAGTGCTCCAACCCATAAGACGAAGTTTTGCGACACGTTCTCTTGTCGCTTCCGATGTCGTTATGCCAGAAATCTTTTTGTATTCCTTGTTGGTCATAAAAACATACGAGCCGCCGTCCTCGCCAGTCAAAAAAACAGGAGCTCTTGATGCAAGACGCAACACATCTTTCAAGTGGTCTTCCAAATCCGAGATTGGTCTGATTTGTGTCATAAAATAATTCTCCTCATACCCTTTTATTATTAGTCCAAAAGATAATTTCCGAAATCGTCGTTTTCCTCAAGCCCTGTATCGCTTGTGAAACTCTCCCCTGTCTCAACAGTTACACCCTCGCTATCCACAAAATCAGTCGAAGATGAATTAAGAGCAGACTCGTCAGTAAGGAAAGTCAAATCCAAAGAAAGAGAGTCATCATTCTCAAGCTCTGTAAAACTGTAGCCAGAAAGGATTTTTTCAGTCTCAAGCCTCTGAAGAGCCAACATCTTTCCAACGTTGTTTGAATGATATTCACAAGTCTCCGTCGGCTCTGTGCCAGCAAGATAATACGCTGTGATAACCTCGTTGCCGCACGCCTCTGTCGGAATATGACCACTTACAGAGCAGACCTTCATCGAAACAACGCCAGATTCAGGCTTTGCAAAATCGCGGTACGAAAGACCCTTATTTGCTTCAGCCATAAAATCACCCCACGCAACACCAGCAAGCGTTGAACCAGTGATATTAAGACCAAGCGACTGACCTGGCTTGTCAAAACCAAACCAGAACGCCGCCGTGTAGTAAGGCGTAAAGCCAACAGTCCATGCATCAGCCCAGTTCTGCGTCGTTCCTGTTTTTCCGCCCGCAGGCATCGTGAAGCGCTCGCCGTTTTTGTCTGTGAACGTGAACTTTGAGCCACGAAGCGACCAGTTCGTAGAAGCCTTGCTTGCACCCCACGCAAGAGTTCCGCTCTTTACAGTGTTCTGCAAAAGTTGCGTCATAATATACGCAGTCTGCTCAGAAATAACCTGAATATCGTCGCCCTTCTTTCGCTGAGCCTCTCGCACATCTGCTTCTGGATTAAGAATGATATTGCCGTTTCTGTCCTCAACATTTCGGATTGCAATCGGCGTAACTTCCTTTCCCTCGTTGGCAAAAATCGCAAAAGCGCGAGCCACCTCAATCGGACGAACAGAGCAAACGCCCAAACCAAGCGGATATCCTGGAACAAAAGCGCGGCTCGGCAACTCTTCCTCGCTTATGCCCAAAAGCGCAACAGCACGGTTAATCGCCGCTTCAAAGCCGATTTTATCCAAAATCTTAATAGACGGAATATTCATCGAGTGTGCCAAAGCATACCAAAGTTGAACATTTCCCTCGTAAACACCGCGGAAATCAAGCGGAATATAAGGCTTTCCCTCTGCCGTGTGGAAAACGACAGGCGTATCAGAAATGACAGAAGTCTGCGTGTACTCCCTCGAATCGATTGCCGCAGAATAATAAAGCGGCTTGAACGTAGAACCCGGTTGCAACCTCGCCTGAACAGCGCGGATAAATTGGTTTGAGTTAGAATAAGTGCTTCCGCCGACAAGAGCCGTTATATAGCCTGTGCTGTTCTCAAGCGCAATCATCGTTCCTTCAACAGTCGTTTCTTGCGCCTGCGTCTGCGCCTTTGCCGCTCCCTTGCTGACAACACCAACCTTCAAATCCTCAATGCCGCACATCACGGACATAATGTCGAGAATCGGGTTTATCGTGGATGTGTAAGACGTGATAGCCGACTGCTCTGCGCGCTGCTGGTTCACCCTCAAAGGAGTAAGATTGAACAAAAGCGAAAGCAAGTCCGTCATCGGCACATAAGTCTTGACCGCGTCGTTCTGCCTCTTTGAAATCTCTTCCTTGTAAAGTTTGTTTGCACGGTTGATGTATTTCGTCATCACCTTTTCAGCGGCTTTCTGATGAGAAAGATTAAGCGTCGTGTTAACAGTGTAGCCGCCTGTGTAAAGGTCGTCAGAGCCATAGAACATATCCGAAAGCTCTCGGCGCACATATTCTGAAAACCATGGCGCTTCGTCCTCTCTCATCATATATGCTGAAGTGTTTGTTCTTGTGTAATCGAACTCCGCCCAGTATTTGTCAAACGATTCATCAGCCTCCGCCCTCGTGATATAGTTAGCGCGAACCATTTCATCAAGAACATTTTTCTGGCGAGGCATTGCCATATTCGGATGCGAGAACGGATTGAAAGCAGAAGGATTTGAAAGCTGAATGACAAGAACAGCAGATTCAGCAGGAGTCATCTCAAGAGCGCTATGACCAAAATAATATTTAGAAGCCGCGCTAACACCGTTTGTTCCGCCACCAAAATAAATATAGTTCAAATAAAGTTCGAGCATTTGGTTCTTTGAAAAGCGCCTCTCCATTTGAACCGCCCACCAAAGCTCCGAGAGCTTTCGCTTCACAGAATAATCGCGACGGTCGCAATAAAGCGTTCCCGCAATCTGCTGCGAAAGCGTTGAACCGCCTCCGAGCGTCTCGTGCGTCAAAACACCATAGACTGCACGAACCAAAGCCTTAAAAGAAAAACCGTGATGCTTGTAAAAAACACGGTCCTCGCGCGTTATAAGCGCATCAATCAAATGCTGAGGCAAGTCGTTAATAGAAATGATTTCGCGCTTTTCGTCCGAAGAGAACTCCGTGATAAGTTCCCCGTTTATATCCAAAAGCTTCGTCGGAAGCGCCATAGAAAAGTCAGTGAAATATTCAGAATTGATTGTATTCACCGTTCCTGCAAGCCCAAGCCCAAGCATCAGCCCAAAAATAAGAACCGCAAGACCAAGCAACACAGAAAAGAATCCAACAATCACCTTATACATTTTCATTGCTATAGAATAGGAAATATAAAGCCCTTTGTCAATTCAACAAAATTTTATAAAGCCCGCCAGTAACACGGAATGCCGTTTGTAAACTCTTACAAACCTCGCCAGTGACTCGGAATGCCGTTTATAAAACCTTACAAACCTTGCCAGTGACTCGGAATGCCGTTTGTAAAACCTTACAAACCTCGCCAGTGACTCGGAATGCCGTTTATAAAATCTTACAAAGCCCGCCAGTAACTCGGAACGCGCTTTATAAAACCTTACAAAGCCCGCCAGTGACTCGGAACGCCGTTTATAAAACCTTATAAAGCGTGTCGGGAAGTCGGAATGGGCTTTCCATAAATGTGGAAACGCCGCCAGTGACTCGGAATGGGCTTTCCAAAAACGTGGGAAACGCCGCCAGTGACTCGGAATGGGGTTTACTGTGTCATTCTGAGCGGAAAACGGCGTAAGCCGTTTGGAGTCGAAGAATCTGGCTTTCTTTTTTCATAATGCCTTTGGTTGTGTATGGTCAAATTCTTCGACTTCGTTCACTGGCGTTCACTTCGCTCAGAATGACACGCTTTTTCGTTCGCGTTGGCTCTATTCGCTATGAATGACAAGCTTTTAGAGCGGGAAGGCGCTGGCGAAATAGCCTGAGGAGCTTGGAGGCTCGCCGTTTTTGTACAAATGAGCGGTGTCTCCGAGCTGCTGGACGCGCCAAGAGGCGATACAAGGTTTTCGCTCTTCGCTGTTGAGGATTGTGACGGAAGAAGGAGCGACGAAAAAGTTTTGCCAGAGGCAAGGAGCGGAGATATTTAGTAAATGCGACATCATTGCAAACATTACGCCTAGATGGCAAAAAATTACGACGGTTCTGTCGTCCACGAAGTCCTTAAAGACATCGTGGGATTTTGCCAAAAAGTCGCTCTGCCCTTCTTTTCTGTCGGTTTTGTAAATCATGCCGTCCCTCTTGTAATCAAACTCTTCGAGAATGGAGTCCAAGCCGTCGCACACTGTTTTGTAGAAGGATGAGATGTCGCCTGTTTTCAAGAATGCACTGTTCTGCCAATTTTCAGCGTCCATGAGGTCGCGGTTCTTTTTGTCGGTGAAAAAATCGGGCAGCAAATCCCAAGCGATGCGTTTTTCGCCAGTTTCGCTGTCGATTACGGGATAATTGAACTCTCGAAGCCACGGCAAAACGCTGATTTCGTTTTTTTGAAGATACTCGTTTTTTGAAAGCGCGGTTTTCGCTGTGGTGAGCGCTCTTCCCATCGGGGAGGAATAGGCTTTGGCTATGTTCCAGTTTTTCACGCGCTCACTCAAGAAAGACGCTTCTTTGAAGCCTTTTTCTGTCAGAGAATCTTTTTCATAATCTGGGTCGCAATGGCGGACAAAAATTAATCGCATATTTTTCTCCATCTCCGTGATGTTTCAGTAGTTCAAAACTCGAAGTTTTTTGTCGCCCCGAACTTGTTTCGGGGCTCAGACACAATTTTTGATGCTGGATTGGCTTTTTCAGATATTGGAAGAGTTGCCGTCTAGTTTGATTTTGATTTTTTCGCTCTTGCCGTTTCGGTAAACGGTGAGGGTCACGGTGTCTCCAGGTCGTTTGTCTTCGAGGGCGCTGTCGAAATCGGCTTGTGAGCTTACGCTGATGTTGTCGACTGCGGTGATAATGTCTCCGTCAACGTAAATCGAGATGATGCCGCGTCGTGTTCGCAAATTGAGGGCGTTTTCTCTCGTTCCGCCTTTGAGTCCTGCGATTTCGGCATTGCTTGAGCTTTCGACTTCGCTGACGAGGATTCCACCTTTGACGCTAGACGGGAAGCGGACGTAGCGAGTCAATGTTGAAATCGGGTACATTGTCGCGTTGATGACTCCGCGGTTTACTCTTCCGTACTGGATTAAGTCCGCAACGACGCGGCGCGCTGTTGAAACAGGGATTGCAAAGCCGACGCCTGAGGACGAGCCTGAATTGGAATAGATTATCGTGTTTATGCCAATCATCTTTCCGCTTGAGTCAAGGAGAGGGCCTCCTGAGTTTCCGGGATTTATGGCAGCGTCTGTTTGAATCATATTGCGGATAAGAGGGCCGTTTGACTCCTGAATCGGGCGTCCCAGCCCCGAAACGATGCCTGTTGTCATTGTGCGCTCCAAACCGAATGGGT
>CACYWZ010000032.1 GCA_902778325.1 uncultured Spirochaetaceae bacterium
TTTTAGCTGGGAGGGCGTGCGGTGTCAGTACAAAAAATCATTATGATTTTAGTGATAATCGCGCTTTTGTTGCTCGGTTATCCTGTCTGGTAACGTACCTCTCTTCGAATATTTTATTTAAGAGAGCAAAATAAAACCGCCTCGTCTTCACCTACAGAGGCGGTTTTTAACCAATTCGTATGAAGACCAATCGTAACTTTGATTGCGTCTTTCTTTTTATATTCTATTACACAACTTTCCTTTCGTCAACAGCCAGAGGCAGCCCGCTTTGTAAGTAAAGCCTGTTTTGTAGCCACCGCCCGTTTTCTGCCAACAGTGCGCTTTTTCATTCAACCTGCCGATAATGAAATTCGACGCAATCGTAGGAGCAGTAAAATGCTCTGACAAGGTTGGCGGTTGGTTCTTCTGGCTCTAGTGGTGAGTAGCCGTATGGCAAAAATCATATTTTCAAGCTGGGAGGGCGTGCGGTGTCAGTACGAAAAATCATTATGATTTTAGTGATAATCGCGCTTTTGTTGCTCGGTTATCCTGTCTGGTAACGTACCTCTCTTCAAATATTTTATTTAAGAGAGCAAAATAAAACCGCCTCGTCTTCGAACCTGAGGCGGTTTTTTACCTAATCAACGAAGACCAACCGTAACTTTGATTGCGTCTTTCTTTTTATATTCTATTCCACAACTTCCCTTTCGTCAACAGCCGAGGGCTGTTTTTACAGCCACCGCCCATTTGTAGCACCGCTCATACATCATATTTCACAGACTCAGCCCGCCTCACGCCTTTTCCACCGCCTGTATCTCCTCCGCCGTCAGAGCATAGTATTTTTCCATAGCAAAAGCAATATCTTCAAATATCTTATTATAAGTACAATTTTATGTATTACAAGGAGAATGTAATGATATACGGATATATCCGTGTTTCAAGCGACAAGCAAACGGTCGAAAATCAGAGGTTTGAGATAAACAATTTTTGTGTAAAAGAAAATCTTCGTGTTGACGGTTGGATTGAAGAGACAATCAGCGGTGCTAAGAATTATGACAAGCGAAAACTCGGAGAGCTTCTAAATCGTGTGCAAAAAGGTGATTTGATTATCTGTGCGGAACTTTCTCGGCTTGGTCGAAATCTTTTTATGATTATGGAAATCTTACATATTTGTATGAATAAGGGCTGCAAGGTGTGGACAATAAAAGACAATTACAGGCTCGGAGATGATATACAAAGCAAGGTGCTAGCCTTTGCATTCGGACTTAGTGCAGAGATTGAGCGCAATTTGATTAGCCAGAGAACAAAAGAAGCGTTGGCTTTAAGAAAAGCACAGGGTATACACATAGGTCGTGTTAAGGGCAGTCATAATGCAACTAAAAAACTGTCAAATTATAAAGAAATAATCAACGAATTATTAGTAATTGGAATACCAAAAGCACAAATTGCCCGCAAACTAAATGTTGATCGAACAACATTATGGCGTTTTTTAAAGTGTTGATATAAACGACCGAATGGTTGCAACGGCTTCGATATCGTGATTGGCAACCCGCCGTATGTGAATATACAACTTATTTCAGAAGATTTGAGAGAACTTTACAAAAAGTGTTTTTCTGTTTTTATAAAACGCTGTGATTTGTTCGCCATTTTTGTTCAGCTTGGACTTGAAAAACTTTCTTCGAAGTGTGGTGTTGTTACATTTATTATTCCATCGGTTGTACATTCAAATATGTCTTACACAAAACTTCGCGATATAATCTTGAACAATCACTGGCTAAGGGAAGTATGCTACACAGGCGGAGATGTTTTCAATGCTCCGACCGTAGATACAACGATTCTTATCTGCGATAAATCTGAAAACAAGAACATCACATTGAAAAATGCCGTTGATTTTAGAAAGCCTAAGACAAAATCTGTTTCTGCTGATTATTTTAGTGCATTTGAGAATGTCATAAGCGTTGGAGGTGCGGACGATTCAGATACAATTTTTGAAAAACTCCTTAACAAAAATTTTACACGGCTTGACGAAGACTATACTGTTTATCAAGGAATCGTAACAGGAAACAACACGGCTTTTATTTTTGAGAGCGAAGCGGATGCTCTGGAAAAAGGTGTTGACAAAAAGCTTCTGCACCAGTTATGTCATGGTCGAGATATTGAGAAATTTATGGTAAGAAGTCGGGAGCGCCGAATTCTGTACATTGACGACAGCGTTGATATTGAGAAATACCCAAAGACAAAAAAATGGCTATTAAACTTTAAAGAACAGCTTGATAATCGCAGAGAAGCAAAAAAAGGAACAATAAACTGGTGTGATTTGCAATGGTCTCGTGTAAAAGCCGAACTTGACTTGAAAGAAAAGATTCTTCTCCAAAACACAAGGAACGAAGCTTTGAAAACAAGAATTGTTGCTACCCTTGATAATGAAGCTGTTTATGGTTCTCAAAGTATAAATTTCATTATCCCTAAATCAAAAAAAGCGGATTTACGTTTCCTTCTGGGAATTTTGAATTCAAAGGCTCTTAATTACCTCTTTGCCACAAAATTTCTAAATCTTGCAATTAAAGCTGAATATGTAAAGCAAATTCGTATTCCAACAGCAACTACCGCCCAGCAAAAGCCCATCATCGACTTGGTGGACAAAATACTCGCCGCAAAGAAGAAAAATCCCGCAGCCGACACAAGCGCAGAGGAACATGAAATCGATTTGCTCGTGTATAAACTCTATGGACTCACAGAAGAAGATATTGCCATCGTAGAGGGATAACGATTTTTAGCAATGCTCTTTACACACACTCTACGCTAAAGTGTGTGTAAAGATAAAATAATGCCGATACTTTTACATTAAAAGTAATTCATTCGTTTTCATCTACTCTGAATTCAATTTCATAGTTTTTGATAAAATCAGTTTCTTCATTGGTAAGTCCATATAAAGGGCAAATCAAATCATCAAGCTGGTCGATAAGATTCTTTGATTTTCTAAGTTTGTATTCCTTGAAAGTAGCGTGCTGGATCACATTACTTTCTATATCTGCAAGATATTCTGCGTATTTATCTTTGATAGCTAAAATTGACTTTTCATTGACTTTAGAGAAATCTGGCAACGGAAAAGTCGTCAACTCAGGTGTTTTTAAATCAAGTCCATTTGTATATACTTGGCAATAAAACCAAAAGAGAGATGTACTTAAAGTTGCTGCAATAACTGAATTAAGTTTTTTCTGCACATAATAAGGTTTATCTTTATTTGAACCTGTTGGTACATCAGAAATTACATTGAAATATCGTCCGCCTGATGTTCTATAATAAAACGGATTCCCTTTTTCATCTGCATAGTTGGCAATGTTCTTTCCTGTAGCAAAAAGTTTTGTAAGGATATCTTTTTCTCTTTGAACACTAATTTTTGCATAGCGTCCGGGCAATTTGAGTTCTTTTGAGTCAATATATTCAAGATTGTCGATAATCTTAGCTATGGAATCTGTATAACGTCGCCGTTGCAGTCTTGTCGTGAAAATATGTTTATTTTGTGTGAATGTCTTTGTAAAGAAAAATACAGATGTTCGTATACATGCTGCATCAAAAATCTGCTTCGGTCGGTTTGAATATGACGATACTTTTATGGTTTCGCAATTCTTTTCCAAAAGATTATGCAGTGTTGTCATCGCATCGCTTGAAGTTACCGCCATAGGAATGATAAATGCAAGATTACCATTTTTGCAGAGCAAATTGTAACCTAAGTTTACGAATATAGCAAAAGTATCTGTTGAACCTTTTGAAATACCAGAATAAGTTTTTGCGACTTCGTAATATTTCTTATAAAGTTCTTTATCTTTATCGCTATTTTTTGCACCATACGGCGGGTTGCCAATTACAATATCAAATCCGTTGCAATCATTCGGTCGGTTGAAAACATCGTGAAACCAAGTGTGCCACAAAAAGAATTCGCTGTTATCGTGCAAATCAAGTCGTTTAAGTTCTGTGTTTGCAGGTTCGCTTACTCCGCGCTTTTCTATCAGCTCAATAATTTCGTCTTTTATTGCGTCGCGGATTGCGTTTTTTTCTTCGTGTTTGTCAAAATATGAGTTCAAGAAATTTTGTAATGCGCTGATGTTGTCTGCACTGTCAAAATCAAAGCCGCTCTGAATTTCCAAAGATTTTCCGAATAAATCGGTTTCAACAGTTTTTTCTTTTTTTGGAACAAGGTTGCTCAAGTCAATGCCTTTGTAGCTTTCAAGCAAACTGTTGCCTCTCATTATCTTGTAATCAAGGTTCGGGAGAGGAAGAGGTTCTTTTTCGTCAACGATAATCGCAAGCCAAAAGCGCAGGCGGGCAATGTCCACTGCTCCTTTTTCAATGTCCACGCCGTAAATGTTGTTTTTCACGATTTCTTTTTTGATTTCGCCTTTGTCGCCCAATGCCACACGGCAAGATAAAAGTTCGTTCAACATTCCCATCGGGAACGCTCCAGAGCCAACGGCAGGGTCGCAGATTTTCACGTCCAGAAGAGCACGGAGAATCGATGCTTTTTCGCCGTCGCTGAACCGAGAAGCATCGTGATTCAAAACAAAGCCACGGATTTTCGATTCTCCGTTTTCAGTTTTCATTTTCTCATCTAAATATGCAATCAGGCTTTCACGGCACATATACTCAACGATTTCTTTTGGGGTGTAGAATGCGCCTTTGTCTTTGTTGTCTTCAAGAAGGTTTTCAAAGATTTTACCAAGCATTTCGGGGTCAACACCGATTTCTGTGTCTTCGCTGTCTGTTTCGTCAATCGTGAAGTTGTACTGATTGAAGAATTCCAAGAGGTTTTGAAAATGCTCTTTCTTGAACTTGACTTCTTTTTTGTCCAGTTCGTCTGCTTCAAAAAGTCCGCCGTTCAAATACGGGATTCTGATTTTTGAGCCGTAAATATTGCAAAGTTCTTCTGGCGCAAGTGCTTTTTCTTTGCGGTTTGTGTTCAAACTTTTGAAGAACAATGGTTCTAGTGCTTTTTCAAGAAAGTCTTTTTTTATGTCTTCGCTCGCATTCTTGAAAAGGTTGTAGATAAAGTTTTTGTCGCCACTTCCCCACTCTGCATTTTCTGCCACGCCGAGCCAGCCTTTTTTTTGCAAGAATTGCAAGAAAACAAGTCGTCCCATCAACTTTTTAACGTAATCGCGAACTTTTTTGTCGTCATTCTCAAATGCTTCTCGGAATGCTCCGTTTGCGTTTTTGGTCTTTTCTTCAACGAACTTTCCGCCCTTTTTGACGAATCGCTTTCCGCTGATATATTCCACAAGGTCAGCGTAATGCTCTCGATATTCGTCAAAAAACTCTTTGCTCAAAGGCTCTACGCTGAATGCATTTATCAAATCTTCGTCTTTGATTTTTGCCAATCCTTTGAGTGTTTCAAAGCGCTCTGCAATCGTTCTGCATTTGTGTTCTGTTCCGCAAAGATATGTGTAGCGTTTGGCGTTTGTGCTGTCTTTAAGCGTGTCGGCTCTGTGACAATAACTCACACGCCATTCTTTTTGGCTGTCTGAAAAGTGAAAAAAGATAATCGCGTTTGAGTCGTCTTGCATAATTCTTCGAACGCAATTTTGAATGCTCACTCGGCTTCGCTTTAATGCCACGCTGTCTTGAAGTTCCACGTCCGCAAAAGTAATCGGAAAACCGCCCCGCACCTGAGCGATAATCGAAAATGATTTTATTTGCTTTTTTTCGCTTTCCAAAAGCTCAAACTCAGAAGACTTTGTTGTGTCTTGAGCTTTTACAAAAATCGGTTTTATCAGTTTTTCAAAAATCGCTTCTTTTCCTGCCCACTCGCTTTCAAAAAACGCTCTCAATTCGCTCTTTTCCATCTTTTATTCCCCTATTGCACCACAAATTCTATTTCAATATCAGCATCACTATTTTCAATGCTCTGTTTTATCGAATTATACAAATAATCAATATCCGACTGCACTTGCATAGCAGCAAAGCCGTCTGTTTCAAACTGCATTTTCAAAACTTTGTGAATAAGCCCTGTATTCTTATTGTTAACAGAATTTATCACTTCGTCCAATTTTTCAAAGTATTCATCACTAAGATCCAAATCATACAAAGCCTTTAGCTTCTCTCTTGCTTCTTTGATTTCTTTTGCACCAGCTTTCAGCTTGCTTCTCACACTAAGCATAGCATTTTGCTTATCGCTTTCATAGCAAGTTAAAACACAAGTTTTATATTTTTCTGCAAGAGTTTTGTCTACTTCTGCTTTTTCAAGCGCAGAAAACGGCTTTAGCGTTTCAAAAAATTCCAACTGCCCAGCACTTTTTGCGCCTCCGCCCTCTCCAACAAGATACAAAAGAGATGTTTCTTTTTTCTTTTGCAAAAGTGAAACAAAAGCACATTTTTTTTCTGCAAATTCAGCATTTTCAGCTTTTACAGCTGTGATAATTTTTTCTTTTATAGCCAAAATCCGCTCATAATCTTCTTTCTTTTTGTCTCTAAATTCTCTTAGTTCCGCAATAAACGGCATTATTGGGTTTTCCATTTCTTCATCAGATTCACGCTCAACTTTGTCAAAATGCTTTACTTCTTCTTCTGTTGAATAAATCTGGCTATCTTCGCCAAAAAGTTCGTGAAAAGCCTGCAACTTTACATACGTTCTGTTTTTCAAGTTTATCTGATTGTCGCCGAGCGTGGACGGATAAAAATTGTAATTCCAAATCTCTTTTGCTTGCGAGCCAATTCGGTTAATTCGTCCCAATCGCTGCATAAGACGCGTCGCATTCCACGGTGAATCGTAATTCACGATTGAGTTTGCTCTGTGCAAGTTCACGCCTTCTGCAAGCACGTCTGTCGTTATCAAAATCTGATAATCGTCTTTTTTCTCTCCTTTGTAATTTGCGTCAAAGTTGGCTGCAATCACATCTTTCATATCGTTGCGATTTTCTGATGTTATAGAAAGCACATTGCAATCTGCAATAGGCATTTCTTTGAACTTTTGTATAAGAGCCTTTTGCGTTGCAATGCACTCTGTAAAGATAATCAGTTTTTTGCTCGGATTTCGCTCAGCGTTCAAAAAGTCAGAAGCCGACTTAAAGATAAACGCGCTCATTTTTGGGTCGCCAGTCTGCTTGTCCCACTTGTCACAAAGTTCATCAATCAGCCTCAAATCATTTTGCAGTTTTTCAATGTAATTATCAAAAAAATCACTTTTCTTGTATTCAATATTCACAGAATTGTGCTTTTCGTTTGCTTTTTCTGCTTTTTTGGCAATCACATCAAGACACGCTTCAAAACTTCCGTTTTTCTTAATTGATTCTGCGCTAAGTTCTTTCTTTACATCAACATCAGGACAAACAAAAATGCGGTCTGCGTTCCACATTTTTATCATATCGTCTGTGTATTTTCTCAAGTTGTGCAACGATTCTTTAAAAGCCGCCTGAGAACTTTCAAGTCTTTTCACCAAAAGAATTTCCATAATCTGAGCCAATCGCTCCGAAGTTCCTTTTACAGTAAGATTGTTTTTTTCGTGTCGTTTTCGTGCGTCTTCATTTTTTAGAAACTCAATCGCTCTATATCTAAAATATCCCAAAGCGTCTTCACCAGCCACAACGTTTAAATCAAGCATAGGGTTTCCGTCTTCGTCAGAATCAATGTGACTAACTTGAGGCGCAATGATGTTTATTGTGTTGTTGAAAAGTTCCCCAAGTTCTCCTTTCATTTCATACGGGATTGCCACAGGTGGTTGAATTTTTGGAAAACTCAAATTATCGCTTTTCATATCTTGAGCATAATACTTTTCAATGTCCGTTCTGGTTCTTCTGATTACAAGAGGCTCAACAATTCTTTTTCTGATATCTTCGCTGTCAGCTTTTAGTTTTGCGCGGTCGGCTTCCAGTTCTGGCTTGGACTTTGGAACTTTTTTTCCGTCAACAATCTTGTCTTTTTTGATGAAAGTTTCATAGTTCCTTTGTTTTTCTGCAAAATAACTTTCAAGTTTGTTTCCAAAATTGCCCAAATTCTGCAAAGTGGAATTATTGTGTTCCCGCTCAAACAAATAAATCTGATTTCTCAAATCATACGGTCTGTTGTTCTGAGGTGTTGCAGAAAGAAGCACAACATACGGCTGAGGCTGAATTGAAGCAATCAAATCATCAAGCTTTTGATACATCATAGTGTTGTTGTTTCTGAATCTGTGGCTTTCGTCCACAATAATCATAGAATAATTAGCTCTTTTAAAATTGCTGTCAAAATCATCTTCTGCCACAAACTCATTGCTTTCGCTTTCATCGTCCAAACAGCCGATTGTTGTGAGAGTTATGTGTGGCAAAAGTTTTCTGCTCTCAATTTCGTCTTCATCAAAAAAATCTATTGAATCAATCCAGCTTTGCTTTATCGCAGGCGGTGTTACAATCAAAATCTGACTTGCAAAACCAGTTTCAAGCAAATGCCTTTTTGCCACCATCAGCGCAGTGTATGTTTTGCCCAATCCCACAACATCGCCCAAAATAAAGCCGCCGTGTCGCTTCATAATTGCACAGCCTTGATTCACGGCTTCTAGCTGATAATTTAGCGTTTTAAAATTGTGAGCCTTTGGCTTTGGAAGATAATCATCAACTTTTATTTTGCTGTCAAAATCAATTATCTCAGAAAACTGACTTTGCAGTAATTTTATATATGTTTCATAAGGAGTTAGCTCAATATTTTTGTTTTCAGCTTTCTTTTTCTGCACCACCTTTTTTCCGATTGGAGAGTTTTGAAGCTGAACAATAAATTCCTGTGTCCAATCCTTTGCCAGTTTCCATTTTTCATTGAACCAAAAAATATGACCTTTTGCCATATTTATGCCGTCAGGTTTTGCCGTTATCATTTGTGTAAGCGTTTCAAGATAATTGAGCTCGCTGTTTCCTTCCAAGCCTTTTTGCGTAAAATTTGAGCTACCTATAATTCCATACGCCACACCAGAGCCATAAAAAATATAGCATTTTGAGTGCAAAAACTGTTTTTCGTCATTTTCGTTTGTTTCAAAGATTTTCACTTCAATCTTTTTATTTTCATCAGAGCAATAATCAATAAGCATTTTTGCAGCTTTTTGACACTGCTCATCATTCATATCGATATTTGCTAAATCAATTTTCAAAAAATCTTTTGGATATTCTTTTGCGTTTTTATACACATCATTTTTCAAATCGCGAGCAAAAACAATCGGGTCTTTTCCTATCAAAATCCTAACTTTTGCATCGTTTTTTTCCAAAAATTGCAAAAGAGTATCTGTGATTAACGCAGTTCCTTTTAAGTCCCAATATCCTGTGGCAATGCAAATTTCGTTTATTTTTGGTTCTGCAATGATTTCATTTATCGTGTCTATAAGTTTTAAGTTTTCAGAATTATCAATTAAAGTGTTAGAAAGTCCCATATTCCCAGTATAACATAAATTTTTATTGCATAAAACACATTTTTGACATTCTGAGCGCTTTCCTTTTATAACACCCTCAAAAAAAAGCAAGGCAAGAAAAATCTCACCCTGCTTTTTAATGTTAGCAAATTGTTACAATGTTTTCATATTCACCAAGCCGAACCTGCTTGCCGCAAAGTTTACCCGAATGATAAGATGTCGCCACAATCAGCCGATATGTTCCTTTTTCCATATTTTCAGGCAGATTGAACTCAAGATTGGTTGTTGTATTTGTAATAAATTCACTTTCTTTTATATGCACAAAAGACTCAAAAGCATTTTTTTCATAGTTCCCACTTTCATCGCAAGAAGCAAAAAACACACCGCATTTTTCTTCATCGCCTGCAATTTTCAGCTTGCTGCCTTGCAATTTGACAGAATAACCAGCATTTAGAGAATCAGAAAAAGAGCGTGTTTTTACATTAAAAATCTCCGTTACAGACGGCACATTTTTCTTTGTAACATTCGCCGCAATAGCCACATTTTTCACAGCATTCACAGATATATCCGACGGCGTAAAGCCCACGGTCATTTCAGGCACTGCGTTCAAAGAGTCTTCAGCTCCATCAATGCAGCCATTCGGCTTAATGTACATCGTTCCAAGTTCCAGAATATCCACAGCCTTGCCAGAACTCAAAAGCGCCAGAATTCCGTTTTTCAGCAATTCTGCCGAGAACAGCAAAGTTTCCCTCTTCATCATTGGATTCATCTCAATCGCTTTGTCGATGATATTGCCAATATACGCCGTTTCACGCTGAACACGCGCAAAAGAACACTGTTTTCCAGAAATCACACTATGATGAATTGTGATGTTTACAGAATCTTGCAATTTGTTTGTTTTGTCTTGCATTTGATACCTCATAAAAATAAAATTCAAAAAAGTTAAAAAATAACAGTCTTTCCTGCTTGCCAATCGGCTTTTAATGAAGTATCTTTTTATTGACAGTTTGAAAGATACTCATCTTTTAACAAGCCTGTTTTTGCATTGCAGTGCAAATCAGGCTTTTTTATTGCTCACTTTACCGCCAATTAAAAGCAAAATGAGCAAAAACTCTGATTTTCATCTTCTTTGAGCCTCCTTTGATTAAAACAAACTCGTCTGTGATTCACAAAAAAGACTTTGTTTATACATTTTCAGCAAGTCAGTTCTTGTTTGCATTTTGATTATTCGATTTTTGTCATAATACTTGTCCATAAAATCAAAAACTTCGCCATACCAACATATAAATTCAGGCTGAATCATATCTATTCCAGTTCTTATGCCGTTCTCAAATAAAACAATATCTTTTATGCCCTGCGAAGAAACTGCAACAATACTGCCTTTTTCAACATTACTGAACGCCCACTTGTAAGTGTTTTTATCACCCCACAAGAGCGTAAGAATTACACTTTCTTCACATTCTTCTTGCCAGCGATAAGCACAAATTCGTGATTTCAAGATATTTGATTCGTTAAAACACGACCAGCAATTATTGCTATCTGCGCTGAAATCAGGACTTGCAACAGCAAATACTTTTTTGTGCAAATCGCGGTCTGCAAGATTGTTCAAAAGAAGCCTATTTTGCTTTGAGTCATACTCAAAATAATGAAGCACAACATTTTTTCTTGTGTTGTCAGAGAGTTTTTGAGCCAATTTAAAATCGTCCGTCGGAGCAAACAGTTTTTCTTTCAAATCAATATATTCTTTGCAAAATCTGGGAGGCTCATTTTTGCCAGAATAAAACTTTGCATAATCCAAAACATCGTTTAATGTCGCCATACTTTCCTCCTCTGATTTTCATCAACAGGCTCAGGAACAAGAAGCCGTGGTTGTTTCCAAAAATCGCAGCAGTATTCAGCAATAGAACGACCGTCATTTTTTAATTTGTATTCAAACACAAGCGACGGCAAATCCTTGAACTCTTCTCTAGGTTCAATATCCCAGTCGCATTTGTGTGCAACTTTAGAATCCGAAAAATCACGGTCATAAATAACCCAGATTTGATTTTTGCCACTGTCCTTATCAATCGTGATAAAATACTCATGCCCATTGTGGCAAAATTCAAAATGCAGGTTGAAAGAAATCTCACTGTACAATTCCTGAACACAAGACTCTTCAACTTCCCATTTCTGCTTTAGAAAAACTTCATTTTCCATAATTACTGCTCCTTATCATATTTTTCTTTTAGGTGATGCTTCTTGTGAAAGTTCTGAATAGAATCAACTTTCTTTTGCTCTCGAACTGTCAAAGTTCTAGCAACGCCGCTTCGCATATTTTTTGCATTTGGGTCAATAATATGTACGTGCGGTTTCATACCGTCGTGGAAGTGATTGAAATCGATTTCTTTGTATTTTTTTCTGCTTCCATTGTAAAAACTAATGGATTTTATTTCTCCGTCAGTTCCTAATGTTGCATAAACTGCCCACTTTGAATTTGACATTTCTGGAAGTTTTACATTTCGCTTTGTTTTGTCTTTCAGCATCACAAAACGAACGTTGTTATAACGCATAAGAGTTTTATAGTTATAAACTGTAAAACCACCAGTTTTTAATGATTGCCCTCTAGAGCCCATATTATCACCTCAATTATAAAAATCTTTAACTCACTGCCAACGACAGTTTTTATTGAGTCCAGTTCATATTTTGGCGATAATACCTATAGACAACTCACTCCAATGTTTTGTCTACAGGCTTACCGCCTTTTGAGAGCGCCGATATTGCAAGTATCTGCACTCTCTTTTCTTTTTTATCAATTCCAAGATTGCCGAAGCTTCTCCATTTCAATTTCATGCTCACAATCATATTCATAAGTGTGCTTTCTCGGCGCAATGCTATCAATGAAACTTTTAAACTTCAGTAAAATCACATCGTCGTAATTAAAAGTCTCGAACGATAAACATTTTCTGCTATAAACCTTGTTCAAATTTGCAAGTCTAACTTGCGCAGCCTGTCTTGACACCACAAAATGTTTCATCAAGAAATCTTCAGTTATATAGCAACCTCTTTTAGAAAGTTCTTTTATAACTTGCTCTGGCATTAAAATCTGTGCAGAAAACAAATTGGCTTCTTTTTCATATTTGTCATACAACATCTTAAAACGCTCATCGTGAGTGTTTTTGAAATGCTTCAATATTTCACAATCGTGCCCAAGTTCATAATGACCAAGTTCATGCCCCATTGTAAAACGAACTCTTTCATTTGGCTTTTTTTCGTTGTATACCAAAATATATTGTCCAGAATTTTCTAAAAGACCTCCATCATTTGAACCGACAACACTCTCTGCTTTCAAACCGTATTTTTCAAACTCAGCAAAAGACATAAATTCAAAGTCAGTACATTCTTTGATTATATTCATCAAGCATACTGGAAACTTTGTAATACTTTTACAACTTACCAAAAGCTCATTTGCTTTCTGGTACGCCAACTGATAATCTGCTTTCATTTTTCCTCCTATGCAGATTTGATATTTTTCTGTCATCTTTTCTCCTGTTTTTTAGATACCGAATTTATCTTTGAAAATACTCTGTAATACATTATGAGCCATATCAAGCTCACTATCGTCCATATTGTTAAGAGCTCTTTGAATTGAATTTATAACATCGTTCTTTGGGTTCTGCCCATCAACTTTGTCATTGCCCAAAAGATAATCTGCGGACACACCGAAAAACTCGCACAGCTTGAAAAGCATGTCCTGACGCGGAACAGTGCCATTTGTTTCCCACATACTCACTCGGGATTTTTGAATGCCTAATTTGTCTGCAAGTTGGGTTGTTGAAAGATTTTTAGACTCTTTCAAAGTTTTTATCCTCTCTGAAAATATTTTATTTCCACTCATACTTGAAAACACTCCAAATAAAACTTGTTCAATATAAAAATTGGACGGTTCAATTTTATTGAACAACTATAGTATCCCATATTTCAAACAATCTGTCAACAATAAAAATGAACTTGTTCAATAAAATTGGATTTTATTTCCACGGAAGATAGTACACAACTTCAACGGTGATTGACTACTATCTTCCATTGAAGTTGTCCACAATCACCGTTGAAGATAGCAAACAAACATAATTAGGGCAAAAAAAATAGACCTGCTCAACTTTGAACAAGTCTAATCAAATATATATCACAAAAAAAATTATTTTTTGCGCTGCCATTCAACTTCGATGCTCGCCTCTGATGCTCCAAGAGGAGTGTTTGACGGCTCAAGAGTTGATTTTTTCCCCGAAAGAGTGTCGTCGTCAATGAGCGAAAGTTCCCATTCAATCGGAGGCGCAGTTCTTGCGACAGCAAGCGCGATTTCACGAGGAAGCTCCGGGTAATACGAAGCATTCGGGCGACCGACTTGCTGAATATGCACAGATGAGCCGGAAATTGAAACCTGAATTGTCATTGAAGCGCCATTTTTGTAAATCACGAAGCCCTTTCCGCCTCGCAAAATGACGATTTTTTCAATGAACTGCTCGCCTGTCCAGTTTCCCGCGATTGTTTCAATCGAAAGAGCCTTTTGAGAAGAAGAGGACGACTGCTCGACTTGCTCGCTATTGTCCTCCTCGCCCGAAACGGAAGTCAAAAGCGACAAAAGAGAGTTTTTTGCATCAAGAAGGATTTTATAATACGAATCATAGATTTTGACAGATGTTTTTCGCTCGCCTGTTGCACGGCTGATTGCGTTCAAAATACAAATCCAGCCCGCAGAATCAGGAGATTCTTGGATTTCGGCAAAAAACACTATCGAGTTTTCGTCGCCTTCATCGCCCTTTTGCCATTCAGTCGGACGCTTGTCAGCAACAGAAAAACCTTCAAGAGAGTTTAGTTGTGAAAAATAAAGATTCTCTGTCATTCGAATCATATTTGTGTCTTTTGAATCGGAAATCGAAGCATAAAAATCAACGCTAATCGTTTCAGCAAAAGAGCTAAAACCGAAAATCAGACAGAGAATAATGAAGAATGCGGATAACCGATTACGTTTTTTCATCAACACGCTCTTTTCACCGCCATTTTATTGGTCGTGACGGAATTCACGCTGAATATCGCGCTTTATATCCCTATCACGAATATCGGCACGTTTGTCAAAAAGCTTTTTGCCCTTACAAACACCAAGCGTCAACTTGACAAGCCCGTGCTTGAGATAAAAATCCAGAGGAATGAGCGTAAAGCCCTTTTCGTCAACCTTTCTCACAAGACGCTTTATCTCGTCCTTGTGGAGAAGAAGTTTTTTCGGTCTGTCCGGATTATGATTGAAAATCGATGAATACGAATACTCAGCGATATGGCAGCCTTTCACCCAAACTTCACCGTTTTTTATTTCCGCAAAGGAATCGGCAAATGAGACACTTCCCGCCTTCAAAGATTTCACTTCAGTACCACGAAGCTCTATTCCGCACTCAAAAGATTCTTCAATAAAATAATTAAAGCGCGCCTTTTTATTCTGCGCGATGATTTTGATTTTATCAGACATATTGACAGTATATGCCGATTTTCGCTTACTTGCAAGGAGGTTCAGTCTGTGATATGGTAATCATATGGCTAAACAGAAAGACATATATGAATACGCAAGCGATTGGAAAAGAGAACACGATAGCAAGGTGTTCAAGGTTGTGCTTGCGGCTGTAATCGTTTTTTTTGTGATAACGGCGGTAAACAGTTTCGTTTTGTATCCCGTTATGGTGAAATCAGAATCAATGAGCCCGAATCTTGAAAGAGGAAGTTCTGTTTTTGTAACACCGCTTCTAAAGACACCAAAAAGAGGCGACACTGTTCTTCTTCAAAACACATCCGGAAAAGTTTTGCGCCGAAAAGAGAAAATTGTGTCGCAGTTGATGAGTTTTATCACGCTCCGACGCTTTTTTCCTTACCAAAACGGCTCAAAAATGGCAGAAACTTCCGATGTGCGACGCGTTATCGGCATTCCGGGCGACACAATTTATATGCGGGATTACGTTCTTTACATAAAGCCTGCTGACCAGACGCATTTTCTTACTGAGTTCGAGCTAATTCCGCGCCAGTACAACGTGCAGATTTTCTCGATTCCGGTAATGTGGGACACGACACTCGGCGCAATCGGCTCGTTCGATGAAATAAAACTTTCAAACGGCGAGTATTTCGTTCTTGCCGACAACCGCGTTGAAGGCACAGACTCGCGCCTTTGGGGAGCAACAAGCGCAGACAGAATAAAAGGCAAAGTTCTTTTCTGCTACTTCCCATTTAACAGAATAAAAAGTTACTAAATAATTCAGTTTCTCGAAAAGTGCAAATCTTGTGCTTTTCGAGATTCTTTTTTTTGAATAAACATTTTCCAAAATGAAAGACATTTCCCTATACGTTCACATTCCGTTTTGTCGCAGAAAATGCGCATATTGCGACTTCTTCAGCGTTCCATGCAAACAAAGCATAAGCGATGAATACATAAGCGCTCTTCTTTTTGAAATCAACGCTCTAAAACAGTTGCACGAAATCTCTTCGTTTCGCACTGCCTACATCGGCGGGGGAACGCCGAGCCTTTTGAGCGCAGAGCAGCTCTCAAGGCTTTGTGAGTCGATTATGAAAAAAAGCGAAAAAAAAATAGAAGAGTTCACGATTGAGATGAATCCCGACGACGTTACAAAAGAAAAGCTCGACGCCGTTCGCTCCTCTGGCGTCAATCGCCTTTCGCTCGGAATACAGTCGCTCAACGACAACGCGCTAAAAGCCGTGAGCCGCCGCTGCTCGCGTGAAACGACGCTCAACGCCTTGAGTCTCGTGAAAAAAGAATGGAGCGGACGGCTTTCGCTCGACGCAATCGCAGGGCTTCCCGCCCAAAACCGCGAGGAGTTTTTGAAAAGCCTTTCTGAAATCCTTGATTTTGGAAGTGAGCATATTTCGCTTTATTCATTGATGATTGAGGACGGAACGCCTCTGGAGCGCGCAATTTCGGGCGGGAGTCTTCAATACGACGAGGACGAGACAGACGAGCAGTGGCTTCTTGGGCGCGAAATGCTAAGCGAGCGCGGCTACATTCAATACGAGGTTTCAAACTTTTCAAAGTCTGGTGCAATGAGCCTTCACAACAGCGTTTATTGGCATTTGAAAGACTATCTTGGTGCGGGAAGCGGCGCGGCAGGAAGCATTTTCGGCAAAAACGGCATAAGATGGCAAAACAGTGCGGACATCGAAAAATACACGCGTTTTTGGCTTTCTCAAGGCAAAAAAAACGTCGAGGATTTTCCTCGCGAAACAGAGCTTTTGAGCGAAGAGACGCAGGAAACAGAGTTTTTGATGATGGGATTCAGGCTTTTGGACGGCATAAGCGAAAACGAATACAAAGCGCGGTTCAACAAATCTTTGTCGGAGCGCCTTGGTGAGAAAGACGGTATTTTTTCAAAATGGCTTTCACGCGGTGACGCCAAAATCCGAAAAGACGGAGGCGACAGATTTTTCTCGCTTTCAAAAAGCGGCATTCTTTTTTTGAACACTTTTCTCGAAGCAATTTTGTAAATTTTTTGATTATGCAAAAGTTGAGTTTGCTCGGATTTTCAAAAAGGAAGCAATTTATTGAATGAGTCTTTAGGCCTGAGCCAAAAGGAAGTGATTTATTGAATGAGTATTGAAGCTTTTTCAAAAAGGAAGCGAAGTATTGAATGAGTATTGAAGAAAATCGCTCAGGGAAGCAAACTCAAAATGAATTTTGCTTCCCCGACCAAAAAGGAGGCAAACTCAACTTTTTTATTGCAACAGGACATGACGAGAGGCGCTACGACTGGACGGGGATTTCGATTGAGAAAGTTGTGCCGACGCCTTTTTCTGAGTCAGCAAAAATCTTCCAGCCGTGCGTGTCGACGATGTTTTTGACGACTGCAAGCCCGATTCCCATTCCTTCTTCGCGGCGGCTGTTCGTTCCGCGATAAAAAAGTTCAAAGATATTCGTCAAATCGTTTTTTTCGATTCCGATTCCTGTATCCGAAATCTTGATGATGACTTTTCCGTTTTCTTCATTGGCGGAAATCGAAATTGAATCGTTGGTGCGCGTGTATCGCAAGGCATTGCTGAAAATGTTCTCAAGAGCGCGGTTGAACAGCATCGAATCCACGGGGATTATGATTCCGTCGCGCAGATTCACCGAAACTGTGATGTTGCGCTTGTAGACATTTCCTGTCATTTGCGCGCCCTGAGCGAATTCGCGCACAAGCGGCGTGATGTCGTGCGGCAAAAGCTGGCTTCGCCATTGCTTGCTGTCGAGTTTGACAAAGTTGATGAGCGAATCAATCATCGTCTGCAGCTGCTGCGTTTTGCTTCCGATAACCGAAAGCGATTTTTTCACTTCATCAGGCTCGCTTATGACGCCGTCCGAAATCGCCTCTGTGTAGCCTTTTATGAGGGCGACAGGCGTTCTCAAGTCGTGGCTTATTCCCATTATGAAGCGCGTTCTGCGCTCGCTTTCCTCTTTTAGCGTGAGGCGCATTTTGTCAAGATTTTGCGTGAGTGATGTGATTTCATTGCAAACATGCTTCGACTCTGAATCACAATCGAGGTCAAAATCAAAATCGCCAGACGCAATTCGATTTGTGTTTTTTTCCAAAATCGAAATTGAATGAGAGATTGTTCTTGAAATGCTTATAATCGCAAAAACGCAAGCCCCCTCAAATATGGCAAGTCCGACGCTCACAGGAACAAGAAACCACGAAAATTTGTGCTTTTTCAAATTCAAATCACGCGACATTCTTGTAATGATTAAGACGTCTGATTCAGATTTGAACTTTGGCGTTACGACTTGATAGAAATAATTGCGGCTTGTTTTCTTGAGGAACGAAAAAACTTCTTTGTCGTCAATAGCAGTGCCTGGCTTTAGGCTTGGAATGTTTGAAAGAAGAACCACCGAATGCTCCGCAATGACAGCAGTCTGAACACATGGCGGAACATTTTTCAGCTCACTTCGCAAAACGTCCCAATCCTCGTTTTCGATGTTCAAGCTGTCAAGTTTGCGAAGTTCTTTGTATCCGTTCATCAAAACGCGCTCAGGCGATGAAATATACAAAAACAGAGGTACTGATGCAGAGCAGATAATCGGAATAACAATCATTCCGATTATGAGGGCTTTAAATTGATTTCTTATTTTCATTGCCTTCGTCAAAATCGAAACGATATCCCATTCCGAACATTGTCTTTATGTAGCGTGGGTTTCCAGGGTCTTCCTCGATTTTCTTTCTGAGGCGCTGGATATAAACTGCAACAGCGGTAATATCGCCATATTGTGTCTTCCACACTCCGTTATAAATCTTTTCTGGAGAAAGCGGCTGACCTGAGTTTTTGGCGATGTACTCAAGGACTTCGTATTCTTTTGTTGAAAGAGGGATTTTCTCAACGCCTCTTTTCAAGACGCAACTGTTCAAATAAAGTGTGTATGGCCCAAACTTGAGCGTTTCTTCGGCAGCAGCCTCTGTCGCAATCTGGCGGCGAAGATTTGCTTCGATACGGGCAGCAAGAACGTGCGGGCTGAACGGCTTTGTCACGAACTCATCAGCGCCATAGCCAAGCGCGGTTATAATGTCCTCGTCAGAATCACGGGCTGAAACAATAATGACAGGGATTGTCTTTTTATATTCGGAGCGGAATTTCTGCAAAAACTCAAGACCGCTCATTCCTGGCAAATTCAAATCAAGGACAACAAGGTCCGGAACTTTCTTTTTCAAGCTTTCAAGAGCAATTTCCGCGCTTTCGCATTTTTCAGTTTCCATTCCTGATTTTTGAAGATAAATCGAGATGAGCTCCGCCATCTCCGGCACATCTTCAATTATTAGTATTCTTGCATTCATTTTTAGCCTCCGCTTTTGATGTAAATAGTAATGTCAAAATCTCTTCTAAGCAATAAAATCATTGTTATTGAAGTTTGTCAATAACGGACTTTTATTGCACATATATACAATTATGGCGCATTAGATTTTTTTGTCCAGCGTTGACAATGTGGCTTTTGGCAAGTAGAATTTGCTTATGAAAAAATGGGTATATCTTTTTTCAGCAGCGATTTTCTCTGTATTTTGCGTTCAAATTGCCGGTTGCGCGACAAAGCAGCTGCCGCCTGCTCCAGTCGCAGAAGAAAAAACCGAAATAGAAGAAACAACACAGTCAACTGTTTTCAAAGTCTCAGACATAAACTCGCTCATCAATGCAATTTCCGTCGATGGCGCTCACATCATTATTGACTGCCCGATAGATTTGGGCGGTCAGTCCCTTTCGCTTGCCGACAGCATCACGCTTGAAGGCGAGGTAAACGCAGTCCTTTTCAACGGAAACATTCGAACAGCAGACGCACTCAACGTGAAAATAAAGGAACTCACTTTTTGGGGTTGTCCCATCACGTTTTTCGGGAACTGCCAGAGCGTTTTGATAAAAAACTGCACATTTTCAAGCGATGAGAACGCAACTGAGTCGACGCTCACAATTTCAAAAGGCGTGGGCATCGAAATCTCGCATTGCGTTTTTTTGGGCGATGAGGACGACATCGCGCCAATCGTCGTTTTTGGCTCTCGCGAGATTATCGCCTCCGAGTGCCAAATCCAGCTTCACCATTCGAGTTTTTCAGCAAACGCCGCACTGCAGTCAAAAGCCGCAATGATGCACATTTATGACTGCCACTTTGCATTTCCCGAATCCGAGCAAAACAAGTATCTTTTGTCGCTCGGAACTTCCTCGCAGCTCATCATCGAAAGCTGCTCATTTTATGCGCCCGAAAAGCCGTTTTTGTGCTATGCAGATTCATCTGCGACGCCTTTTGCCGGCACGTTTTCGCACATTTTTCAGCACAAATGCGCTCCCGAAATCCTTCAGGAAATGTGTTTTTATGACAGAGGAGATGCGCTAAAGTCCTTCAAGCTGCATCTTTCGCCAAAAAAAATGTGGGATATTCCCTACAAATACGATTTGGTGCATTTGCTAGACTACGAAAGCAAAATCGGGCATTGAAAAATTGTATACGATTCTTTCAATAGAAAAAGCGAGTCATATACAATATGTATATGAGCCAAAAACGCTCAAAGTGAGTCGTATACAAATTGTATATTTTCTATCAATAGAAAAAACGGCTCGTATACAATATGTATATTTGCAAAAAACACACAAAGTCGAGCCGTATACAATATGTATATTGCTTGCCTGAAGCATTTTTGAGCCGTATACAATGTGTATACGAGCAAAAAATTCTACAAATCAGAGCGTATACAAATTTTAAAAAAGGAAAAACGTGGTGCGCAAAACTTTTTTTTCTGTGGACAAAAAAAAGCGACCACAAAGAATGCAGTCGCTTTTTCGCATTGTGAACAAATTAGTCTTCAACAGTAACGCCACGTCGCTTCTGCTGAAATCTTTTGAGCATTGCAACTCCGTTTCGCTTGCCGTTATAAACAAAACCGCCGTTCCAATATTCAAGAGCCGCAAAAAGTGCATTGCCACCGTCTTGGTCATCGCTCTTCATTGTGCGGAATGAAACATAATTTGTAAGAGCCTCAAAATCTGAAGTGTGCAAACACTCAAGGCGCTTACGGTTAAACTCGTTCCATTTCTCCAAATCCTTGAAGCCATCACCTTCATCTTCAACAATGATATGTGCGTGTGATGCGCTGAACGAATACCAAACATGAACTTTCTTGTTCGCATCACAATTATTTCCGTGCTTTACAGCATTTTTGATAACTTCACTTATCTGCTGCTCAAGAAGATTGATTTCCTTGATTTCAACAGGCGCTGACTGAACAATAAGCAACGTGAAATAACGAATCTGGCGGAAATCTGATGGAAACTCCTTGTATAACATATTCGTTTTATCGAACAATGGGTCGTTATCATCAGAACGCAATTCTTTTATCATCGGCTCCATATCGCTCTCCTACTCGTTTATCATAAGCAATGCTTCTTCGACGCTATTCGCAATCGGGAAGTATCCCATCAATTTAGTCAACTCAATAACTTTTTTAACAGAACCGTGAATGTTCGTGATATACAACTTCAAGTTCATCTTCTTGATTGTCGAACAGATATAGATTAACGCTCCAATTCCAGAAGAATCGATATAATCGACCTGCTCAAGATTGATGATAAAACTCTTGACGTTTTTCTCAAGCATCTTCATAACTAGTTCTTTAAGTTTGTACGAGTTATACAAATCCATTTCGCCATTTACGTCGATGATGTAAACCTCACCATTCTTACGTATTTTTAGTTCCATAGTCCCTTCCTCATTTATAGAATTTTGACTACAAGCAAAGTTTGGTCATCGTGCTGATGCACGTTGCCATTAAATTGTTTTAAATCATTTTTAACAAGCGATATAATATCTTTTGCCGATTTTGAATGATTCAATTTTACAATTCTCACAAGATTGTCAATAGAATATTGAACACCATTTTCATCAAGAGATTCTACAAGACCATCTGTATACATGACAATTATATCACCAGATTTCAATTGCCGAGAATGGTCTAAGTATTCTGTAGATTTTTCAACTCCAACAGGCTCACTTTGCTCAGAAATACGAGACATATCTTTTGTTTCTGAAGAATAAAGCCAAATAGGAGCAGAACCTCCTGTTGCATAATTTATTCGTTTTGTTGTGCTATCAAAATTTACAAGAGCCATACTTGCAAAGTGGTCAATAGCAGTCTCTGTTGATATACCATGATTAATCCATGATAAGATTGTGCCTGCTGTTTGTTTTGTATTAACAATCAAACGAAGCATAGAGCGCATCATTATCATCACCATCAATGAGTTCATTCCTTTTCCAACAACATCTGTAATCGTAAAAGAAATTCTGTCTTTGCGAGAAACTATTATATCATAGAAATCGCCACAAACACCGTCTGCAAGTGAATTATATACAGCAACATCTGCAAAAGGAATGCTCGGCATTTTCTTCTGTAATAAGAGTTGCTGAATTCTACAAGCGATATCAGCCTCTTTCACTGATTCATTATGCTCTACAACTTCTTGCACTGCAGAAAATTCATGAATTGAAACAGCACCAAAACTAGCCAATGTAACAGCAGCATCAAATTCTTCTTGCGTAAAAACAGGCGTTCCTAATTTTTTTGCAAGTGCAAATTCACCTATAACAGTATCGCCAATTTTCATTGGAATAAAAATATAACTGCCACAACGCAAGAATTCTTCTGGACTGTTTTGATAAATTCTATCATCAAGTTCAGGCTTTGTTATAAGCTCAGGTTTTCCGCCTAAAGCTACTTCGCCAAAAATATTATCGCGAAGAGGGAATGTCGCAAACTTAAAACTTGTTTCCACTCTAATCGGCTTGTGAGGCAAATCAGATGGAAGTCTATACGGTGGAGGAAAATTACCAGCAAATGATTTTACAGAGATTATATCTTCAAAATCATCTATCAGCAGAATTGCACCGCCATCTGCATGCGAAACATTCATTAAAGTCTGATTTATATGAGAAAGCAAACGCGAAAGACCTTCTTTTCTGTCTGAAAAAGCACTTTCACTAAAAACAATAAAATCCAAACTGATGTCAAGCAAATCTTTTTTTGCATCATCAAGAGAAAGATTCATTTCAGGAGTTTGAGGAACAACAGTAGTATCTATCGTATTTGCATTTTTTTTCTCTATCTTTTCAAGTTTTTTGGCTGGAAGTAAAACTGTAATTACACAATAAGGCAAAAAAATAAAAGAAGCACAAAAAATCGACATCGAAAGAACCATAAGTCCTGGATGTACAAGAGTATAAATAATTCCACAAACAAGTATAACTATTGACAGGAAAGCAATAAAACTTATTTTTGCAGACCGCTTTTTATTTATTGCTGATAAAAGACAAAAAATCGCAATCGCAACAAAAACGGTTGCAAGCAGAGGTATGTATGCGAATGCGTCTAAAGCCAAAATCCTAATCTCCCAATTCTTTTATTTTTTTAATTGTACCATTGAATAAAACACCCGTCAAGAATTCAAATAATTTCTTTCTTCAATTTCAATTTTGCAAGAATGTTCAAAATACTTTTCAAGAAAGATTTTCTAAATGATTTTCCATATTTCTCTGTGAAATCTTCTGCTGCCTTATCCAAACTAAAATCTTGCCCAAATTTTTTCTTAAGATTGTCCCAATACTTTATAATCCAAACATACATATCACCCATAGTGCGATGAGGAAATCTCTTCATAATATGTTGATGCTCAATTACATGAATTACAGGAAGATAAACAGTATTAAACCAAGACATAATAGCATCTGTCATACTAATTTCTTCTGTTTTATCCTGATTTATATAATATTTGTGTATAAGAATATGATTGTAGATAACATCATATTGACCTGTTGTCGAAAAATCTAAACGCCAATAGTCAGTAATATCTCCAAAATTGGTTTCTGAGTAAAAAACTCGTTTTTCATAGTTGATAACCTGCTTAACCATTTTTTCTTTTGTAT
>CACYWZ010000033.1 GCA_902778325.1 uncultured Spirochaetaceae bacterium
TTTATGGCATATAACGTAAATAAATATTTATATTTAATATATTATATAGCATATTTTGATAAATATTCCTACATATTACTTTAAACGATTAAATTATTTTTGAAACATAATATATTTTTATAAGTATTTTCTACTTAATTTATTGCGTATATTTTATTATAAATTTACCAAAATAATATTTATTTTAAATATTGTTAAATAGTATTTAAATTTATGATAAATTTCACAATTTAAAATAAATTTGTTATTATTTGAATTAGACTCTCAACAAAAAAGATCGATTTCATCTATAATGGATTATTTAATATGTTCAATGAATATAGAAATATCTATATGAAGAGATTCCAATTCGCGAAAGAAGGATTACGAATTATACTATTCATCTTATAAAAAAGATGATAGCAAATAAATAAACAAAAGTCCACGAATAAAACTTTTAGAACAACTGCAAAAGATTTCTTTTTTTTGTGAGCAAAACTGTTGTGATGAAAATTCATTTCTTTTTTTATAGTTCTAAATGTAAGTGAATAAAATTCATTTCTTTTTTTATTGAAAAAGATTTCGGCAGAGAAAAAAGAATTCTATTTTTATTATCAAGGTTTTGGACAAAGAAAAAAGATTTCTTTTGTGCGTGCTTTGAGATTTGACAGTGAAAAAAGATTTCTTTTGTGAATGTCTTATGATTTTGCAACTGCAAAAGATTTCTTTTTTTTTGTGTGTCGCAAAATTGAGAGAAAAAGAAAAATCGATTTTTTCGCGTATTGAAAAAAAACGGCATAAAAAGTATTGTTTTTTTATGAAACAAGCAGAAAAAAAACAAAAATCACTATTATCTTCAGGCATTTCGCTTTCGCTTTTGACGCTGCTTTCGCGCATTTTGGGCTTAGTGCGTGAGCAGACAAAAGCAATTTTCTTGGGAACATCAGCCTACGCCGACGCGTTCGCATTCGCTTTTATGATTCCTAATCTTTGCCGCCGACTTTTCGCAGAAAACGCCGTGTCTGTCGCCTTTATCCCGACTTTCAAAAAGTATCTCGACAGTGCTGACACAGACGAAGGAAAGGCTCAAGCGCGCGACTTTGTGAGGGCAATGTTCACCGTCGTGTCGTTTTTGACAAGCGTCGTCGTCATCGTCGGAATGATTGCAACACCTCTCATCGTCCGCATTTTGTACAAAAGCGCAGACAAAGCGCTCCTCGCCGAAACTTCATACCTCACGCGCATAATGTTTCCATATCTCGTCGTGATTTCAATCGCGGCTCTTTTTCAAGGAATACTCAACGCGCTCAAAATCTTCTCTCCGTCGGGCTTCACGCCAATTCTCTTCAACTCAATCGTGATTTTGTCGACTTATATCCTCGCTCCGCACACGGCAAATCCTGCCCGCGCAATGAGCATCGGCGTTCTTTTGGGCGGCATCGTGCAAGCTCTTTTTCAGCTTCCCTTTGTCTTGAAGCAAGGCTGGTTTTGCGGAGTGTCTGGGATAAAAGCGGCATTCAAAAACGAGGGCGTGAAAAAAGTCGTTTCGCTCATCGTTCCGACTCTCATCGGCATGGCAGCCTATCAGCTCAACGACCTTGTTTCAAGCGCGCTTGCTGGAAGAGCGGGAACGGGCGTTCTTTCAAGCATTCAGTATTCACTTCGCTTGCAGGAGCTCATTCTCGGCGTGTTCGCGGTTTCAATCGGCACGATTATTCTTCCCGATTTGGCGGGTCTTGCCAAAAAAGAGTCGTGGGACGAGTTTAGCAAAATGCTTTCGACAGCGATAAAAATCATCGCGCTCATCACAATCCCGATTTCCTTCTATTCGTTCTTGACGGGGCGCAACATCATCTCGCTCGTCTACAAAAGCCGCCGATTCGACGCTCAAAGCGTTTCGCTCACGCTCGAAGCGTTCCGTTTTCACATCGTAGGGCTTTTTTTCATCGCAGCAAACCGCATTATCGCGCCTGCTTTTTACGCGCAAGGCAACACAAAATCCCCGACGCTCGCAGGCATCTTCGGCTTTGCGTCGAATATTCTCATCGCGCTTTCTCTCGTTAACTCGATGAGGGGAGGCGGAATCGCGCTTGCTTTGTCGCTGGCGAGTTTTGTCAACACCATCTTTCTTTTTGTCTTCTTGCGAAAAAGCCGCGACATCGATGTTGGCGCAGTCGTTCGCTCAACGGTGCTTTACGCCGTCAAGATGTGCGCTCTTTCCGCTCTCGCAAGCCTTCCACTCATCTTCTTCGGCTCAAAGATTGCCGCAATCTTCCACAGCGGAAACCGCCTTATCGACGACGGCGGATATCTTGCAATCACGGCTCTTATCTTTGGCGCAATCGGCATTGCCTCGCTTTTCGCTACGAAAGACCCGATTTTGAAAATGATTGTAAAGAAAGTAAAGCGATAAATCTTTTTTTGCTTGCACACAAAAAATCCCTCAAGGAAAGTGCCCTGAGGGATTTTGTTTTGCTTATTGCCTTATAAACTTCTTGTCTTCTTCGCTCATATCGTCAGTGCTTGCGAAACGTTCCACACTCATATGCAAATCGTATTTTTCGCGAAGTTCTGCAATCGTCTTCATCATTTGTGTTGCGTGATGAGCGTCGATTGCTTCTTGATTTTTCCACGAATCGATGAGCAGCACCGTTTCTTCATCAGAATCGAACGGCAGATAATACTCATAGCGCAAGTTTCCTTCTTCCGCGCGGATTTTTTCGACTGTTCCGCTTGAAATCATCTCGCGAGCGAACGCCTTTGCCGCTCCGTTTTTACCAGAATATCGAATGTTTACAGTTATCGCCATAATTTCCTCCAAAATCTATTCTACCCTCGATTTTTTCCCGTTGTAAAGAACTATATGCAAAGTTATAATCTTTCAGACAAGGAGGATTTTATGAGCGAAAATCTCTATTCACAATCAACTTACAAAACTTCTTCTTCTTACATCATTCCCGCTGACTTTCCAGACCTCGACGTTATCCGCGTGGACGACACTTATTATATGGTCAGCACCACAATGCACTTTATGAGCGGCTGCGTCATTTTGCGCTCGCACAACCTTGTGGACTGGGAGCACGCAGCGTATGTTTACGACGAACTCGAAGCGAGCGACGGCGAAACATTGCGCGACAACCGTGGCGTTTACGGTAGCGGAATGTGGGCGGCGTGTTTGCGGCATCACAACGGCAAGTTTTACGTGAGCTTTGTTGCAAACGATTTGCACAAAACATTTTTGTTCACCGCAGACAAAATTGAAGGACCGTGGAAAAAGAGCGAAATCGAGGGCTTTTATCACGATATGTCCATTCTTTTTGACGACGATGGCAGAGTTTATTGCGTTAGCGGCAATATGAACATCACGCTGACCGAGCTTGAAAGCGATTTGTCTGCGCCAAAGAAAAACGGAGTGCAAAAAGTGATTATCCGCGACAATCCAGAAAAAGTTGCACTGGGCTATGAAGGAAGCCATATTTACAAAATCAATGGCAAATACTACGTTTTTTTAATCCACATCTTAAAAGGCAAAATGCGAAGCGAAGCCTGCTTTGTGTCAGACAAAATCGACGGCGAATACACGGGCGGCGATGTTCTTTGCTCCGACCTTGCGCATTGGAACAGCGGCACAGCTCAGGGCGGAATCGTGCAAGCTCCAGACGGCGAATGGTTTTCTGTTGTGTTTCAAGACCACGGCGCGCTCGGTCGTATTCCTGTTCTTGTGAGAGTGAAGTTCGTTGATGACTTTCCTGTTTTTTCAAACGGCGTTGCTCCTGAGTCTGTAACCGTGCAAGATTTGCGCCCAGATTATGTTTACAAGCCACTTTACAGCGACGACTTCACCGCTCCAGCTTGGCAGTGGAACCACATTCCAAACAAATCGCTGATTGAGCTTGAGCGCGCGCGTTTTTGCGTCAAAACAGACAAAACTTGCATCAACATCACGCAGGCGGCAAACACGCTGACTCAGCGCACATTCACCGAAGACTGCGCAGGCTCCGTAACGCTCAGCGCAAGCGAAATCTGCGACGGCGACATTGCGGGATTGGGCGCGCTTGAGGGCGAATACGGTTTTATCGGCATAAAAAACGAGGGCGGAAAATATTTTTTGATTGCAGCCGAACACAAAAATGATTATTCACCGTGGACGCGCGGCATTCCCGACACGAGCGAGCCTGTCATCATCGAGCAAAAAGAAATCTCTTTTGAAAATACCCGCTCGATAAAGTTGCGCCTTGTGTTCTCGCTCCATTACCAAGCCGAGAATGTGCAGTGCCAGTATTTTGACTCCCAAAAAGATGAGTTTGTGAACTTTGGAAAGCCGATTTTGCTCCGTTACACGCTTGACCAATTCGTCGGCGTTCGATTTGCATTGTTCTGCTATTCCACAAAGCAAGCTGGCGCAAAAGCGACGTTCACAAACTTTAAGCTGGAACTGCTGTAGATTTTGAACATTGCAAATAAAAATCGGCGAAGCTATAATAAAGGCAGATACATTTTTAAGGAGGCGTTTTATGAGAGTGATTTCCAAAGAATACCAGGCAATGCTCGACGCGTCAGAAGCGTGGAACTTCATCAAGAACACGCCCAAGCCAGATTTTACCCAGCTCGACAAGGATTGCGCAGAATTTGAAGCGTGGATAACAAAAGAGCACGAAAAAGACCGAGCAATGCTCAAAAAATGGCACGAGGCAGAACAATGATTGAAGAACTTTCGATTGAAGACAAACCAAACTATTCGATTGAGCAGTTGTATGATTCGCCAGAAAACGTTGCGCTGATAGCGGAGTTCGAGGCAAGCGAAAAAGGCAAGGGCTTGGAATATTACCTCAAGGAAGCGGCAGAAAGAGACGAGAAACTGAGCCTTTCGCGCACATATCTTGTCAAAGATTCTGTAACGCGGGAGCTTGCGGGATATTTCACGCTCCGAACGGGCTTGATTACGATTCAAGTCAAAAACGACAGCTTCGATTCATATCCTGCGATTGAGCTGTCGAACTTCGCTGTTAATGTGCGCTACAAAAAGAAGCACCCCGAAGTCGAGGGCTTGGGAAAATACATTTTCCGCTCGTTTGTGATTCCATTGGTCAAAAAAATCGCCAAATATGTCGGCGTCTATTCGCTCTACATCTACGCGCTCCCCGAAGAAAAGCTCATCTCGCACTACACGACGATGGGCTTTTCCCGCTTGCCTGCAGCGCAAGAAAAGTTCGTTCAGCAGCACGTCAAGCCAAAATACGACGAGGGCTGTATTTTTATGTATCAAACCATTTAGCCTATTTTTCTCCCCATTTCCCCGCGCAAAAAAAAAGCCGCCTGAGATTTTCAAAAAAGAAACCTCAAGCGGTTTTAGAAAAAAAATCGGATGGGCGGCGTATCCATCATATCAGGTTCATCAAACGATGAGCGCAGGGTGCCTTTCCTGCTCGTCGAATTTTTTCCACGTCGGATATTTTACTTTGCAAAGAATTTATTTTCAACAAATTTTTTTTCCACCACATCTCCAAAGTGCTTTGGAAACTCAAAGAAATGATTTTAGGCTCTCCAAAGTTCGTTGGAAACTCAAAAAAATGATTTTAGGCTCTCCAAAGTGCTTTGGAATGTCAAAAAAAAGTTTTTCAGTTCGCCAAAGTTCTTTGGAAGGTCAAAAAAGAGATTTTCGGCTCTCCAAAGTTCGTTGGAAGGTCAAAAAAAAGTTTTTCGGCTCTCCAAAGTTCATTAGAAACTCAAAAAAATGATTTTAGGCTCTCCAAAGTGCTTTGGAATGTCAAAAAAAAGTTTTTCAGCTCTCCAAAGTTCGTTGGAAGATTAAAAAAGAGTTTTTCGTCTTTCCAAAGTGTTTTGGTGCAGTAAATACGCTTGAAAATCGCTTTTATTAGGTTTAAACTTACTCTACAATTTATTTGGAGGCAAGGTAATGAGTTCTAAAGTTCCTAAAGTTCAGAACAACATTCAGATTGCGGAGTTGGGGACGCTGTCGCAGGCGCTCGGCGTTCGCTACGATGAGAATGTGGCAAAAATCGGGGAAGACAAGATTTTGAATGCGCTGATGAGTGCTGAAAAAAAGGAGAGCAATGCGCTTATTTCTTCGATGAATCGCACTAAGTCGGCTTCGAGCCTTGTGGAAAAGGACAGCGCGCGAGATGACGCTCTTTCTTCTTTGTTCGATATGGCGAAGGCTTACACGCTTTTGGGCACGGCTTCTCAAAAGCAGACGGCGGTCAAGGTTTGCTCTTTGCTTGACAAGTACAAGGGGATTTCGCATTTGAATAACGCTACTGAGAGCGCGAAAATTGCGTCGCTTCTTGAGGATTTGGACACGGAGGGCAACAAGGAGGCGGTTGAGGCTTTGCCGAATTTGGCGGAGGCGGTTTCGGCTGTTCGCGCGGCTGAGGCGGATTTTTTGGCGAGCGTCAAGGCGCAGGAGGACGAAAAGCTGGGGCTTGGCGATAATGCGAGTGCGGTGAAGAAGCGGCTGGTTTGTCTTTTGAATGACAAGCTCATTCCGTATTTGAATATTGCCTCTGAGCTGTTTGCTGAAAATTACGGTTCTTTTGCTGAGCAGATTGCGCTTGCTGTCAACAAGTCGAACAGCGTTGTAACTCAGCGCGCAAAGCGTTCTTAGGGCAAAAATGGGAGAAACAAAAACAAGGGCGAAGAATAACCGCACGATTTTCTTGACGGACGAGGAAAGAGTGCGGCTTTCTAAAAGTATTCTTTCTTCAGATTTTATTTTCAATTCTCTTCTTAAAGAAAAATCTCAAGTATGCGCTAGCGATATTTTGGACAAGACGATTCACGGCGACACAATCTCGCTTTTGCGCTATCTTCCCGATGAGTTTGCGGATTTGATTATCATTGACCCGCCTTATAATCTTACAAAGGATTTTGCTGGCGTTACGTTTAATGCGCGTTCGGCTCAGGCTTATGATGAATATCTCTCTTCTTGGTTTCCCGCGGTTTGCAAAAAGCTAAAGCCGTCTGGCTCGCTTTATATGTGTGGCGACTGGAAGTGCACTTCAGCTTTGCAGCGCGCGATTGAGGCGGAGCTGACAATTCTTAATCGCATAACGTGGCAGCGGGAAAAAGGGCGCGGCTCGGCTCAAAACTGGAAGAACTCGATGGAAGATATTTGGTTTGCGGTCAAGGACTCAAAGAATTATTTTTTTAATGCCGAGGCGGTGAAGCAAAAGCGCAGGGTTTTGGCGCCGTATCGGGAAAACGGTGTGCCAAAGGACTGGCAAGCGGAGAAAGGCGGGAAGTTTCGTTTGACAGGCGCGAGCAATTTTTGGGACGATATTTCCATTCCGTTCTGGTCGATGAGCGAAAACACTGAGCACCCGACGCAGAAGTCCGAAAAGCTTTATGCAAAGTTGATTTTGGCTTCGAGCAAAGCGGGCGATGTGGTGTTTGACCCTTTTTTGGGAAGCGGAACTGCGAGCGTTGTGGCGAAAAAGCTAGGGCGGCATTTTTGCGGGATTGAGCAAAGCGCGGAGTATTGTCTTTTGGCTCAAAAGAGGCTTGAGATGGCGGAGAGCGATAAGTCTATTCAAGGCTACGCTGACGGCGTTTTCTGGGAGCGCAACAGCCGTCTTTAAAACAGGCAAAACTTTCTTGAATCGCAGGAGGATTCTAAATGAAAAGTGAAAACAAATCAAAGCAAGGGCATGTTTATATTCTTGAATCAGATAATTGCGATTGCATAAAAATCGGAGGTACAGATTTTCCACCTGCCAAACGACTTCGAGAAATAAATGAAACAGAACCTTATAAAAGTCTTGGACCATGGAGAATCGTTGATTTTAGAGAAGTATCTGATTGGCGAAAAGTCGAACATAATTTGCACTATCAATTCAGAGATTTTCAAAATCATGAAATACAGAACCAGAAAGAGCTTTTTCATTTACAGAAAAAAACTGCGGTTGATGCTCTATGCTCAATAAATCCTGATGAAGTTCTTTATCGACCAAAAATCGACAGACTTTTTCAAGAAGAGCGTTTTTTGAAATTCATCACAGAACTTTTTAGAAATACAGGACTTGTAAATTGTGTAGACATACAAGGTCTTTGGACTCTTGCACTATTTCCTTCAACAAACGGAGGAAGATATTTCACTCTGAATATAGGTTCTCATTAAGTCGCATTTAGTACCGTGTCGAAAAAAAATTGTCCTCAACTAAATTACATTGTTGCTGACAGTATGGTATTTGATTCAGATTTTTTAGAACTTCAAAACTGGGTCTTATTTCATAATGGTGGTATTCAAAAAGCCAATTACTCAACGGCAAAAGATAGAGCAGTTGCTGTATTCTTTTATTCAGATTTTGAAGAAGCAATGCAAATATTCAAAATCAAAGGATTTAGAAGAGCTATTATAGCATATTGGTATGATATGCTAATTGAAAAGCGAAATGAATACAAATTAAGTTCTTATGAGCGATATCATAATTATAATGCTGTCGCACGAATCCTTGAGTATTTGAGGGGGAAAAAATGAAATCGTTTGTTCGGCTGACGGATTTTTCGAAAGAGGAGCTGCAAGAGATTTTTTCGATTGCGGACAACATCGGCGAATACAAAAACTTTTTGCGCGAAAAGACGGTTGTTTTGTTTTTCCCGTCAACAAGCCTCCGCACGCGCGTTTCTTTTGAAAAAGGGATTCATCTTTTGGGCGGGCAAGCGATTTTGTTTGAGCCTTCGACTCTCGAGAAAAAAGAGGACATCCGCGACGTGTGCGGCTATTTGCAAAACTGGGCGGACGCGGTTGTGGTTAGGCACAAAGACATCGGCTTGCTTGAAAAGATGGCGCGCTCGCTCGACGTTCCCGTGATAAACGCGATGACAGACGAAAATCACCCTTGCGAGATGATGAGCGATTTGTATTCGCTGTCAAAATTGCGCGCGGATTATCTTCAATGCAAATATCTTTTCGTCGGCGCGTCGGGTAACATCGGCAAGGCATGGGCGGAAGCGGCGGCGGCGTTTGGCTTTTCGCTTTGGCAGTGCGCGAGCGAAAAATATCGCATTGAGGGCGTTGAAAACATTCCCGACATTCAAAGCGCGATTTTGGGAAAAGACATTGTTTGCACTGATTCCATTCCGACGGAGCTAAAGGCGGATTTTCGCGATTATCAGATTACGGCACAGCTTATGCAAAAAGCGAACAAAGGCGCGCTCTTAAATCCCTGTCCGTCGTTTTTCCGCGGGGAAGAAGTTGCGGCGGACGCGATTAACTCGCCGTTTTTTGTGGGCTACGAGTTCAAGAAAAGTCTTTTGGCTGTGCAACAGGCGATTTTGATTTATTGTATGAGCAATATTAAAAGTGAAAACGGAGAAATTGAAAGATGAAACAGAATGAAAATGAACAAGCAGAAATTAGCGCGCCGTGTGCGAGGGCTGGTGATGAGGAATATAAAAACTGGATTTTGGAGTTAAAAAAGCAGATTCGTTCGGCACAGATAAAAGCGAGCATTGCAGTGAATGAGGAAATGCTTTTGCTTTATTGGAATATAGGTATGGATATTTTTGAAAAGCAACTCGATTCAAAATACGGAAGCCACTTTTATGAAACATTGAGCAAGGATTTGCGCTCTACCTTCCCAAATGCACAGGGGTTTTCGGTAACGAACTTGAAATATATGAAACGCTTCTATGCGTTTTATTCTCCGATTCATCACCAACTTGGTGACGAATTTGAAGCAACAGTCTTCACGATTCCGTGGCGGCATCATATCGAAATATTCACGAAGACAAAATCTGTTGACGAGGCTTTGTTTTTTATTTCAAAGACAAAAGAAAACGGCTGGAGTCGAGCAATGCTTTTGAACATGCTGGACACGAAACTTTTTGAAACACGCGGGAACACAGTAAACAACTTTGCGCTGACGCTGCCGAAAGACCAGAGCGAATGTGCAAAAGAAATCTTGAAAGACGAGTACAAGTTTGATTTTCTTTCAATGCGTGAAAACTACGAAGAAAAAGATTTGCACAAGGCTTTGGAAGAGAATTTGATAAAGTTTTTGCTAGAACTTGGAAGCGGATTTGCGTTTGTTGGAAGCCATGTTCCTTTTGTGGTGAACGGCGACGAGTATGAGTTGGACATGCTTTTTTATCACTTGAAATTGAGACGATATATCGTTGTTGAGCTGAAAGTTGTAAAGTTTGAGCCAGAGTTCGTGAGCAAATTAAACTTTTATTGCAACGCGGTAAATCATTTACGAAAAGATGAGGGCGACAATGACACAATAGGGCTTTTGATTTGCAAAGAGAAAAACGACGTTGTGGCGCAATGGACTGTGGAAAAATCCGCAGAGCCTATCGGAGTTTCAACGTATTCGCTTAAAAGCGTTTTGCCGTCTGCCCAAGGGCTTGCAGACTTTGTGAAAGATGTTTCGACAGCGTTTTATAATGGAAAAACGGAGGAATTGAAAAATGAAAAATGAAAATTGGAAGACCGTAAGACTTGGCGATGTGTGTGAAATACAATCAGGAGGAACACCATCGAGAAGCAAGGTCGAATATTGGAAAGGTGGAACTATTCCTTGGGTAAAGATAGGCGATTTTACAGGAAAATATCTATCTAAAAGTTCTGAATTTATTACAGAGGAAGGCTTAAATAATTCCTCTACAAAACTCTTTACAAAAGGAACTGTTTTATACTCAATTTTTGCAACACTCGGCGAAGTGGCAATACTTGATATAAACGCAACGACAAATCAAGCAATCGCAGGATTGAAAATCATTGATAACGAAAAACTCAATACAGATTATTTCTATTCATATTTGAAATCATTAAAAGATGAAGTATGTCGAATAGGGAGAGGCGTTGCACAAAGCAATATCAATCTAAGTATTTTACGAGATTTTAAAATCCCCCTGCCGCCACTCGAAGAGCAAAAGCACATTGCCGCCGTGCTGGACAAATGTACAGAGGTCATCGCCAAGCACAAGCTCATGCTCGAAAAATACGACACGCTCGTGAAGTCGCAGTTTGTGGAGATGTTCGGAGACAATCCAGTTGATAATGGAAAATGGAGAATTGAGAGTTTGGAAGAGCTTTGTAAAATAATTACAGACGGAACTCATCAACCGCCAAAATTTACAACTTCTGGAATTCCTTTTTTATTCGTTTCGAATATTGCTGGAAACAAAATTACTTATGAAACAGAAAAATTTATTTCAGAAGAAACTTACACAGAACTTTATAAAAGAACACCTATCGAAATAGGTGACTTGCTTCTTTCAACAGTTGGTTCTTATGGGCATCCTGCAATTGTTGAAAATGAAAAAAAATTCTTATTTCAAAGACATATCGCGTATCTTAAGCCTAAAACTGATTTGTTGAACAGTGTTTATTTTCATGGTTCTCTTTTATCCCCTGACGCACAAAAACAGATTGAAGAAAGAGTAAAAGGAATTGCGCAGAAGACTTTGAATCTTTCAGAAATCAGAAAAATCAAAATCCCCGTTCCCCCTATCGCCCTTCAAGAAAAATTCGCCCAGTTCGTGCAAGCCGTGGACGCGCAAAAAGCGAAGGCGCAGAAGTCGCTCGACAAGGCGGGAACGCTATACAAGGCGTTAATGCAAGAGTATTTCGGAGCGTAGGCTATGGAAAAAGTTTCAATCCGATTTTTTAACGACAGGGAAGTTCGCGCAGTTTGGGACGAAGAAAACTCAAAATGGTGGTTTTCTGTTCTTGATGTTGTTGGAGTTTTGAATGGACAGGACAACTATGAGAAAAACCGCAACTACTGGAAATATCTAAAAGCAAAGCTCAAAAAAGAAAACAATCAATTGGGTAGTGTCACTACCCAGTTCAAATTGACCGCTCCTGACGGAAAGAAACGTTTGTCAAATGTGATGGATTACAATCAGATAATAGAACTTGCGAAAAACTTCCCGAATAACAAATCTGCTCCTTTTATTCAGTGGTTCACTTATAGCGATGAAAGCATAGACGGCAAGAGCAAAACAAAGGCTTATGCTCTCTTTGAAAGCTCCTTGTTGGAAAATATTGAAGTTGGAACAATAAAAGGGCTAAAGCAGATTCATGCGTATCTTTTTGGCGGATTGTATGATTTTGCAGGAAAAATACGCACTGTAAACATATCAAAAGGCGGATTTAAATTTGCCAGTGCGGAATTTTTGCCTCAAACATTAGAGCAAATAGAAAAAATGAGCGAAAAGAATTTTGATGAAATCACGGATAAATACATTGAAATGAATATTGCACACCCTTTTCGCGAAGGCAACGGAAGAACAACTAGAATCTGGCTTGATTTGATTTTAAAACGCAGTCTGAAACTTTGCGTTGACTGGAGCAAGATAAACAAAAAAGATTATCTTTCAGCAATGGAAGAAAGTGTTGTTGATTCATCAAAAATCAAAACTCTTTTGCAAAATGCCTTGACCGATAAGATAAACGACCGTGAGATGTTTATGAAAGGCATTGATTATTCATATTATTATGAGGAATCAGAGTAATTGAATTATTCCGCTCTGCAAGGCGGAAACGCTGTACAAGGTGCTAATGCAAGAGTATTTCGGTTGATTTTGTGCAGAGTAGATGCTGAAACAAGTTCAGCATGACACAAAACGAAAAGTGTGAATAAACAAAGCAACGTTTTTTGTCTTACATCGTTATCATAACGATTCTTGCCAAAGCGAAAAACGGCAATCGTTATGGTAACGATTTGAGAAAATTTAAAAAGTGGGCTTTCGTTACCGTAACGATTTGAGAAATCCGAATAGTCTTAAATCGTTACGGTAACGATTTAAGAAAACTGTTTTTCCCTACAATCGTTACGGTAACGAAGTCTGTTTTGATGAATTTGCGCAATCGTTATGATAACGATTTGGGAAAACGGGAAGAGGAAAAAATATTCTCAAGAAAATATATTGATAAAAAAGAGTGAGAAAAATACAATGATGTGCGAAATAAAATGTAAATGATACGGCAAGAACAGGAGAGTTTTGATGGATAGTGTAGTTTTGGGCGAAATTGTAGACAAAGAAGTTATTGTGAACGGCGAAATGGTTTCAAAGTATTTGGAAGCATTTGCGATTGAAGATTACGACATCAATGGCAACAGGGGTCATTACAAAAACAGCAATGGCATTGAAAAGTGGTATGAATATGACATCAATGGCAACATGATTCATCTCAAAGAGAAGTTTAGCTGGGAATGCAGAGAAACGTGGTATGATTACGACGACAACGGAAACGAGATTCATTCCAAAAACAGCAAGGGCTCTGAATGGTGGCATGAGCACGACAGCAAGGGAAACTTGATTCATTCCAAATACATCGACGGTGATGAATGGTGGTATGAATACGATAACAAGGGAAACAGGATTCGTCTCAAGAAAAATGACGGCGAAGAAGTTTCGTATGAATACGATAGCATGGGAAATATGGTACATTTCAAAAACAATGGAGGCTTTGAGGGGTGGTATGAATATGACCGCAATGGCAATGTGATTCATTCCAAATGCAGCGTTGGTGGCTATGAATGGTGGTATGAATATGACAGCAAAGGAAATGAGATTTATTTCAAAAACAGCCATGGCGGGGAAGAGTGGAATGAGTACACATTCTGGGGCAACGGAAAAGTAAAAACTCAAATTACATACAGACCGTTCTAAGCAAAGATTTTTCTGACTGAGAAAAAATATTTTATAGCAGGAGATTTCGATGAAAGAATTCGATTTGGACAAGATTTATAAAGCACGTCGCGACAAGGTTGCTTCTTGGCTTAAAGAGCACTCTGTGTTTGCGGTCGTTTTTGAGGACACCGAGGGCGCGCGTGATGTGGCGATTCGATACCTCACGGGACACCCGAGCGACGCGATTTTGATTATCACTCAAAAGGGCGAGAGCGTTTTGACGGCGTGGGACGAGAACTTGATGAAGGAAAAGGCAAAGGCTGACCGCCTTATTCCTTACACGACGTTCGAGCGAAAAAAAGAGAGGGCAATAAAGGAGATTCTTTCTTCTTTTTCTTATGCGCCGAAAAATGCCGTTGTGGAATTGCCGAGCGTAACGAGTCATTTGCAGTTCCAAAAGTACGAAAAGGAGCTTGATGGCTGGAAAATCGTTTGCGACGAAAAGGGTGCGCACGACGCTGTTGTGAAAATGCGCGCGGTGAAAGACGAATACGAGATTGAATGTACGCGCGAGGCTTGTCGCATCACGAACGGCATTACCGACCTCATCGAAAAGATGGCGAGGGCGGGCGAAATCAAAACAGAAACCGATGTTGCTCTTCTCATTGAGCGAAAATTGCGTGAGGCGGGCTGTGAGCGAACGAGTTTCGACACTTTGGCGGCAGGTCCTGCGAGAAGTTTTGCGATTCACGCTTTCCCGGGCTACACAAACGGCGAGTGGCCAGCTCAAGGGCTTTCTATTCTTGATTACGGCGTTTGCTATGAGGGTTATGCTTCAGACGCGACAATCACGATTGCAAAGGGCAAATTGACTCAAGAGCAAGAAAAGCAGCTCGCTTTGACTCAAAAGGCTTTTGATGAGTGCTTGAAGCTTTACAAGGCGGGCAATAAGACGAAAACAGCGGCGGCAAAGGCTGACGAGATTTTCGCTTCTGAAGGTCGCAATATGCCGCACGGTCTTGGACACGGAACGGGCTTGGAGATTCACGAAGCGCCTGCGGTGAGCATGAGAGCGGGCGACGATGTGGTTTTCCAAGTGGGCAACATCGTAACGCTTGAGCCAGGTCTTTATGACACGAAAATCGGCGGTTGTAGGCTTGAAAACGATGTGCTGATTACCGAAGATGGCAACGAGGTTTTGACCAATAGCCGAATCATCAGGATTGACTGCTAAATCTGTGCTATAATATGGAGCAGGAGGATTTTCGTATGAAATTTATAAAAAGCGCGCTTTGTTTTGTGTTTGCTGCTTTTCTGTTCGCTTCTTGCGTTTCATCTCCCGCTCCTTTGCCTCATGCGCCAACGATTGATAATGACACGGTTGATGCTGGCGATGAAGAAGGGCTGACGATTGAAGAGAAAATCGATGAGCAAAAAGAGCCAGAGCCGCCGATTATTGCGGAGAAAGATGATAAGGGCGATTTTTCCAACGGCTTTTGGGTTGTTCGCGGAAAAAACGGCTCTCAGGTAATCGAGAATGCAACGAGTGTTGCTGTTGATGGCGCAAAAGGCGTCTGTGCTGTTATCCGCGTTCAAAGCCAGAATAAAATCTCGGTGCTGCTCGAAGGCTTTTATGATGGCAAAGATGTTAACACTTGGTCATCGCAATTTTCTGTTTCGGTGAAGGACAAGTACGAAATAGAGTTCGTTTTGAATGACGCAATGCGAAACGGAAAGCTGATTTTTAATCCCAGTAATTCAGAGCTTGTGAATGATTTGCTAAAAGAAGGCGGCGCTCTTGAGTTTTTTTTGACGAACGACGAAAAACCTTCTGAGCAATATTGGTTTGAAATCGAAAATCCTGAAGGCTCTTATGAAGAAGCTTTTGCTGAGCTTTTGAGCCGCGATGTTGCAGATTAAAGGCTCATTTCTTTGAAAAATGATTCGATGTTTTTTGTGCTTGAAATTATCCCTCGCACATTTGTGAACATCAAAAAAGCCCACTTGAACGCGTTTTGAATGCGTCTTTCCAGGTGGGCTTCAATTTTTTGCTCAAGGCTTTCAAGGACGCTCTCTGTATTCACTTCAACGGCTTTGTCCAAAACTTCAAGTGCGGCATCTACTGTGGCGCATTCCATAATAGCGGCGACTGTATTGCGATTTGCTCCAGAGAGAGCGGCGTGTGCGGCAATCAGCTCAAGTCGACAGTCTGCCGTGCGCGAGTGCGTGCTGAAAATGCCACCTGCAAGTTTTACGAACTTTCCCGCGTGTCCTGCAATGAAAACGTGTGTGAAGTTTTTTGACGCAATCAAATCAAGAGCGGCTCCGATGTAGTTGGAGCATTTCAAGACAGCGATTTTTTCAAGATTGTTGGCGCTTTTGTAGCCCTTGAGAAAAGAAAGCCCGTATTCGCCGGGTGTGACGATGATTGCGCGAATCTTTTTTCCTTGCTGCTCTGCTTCTATTACATTGATTTCGGCACAAAGCGCGTCAATAAGCGCCTGCTCGCTCATTGGCTCGACAACGCCTGTAGTGCCAATGACAGAAAGACCGCCTGTTATTCCAAGATTTTTGTTAAATGTCTTTTTTGCGATTTCTTCGCCGTTGGGAATATCGATTATAATTTCGATTTTTCCAGAAAAATGCGCTTCTTTAGCCGCTTCTCGCACTTCTTTTTCAATCATTTTTCGTGGAGTTGAGTTTATTGCAGCATTCCCGACCGCTTGATCCAAGCCTTCTTTTGTGACGCGTCCAACGCCTTTTCCGCCGTCTATGATTATCTCGACATCGGAGGCTGTTTTTTCCAAGATTGTTACAGTTGCAAAAACTTCGATTCCGTCTGTTGCGTCAGGGTCATCGCCTGCGTCTTTTTTGACACCAACTCGAACACAGTTTTTTTTGAAAGATGATTCGTCAAAGATAATGTCAGCACAAGCCAACCAGCCCTTTGGCGTGGTAATAGAAACGGATTTTGATTTGTCGCCCAGCAGCAAAAAGCGGGAAGCCGCTTTTGCCGCCATAGCCGCAGCGCTTCCCGTAGTGAATCCGCAGCGCAGTTTTTTGCTTCCGCAAACAATATACTGCGCTGTTGCAAGCTGATTAGTCATTGCCCTCTGATTCAAGTTTTTCGAGTGCGTCTTTGATGTGAGAAACATAAAGCGCTCTCACGCCCTCGTATTCGCCCAAGCCTTTGACGAGCGTGTTCACAGTCTTGAAGCCAGCCGCTTTGAACTGATTTTTCCAGCTGTCGTCCTCATCGCCTGCCATATCGTTGTTCGCGTGGTCGCCAGCAACCAACATAAGAGGAGTGAGCGTTACAGCCTTAAAGCCCGCTTTCTTTGTGAGAGCGATAACATCTTCAACAGCAGGGAACGCTTCAACAGTTCCAACGAATACGTTGTTGTAGCCTTCAAGTTTTGCCTGATAATCAAGAGCGGCGTACAAGAAGTTGCTGAAATACTCTGTTCCGTGACCCATAAAAACGACGGCTTCCTTTTTGCCGACTTTGATTTGTGGAACAACAGCTTTCAAAACTGCGCTGATGTCATCTTTTTCAGCAAGAAGCGGCTGACCGAATACAACTTTGTCAAAGTTCTTTTCATAAGGCTTTGCAAGCTCAATCATCTCGTTGTATTCAAGACCGTACATCATGTGAGTCGGCTGAAGAACAACGTATTTGCAACCAGCTGCCTTTGCGCTTTCGAGAGCTTCGGCGACGTCCATAATGTGAACGCCCTCATTCTTCTCGATTTTCTTTCTGATAATCTCGCTTGTGAAAGCAGGATAAACCTTCGCTTCGGCGTAGACCGCCTGCACGTCTTTTGTAACAGCGTCGATAGTTGCCTCGCGGCTATCCTTGAACGACGTTCCGAAACTGACAAGAATAATTGCTGTCAATGACAATAAAGTATTCATTTGTCTATCTCCTTAAAAATGTTGTGCAAATATAAATATGCTTCTCCCCATTTTTCGCATGGCTTGTAATGAAAAAGTGAGCGGGGAAGAATAAAAAAGCGATTTTCTTTCACAGCATCAAGACTTTGCCATGCAGGATTTTCCTCAAAAACGCTTTTCAAGTATTTTTCCGCTTTTTCGCTTGAGCCCATAGTCGTGACAAAAATGAAATCAGGATTTTCAGCGATGATTTTTTCAAGACTCAAATCTTCCAAAAGCGATTTTTTCTCGTCAGCGATGTTTTTCAAGCCCAAATCCGAAAGCATTGCGCCAGTTGCGTCGTTGCGGGAAGAGCGCGACGAGATTTTTCCGCTTGAAGCGCGAAGAAGAAGCACTGTTGGCTCATTCTGGATTTTGTCAGCGGTGATTTCATCGATTTTTTCTTTTACATCGAGAGCATTTTTCTTGAATGCGTCTTCGTTTTTAGTGATTTTGCAAAAGATTTCCATGACGTGAAAATAATCCGCGAAAGTGTCGAGATGGAAAAAGGCGCATGGAATCCCAGAGGATTCGAGCGTGCCCAAAATGTTCTTGTGCGCTGAAAGAGAAGAGGAGAGAACGACAAAATCATACCCGCCTGAAACAAGAAGTTCGGCGTTCGGGCTCATCATTGCGCCAAGATTTTGCGCACCGTCAAGAAACGACTCGCCATCATCTCCCAAAACGCCCTCTTTTACCTCATTCGAAAAATCTTCAGTAAAGCCTGAAAGCTTTCCGCCCGCGCTAATCCAAGCATGAGCAAGACTTCCTTGAAGAACCGCTATTTTTTTTGCAGAGCGAACACTTACAACTCGGTTCAAATCATCTGTGAACGAAAATGAAGTGTCAGAAATTGTTTTTGAAGAGTCTTTGCACGAAAAACATGCAAGAAAAGCAAAACACAATATAAAAAATGAAAAAAAACGATTATTCATAAACACCCGTCCATACATCGTGAAAGAGTTTGTTGAGCATCAGGCGATCCGACTTTACGGTTGCGGGACAGTGAGGGATTTTCACCCATCTTCTCCTTAGCCTTCAAAGGCAGCGCTCACAAAGTGGATATTATCACGCAATACGACTTTTTTTCAAGCGCAAAAAACAAACAAAATAGACAGTGAAAAAAATATATTGTATAATTCAACAATCTACTTAACTTCTGGGGATAACGAATGAACAAAAGCCTTAATAACGCACTTTTTCGCGAAAACGAAATGCTAATGAACACGCGAATCCTCAAAATAATGTGGCTCATGACACCGTTTCGCCTCATTCCTGCGATTAGAAAATTTGTCGGAGCCATTCCCGGCACGGATTACGTTGCAACCGTTGTAAATACCGCGCTTTTGATATTTTTTCAGGTTGCCCTGACAATTTTCCACTCAAAAAAGAAAAGCGCGCTCACAAAATATTTTATAATGCTGATTTTCCAGTTCGTCGTTACGACATTGAGCATGCAGCGCGGAGTTGAAGTGTCTTTGCTCTATTTAATCGTGCCGACCGTAACGCTGCTTTATTATGACCGCATTTTCTGCACACGAATCACAGTCATAAGCTATTGCGTAATGCTCCTGACGATTTTCTATCGCGCTTTGACACATGAGACATCGGCTTATGCCAATATCCCTCTCAATGAATGGATTCGCGCCCACGCCATCGGAATGTCAATCGAGTACACAATCTGCACAATCATAATCATCTGCGTAGCAAACTCAACGCAAACCACAATGCGCCTCCTTGACAAAAAAGAAATGGAAGCGCAAAAAGCAAAGCACGAAGAGCGCGCGAAAAATCTTGCGACACAATTCGACCAGCAAAAAATCATCACAGGATTTGCAAACCTCGTTGAATCGCGCGATTTTCTCACAGGAGAGCACATCAAGCGGACGAGAGCGTACGTCAATCTGATAAGCCAGCGAATGAAAGACCTCGGTTTTTACGCTGACGAGCTGACAGCCGAAATGCAAGAGTACATAACGCAAGCCGCACCGCTCCACGACATCGGAAAAATCTGCGTTCCCGATTATATTCTCACGAAAGAAGGCCCGCTCACAGCCCAAGAGCGCGAAAAAATGAAAGAGCACTCAATAAAAGGCGAGGAAATCATACGCGAGAACCTTTCGTATTTGTCGCCTCAGTACATCGAAATCGCCAGCAAGATGGCGCGAAACCACCACGAGAGGTGGGACGGAGACGGCTATCCTGACGGGCTTTCTGGCACAAAAATCCCGCTTTGTGCGCGCATTATGGCGACCGCTGACGTGTTGGACGCGCTTTTGAGCCGTCGCTCCTACAAACTCCCGATGCTTTTGGAAGACGCTCTTCGCATCATGAAAGAAGGCTCCGGGAAGCAGTTTGACCCGCTTTGCATAAAAGCGCTTCTGGACTGCGCCGACGAAATCCCTGCCTTGCAGCAGCACAACAGCGACAGCGCTGAAGAAAGTGACGTTGAAGAGCTGGAAGAAGTCGTCGAAGAGCTCGAAAGCGCCGAGTGAGAACAAAAAATCCCGCTTGTAAAATACAGGCGGGATAAAATACACGCAAAAACTTTATTTTTTTATTTCTGATTCACTTGCTTTTGACTCAGCCTCTTCTCTTTTTGCCTCGGCCTTGTCCTTGATGTCGGCAAATCCGATGAAAATGGCAAGAATACCGATTAAAATCGCTCCCACAGGAAGACCGCCCTTCAAAAAGTCGATTACATAACTTCCCCAGTTCAAGCAGCCAGGCAAGCACGCAATAACTGCAAAAGCGACCATCAAAATTCCGACTATCAATGTAAACATAAATAAATCCTCTCAAAACTCAATTGTTTTTGCCCTTAAAAAAGCAACTTCAATAAAAATATCTCACATTTTTATATGCTTTTCAAGTGATTTTTCGCTCTCCCTGCAGACCTTCTCGAAAACAATTGAAGAGCTTTTGTTTCCGTGCTAGTATTTTTGTATGGGTGAGCAAGATATATCCGAGAAAACGCTATTAGCCCACAATGACGTTTTCGCAGACATTGTGAACGTACTTTTGTTTAATGGGGAGCAGGTTGTAAAAGCCGATTCTCTTTCTGACTCCCAAACATTTTCACAGTATAAGGCGGCAGACAACACTTTGCACGGACAAGAGCGGGACGTTGCAAAAAATTGGAATCGTGGTACACTTTGCCTTAGTATGTTTGGCTTGGAAAACCAGACAAGAAAAGATGCTTTGATGCCCGCAAGAGTAATCAGCTACGATGGAGCAGGATACAGAAGCCAACTGACAGACGGAAACAAAAAACTGCACCCTGTCATAACGCTTGTTCTGTATTTTGGAACAGAATCGCAATGGGAAAAGCCGAAATCGCTCAAAGAATCTATCGAGATAGACGATTTGCTTGAGCCTTTCGTGAGCGATTACAAGATAAACGTTTTCAACCTTGCGTGGCTTTCAGACAAGCAGATAAACAGCTTCAGAAGCGATTTTCGAATCGTTGCCGAATACCTGAAGGCAATGCGGACAGGGAAGGCGGATGAATGGTCAAGGCAAAAGATTTTGTATGTCAGCGAAATAGTTGATTTGCTTAGAGTTCTTTCAAACGATGAAATATTTTCGGACATGGAAAATTTCATTATCGAGACGCAAAGTGAAAAAGGAGGCTTACAAGTGAATGAGTTTGTGCAAAAAATCAAAAACGAAGGTCGAAGCGAAGGCTTCTCGCTTGGGCGAAGCGAAGGCTTCTCGCTTGGGCGAAACGAAGGTTTTGCGCTTGGACAACGCGAGGGTGTCACTCTGGGGCAGAACAACATACTTTCTCTTTTCTCGAAGTTGTATGCGCTGGGAAGAGGAAGCGATGTTGAGAGAGCGACGACTGACAAAAAGTATCTGAGCGAGCTGATGAAAGAGTTTTCGCAATGATTTTGCCACAAGATTTTTCAAAAAATCCTGCTTGAAAAAAAAAGCGGGATTTTTTTTGAGAAAACGCTTGAAGTCGGCTTGTTCTACGTAGAAATGAGCAAAATCAGTCAAAATCCGTCAATTTTTGAGTAGAAATGAGCAGAATCAGTCAAAGTCCGTCATTTCTACGTAGAAATGGCAAAAAACAACTGTTTTCTTCAATTCCTATTTAAGAAAAGTCGAAAAACGCTCGTTTTCGACTAATTTTTATTGAATGTGGCCATTGTTTTGAGTAATATTATTTTATTCTAATTGGAGGAGTTATTTTATGGGAATGGTTCAAATTATTTCAAACCTTACCGTAGGAGAGCAGTGCGCTCTGTTCAAGACTGTCGAGAGCTTTTATGAGAGTCACCCCGAAATTGCCGAGAATGCAAAGCTGAAGGAGTTTTTCTCGTCGCTTTTCGAGAAAAATGAGGCTGTCATAAAGGCGAGCAACAAAATTGACACGTCGCAAAAGCTGGACAAAGCCGACTATGAGCGGGACGACGCTGTTCGAAAGTTCTTTGTTGTCGTTGAGGGAGGAACGGCGCAAGTTGACGAGGCGGAAGCGGCAGAGGCGGAAAAAGTCCTGGCTGTGCTGAACAATTATGGTCGAAAAATGACGGCTTTGAGTTTTTCTGAGGAGACGACGAAAATCGAAAGCTTGCTGAAAGACCTTGAGCAAAGCGAAACTGCACAGGCTCTGAAGGCTGTGCACGGCGGAGAGGCTTCAAAGGAGCGGCTCCGAAAGGCGCAGGACGCATTCTTGGCGCTTTATGCTGAAAAATCGACTTCGCAGACGGCATCTAGCGCGGAAAAGAGCGCTTGTGAGCAAAAAAAGGCTCTTCGTGATTTCTACAATCAGTCAATTTTGCCGTATTTGCAGGCGCTTTGTGTGCTTGAGGGCGAAAAGTATGAGCCTTTTGTCTCTGAGCTCAACGCTGAAATCTCGCGTGTCAATGCCTCTTCCAGAAAGGCTTTGAAGCAGTCAAAACAGCTCTCGTAATCTTTTTTTTGCTTTCAATTTGCAAAAAAAATGTCATTCTTAGGCGAAAGGTGGCTTTTTTCAGGCTGCCTTCCGCATGGGAATGACTGTGTTTTTTAAGGAGAAAACTATGGCAAAAGAGAACTTGATTGAATATTTGAAAAAGAAGGCGAAAACTAATAGCGATGAATACGAAGAGTTCGATATTTCGATAGATGACGTGTCGATTGAGCTTTTGCGTCTGGTGCAGTGCGTTTCGTGTTCGCTCGACATTGCGATGAAGTACGAAGTAAAAGAAGAGGGCGCACAAAAGCCGATTTTGCTTTTCGACAAGAAAAAGTATTCAAAAAAGGCGGCTTTGCTAAACGATTCAGGCGTGGTTTTCGGCTTTTTGATGGATTATTGCAAGGAAAACGGAGATTCTTTGCGCTCATTCCGCGACAGGCTTGATTTTGCGCTCTCGCTTTATCCAAATCACATTTTTTTTCCGCAACTTGAGGACAATGACGGAAACAATGCGCTTTCCAAGCCGACGGGGACTTTCAACACGATTGACGCGAAGGCGGCGAGGGATTTGGCTTTTGCGACTTCGGTCTTTTATTCGTATGGGCGGGCTGTTCCGTGGTTTTTGTCGGTTTTGAAGGCGTTAAAGATGAACTCGACGGCGTTTTTAGCCGATTTTGCCGAGTGGCAACGCGTGGACAACTGCGCTTTTGGCTCTTTTGACCCAACCACTTCTGACCACGAGGAAATCGAGAAGATGCAGCTTGTCTTTTTGCGCCAAAAGTTCGAGGAGAAGCACAAGGAGCATATTTTTAGCGCGGTTGAGGACATTGTGCGCTTGAACGGGGCATTTTCGCGCGTCATCAGCGACGACGAAGAGCGGCTCATTGAAACGACGTACAATCCCGACGATTTGCTCTCTCCTGAGGCTTTTGATTTATCGCGCTTCGTGGAGTCAAGCGTAATGCAGTCTTGCCAAGTCGCAGTTTTCGCGGGCGAAGATGGTCCTGACTACAAGATACTCTAACAGCCACAGGCACAGCCTGTTTTGTAGGGGGGGAGGTCATAAATGAAGAAAGATAACTTCTCAAGGAGAAATTTTATGAAAATTTTTTTTTCTGTGATTATGCTTTTTTGTGCATTGATTTTATCAAGCTGCGCAACGTTGAATAATTTTGAAAGTGTTTCTAATAATGAAATTTCAGTTTCGGAGTTCAAAAACATTCTT
>CACYWZ010000034.1 GCA_902778325.1 uncultured Spirochaetaceae bacterium
ATTTTTTCTTTCAAAACGCTTAATCTGACGGCGTGGTTTTTCTCGGCTTCGTCGCTTTTTTCCTCAAGGTCTGAAAGTGTTCTGCTGAGTTCGTCGATTTTCTCACTAATATCTTGAGACGCACCAAAATCGGCTTTGAGTTTGAAAATCTGATTTGTGATTTCTTCGATTTTTTCGCTCTTTTCCGCTTCGTATCGCTCAAGGTCGTTTCGTCCGAAGAGTTCCAAGTTCGAAAGAATCTCGTCTGCTTGTGTGCTTTTGGCTTGAAGAAGCGCACTTTCGCTTGTTTCTTGCGTTTTTAGTTGTGCGATTTGTTTTGAAGCGTTTTCGATGTTCTTTTTGAGCGCTGCAATTTTGTCGTCCATCGTAAAAGAGGAGCTTTTCTTTGCAATAAGCGGGTGTTCTTTTGAGCCGCAAACAGGGCAGGGCATTCCCGGCGCTAAAAGAAGCGCAAGGTGAGATGCCATCTCGTTTTGCTCCGCTGTTTTTTTTGCTTCTTCGAGTTCTGAAAGCGCTTCAGTCGTTACATCGAGGGCTTTTTGCTGTTCAATCGTTTGCTCTTTCAACTCTTCGATTTTGGCGCTGATTTTGTCGATTTCAGAAAATATTGCCTTGCAGTTTTTCTCATCGCTTAGATGTCTGTTCAAAATATCAAGCGTTTTCTCACATTCGTTGATTTTTGTGCTGAGGAAAAACTTCAAATCGCCTTCGTTTTTCTCTGCTCCCCATTTTTCGCCAATCGCTTTTAAGTCCTTTGCGCAATTATCAATTTCATTTTTTATTTCCAAGAGCGCGTTTTGTGCGTTTTCGGCTTGTGTTTTTGCCTCCAGAGCTTCTTCTTGCGCTTTTTTTGCGCTTGCGACGGCTGTTTTTTGCTCGGAATAATAACTTAGTTTCAAATCGTATTGGATTTGCTGGGCTTCAAGCGTTTTTATTCGCTCTTTTTCGCCTTTCAGCGCCGAAAGAACGGCAAGGCTTTCGTTCAGCGCATTTTCGTAAGCGTTGCACTTTGTTTGTGCGTCGTCCAATCTCTTTTTTGCGTCGCTTTCTTTTCTGATGAAGTCCAAAACTTCTTTTGCGAGGTTGCTTTTTTCGAGTTTTGAGCGTTTTTCATCGATTTCGTCTTCTTTTTCGTTCAACTTGGAAAGTTTGTTTGAAAGCGTTTGTGATTTTTGCTCTTTTTCGAGTTGTGTTTTGGCATTGTGGAGAGCCGACAGTGTTTCATCGCGACCTTTTTCTTTTGCCGAAAGGGAAAGCGAAATCATTTTGAGTTCATTTTCAAGGGCGATTATTCTGTTTTTGGCTTTTTCTTCGTCAAAATCACCGAAAGCGAGTTTTGTTGCTTCTTTTTCTTTGATTGCGCCTTCGTATTGGACGCATTTGTCGTGTAATATCGATATTATTCTGGAATATTTTTCGACGGGAAAGAGTTTTGAAAGAGTTTTGCTCCTTTCGTTTGAGTTTTGCTTCAAAAATGAGGCGAACTCGCCTTGCGGAAGCATGATGATGCGGTTGAACTCTTTCATTTCGAGGTGAATCAAATCATTTTCGATAATTGAATCGATTTTTTTTGTTCCGCCTTCCGCTTCAAGCCAAGAACCGTCTTCAAGAAGTTTCTTGAGCGATACTTGGGCAGCCTTTTTCTCAAATGGAAGCGTCCTTGTGACACAATAGACTGCGCCTGCAACGGAAAACGTGAACTCGACGAAAGATTTTTCTTTTCCTTCGGCGAACTTTGAGCGCATTTCTTTTGCGCATCCGTTTCTGTCTCCTGGAAAAGAGCCGTAAAGCGCATATGTCATGCAATCGAAAATTGTTGTTTTTCCGCTTCCTGTTTTTCCGGAAATCAAAAACATATCGCCTGCTTCTTCAAAATCGATGAACTCATTTTTGAACGGTCCAACGTTGCAAATTTGTATTGAAACGCTTTTCATTGTTCTTCCTCCCGTTCTGCTTCAGAGCAAAGAAAATCAAATACTGCTTTTTCACTTTGGAACTGTTTTTCGTCCAATTTGTCGCCATACAAATCTTTCATAAAAAGCGAGAACATATCGCTCATAACGTCAGCATCTTTTTTTCCGCTTTGCATGATTTTTTTGCGCATTTCAAACTCTTCTGACTCGCCGCTTCTCTTTTTCGCTTTTCGCCTGAATGACAAAATATGCGGATAGCGCTTTTCAAGAATTGCCATTGGATTGTCAGCGCTTGTATTGTCAGTGCAGATTGCTTCAATGTAGCAGTTTTCCCACTTTTGCGCCTCATCTGCGCTGTCGAGTTCGCTAAAAGTGAGCGAGAGTCTTTTTACTGGATGAAGCGGCTCAATTGCGATTTTTTCAACTGTTGTTCCTCCTGTTTTTGTGTCTATTTCGACTGAAAGGACGCCTTTTTTCCCTGAATCGTCGAAAGAGTAGGCGAGGGGAGAGCCTGAATACCAGATTGCAGGATTTGATTTTTTGACGCACATCATTTTGTGAATGTGACCGAGCGCAACGTAGTCAAAGCCCAAAAAAGTCTCCGGACGAACAATTTCCGCTGTTCCGACGCTGTAAGTTTCGTCTCCTTTTTCAAAGCATGTTTCATGCGCGCAAAGGACAGCGCGTTTTGTGTTGTTTTTTATCTGGTGTGAAAGAAGTATGCGACGGCAGGCTTCAGCGCAGATTTCGCTTCTTGTTCTCAGAATTGAAAAGCCATCTTCGCCTTCTTTTTCGAGCGATGTCAAAAATGGGAGTTGATAAAAACAAACGCCATCGATTTCAATCGGAGTCGTAATGTCGCTAGCGCTTGAGGCGATGTAGATTCCGTCTTTTTTCAAAAATGAGGAAGCGAATGAAAGGCGTTTTGCGCTATCGTGATTTCCCGAAAGAATTAAGATTGCAAGTTCTGGAAAATTGTTTTTCAAGCGACTTAAAAGCGAGTCTAACAAAACGCTCGCGTCACTTGCAGGAACGGCTCTGTCGTAAATGTCTCCAGGAATTAAAAGAGCGCTGTAAGGATTTTTTTCATCTTTTGCGCTTTCAAGTAATGAAAATATTTTTTCAAGAAAATACTTTTGGTCTTCAATAAGGCTCACTGAATAAAAATTTTTTCCGAGATGCCAGTCGGCTGTGTGTAAAAATCTCATAACTGACAGTATGGGCGTTTTTTATTTTTTCGGCAATGTTTTTTTGCAGTCAGAAAAAGTTTGCTGCTATAACTTTCTGTAAAAAGTAATATTTGCAAAAATGTTGAAGTGATATTATACTGTTGGAAACGTTTTTTAGGAGATGGATATGAGAAAGTTAGTAGACGCATTCTTGTCTATGCACAATTTCCCTGTTCGGCTGAATGTCAGCGCTGTTACAGACGCTGTTCTTTATGATATGGAAGCAGGGCTTTGCAAAAAAGGAATAGCCGCAGGCGAGGAGATGATTCACACCTTTGCGCTTCCGCCTGAGAAAAAGCCTGCAAATGAAAATGTAATTGTTATTGATGCTGGTGGAACAAACTTCCGCTCTTGCCTTGTTACCTTTGATTCAAATGGAAAGCCTTCAATCAGCGAAATGGAAAAGACCTCTATGCCAGGAGTTGCAAAAGAGCTTTCAAAAAAGGAATTTTTTGACCAGTTCGCAACAAATCTTGAGCATCTCAAAAATAAAGCGACAAAAATAGGCTTTTGTTTCTCTTATCCTATGCAGATTACTGCCGATGGCGATGGCATTTTGAACGGATTTTCAAAGGAAGTGAAAGCGCCTGAAGTTGTTGGCTGCAAGATTGGTGAGTGCCTTTCTGAAGCTCTTGTTGCGCATGGTTGGAAGCGCCCTGAAAAAATCTCTCTCATCAATGACACTGTTGCGGCTCTTCTTGCAGGCGCAAGTCGAAGCGGCACAGGCTTTGATTATTCGTCATACATAGGTTTTATTCTTGGAACTGGTATGAATATCGCTTATATTCAGCCTGAAACTGACTATATGAAGAGACAGATTGTTGTCTGCGAGTCTGGAAAGTTCAACAAACTTGTTGATTCTGATTTTGACCGCGAACTTGACAGCCACACTACAGCTCCTGGCACTTTCCGTCTTGAAAAGAAATGCTCTGGCGCATATCTTGGAACTGTCGCTTATTACATCATCAAGGCTGCCTGTGAAGAAGGTCTTTTCAGCGAGAGTGTTGCAAAAGCGCTTTCAACTCTGAACTCTCTTACTCTTATTGATATGGACAAGTTCCTTCATGCACCTCTTTGCACAGAGACTCCTCTCGGAAAACTTCTTGGCGACGCAAAGGCGAGTGCAGATGATTACACAACACTCTTTATGCTCTTTGATGCTGTTGTTGAGCGAAGTGCGCGCTATTCTGCTGCGATTCTTGCAGCTGCCGTCATCAAGAGCGGGCAGGGAAAAGACCCTGTGCGCCCTGTTTGCATTGTTTGCAATGGAACAACTTTCTACAAGACTCATGCAATCCGCGACCGCGTAGCAGGATATCTTGAAGAGATTTTGACTGCACAGCGCTCTCTTTATTTCCATCTTGTAAGCGTGGACGATGATATTACTGTTGGAACTGCAATTTCAGGGCTTGTATAATGCTTGAAATTGGCTTCTAAAAGGCTTGAAAGGAACGCAAAAAGTGAACTGCGTTCCTTTTTTTGTGTCTAAAATATATAATTGACAAAAAAACAAGGGACTTTTAGTCCCTTGTTTTTTCAGAAGTTTAGCGCTCAGACTTTTGTTACTCCATCGGGTTTTCAATATCCGCACGGAACATGAATAAATCTTGAATCTTCAAGGCATAAGTCATATTGAATTTGCCTTTGTCCGTGCTCTCGCTTGTCAGCGGCACTTCGAACGAATATGCAACAGGAGCGTAGCCTTCTGCTGTGATTTCAAGAGTAAACGGGAACTTTTTTAGTTCACCGTCTTTCTCTGCCGGAATAGACTTCACCCAAAACGAATACGCGCCTTTTGACGTTTTGAACGTCCTGCACGGATTTGCCCAAGTGATATCCTTCATCTCTGCTATCTCACCGTCCAAACGAAGTGTGACTGCTGCATCAGAAAGCGGCTCGAACGAACTTCCGTCCATAACCACACCCTGAAATGTAGGAAAATCAAAGCGAGGAAAATTAACTTCGGCTTCTACGCATTTATCACGCGCAACATTGTGATACGGACGCTTTGCGGAGTTTACAAGACGAATTCCTTCAATTCCGAGAGCGTCGATATCAGCATTGAGCTGCGAATTTCTGAGCACGTCGGAAAAATACGTCGCTCCACGACCTGAAACAACATATTTTGGCTGAATTCTGTTCAGAACATAACTGACTGTATCCAAACGACAGTTTTCGCAGTCACAGGAGAGCCACGAAGCGTTATCCTGCTTGAGTTTATCATACAATTCATTAATACGGGAGTAGACTTGCTCTTCCATTATGTTATGTATATCCATAACTAGAATTATAAAACATAAATTTTTTGTTGACAACAAAAAATACGAAAAACACCGTTTTAATGCAAAAAAGTTCGCTAAAAATATCTGATTTTGCAATGATTTTATTGTTTTTTTGCCTGTGTCTTATAAAAAGCACATTGTCTTTCTCAAGAAAAGAGCAACGCCGACAAATGTTTTTTTTGCGTTTTTTTGCTTTGGCGAAGAAAAAACAAATGTTTTTTTGCGTTTTTTCATTTTGGCGAGGTCACAACAAATGTTTTTTTTGCATTTTTTCATTTTGGCAAGGTCACAACAAATGTTTTTTTATCATTTTCTCTCTTTGGCGAGGAAAAAACAAATGTTTTTTAGTGTTTTCTCTCTTGGACGGGGTTACAACAAATGTTTTTTTGAAAAAAAGTCGTTTTTAGTGAAAAAATGTGAACAGAAAGAGCAAATCGCATTGGAATTCGCTCTTTCTGGTAAGAAAATTTAGAGAAGTCCGCCCATGACCGAAAGCATCAGAGAGCCGATAACGAGAATTATTGCGCCTCCGAGTCGGGAAGAGATTTGTGCGAACGGCATAAGTTCCATTCTGTCTGCGGCAGAAAGAACAGCGACGTCGCCTGTTCCGCCCATGTTTGCCATGCACAAGCCTGCCGTGATGCCTGCCTCAAGCGGATAAAATCCAACGAAGTTTCCGATGAGCGCCGCGCCCAAGAATGCTCCGCCGCTTGCCACAAGACAGAGAATCAGATATGTGAGGCTGAAACTTGAGATGACTGTGTTGAGGTCAAGGTAGCACAATCCAATTCCAAAAAGAAGCGTTGTCGTGAGGTTTTTCATTATGAACTGGAACCACTGGTAGCACGCAATTTCAATGTCTTCCGGAAGAGCATTTGTGATTTTGCAGACTGCGACGGTGATAATCATCCAAGCATAAGCGTGAATGCTAACTGACGGCACGATTGTATCCCAGCATTTTGCGACGATGTAGCCGAATGCAAAGAATGAGCATGACACAAGAAGTCCGATACCCATTTTCTGAACGCTTATGTTGTCTCGTTTTTTCTGCATTTCAGGGCTGATTTCAAGTTCTTTTGGGTCTGCAACTCCTGATTGCATGAGCATTCCGTTTCCGTTGAGTTTTCCTTTCAGGGCTTTGCTCAAAATTCCTGCGAGCACGATTGAAATTGCGTTTCCGATTGCGACTGCTGGTGTCATAATGGAGATTGCCTCGCTTGCGCTCATTGTGCCTGCTCCTTCAAATATTTTTGAAAGAGGAACAGCGCCCGCTCCCATTCCGCCTCCCATTATTGGAAGCGCTATGAGAAGGAGTGATTTTGCAGTTCCGAAGCCCATAAGTGTTCCGACGATTGTGGTGAGCGTGAACGAAACTGCGACAGCTCCGATAATCGCAGGGAAATATCTTGCTGCGGCTTTTACAAGAAGCTTTCTGTTCATTCCAAGAATTGAGCCTGTGATGAGGGCTGCAATGTAAAAGTCAAGGAACGCTCCTGTTGGTCGGAAAAACTTTCTGATGTTGCCGACCAAGTCGAGATGCGCTTTCATATTGTATGAGGTTGTGCCGTCTGCAAGTTTTACGGCGGCAGGAAGCAGATTGAAGTAGTTGAGAAGCGCTACTCCGAAAAGCACAACGATAGCGCCACCTCCAAGATATGCACGAATTGGAGGCGTTCTTTCTCCGATTTCGTAAAGAATTGTGCCGACAACAATCATAAACGCGAAACAACCAGCCATTCCCTCTGGCAAAACGCCAAGATATGTGGCTATAAGAATTATTGCAGAGAATATTGCGAAGAATATTGGCGGCAAATTGAATAAAACAAACGATTTTTCCTTGTTCATCTGATAAAACTCCTCCTGATGCGCAGAAAATTTATTGAATAATGCTTTCAAAAGGATAACACGACCTTGTTTTGTTGTCAAAACATTTTGTTTTTATAGTGTTTTGCTTTGAAAATCTTGCTTGTGTTTTCAGATATTGTGTGCTATTATTCAAATCAACACTTTTTATCTTTTAGAGGTATTACTATGGCTTACAAGATTGGAGATTCTTGCGTTAACTGCGGTACTTGCGAATCTGAGTGTCCTGCTGGAGCAATCAGCGAGGGCGAGAGCGCACGTGTAATCGACGCTGACAAATGTGTTAGCTGCGGAACTTGCGCTTCTGTTTGTCCTGCTGGAGCAATCAGCGAGGCATAATCTTTTCGCAAAATGTAAAAAAGGGGTCTGGGAAAAAGCCGAGACCCCTTTTTTTATCCTTAGTTTTCAGTTAGAATAGTAATTATGATGGTGAAAATCGTAAAAGAGTTTAGGCATATCCTTACATCAATTGCAAAAGTTTTTATTTTGGCAATTTTTTGTGTTCTGTCTGGTGTTGTTATTGTTCTTCCGTTGTGGAAATGGGCTGTTTCTTCTCCAAAAACATATACGGCAGGAATTTTGCTTTGTCTTGCTCTTTATCTGCTCTTTATCTTATTCCGCTTTGTTCGTCATAGCTCTCCAAAAAGGATTTTGCGGCGCTTTTTGTTTTTGATTTTGACTTTGGGTGAAATATGGTTTTTCGTTTTTAGCGTCTTTGAGTTTAGAAGGCTTTTTGCTTTTTTGTCTCTTTTCATTTATGGCGCTCTTGCAATTTTTGTTTCTGTTTTGTTTAAGGACGAAAATAAAAAATGAAGCATCGTTTTTTTTCTTTGGCGCTTTTATTTGTCTCACTCTTTGCGTTTGGCGATGAAAAAGAGAATATTCCTGTCTTTGAAATCGATATGGACAAAATTGAGGTGCTTGAAGAATTAAAAAACGGAACACCCCGAAATCCAAAGGCTTTTGATACATTTTGCTCTGAAGTTGAGCTTCGTCATAAGGCTTCGACAGGTTTTTATAAAATTGAGGACGCAAAGATAATAATCCCCAATAAGAAGGGGGGAGAACCTCGTTTTGAGGATATTGTAACATTCAGAAAATACACCGTAAAATCAAAAGAAACTGATTTATTTTGGCTTTCTGCCCGCTGCAATATTCGCTATGATACGATTGCAACTTTGAACAAAATTGCAATCGTAAGAGAAGACCTTGTTGGAAAAACGATTATATTGCCTTCTGCTGATGGTCTTTTTATTCCTGAAAAAGCGGAAAGTTCTGTTGAGCAATTGCTTCAGCAAGAATTTCAAAAAGAACTGGAAAAAGGTGGAACTGTGTGCTATATTTTGAATAAAGAGAAATTCTATTTTATTCAGAATGCAAAATTCAGCCAAACAGACAGGGCTTTTTTTATTGCTCCAGATGATTCTCTTGTTATGCCTTTGGAAAAAAGTCGTTTGACTTCTCCATTTGGAAATCGTGTAAGTCCGATTACTGGTCAATGGAAGATGCACACGGGAATTGACCTTGCATCTCCTGTAGGCTCTCCAGTTTTTGCATGTAAGGCTGGATTTGTTGAGTATTGCGTTCGTGGAAACCCTGTTTATGGGAATTACATTGTTTTGAAACACGATGGAAAAATGTCTAGCGTTTATGCGCATTTGGACAATTTTGCCACAAGAATTGAGAAGGGCATAAAAGTGGCAAAAGGCGAAACGATAGGTTTTGTGGGGCTTTCAGGTCAAACTACTGGACCACATTTGCATTTTGAAATCAGAATGGACGGCAGAGCAGAAGACCCGGCTTCTCTTTTGCCTAAAAGGTAGTGGATTGTTTTGTTTATGGCAAAAATGCTTAGAGTTCTGACATTCTTGTTTTTTGTTTTTACGAGCGCAGCTGTTAGCGCGGAAATGTTTCGCGTGCATAAAACACAAGTTTTGAGCGTAAGTGAGTCTGCGGATGAAATTGTAAGCGTTTCTGCTGGTATAAATGATTGCATTTCTATAATCCTTCCCGAAGACATATCTTATTTGAATGGAGTTGAGCTCCAGATAAAAATCCCCAAAATCATAACAGAGTGGCCTTATTCTATTGTTTATGGCGTTTACGATAATGTTTCGCCATTGCCTTCTGAAAGCGTTATTGACTATCGCGGAAGCAAAATCAACGGCGGTGTTATTCCAAGCCGCTTGACGTGGGCTGTTCAGATTCCCACAAGCAAGCGCGCAAAATTTCGCGAAACACCTTATACCGCTGTTGTTCCAGTGATTGCAGGAACAGAAAGCGGCAAGCTTTTTTTCCGATTTCAGCTTGCGATGAAAGGTGTTCCTCAAGAGTTTGAGACATCTCATTTTACAGTTTCGGCAAGACCGATTTATGCAGAAGTTGGAACGCTTTCGCTTTCGCTTTCATCGCCTGATGGCGGGAAGGTTCAGCCGTACACGCTTTTTGTCGATGGCGCAGAAGTTGAGGGGAGTGCAGACGGAATCGTTCTTGCAACGGGAATACATTCAATTTCGCTTGTGTCGGAGTTTTATCGGAATGAAGTTCGCACAGTAACGATTGAGCAGGCGAAAGTCACAAATCTTGAAGTTGCCTTTCGTGATGTGACGCCAGAAATCAGAATAAGCGCGCCAGAGAACGCTATTGTGTTTCTTGATGGCAACGAGATTTCAAACTGGGACGCAGTCCTTCGCGTGAGTAGGGGAGACCACCAGCTGCGGTTCATAATCGGCGATTACGAAATCATCAGGACACTCAAGGCAGAAAACGGAAGGTCATACACAGTGACACTTGGTATCGATGCTTCTGTCACAGAAGATGAAGAGCCGTAAAATTGACTCAAGAAAGCGCATTTTCACGACGATATATAATATGTCGGACAGCAAAAAACATATCCCCTCCCCACCCATTGCTGTCTGACTGCTTATGGGCATTGACCGGCGAAAGCCGGTCTTTTTTATTTTAATGTGGAACAATCGTTCTTCGCAAGAATATTTCCCGACACAAGCATGTTTTGTCGATTATTCGTATGAATAATCGTTTCGCGAGTGTGTAATGTTCAATATCTGTACAAATAATCGTTTAGCGAGAATGTTTTGGTGATTATTTGTTTGAATAATTGTCTAGCGAGTGTGCTTTAGCGATTATTCGTTTGAATAATGGATTCGCGAGAATGTTTTGACAATTATTTGCATAAACATTAACTTTTGCAAACAAAAAAGGCGCAGTTTCAAAAAAGAAGCCACGCCTTTTTCGTGTTTTTGCTCAAAATTGCTTTACATCACAGATTCAACTTAGAGTTTTGCTGCAATAGCGTCGATGAACTCCCAGCTGTTGACAATCTTTGTTGGTTTTGGCTCGGCAAGACGAGCAAGGTCTCCTGTCATGACGCCTTCCTCGATAGTCGAAAGCGTTGCGCTCTCAAGTTTCTTTGCAAAGTCCGCAAGCTCGCTTGTTCCGTCGAGTTCTGCGCGTTTTGCGAGCGCTCCAGTCCACGCAAAAATAAGAGCGACAGGATTTGTGCTTGTCTTTTCGCCTGCTTGATAGCGGTAATAATGCTTTTGCACAGTGCCGTGGCTTGCCTCGTACTCATAAGCGCCGTTCGGGCTGACAAGGACGCTTGTCATCATTGCCAGAGAGCCGCACGCGCTTGCAACCATATCGCTCATAACATCGCCGTCGTAATTCTTGCAAGCCCAAAGCATTCCGCCCTCGCTTTTCATGATGCGGGCAACAGCGTCATCGATGAGCGTGTAGAAATATTCGATTCCTGCTTCTGCAAACTTTGTTTTATACTCTGAATCGAAAACACGCTGGAAAATTTCCTTGAAGTTTCCGTCGTAAGTCTTTGAAATCGTGTCCTTTGCGCCAAACCAAACGCTGATTTTCTGGTCGAGTGCATAAGTGAAGCAGCATCGGGCGAAACTTTCGATAGATGCGTCGAGATTGTGGATTCCCTGAATGATGCCGGGACCTTTCATTTCCATAATTGTCTTTCGGATTTCCTTTCCGTCTTCTCCCGTAAAGACAAGCTCTGCCTTTCCCGCGCAAGGAGTCTTAATCTCGCAGTTTTTGTAAACGTCGCCATAAGCGTGGCGTCCGAGAACAATCGGCTTTGTCCAGCTTGAGACAGAGCATTTGATGTTTTTCACAAAAATCGGCGTGCGGAAAACAGTACCGTCGAGTTCCGCGCGGATAATACCGTTCGGACTTGGAGTGAGGTGCTTGAGGTTGTATTCTTTCATTCGCGCGGCATTTGACGTAATCGTCGCGCATTTGACGCCTACTCCGAGCCTTTTTATCGCCTCTGCCGCCTCGTAAGTGATGCGGTCTTCACTGTCGTCGCGGCTTTTCAGCCCCAAATCAAAATATTCGGTCTTCAAGTTCACAAAAGGCGTAAGAAGTTTTTCCTTTATGACTGCCCAAAGCACTCTTGTCATCTCGTCGCCGTCGAGTTCCGCGATTGCATTTTTCATCTCAATCTTTGCCATTGTCTAATCTCCAAAGTTTTTGCGGTAATTTTGCATAATTATACATTTTTCTTGCATAAATTGCTACATAAAATACGACAAAAAGTATTTTTTGTACGCTAAGAAATATCGCAAGAGCAAAAATTTGGCTTTGGGCGTCTGCCCGAAAGGCAAAATCGTCAAAATTTGGCTTTGGGCGTCTGCCCGAAAGGCAAAATTGGCAAAAGTTGGCTTCGGGCGATTGCCCGAAAGGCAAAATTGGCAAAAGTTGGCTTCGGGCGTTTGCCCGAAAGGTGAAATCGCAAAAGAAGAGAGGGTAAAAATTATTTTTTCAAAGAGGCTTCGAACTTGTCGAGAAACGGCGGAATCTTTTCCATCGCGGCGCACACCCAATCATGCGGGTTCGGAGTTGAAGCAAGATGGAAAATTGCGCTCCTCTTGCTTTCCTTGTCGAAAAATCTCATGCACCATTTGCGTTTGTCGCCGAAACCTGCGTTGTCACGAAGGAGGACAAGGCGTGTCTTTTCGCCGTTTTCTTTTGATGTGTAATTGCGTTCTTCGAGTATCGAAAGCGCGATGATTTCAGCGGCGATGTACGACACTTCCTCCATTTTGGCACGCTTTGCAATCTCGAATTCCCAGTTTGTCATCATAGATTTTTCCCTCCTTTTGATTTTTTCTCTGGTATGAAAGACGCTGTGCAGCGCGGAAGCTTCGACGTCCAGACTTTGTGGAGATTGTATTCTTCCTCGCTTGTGAACAAAAAAAGAATGTGCGCTCTGACCGAAAGCGGCACTGTCGGAACTTTCGCATAGCCGTCGGTGAGGATTATAAGCCCGTCGTAATTGTTGTGCGTCTTCAAAAAGTCGAAAATGCACTGAAAGCTCGTTCCGCCTCCTCCCGTAAAGCGAATTGAGGAGCGCGCCCGACGGAATGAAAGAGGCTTTCCTTTTATTTTCGTATCGAATTGGATGACGTCAACGCGGTCAAGTCCATGCGAAAAGAACATGTTGATTATCGAGAAGAATTTTTTGAGAATGTCATCGCTTATTGAGCCGCTTGTGTCGACGGCAAGCAAAATGCGCGGTATTGTCGTTCGCCTTGAGCCAAGCGCCGAAAAGCCATAACGGCGGTTCGGCTTCATTCTTGTCATAAGGCGGTGAGATGAGAGCACTGATGTTTTGAACGAGCTTACGATGTCGCGAACGTCTATCTGCGGGTCAAAAAGCGCTCTTTTTATGAATGTCTGAATGTCGGCGCTGACATTTCCCCATTTTCCTTTTGCGCTGATGTCTGAAATTATTTGTCGAGTTTCCTCTGCGCTAAGAGTGTCCTCTTTCCACAATTCAGTGCCTTCTTTGATGTTGAGCCTTCTGGCAAAATCTCGCGCTTTCATTTTGTGGTCAAAAAGTTTCAGGCACATATTCGTGCTTTCGACATAAGAAATATCTTTGCTCGCCGAAAGTGGCTTGTACGGATGATTTAGCGCAATTCTGAAGATTTCGAGAGTCAAAAACTCCTGCATTTCCTGGTCGGAAATCTCTTTTAGAACGGAAGGGCTGTATTCAAGCGTCTTGTTACCGCAGCGGAACGGAATGTGGAGCGACTTGTTTTCTGAAAACTGATGAGTGCAGCAGACCAGAAACAAAAACGGCTCTTTCAAGAACCATTCTTTTATGAGATGAGAAAGTCTTTTTGACGTTTGAATATCCATAAAACTTTTCCGTGCGATAAAAAGGGGAGTTTTAGAGCTTCATAATGAAAGCAGATATTTTTCTGTACAAATCGCTTGCGCTTTTCACAATGAACTGATTTGCTTTTTTGTAATTGTTCTCGGAAAAGAGCGTGATGAAATGCTCTGACGCCTGAATAAAATGCTTTTCCTGCAAGAGATTGAAATACGCAGTGCAGTTCATTGAGCACATCTTCGTTGCGTTTTCGTTGAGATTGTGCGTGTTGAGTTCGTTGAAAATATCGCTGTTAATCTCGCAAAGTTCCCTCGTTCCAAGAAGTTCAATTTGCTGCCTGAATCTCGGAAATGCCGTGAGAACGTCGCGCCCTGAGACGCCTGATTTTTTTGAAAGCGAATTGAAAAACGTCAGTCCCGCTTTCACGCCAACAATTCCGCAGATTAACTTGCACGTCGTTCTTGAAGGCTCTGCGTTTCCCTTGATGATGCGGGCAACCTTTTCCCAGCCGCGACGGTCGGGCGTCTTGTCGAGCGTCGGAATATCCTTTTGCTCATCTCCGTCAGAGTCAAGGAAAACTGGATTTTTGGAAATAAAAGACACAACACGCTCATCGAGAGCGCAATTTTTCGCCCAATCGAGCCAGTCTTTCACAGTCGGGCGAAAATCATAAAGATTGAAACGGGAAATCAAAGCGGGGTCAAGTTCTGTGAGCTGATACTGCTCTCCTGAATTTACAGCGCTTATAACGCGGCTTCCTTCTGGGAGCTTTCGCCCTGCAAGCGTTCGGTTGAGAGCCAAATCCATAATTGTCTGCAATACTTCCTGTCGGGCGCGGTTCAACTCGTCCAAGAAAAGAACAATCGGCTTATCGTCTTTCGGAAACCAATACGGCGGGACGAACTCCGTGCTTTTTCCGTCGGCGCTCGTTTTTTGCAAGCCGATTAAATCTCCTGGGTCGCTCATCTGACCCAAAAACAATGGAACAACGCAAAGCCCTTTTTCCGAAAAGAATTTTGTAACGATTTCGGATTTTCCGATGCCGTGTTTTCCCGCAAGCATTATGTTTTGCTCTGCTGGCGTTTCCTGCAAAATCTCGTAAAGCTCTTTTGTATCGATTGTAACCATAAAATACCCGCCCTAAAGCGCTTTATCTTATCATAGAAAAAAATAAAACGCAATTTCTAGCGCGCTATTTCAAAAAAAATGCAAGAGTTGTGCGACAAAATTGCATTGAGCATCAAATTTTTTTTCAAGCGCCCCCGAAAGACTGCAATGATAAAATTTTTTTTTGTCATTGCAGTCTAGGGAATTTGTGTCATCTTTCGATTCCATTCGCTGTTGCTCATTGCGCTCAGAATGGCAAGTTTGCTTTTGCAGGCGTATTGGAGGGGAAAAAGTAAATTTTTTCTCGGTGTCTTGAAATTTATATTTAGTTAGTCTAAACTAACTGTATTAAATGTTGTAAGGGAGAAATTGTATGGAAGAAAAAATAAACGAAATTGTTTCAGTGTTTCGCCTCCGTGGGCATCGGCTCACGGCTCAAAGGCGAAATCTTTTGTCTCTTATTTTGAATAATCCTGAGTGCTCGTGCAAGGAACTTTATTATATGGCGAAAAGCGGAAAGAAGCCTGTTGGTCTTGCGACTGTTTACAGAACGGTAAGTGCGCTTCGTGAGGCAGGATTTGTGAGGCGACAGTTTGTGCAGTTGTGATTAGCGCGAAAACTCGACCATGCAGAGCGCTATGATAAATGCGAGAGCTGCCATTGTGAAAATGTAAATCCATGATGGTAGCGACTCGCTTCCTGCTCTTTTTTGAGTGCGGTTGATTGCCCAGCGGAGTTTTTCTTTTTGTCGAAAAGATGCTTTTTTTCCGTCAGTTGTGCTTGATTGCTCCTCGCTTCCTGCCGCATATCCACAATCTGGGCAGCCCGATTTGAAAAGATTTTGATCCCCAACACGTCCGCATTTTGGGCATTTCACGGACGCAAAAAACTTACCGCATTTTGGGCAAAATCGTGCGTTGGCTCTAACTTCTGAACCACAACTTTCACAAAAAAATTTTGCTTGTTTACTATTTTTCATCGCTAAAACCTTCTATTTCAAGTTCAAGCGTATTTGCACAAACGGCTTTTACTCTTGCCTTTATTGCAATGATTTTATCATCAGCGATTTTTTTGATAATCACGTTTCTTATTATTGTTCTTTCAAGTTCGGAAGGGATTTTTGCTTTGTAATCTGGAGTAAAAACAAACTGCTGTCCATCAAATTTTGAAGAATGTCCTGTGATAATTCCGCTGTCGATTGAAAAAATACATTCGATTTGTTCGCTTTTTGTCGCCTTTTTTGAAAGTGGTGCAGTCGTAAGGACTTTTTCTTTTAAGAAGCAACTTTCAAACTCTGAGGAGGCATTTTCTGAATCAAGGCACACTATTTTTTCAATGCCAAGGTAAGTAGCTTTCTGAAGTTCTGTTGATGAGAGCGGTTTTTCGCAAAACAAAAAAAATCGACGTCTGTCTTCATCAGACGCCGCATATTGCACGACTACTTTCCAGTGACGTGGATATGAACTTGCGTCCAAAACGATAATGTCAGGCGCGATTTCTTCTATGTTGTCGAGAGCCTTGAGCAACCAACGATAAATAATGATTTCACACCCTGCTTTTTTTAGAAGCGGGCATGCAAAATCAATCAAATTATCGTCATCAGCAATGATAAGTGCTTTCATCTATTAATGCTTTACTCTGTTCCCAAATTGTCTACGGTGTAATTGTCGATGAGCCAAATGCCATCACGCTGGATAACGTGATATGTGTATCTCTTTCTTTCTGTGTATGTTGGATACTGGAACCACTCAAGAACTGAAACAGTTCCTGCAGTTTGGTCGTAAGATGTGCGCTCAATTTCAAATCGCTGTGGAACGGCTACAATATCGCGGTCAATTCTTGAGAGCTTGAGGTCGTTCTTGTAGTTTGCAAGCATTCTTCCTCTCTCATCTGCTGAAGAAGCGCGGTATTTGCGGTTCTGAACAGGATTTCGCATAAGCATTTTCTCAACGTCCATATAAAGGAAATATTGATCCCAAAGTGAGCGCTGTCGTGCGATGATGGTCTGCTCTACAACTTTGTCAGGCGAAATGGCTTCTGGCTGAAGCGCGATTGCTGTTTCCCCCTGAACTGGAAGAATCGTGCTTGATGCAGCAGACGGACTTGGACGAACATCAAGACTCAAGCGATTTGATGAAAGAAATACGCTTTTGTTTTGATAAAGTTCTGGATAAAGCTTGAGTTCGATGTAATAAACGGAAGGCTCATCAATTTTGAGATAATCCTTGACGTTTTCAACGAACGAATATTCTTCACCTGGCTCAAGAACAATGTCTCTAAAATAAACTGTGCGACTTGTTGTGCGTTTCTGGTTGAGTTCGTCTGTGTTTTTGAGCTGGCGGTTTTTCACTGTTAGCCCAGTAAAATCAATGCTGAACATTCTGTCGTCAGCGATTTTGAAGCGAACTGTGTCTGCGCCGTGATTTGCCATACTTACGCGCACGTTGACGGGATTTATATCCCCATCTCCTGGGTAATACATTGTTCTATCAAAAAATGCGATAGAAAGAGCCACTTTTGACAAATTTTGCGTAGAATTTGCTGCTATATATTCTGTGTGATTTTGGCTTCCAGTTGCGGAAGGCTCTGCAAAAAGCCCAGCCGACAAGATTGCGGAAACCGCTATTATTCCTGCTAATGTAAATTTCACGACTGCTTTCTCCTATTTGTCTTTTAATATCGGAACTTTTTTTTCAATACATTATTGCAATTTGCTACGTATTCCCTCGTTCGTGCTATCTTTAAAAGAAAGCGAGGATATATTTCTGACTTCCGAAAGATTTGTGCAGCCTCTGAAAACGTAATCACGAAGAATTGAAATCTGAGAGCCAAGATAGATGTTTTTCAGAGAACTGCAATTTTCAAAGCATTTGTTAGGAAGCTCTGAAAGAGCGTTTATCGGAGATGGCCAACTTACTCCTTCGAACCGAACTGAAGTAAGTGAAGTGCAGCCAGAAAAAGCGCCTTCTTCAAGTTTTATGACAGACGGAGGAATCACAAAAATATTTTCGTCTGAATAAGATTGCGAGGCGACTCGAAGTTTTTTGCACTGCGAAAAAGCATATTTTTCGATTGAGATTGATTTTATTTGTGGTGGTATGATTATTTTTTGCAAATTGCTTCCGAAAAAAGCATATGAGCCGATGAAAAGCTCCGTTTCTGTTCCGAGTTCAAGCGTTTGTATTTCTTGGTTTTTGAAAAATGCGCCATTTGCAATTCGCGTGATTCCGCTTGGTATTTTTACGAGTGAAGATGTACCAACATATTTCAAAAGTGTCGTATTAGTTGTTAAAAAGCCATCTGCGCTCTTTTTTATGCTGTCGATTTCAGAAACAAATTCGACAAAGTTAATCGCGTTTTCATTTCCAGAGGCTTCAATTGCAAGTTTTTTGTTTTCAGCCCAAATCGTTGAAAGATTGTGGCATTTTTTGAATGCAGCTTGCTTAACAAGGCTTATTTTTGACGGAAGCGCAAGATATTGCATTGAAGGGCTGCTATCAAAAGCATTTGAAGCGATTGAAGTGATGTCATATTTTGAGGCGATTTCTCCAAGATTCACAAAAATAGAATCGCTTTCATATTTCAAAAGTGAAAAAGAGGCATCACCCTTTCGTTTTGCAACAATAAAAGAAAAATTGCTTTCAGAATATTCTGCTGTGTTGAACCATAAAACGCTAACAAGTTTTTTGTTTCCGCTTTCAATTTTGATAGCGTTTTCATTTGCGCAATAATACACATTTTTTAGCGCTGAAAATCCTGCAAAAGCGTTTTTTTTGATTTCTGTTATGCTTGCAGGGATTTTGACAGAAACAATACTTTTTTCTGTATTTGAAAATGTATCAGAATCAATCTCAATTACAGGAAGCCCTTGAAATTGACTTGGAAGTTCAATTTCTGTTTCATTGCCGTTGTAATTTACGATTTTGAATGCTGCTGTGTTGTCGATTTTTTCAAATTCAAACCCGTTTTCATCAATCAACGGATTTGACAAGCAAAATGAGATTTGGGAACTTGAAGAGGGCGTTGCAAATGTTTGAGTTTCTTCTGATTCAAAGCCAAAAATATTTATCGCAGTTGCAGTTATTCTGTATTGTGTTTCGTTTTTAAGCGCTGAAAATATATATGATGTTGCTTCTTTGTCTTTTATTTTCTTGCTTTGAACGAGAGAATTGTTTTCAGCTTCAAACAAATTGAGATTTATTTCGCGTGTTTTTTGATTTTCTGGATTTGTCCAAGTCACCATTATTGCGCTGTCTGCAACTTCGCTCGAAAGAGATTCGAGTGCAAGTGCGTCAGGACCTGCGCTGTCAAAGTGCCAGCAAACATCTTTTGCTTGCTCTTCAATTCTGCTGTAAAACGAAATACCGCCCTCAAGCGCAAAAAACTCGTTTTCGCTTTTATCGATGTAAATATCCGTGAGTGCAGAGCAAAATGAAAAAGTGTCGATTCCGATTTTTCTTATTGATTTTGGGATAGACACGATTTTTATGCTTTTAAGATTCAAAAATGAGTTGTCAGCGATTTCTGAGACTGGAATATCATTTATTTCGCTTTCAATAATAACCGTCTCAACTGTTAAAGAAGCCTTTTCTTCGTCAGATAAGTTGTCGCGCGCAATATATTTTCCATCAATCAAGTTGTAGACAACTGGAATCGCATCTTCAATCGAGGAAACAAAAGCCAAATCTGAAGATGCGCTTGTATTTTCAGAAGACGCTTTAAGAGTTTCTGCGCTTTCGTCAGCATACTTGGAGTCGCTTTCTGAATCGGAAAGTTCGCCGAACGGGTCTAGCGAACACGACAGAAAAATAAAGAGCAGAAATAAAAATGACAGTTTGGATAATATCGCTTTCAATTTTGCTTCCAGATTCCATTATATGCGCAAAAAAGATTTCTGTATATTATCTTTTTTTCAAAATGATTGCAAATTGCCAACACTTTGAATATATTTTTCATCAAATTTAGAAAGCGTCATCGGCTCAGCAAAGAAATATCCTTGATAAATGTCTGTTCCGATTGACTGCAAAAAATCTGCTTGTTCTTTTGTTTCAACACCTTCAGTAACGACCTTCAGACCGATTTCTTTTGACATCGAAATCATCTTTTCAAGAATTTTCCGTCCTTTTTGCGCATCTTTAGCGTCGTGCAAAAACTCAAGGTCGATTTTCAGCTCGTCCATCGTCAAATCTTTGAGCGTGTTAAGCGATGAGTAGCCGCGACCAAAATCGTCCATTTCCACACTAAAACCAGCGTTCCTGAGCCTGTCGATAAGCTCTGATTGTCTGTCTGCGTCAAGCATAACAGCCGCTTCTGTGATTTCCAACTTGAGATTTTTCGGCTGAATACCATATTTTTCAACCAGTTCACACAACGTCTTGCAAATATCAAGAAGATAAAGGTCTTTTGGCGAAATATTTACCGAAATGTATAAATCCTCGTTTCCGCTTTTTTTCCATTTTGCCAGTTCGCGACAGGCAGTGTCCCAAACATATTGGTCGACAACCGTAATCATTCCGTTATCTTCAAGCGTCTTGATAAACTCTTTCGTTGGAATGCGCCCGCGGTCTTTAGAGAACCATCTTGCGAGCGCTTCTGCTCCGAGCACTTTTCCGTCGCGGTCGAATTGAGGCTGCAAGAAAACCTGAATCTCGTTGTTTTTGATTGCGTGCGGAATAGCGTTTGTGATTTCCTGCTCACGCAAAACAGAGCGCCGAAGCTCGTCATCGTAGTATGCAAGTCGCTTTGAAACGTCCTTTTTTATCGTTTCGAGCGCAAGAAAAGCGCGGTCGCACATAACGGACACAAGAATGTTTCTCTCTTCAATTGCATAAACTCCGATTTGGCAAATAACAGAATAAGCAGCATCATCAAGAAGATTCAGCGATTTCAGCGACTCAATAAGGAAAATTTCTTCCTCAAAGTTTTTCTTCGGCATCAAAAGCGCAAAGCGGTCTGCGTTAAGACGCCCAAGAATGTCGCTTCCTGACGCAAGACGCTGCATTTCTGCCGCAATACGCTTCAAAACCTCATCTCCACGCTTTGTTCCGTATTGGTCGTTGATGAGCTTGAAGTTTACAACATTGCTGCACAACATGAGATAATCATTTTCGCGGTCAGTTTGAAGCCGCTCAGAGACCATATCATAAAAATATTCCTTGTTATAAAGCCCTGTGAGAACGTCGTGCGTTGCGCGGAAATGCTCTTGCGCAAGTTTTTCAAGTTCGTCCGTTATATCAACAATGATAAAATAACTGCCGATGAAGCGCCCTTTTTTTGTTTCAAGACGGTTGAACTCAAGGCGATAATGGTGAGTTTTGCCATCTTTTTCCATCTCGAACGCCGAAACAGAGTTCGGCTTGTCAAAAAAATCCGTGCTTTCGCCAAGAAGCTCCAGAATTTCGCTTTTGGTGTCTTTTTCCGCCGAGAAAATCTCCCTTGCGGATTCGTTCATATAAACACAAGTTCCGTAGATGTCAATCATCACAAGCGCATTCTTCAAGTCGTCCGCGACCGCCTTCATCGTCAGCGTCATAAGGTGCGACGGAATGGCGATTTGCGCGATATAATAAATGGCAATCGAGAAAATAGGGTAGAGCAGAACAGAAGCGTCGTGTGCACTTCGCGTGAGCATATAAATCGCGTTTATGCCGACAATGAGAGCGATTGAGGCAAGAACGGACACATATTTGATTTTGTAAATCGAAGGCGCAAAAATAAAAGCGCGGATTAAATAGAAAAAGCACATCGCGACAAGAACATAATCCAGCGCAAGATGAAGCGAATAAAGCGGAGATGGACTTATTTTCCAGATATTTCCAAAAAAGAAAACTTTAAAAGCATGATTGAAGAAAATATTGAGAACAAAAGAAAGCGTGTCCAGAACGACAAGAACGTTCAGAACCTTTTTGATTTTTTGCGCCTTGTGCCTTGTCGTCGTGTATTCATAACAAAACGAGAGCGTGAAAAGCAAAATCCAGTCCAATCCCGCAAAATACAGCGAATACGCAATTGTCGCATTTAATTTTGTTTGTGCGGCCACAATAAAAATATTTGTCAGCAAGATTTCGATAGAAGCGAACATCAGCGTCCGTATTTTTTGCACAATACCTCTTTTTTTGGAGCGGAAAGTAAAAAGAAGAAAGGTAGAAAGGAGAATCGTAAAACCTGCTAAAAGCACAATAAAAATTTTTTTCATAGCCGTCAGAAAAAATTATAACACGCGAAAAACATTTTCTCAGAAATAAGAACTATTTTTCTCCTTTTATAACCTTTTTTTTAGGAAACCTCGTTCCGAGTCACTGGCGGCGTTTCCACGTTTATGGAAAACTCATTCCGACTTCCCGACGGCGTTTCCACGATTATGGAAAGGTCATTCCGAGTCACTGGCGGCGTTTCCACACTTATGGAAAGCCCATTCCGACTTCCCGACGGCGTTTCCATGTTTATGGAAACGTCATTCCGACTCACCGACGGCGTTTCCATAACTTTATAAAGCGCGTTCCGAGTCACTGACGCTCTTTATAAGGTCTTACAAACGGCATTCCGACTCACTGACGCTCTTTATAAGGTTTTACAAACAGCATTCCGAGTCACTGGCGCTCTTTATAAGGTCTTACAAACAGCATTCCGAGTCACTGGCGAGCTTTGTAAGGTTTTACAAACAGCATTCCGAGTCGCTGGCGAGCTTTGTAAGGTTTTATAAACGCCGTTCCGACTCACTGGCGAACTTTGTAAAGTCTTATAAACGTCATTCCGAGTCACTGGCGGGCTTTGTAAAGTTTTACAAACGCCGTTCCGAGTCACTGGCGGCGTTTGTAAAAAAAATGAAAGGGTCAAAGGTCGTTTTTTGAGATTGAAGCCAAAACTCGCGATAATTCTGCGCTCGCTTTTTCTTTTGAGCACTCTTGTGAAACGTCGATTTCTTGCCCGTAGCGCAAAAAATACAAAACGCACCTGATTTCTTCTTCTTTGACGCCGAAAATATCCGCTGCGGCCGCGCGATAGCAGGAAAGCTGCGGCAAATATTTTTCTTTTTTGACGGCGCGGTCTGTCTTGTAATCGACGATTGTGTATTTGAAGGCAGAATCGTCTTCGTTTTTGAAAATCAAGTCTATTGAGCCTCTGATTACGACTGCGTGCTTTTTTCCGTCGGCGCATTCTGCCTCAAGTGTGCTTCTGAAGCCAAACTCTGAATAAAGTTCCCTCTCTTCGCCCTCGGCGGCTTTTTTGCACTGCGAGAAAAGAGCGGATTTTTCAAAGGTGTCTGCCATCTTTTCGCAGATTTCGTTCACTTTTTTGACGTCTTTATCGTCGTCGATTCCGTCATAAAGTTTTTGCTCGATGTGGATATCATCTTTTGTGTTGAAACGCTTTTCGAGCGTTTTGTGCGCGATTGAGCCAAAATCGTTATAGCCGAATCGCGGACGCCTCTTTTTTTCTTTTTCCGAAGAAGCGCCGACTTCTCGTCGGGGAATCGATTTTTTGACGATTTCGTCAATCTCTGAAAACGGCACTTCTTTTGCGCTCTCTTTTTCTTCTTCGCTTGTCTCAAGGGAAGAAGGACTCATGTGAAGAGGAAGGATAATCTCGCTCGGCTCTTCTTTTGCGCTCTCGTAAATGCTCGCCTTTTGCTTTGCGAACTCATTTTTTGCTTCTTTTGTGTTCAAAATCTCGTTGTTTTCGGCTTTGTTCTCGTCTTTTTTGGCGATTTCGCTGTCAAAAAACTCCAAGTCGATTTTCTTTGGCGTCGACAAGAGGAGAAATTATGTGGAAAATCGTCTTCATCGTCCCTTTTGGCGCATCTTTTTTCTCTCCGACAACGAAAAGACGCTCTTCTGCGCGTGTGAAAGCGACATACGCGATTCGCTTGAGCTCTGCTTCGTCTTCTTTTTCAGCTCTCATCTCTTCTTCTATCGCAAAATAATTTGCATTCGCTTTTTTGTGGATTTCCATTCCGTCTTTTGTCTTGCATCGCTCGAAAAAGTCGCTCGGAGGCATTTTGAGGACTGCGCCGTATTGTTTGCTCAAAATGACGGGCGGTGTTGCAAATGCTTTTGGAGACGCGCTGATGTCGCAGACAAAAACGACTTTGAACTCAAGTCCTTTGCTCTTGTGGATTGTGAGGATTTTGACGCTGTCGCTTGATTCCATCGGGACGTTGAGGTTGTCGATTTTTTCTGTGTTGTCCTTGTATGTTTCGACTTCATCAATGAAAGAGGCAAGGTTTTGCGTGTTCTGCTCAGCCTTTCTTGCAAGCTCAAGAAGAATGTCGTACATCGGAGCGTACATGCTCACGTCTGCATTCCACATTGTTTCGTATCGATAGCCAAAATCGTTCCAAAGAATCGAGATTATCGCAGAGATTGATTTTGTTTTTAGCGCGTTTTTTATCTCTGAAAAGTTTTTCTGCGCTATCAAAAATCTTTTGTATTCGCTTGTGCCTTCTCCGAGTATTTCTTTTGCTGCGTTTTTTGCTTTTTCGTCAAAAGGTGCGAATGTATCGCTTTCGACATTCTCGCTTTTTTGCTCATAAAGCGTCTCTTTTATTTTTGACGCAAGAGCGCGGGCGCTTTCGAGGCTCAAGTTCACAAAAGAGCTTCTCAAGACTTTGACGAGCGCATTCACATCGTCAGGATACGCGCAGATTTTCAAATATGACACAAGGTCGTTTATAGGCCCGTCAGAATAAAAGCCGTTGTAGACTTCTGTTGAATACGGGATTTTTGCGTGAAGCAGTTCCTTTTCGTAAGCGCTAAGATTTGTCGATTTTCTGAAAAGAAGGGCAATGTCGCTGTATTTGTAGCCTTCTTCGCTTACGAGCTGCTTTATTTTTTTTGCGATAAATGCAGCTTGGCAATTTCGCTTGTTTGGCGCTTCTTTTTCGCTGTCGTCTTTCTTTTCTTCGCTTTTGTACAGATCAATTTCGACTCTTTTTTTTGCAGCATCAAAATCGCTCATTTTGCTTTCTGGGATTTTGACTGTCTGATAGACTGCTTCATAAGATTGTGTGTGCGCTCTGTTGCTTTCGCTCGGAAATACGCCCTGATTATGCTCCGTTCCGCCGAAAATTGCGTTGAAAGCAAAAATCAATTCTGGCTTTGAGCGATAGTTTGTGTCAAGTTCAAGGCGCAATCCAAGATGCTCTTGAAGGTTTCGGAATACTGAGACATCAGCGTTTCGGAAGCGATAAATACTTTGCTTTTCGTCTCCAACGAAGAACAGCTTTTCTTTTCCGAGCCTTTTTTGAATGTAGTTGTCGCTTTCTTTTTCAAAGTTTGGAATGATATAGCCGCTTTCATCAAAGCGCTCATTTTCGTCTGCTAGCATAAAAAGCACGTCGCATTGCATTTGGTCATTGTCCTGAAACTCGTCAATCATGATTTTGTCGAATTTCTTCTGCTCTGTGTGTCTTATGTCGTCGTGCTCTTTGAGCGTGTGGAAAGCGAGTCGTGAAATATCGCGGAAAGTCAGCGTTCCAGATGTGCGCTTGATTTCATTGGCTTCTTTTTCAAAATCGTTCAGCAATGAAGCGATTTCTTTTGCTGTCTCGTAGCTCGAAGCAAAATTGATACATTCTGCGAGAATCGAATATGGCTCGTAAAGCGCTTTGTACGCTTCTGAGACCTCTCCAGATGCGCCTTTTTTTCCAGACGGCGCTCTTTCGACGCAAGAAATCAGGTTTGAAAGATAAAGCGCGTATTCACTAAGCGCAGAAACGTTGTTTGTGTCGAACGTGATTTCTGAGCCTGTTGGAAGTGCGTTTGTCTCAAAAAAATTGTCGAAAGTTGAAAGCGTTGATGTCTTCTTTTCTTCTTTTGAGAGCGCTTCTTTCATTTTTCCGATTGCCGAGTCAGAGATTTTTGTGTTCTTTTTCCAAAGTTCTGCGATTTTTGCTTTTTGCTTTTCAAGGTCGCTGACAAAATCGATAGAATCAACGACAGACGTCAATTTTACGATTGCATAAGCGAACATTGTTTCAGCCAAAGCGTCAATCGTGAAAATCTTTGTCATCTTTTTCAGCGCTTCATTTTCTTTGCTTCGTGAAAGAATAAACTCAAGCGCGTGTGTTTTGATTTTTGCTTTTATGCCATCTTCGTCAAGAGAAAACGCTGGTGTTATGCCGTAGTAATGCGCGCCTTGCTTTGCGATGTCTGAAAAATAGCTGTCGAGCGTCTGAATATGAGCCTTGTCAAAGTTTTTCACGGCGGCAAGCGCAAGCGGGCTTTCGGCTGATTTTTTCGAAAGCGTTTTGAAGATGCGCTCCTTCATTTCGACTGCGGCTTTGTTCGTGAACGTGAGCGTCAAAATCCTGTCGACATCTGTGCTTTCCTTATCCCTCTTTCCTTCGATGAGACGCAAAAATCTTTCTGCCAAAACCCTCGTTTTTCCAGAGCCTGCGCCTGCACTGACTACGACATTCTCAAAAGTGTCAACAGCGCGACTTTGATTTTCGTCCAACTGCATTTTTGTCTCTTTTTTTTCGCTTTTCACTTCTTCCATAATTTTTCCTTTAGTCATTTTCGCTTTGAGTGTTTTCGCCTGAAACCGTGAAGAACATTCGGCAAATCGCAACATAATCCAAGCAGCCCTGTCCGTAGTTTTGTGAACTCACACAATTTTCGCTTTTTGCTGCCGTTCCAAAATCAAGCGACTTCATCGCCTCGCAAAACTCTCTCGTCTTTTTAAGACAGTGCAATCTCGTTTTTGCAAAATCAACAACTGTTAAAAGCGCCTTGTTTTTGCTGTCGATTTCGCTCAATTCTGCCAATTCTTGCGCTGACATTTCCTTTTGCTCTTGTGTCAAATCTCCTTTGTTGAAGACTTCTTTTAGCTCTCGCTTACTTATTGAATAAAAGAACGCCGCAGAAACATTTTCTCCCGTTTCCCTCTCATAAAGTTCTGTATAATACGGGAATTGGAAATCAGGCTCTTCGCCTTTTTTGTCCTCTTTCAGAGTCACATAAGAAGGAACGCTTCCTGTCTTGTAATCAAGCAAAATGATGTCATCGCCGTTTCGTATAACGCAGTCAATCGTTCCCAAAAGCGCATAATCTTCGCCTTCTGGCGCATATTCAGCGCATTGTTTTTCTGTCGCAAGCACAAAAGAGCCTTTGATTCTCTTGTCGAAAGAAAGTTTGGCAATGCTTTTTTCCATTGTCTCCTCAAGCGAATAGCGCTGAACACCCGCAACAGTTTTCGTCATAAAACTGAGCGTTTTGTCCCATTCATTTTTTTCGTCTTTCTTTTCTTCAAGAAACTTTTTCAGAGCTTTATCAATGCTTTGTGAAAGGATTTCTTTGTATTCAGGATAAAGCGTAAACTCATCGACAGCAGTGAGCTGAAGCGACTTGTCTTTGAGAGCTGTGCAGTATTCTTGCAAAACAGAGTGATTTATCTTTCCCATCAAGAACTCATCGATGATTTGAGCCTCGCTCACAAGAGGCTTTAGTTTTAGAACGCGCTCAAAAAGCCACTTTCGCGGACACTTGTAAAACGCCGAAATAGACGTCTGGCTAATTTTGTATTTTCCAGTCTTTTTATCTTTGAAAGTGTTGTCGATAGCACTTCGGATTTTGTTTTTTGAAAGCGTGTCATCGCTTTTTTCAGCGTCATCATCGTGCATTTCTTTCCATTGCTCAAAGCCCTTTTTCTGTAATTTGAGCATGGAAGAAGGAAATGCGTCCTTTTCATTTTCGCATTTTGAAAACGCATAAGTTTCGCTTTCAGGAATATCTTTTCCAAGAAGAGCGTATTTTTCTGCCGTTGCAATATCGTAGCGAAGCGAAAGTTTTTCGTCCTTTGAGGCGCTTTTTGTTTTTAGCGCGCCATGCGGAAAACCGTATCCTGATGACGACAAGTGCGATGAAAAGAAATATGCACTTTCTTTTGAATTGATTTGATAAAGGCGAATAAAATACTCTGACGGGTCAAGTTCGCTGAGTTTTTGGATTGCGCTTTTTTCACCAGGCGTTATTTCAAGAATGAGTTTTCGCTTTTCGTCGCTCAAGAAAGAAAGTTGCTTGAACATCGTTCCAACCGAAAGCAAATCCTGTGTCGCGCCAAGAACAACGTGGATTTCGTAAGGCGCGGCAGCACTCGTTCTGTATGGATAGACCTGAACTGCACGCTCTGAAAGTTGCTCAAGATACTGCACAGTCGAAAGATGCTTTACAAAAAAAGAATAGCAGTTCGGAATGAAAATCTTTCTGTCTTCTTTTTGGGTGTTGATTTTGTATTCGTCTTGAAGTTCGATAAGAGCGTAAAGTTCAGAAATACAGCGACTTATGATTTTGTCGCTTAAAGGCATCTCATCAAAGCCTTCAGAGTCGATAAAACTTTTCTTGAATTCCTTGTAATTCGCCAAAATCGCCTTGAACGTTTTTGATTTAACAATCGCTTTTATCTTCTCTTTCAGTTCGGTGTAAAAATCACAAAGATATTTCTCTTTCTCGACAGCCTCGTCTTTATCTATGCTTTTCAAGTGTACAGGATTTTCAAACGCCTCTTCCCAAATATCATTTCCTGAAAAAGAGCAAAGACAATTGTTTTTCCTTCCAAAAGAAATGAGAGCGTTTATTGTGTTTTTGTTTTTCCACGGAATCGCATCGTTCAAAAGAAGGCGGCGAACTGAGTCGAACGAAAAGTTCTCGCTCACGCAGTTTTGGATTTGCTCAAAAAAACTTCCCGCAAGATGAGATGTAAGCGTCTGACTGCGCCTTACAGTGTACGGGATTTCGTAAAACGAGAACGCCCGCTCAATATATGGCGCATAATTTTCAATGTCGCTGACACTCACAGTCATGCTTGTCCACTCAATGCCCGCCTTGTGCTTTTCGCGCAAAAACAGCGCAGCCTCGCGGATTTCCTGCACTGAAGAGTCAAAGTGAACGCTCTCATAAGCATAATCTTGAGTGTGCTTTTCGACACTCAAAAGCTCAATTTCCTTTGCGTTTTGCAAAAGCGTTCTGTATTGCGCCCAGTCTTCAAGAATCTCTGGATAAACAATGCAATACCGCTCGTTTCCCTGTGGTGTGAAAGGCGGTTTTATCCACGCTGGGTCAAACTTTTTGTTCTCCTTTAAAAACGCGCTGTATTCCTCATAAAGCGTCTCATAATCGTGGTCTTCCGCGTCGTTTTCGCAAATCTGCTTTTTTTTCGCCAGCGCCTTGTATTCTTCGCTTTCGTGATAGTCCTTCCAAAGCTGAAGCGACGGAAGAATCTTTGAAATCCAGTCAGAAAAACTCGCAGCATTTTTCGCATATTTTGGCGTGATAAGACTCTGAAAAAGTGGCTCACCCTTTTCACAAAGTTGCGCATTTTTTTCAATAATGTGCGAGGCAAAAACTTTTCGCATCAAAGTCCGTATTGACTGCAAGTCCTTTTGTGCCGCCCTGATGTGAGAGCCCTTGAAATCGTCCCATGCAATAAAGCGGTTCATCGAAAGCGAGCTGACTCCCGTCTCGCCGCTGTTTTTCAAAACCCAATCAGCCCAGCCTTCAGCAGCAACTTGAGTCGGAAAAACGAAAATCACATTGTTGTCTTTTATGTTCTTTTTGATGTAATCAATCAGCAAATTATCCATAACTACAAATGTATATGAGATTCTTTCTTGTCTGCAAGTATTTTTTCTCAATTTTTTTTTGAAGCAGGATTGGAATGTTACAAAAACTATTGTCATATTGAACTTTTTTCAGCATCTGCGCTGCATATATAGAGATTCCGAAACAAGTTCGGAATGACGAACTTCCTAGAGATGAAATAAAATTTTAGTAATATGCCAAAAAGACTTAAGAAAACTATTTCAAAAATCTGTAGTGCCGTCTTTTTTGTGCCGATATACTGATAAAATCGCAAAAATTCGATTTTTTTCGGGGAAGGTGAAAAATGGCATTTACAAAGATTTGCAAGAAAAATCACAACACGTTATTTTCTGCACTGAAATCAAAAGGTTTCACACACATTCGTTTTGTTTTTGTTGCATCAAACATAACAAACGGAAAGAAGCAGACGTTTTTCATCGAGTTTTATTTCATAAACCCTTCAATATCACCAAAGCGCGCAGTTCTTTTTTCAGAGGCGAAAGCATCTCAGGGACTTCTTCCTTCTTATTGCGCCGTCCGTTGTGGAACACTCGGTCGTGGCGGAAAGGAACTTTTCAAGTATTGCACTCTCTCTGAAGTCATTTTTGACAAAAAAACGGGAAACCTTCAGATGGGCGCTTTCACTTTGACAGACGATGTTTTGATTGGCTCTGTCAGTGAGCCTGCCGGAAATTTTGACTGGAATCTTCAATATGAAAAGCAGATTATAAAAGCACCAGAGGCTTCTTCTTCAAAATTTGCTTGGAATTCTGATGGCGTGAAGACCGTTGTCGGAGGCGTTTTGCACTTCAATGGCGAAGAATATCAGGCAGTCCCGAACGTTTCTTTTGGCTACTCTGATTTTAGTTGCGGAACTGAGTTTTCAAGCCCTTGGTACCATGTTTCAGCTTGCAATCTTGTCAGCACGATTAACAGCAAGCAACTTTCCAACTCATGCTTCTCCGTTCAGAAAATTGGAAAAGACAAATACATTGTTTACGTCAAACTTGAAGGAAAGGTTTTCTGCTTGAAATCAGGCTTCCTTTTCAGACGAAAGGCCGTTCAATGCTCTTGCATTGAGTCAATCGACGAATCAGGCTCACGACAACTTCACTGGTCTTCAAATCTTCATATTGGAAAATACGTTGTCGATATTGATATTTATTGCCACGAATCAAGCATGTACTTCCGTGATTTTGACCACCCTGACGGCATTGCGCTTTCGAATGTGCTTTCGGGCGGAACAGGAGTCGGCGAGGTGCGCTATTACAAGAAAAACTCAAGGACAAAGACACTTGAGATTGTCGAAGACGCTCGCGTGACGGACGCTCTTTGCGAATATGGAAACGACAAAAAACTGTGAGGTAATGCTGATTTTTCAGCGATATGCAATTTAGTTAAAAAAAAAGAGGAGATTTATAAAGACGATTCCTTTCTGCTTTGGGTTTTTGCAGAAGGGAATTTTTTTTGACATCATTCCTCAAAGCCTGCTCGAAGCCTTTTTCCTAACCCCTTTGAGCACATAAAAAATTGTATACGCTCTGATTTGTAGAATTTTCTGCTCATATACAATATGTATACGAGTCGACTTGGAGTGTTTTCTGCTCGTATACAATATGT
>CACYWZ010000035.1 GCA_902778325.1 uncultured Spirochaetaceae bacterium
TCACTGTCGGCTTTTTTCGCGTGTCGGTTGTGTCGGCAATTTTTTCAACAGCGCCCTTACATTCGCCGTATCTGCCTTTCGCCCACATATCAAGCCCTGTTCCCTGTGTCGGAGTGTCCTTGCTTTCAAGGAACGCCGAGCAAGCGCGGGCAAACTCGCCTTTGTTGTACTTCGCCATCTCTTTTCCGAGCGCATAGCGAAGTTGCTTGTGAACGTCGTTTTTCGTGCATTCGATGGCAAGGTCGACGATTTCTTTTGCGCCGGTGTGTCCTTCTTGCAAAAGCGCCGCTGCAGCCTTCGCCTTCGTGGTGTCGCCTGACTTTTTGTCTGTAATCAGCGACACAAGATACTCATTTCCCTCGCTCGTGTTCAACGCCGCAATCACGGGATAGCACGCGTTTTTGACGACAGCCTCGCCGTCGTTTTTCGCGCGGTACACGAGAGACGGGACGGCGCTTTTTATCTCTTGTTTTTTCACCGCCTCAATCGCTTCGAGGCGCACTTTGTAAAATGAATCGCGGATTGCCTGCTCGATGACTTTCTGAGCGTCAGAGTCCTTGAAATATGCAAGTCCTTTGATGATATAAACGCGAAGATTTGCGTCGCTTGCCGCTCTGTACTGCTCGCAAAGGATGTCGACGGAAGCGCTCTCGCCCATCGCGCCCAAGGCTTCCGCCGCGTACATTCTTACGAACGAGTTTTCGTTCTCATCCTCAAGAATGTCGCGCAGTTTGTCCCAAGTTGAAGTGGCTTTGAGTTTTCCGAGCGCCTTCATTGTTTCCTGACGGCGACCGCTCGACAAATCGTCTTTGTCAAGATAATCCGCCAAAAACTGCGCTTCCTCATCTCCGCCGCAATCGCCAAGAGCCGCAATCGAGCCGTCGATGTAATTCTCCGCTTCGTCTTCCATGAGCGCAATGAGCGCAGGACACGCCTCGCGGCACTTTACGGCGCTAAGATACTTGAAAACGGCGTCGGTGATGTTCTTTTTTATGTCGTAAGGGTCATTCACGACCGTGACGGCATAATCTTCAAGACACGGGTCTTTGAGCGCTGTGAAATACGAGAGCACTTTTTCGCGAACGACATTGCTCTCACTTGTCTGGAACATATTGTAAATCTCGTTCACAAAGCGCTTGTCTTCGGCGTTCTTGAGCGTGTCAATCTGGTCTGTGATTTCGGCTTCAAGACCAAAGAGGAACGTGTCGCGGACTTTTTTCTCGTAATTGTCCATCTTGCTGTTCTCTCTTTTTTCAGCGTCCTCGATTTCCTCTCTCGTTGGCTGTATCGGCTTTTTTGCCGCAGGCACTTTCGCCTTTCCGCCACGCTTTTTCACTTCCTCTTTTTCTTCGCTCTCCTCAACTTGAGTGCTCTGCCCTTCGCTCGCGCCTGAAACAGCGTCAACTTCCTGAGCAAAAGCGTGTGATGAAAGCATCAAAAAGAAGAGCGAAAGCGAAAAAACTGTTTTTCTCCAAGTGCTTTTTTTCATAAATCCTCCTCTCTCCTATTTTTTATTTTATGTCGCCTGCACGGAAGCGGCGGAGGAAGTTTTCTTTGTATTCGGTGAATCTGTCCTCGCTTATCGCCTCGCGGATTTCGCCTATCATATTGTGCAAGAAATAGAGGTTGTGATATGAGGCGAGCATTGCGCTCAAAATCTCCTGGTCTTTGTAAAGGTGTCGCAGATAGGCTCTTGTGTATGTGCGGCAAACTTTGCAGTTGCACTCTTTGTCAATCGGAGCGTAATCGTGCATGAAGCGCTCCTGCTTTATCGACAAGAAGCCGTCGTGCGTGAAATACGAGCCGTTTCTGGCGTTTCTCGTAGGCAAAACGCAGTCGAACATATCGATTCCGTTCTCAACCGCCTGCAAAATGTAATCAGGAGTGCCGATTCCCATGACGTACTTTGCCCTGTCCTCAGGAAGGCGGGCAGCCGTGTATGCAAGAAGCTCCTCGTAGACTTCAGGCGGCTCTCCGACAGACAAGCCTCCGATTGCAAGCCCCGGAGTCTCAAGAGAAGCGACAAAATCGGCTGACTTGTCGCGAAGGTCTTTGAAAAAGTTTCCCTGCACAATCGGGAAAAGCATTCCTTTGTAGCCCGCGTCCCTTTTTTCTTCCCAGCGCGCTTTTGCTCTCTTTGCCCAGTCGCTCGTGATTGAAAGAGCCTTCTCCGCTTCTTTTCGCTCCGTGTTCCAGCCCGTGCAGACATCGAGCTGCATCTGAATATCGCTGTTGAACTGCGTCTGCGTGTCAACGACGCTCTCAGGCGTGAAAAGATGGCGTGAGCCGTCAACGTGGCTTTGGAACGTTACGCCCTTTTCGGTGATTTTTCGGAGTTTTGCAAGCGAAAACACCTGAAATCCGCCCGAATCAGTCAAAAAGTTTCTCTTCCACTTCGAAAAACCGTGAAGTCCGCCCGCTTCCTCAATCAAATCGCTTCCCGGACGAAGATAAAGATGATAAGTGTTTGCAAGAATAATCTCAAAGCCAATTTCCTCAAGGTCGTCTTTCGTTATCGCCTTGACAGTCGCGTTTGTTCCGACAGGCATGAAAACAGGCGTCTTCACATCCCCGTGCGGAAGATGAATCACGCCTGTTCTTGCGCGGCATTTCGCGTCTTTGTGGAACTGCTCAAAAAAAGTACCCATATCTATCCCTCAAAAAATAATTTTATTTGTTTTTCGCCTTTCCCAAAACAGGAAAGCACAAATCGTTTGCTCTTCCCAAAACGGGAGAACAAAAACATCTTTATTTTCGGCATTGTATCACATTTTCTTTTTTATGTGCGGGCAAATCGCAACAAAACAATGCTGAGCGCGACAAAAAGAACGACGGGAAACCAAGCGCCCGTGAGAGGCGGAATTGAGCCGAACTTTGCGAGGAGCATCGTTATCATTTGAATGACGTAAAAAAGAACGACGGCGCTGATGCAAAGCGCAAGGCTCACGAGAAGCACGTTCTTCTGCGTCTTTCCCGAAAGCCCGACTGCAAGGAAGACGACGATAAAGACAACGAAAGGAAACGAAAACTTTTTGTAGTAAACACTGCGCGCTTCGGCTGACGGCAAGCCCGCTTTTTGAAGATGCTCGATGTATTCACGCGCTTCTTTTGTGTTCACTTCCTCGACGCTTATCGTGTTGTTTCGGAATGTGGAGGGAACTTCGGTGAAAAGCGAAAAATCGTCCTCGCTCATTTCGCTTATAGAAATCTCTCCGTCTTCGCCCTTTTTGTATTTTTGCGCTTCCGAGAAAATCCAGTGTGAGACATTTTCGTCCCAAAGCGCGCTGTTCGCCCTGAACGCCGAAACGAAACGCCGCTCATCGTCCCTCACAACGATGTAAATGCCGAAAAGTTGCTGTGCCGCATCGTCGTAAAAATCAGCCTTGTAAATTATTTTTCCGCCGTCCGCCATTATGACGATTCTGTCATTGTTGCGCTTTTCTTCTTGCTTCAGCACTTTTTTTTGCAAGGCGACTTTTTTTGCATAAGTGGGAACGACGATATTGTCCTCGAACAAAAAGAGCGCGACGCTCATAAAAAGCGAAAAGACAAGAAGCGGCGATGTGAAGCGCAAAAGGGAAACTCCGCAAGCAAAGACCGCCGTGAGTTCGTTCTTCGCGTAAAGGCTGCTGAGCGTGTATGCTGTGGCAAAAAGAACGGCAATCGGAACGGCGTACGAAATCGTCTTTGGAACGTAGTGAACAAGCACTTTTAGAACGTCTGAGGCAGAGGCAGAGACGCTTATATAGCGCCAAAGGTTCATCAGCAAATCCGCAAGGTTCAGCACAAGGCAAAAAAATCCAAGCGCTCCGAGGAACACAAGGAAAAAGGAGCGATAAATATAAAAAACGAGTTTCATTTTTTCCTAAGCCTAAAGTAAAGCACGACGCCTGCAAGCCCGATGACAAAGTTCGGCGTCCACATTGCCCAAAAGCCGTTCAAGCCGATACGGATTCCGAAAATCTGTCCCAAAATCGTGAGAGCCCAATACAAAACGCTAATCATAAGCCCGATTATAAGCCCGATTGTCTGTCCTGAGCGCTTTGCGAAAATCAGCGAAAGCGGCATTGCCAAAAGCGCAAAAAAGAGAGAGGCGAACGGAACGGAAAACTTCTTGTTGTATTCAACGCGATAATTGTTCAGCGTCCTTTTTGACACTTCCTCCTCTGCTTCCATTCGCAAAAGTTCTTTTTTTAGGTCATAAGAAGTCATTTCACTTGGCATAATGCGGTTCGAGGAATCGACAAACGCTGAAGAAAAAACGTTCAGCAACACTGTCTTTGCAAAAAGTGAATCAAGCGTTGTTTTTTCTTTTCGGTCAAAAAAAAGAACTGTCGCGTTTTGCATTTTCAGTTCCATGAGAATACCGCCAAGACTTGATTTTTCGACGCTTGAGTTTTCCGCGACGATTATGCGCTGATTGCCTTTTTCGTCGCTGTCGAACACAACCAAATCCGAAACTTGATTTTTGTCGACATCGCCAATCACCAGCGTCGAATCATTCGTGCGCTTTATCGAGCGCGACTCAAGCTCTATCGCGGGGTTTGTGTGTATGATTTCTTTTTTGAGGCGGTTGAACTTGAGTTTCCCGACTGGCAGAAGATAATCGTTGACGAAAAACGACGAAACAGAAATGAGCGCGCCCAAAACGACGACGGGAATCATTATAAAGCGGTATTCAAGCCCGCTCGCCCGCAAAATCAGTATCTCGTTGTCGCTCACGAGCCTGCCAAGACACATCAAAAAACCCACGAGAGTGGCAAAAGGCGCAGATTGCGCTATTACCGCAGGAAGAGAGTACGTTATGAGGCGAAAGACTGTCGCGACGGGAACGCGCTGTCGCAATATTGTCTCTGCAAGAAGCAGAATTTCATTCACAAAAAAAATCATAAAGAAAAAGAGAAACGAAATAAAGAAATACAAAAAGAGTTCTTTCACGATATAGCGAACAAGCACGTTTTTTTTCATCAATTTTTCCAAATCAAAAAAACTTATCCGCGAATCCCCGTTGAGCCAAAGCCGCCTTCTCCGCGCTCTGTTGAAGACAATCTTGCTGCGCTTTCAAAAGACGCTTGCACAACAGAGGCGATGACGAGCTGCGCGATTCTGTCGCCGTTTTTGACTGTGAACGGCTGCTTTGAGTGGTTTATCAAAATCACTTTGACCTCTCCGCGATAATCGCTGTCAATCGTTCCGGGCGTGTTCAAGACTGTAACGCCGTTTTTTGCCGAAAGCCCGCTTCTTGGTCTAACCTGAACTTCAAAGCCTTCTGGGATTTCAAGAAACAGCCCTGTCGGAATCATTTTGTACTCGCCGCTTTCAATTACGACGTCCTCGCTCAAAAAAGCGCACACATCAGCGCCTGCCGCGCCTTTGCTCTGATATGACGGCACTTTTGCACCAGAGGCGCATGTGAACTTTATCACGCATTTTTCATTCTTTTCCATAAATCAAACCTCTTCAAGATGATATTTTATTCATTTATTACGTCAGCGGCTTTCAATATAGCAGATTTGAGCAAAATGCTAAAGAGCGTCAAAACTGCATTGGCGTTTCTAATCCAAAATTGTCTTCTTCAAAGTGAAGTAATCAATTTCTAATCCGAAATTGACTCATGCAACACTGCGGCAATCAATTTCTAATCCAAAATTGTCTTATGCAGAGTGAAGCAATCAATTTCTAATCCGAAATTGACTTATGCAACAGTGAAGCAATCAATTTCTAATCAAAAATTGTCTTCTTCAAAGTGAAGAAAGCAATTTCTAAAAAAAAATCTCAAAATGACAAGAGAGAAAAAAAATGCTAGAATAAGCGCATATGAAACACACAGTTATTTTTGGTTTGATTTTGGTATGTATGTTTTCTTCTTGCAAAAGCACGAACGTAAGCGATGCGAAAAGCGAAAGCGAAGATTTTTCCCAAGCGCTCTCAGAGCATATCGCGCTCGTGTCGCTCGAAGCGAACTTTTCCACGGGCTACAAATGGGAATGCAGCGTTGAGGACAGCGAAATCGCAGAGGTAATCGCAGACGATTATGTCAGCGACGACGCAGACGAAAAACTCGTCGGCGCAGGCGGTGTTCAGACGTTCTTCATCAAATGCAAAAAAGAAGGAAGCACAACGCTGACGTTCCGCTACAGGCGTCCTTGGGAAGATGCGGGCGAAGTTGAGGAAAGGGTCATGACTCTCAAAGTCGGCGAAGACTTGAGCGGAGAAATCTCGGAATAAAAATGAAAAGATTTATGAAAAGGGCGTCGGAGAAAATTTCCAAACTCTCTGATGAGCAAATAGAGCGCATTTTGGACGCACTCAACGACGAAAACGACAAATTTGCTTCGATTTTGGAATCAATCTCAACGGGCATAATTATCCTAGACAAAGATTGGAACGTGCTTTTGACAAACAAAGCCGCCGAACGCTATGTTCCATTCACCAGCGCAAAAGACAAAAAGAGCGTTTGGGAGCTAATCGCGGACGAAAGCGTTTCAGCCTTCCTCAAAAAATGCCACGACGACGACAAAGCAAACGCGAGCGAAGAATTTTCTTTGCAGCTCTTTGGAAGCTCGGCGGTGCGCTTCGTAACAGTTTCGCTAATGCCGCTCGTGCAGAAAAAAGGCGAAAAAACGCTCGTTACAGGCTCAATCGTCAAAATTGATGACAACACCGAAAAGCGCAAGCAAGATATTTTGCTTCACAGAATGGAAAGTCTTGCCAGCCTCACAAACCTTGCCGCGAACGTTGCCCACGAAATCAAAAATCCCCTTGGCGCAATTTCTATCCACATTCAGCTTTTGCAAAAAGCCCTCAAGCGCGCACGGAGCAGCGACGGCAGACTTCCAGAGCCCAAGTTTATGGAAGAGCGGCTCGACGTGGTGAACGAAGAAATTGAAAACCTCAACAAAGTCATTATGGATTTTCTTTTTGCGGTGCGCCCCGTAAAAGCAGAGCTTGTTCTTGCCGAGCCAGACGCGCTCGTGAGCCATTTTGCCACGTTCTTTATCGATGAGCTAAAAAGCCGCGGTATTCACTTTGAAACTAGGCTCAATGCGGGCGCGACACGGCTTTTGATTGACGAGAAACTCTTCCGGCAAGTGGTTGCGAACATTGAGCAGAACGCGATAGCAGCGATTATCGAAAAGTTTGGCGAGAACAAAGGCGGCGAAATGCGCATTGAAAGCGAAATCAAAGACGGCGTTTATGAAATCCGCTTTTGTGACAACGGCGAAGGTATGAGCGAAGAAACCGCAAGCCATATTTTTGAGCCATATTTCACAACAAAGGTCAACGGCACGGGCTTGGGAATGACGATGGTGTACAAAATCATTCGCGAGTTTGCGGGCGACATCAGTGTAAAAAGCGAAAAGGGCAAAGGCACTCAGTTCACAATTCGCCTGAATGTTCCGCAAGCCGACAAGCCACTTTTGACCTGCAACAAAGAAGATTGCTTGGCTATCGAAAGCAAAATCAACACGCTCCGTCCGTTCATCGACGCCGCTGGCACTCTTGAGCAGGCATAGCAACTGCGTTGGCTCTCCAAAGTTCGTTGGAATGTCTAAAAAGTATTTTTCACTTCACCAAAGTACTTTGGAATGTAGAAAAAAAATTTTTTGAACAAATCCTGTGCGGGAAAAGGTCAAAAAATCGTTTTTTGAAGAAATCCCGTGCTGGCGAGAGGTGAAAAACATTTTTTTGAATAAATCCTGCGCTGGCGAGAGTCAAAAAACATTTTTTTGGATAAATCCTGCGCTGGAAAAGGTCAAAAAACATTTTTTTGAACAAATCCCGTGTTGGAAAGGGTTAAAAAAGAGTTTTTGAGTAAAATCCCGTGCTGGCGAGAGTTGAGAAAAAAATTGGGAAAAATCCCGTGCGGGAAAAGGTTTGGGAGAAAAGAAAATTGAAGTTTACGATTTTGATTATTGATGATGAAAAAAATATTCGCGACGGGCTTGCAGCTTCTTTTGAAATGGACGGCTACAACGTCAAGACGGCAGAAAACGGCGCAGACGGCTTGGAGCTTGTGGCAAAGGGCGACATCGATTTGGTGATTACCGATTTGCGTATGCCTGGCGTTTCTGGCGAAGAAGTGGTGCGCCGCATTGCTTCGGACACGCCTGCAATTCCTGTCATCGTCTTAACTGGGCACGGCTCAATTGACGCTGCTGTGGATGCTATGCGAAACGGTGCGTACAACTTTTTGACAAAACCGCTCAATCTTGACCAGCTTTCGATGATTGTAAAGCGCGCGCTTCAAGGCAGAGAACTAAAGCTACAAAACAGTGAACTCAAAGAAGCCGCCGAGAAAAACGCTGTTACAAGCGATATGATTGGAAAATCTGCTCCAATGCAGCGCGTTTTGGCAATGATAAAAAAGGTTGCAGACAGCAAAGCTTCTGTGCTGATTACGGGCGAGAGCGGCGTTGGCAAGGAACTTGTGGCGAATGCAATTCACAATCTTTCGAGCCGAAAAGACAAGAGTTTTGTAAAAGTGCACTGCGCGGCTTTGAGCGAAACGCTGATTGAAAGCGAGTTGTTCGGGCACGAAAAAGGCGCGTTCACAGGTGCGGATTCAATGCGCAAAGGGCGTTTTGAGCTGGCTCACGAAGGAAGCATTTTTCTTGACGAAATCGGTGAAATCAATCAAAGTTTGCAAATAAAAATCCTGCGTGTTTTGCAAGAACGCAAGTTTGAGCGCGTTGGCGGCGAGCAGACGATTGAAGTTGATGTGCGCGTGATTGCGGCAACAAACAGAAATCTTGAAGATGAAGTGAAAAAGGGCAATTTCCGCGAGGATTTGTATTATCGCTTGAACGTTGTTCACATTCACGTTCCGCCTCTTCGCGAGCGAAAAGAGGACATTCCGCTAATTCTTTCGCATTATCTTGAGATTTTCTCAAAAGAAAACGGCAAAAACATCAAGGGCTTTGACAATCGTGCAAAGTCTGCGCTTTACAGTTATGATTGGCCTGGCAACATTCGTGAGCTTCGTAATTGCGTGGAAAGTGCGGTGGTGATGGCTTCTGGCGATGTGATTACGGTGGACGATTTGCCGCCTGCGATTAACACAAAAGAAGCGGACGAGGGAATAAAGATTCCGCTTGGTGTGAGTCTTGATGAAGCTGAGCGAATGATTATTGAGCAAAATTTGGCAGCAAACAAGAACAACAAATCTAAGACAGCAGAGATTTTGGGCATTGGCAGAAAAACTCTTTCGCGCAAACTTGAAGAATGGGGAATAGAATAAAAAAGCGGGCGGGTGCTTTTATCACACTCGCCCATTTTGTTTTATTCTTTCTTGCTGTTCTGCTCGGCAATGTCGTCGAGATATGTAACAGGCTTCAAGTACCAGCGATTGCCCTTTGCTTTGAACGCCTGAATTGTCGGATTATACTTTTCAAGTTCATCGATAAGTTCTGCATGGAAATCGAGAGTTGAGCTCTTGAAAAGCGGCTTTGCAGGAGGCTTTTTGTGGCTGTTCGCTTCTTTTATTATCGCTTGAAGAACGCCGTCATCGCGAACGAGATACGGCTCTCCAAAGACCGCAAGAAGCACTTTTCCGTCGTCCCGCTCGCCAAGTTCGTAATCTGTTATCACGTCGGGAACGGCTTTATTCATATTGCGAACTTCCTTTCTTCGACCAGGAACGCTCGTGAAAACCTCGTCGGCAGAGATGAGGTGCTTTTTCACTTCGTATTTCTCGCCAGAAAGAGGCGTGAAAGAAACAATGGCGTCGCTTTGATACTCCATATCTGTGCGCCAGTATCGAAGATGATAAGCGAAAAGCGGCTTTGATGCATTTTTCGCTTCTGTTTTCTCTTCGTCCTCGCCTGCTCCTGTTGCGCCATAATATGCGAGCATTCTCGCTGATGTCGGAAGATAAGGGATTTGCTTTCGGCTTCCTTTTTTGCTCTTTTCCTCACTTTCAACGCTCTCAGCGTTCCCTTCGACGAGGTAAAGGCAATCAAGTTCTTTTTCGCGATACGGAAGGCTGATTGTGATTCCGCTCGCGTTTCCTGTGCGCTTGTAAAAGCCAAAAAGTTTTTCTTCGCCTTCGTGAAGCGCAAAGTCAAGATAAAGGCGCTCTCCGATTACAGCAACGGGGATATGCACACTTTGTTTTTCGCCGGGATACTTCACGATTAAATCCCACGCACCACAATTTTCATAATCTGCGTCTAAAAGGTTTTTGTATGTAACGCTGATTTCCTCTGCGGCAGTGCTTTGGGCGGCGTTCGACCGTAGTACTCTTTTAGGACGATTGAAAGCGGGAATGAAGCGTCGCTTGCGTTTTCACCGCCATCAAAATAAACATAGCGGTCACTTCCTCGCCACAATCCTGCAAGGAGCGCGGGACATCGGCTTTCGGAAGCGGAAGATGTTCCTTGTGAGGAACTTTGCTGAGAAAAAAGTTGGAAAGTTGATAAAAAGAGCGCTATAAAAGCGACAAATGATTTTCGTTTCACAGTTTTTATTATCGGCTTTTCTCTTTGCGATTGGCATTAAAAATCACGCTCTGCGCGGACGGCTTGCCATGATTGAAAGTGTAACGTTCTTTTCGACTTCACGCCCTGCTGCAAGGTCAACGTCCCAGCAAAGAGAAACCGAAACGGTGCGCCCGCCTTGTGTATCGCTCTGGCTCACGACAACGCCTGCATTCTCGTTCGGAACTAGCACGAATGCGACGTTCGAGAGCGTATCGGTGAGCTGCACATAGGATACTTCGCTTGTGAATGTGTTGTTCTCTGGGTTCTTTCGCGTTCCAGCTGAGATTATCTCTGATGCGTAACAACAGTTTTCTGCAAAGTGTGTGTCAGCAAAGTTCAGCTCAGCGACAAGTTTTGCGCGAACAACAATCGGACTTTCATTTCGCAAAATGTACTGAACTGAGATGCCAGAACTTGTTGTCATAAACTTCTTTCGAAGCGACACTGTTTGTTGCATTTCGGAGAACACGCCACTTCCAGAAAGGCGAACTTCCCTTCTCTGCGGGTCAAACATAGTTTCACTAAAGAGCGTCTTTGCGAAAATAGCGTTTCCTGCATACTTTCCGCTGACAAAATCATCAAAATCAGAAACTTCAAGAAGATAATCAACAAAAAGCCCGTGTTTTTTCTCTGAAAGGCTGTCGGCTGCATTTCCGCCACGCAATATTTCGAGTTCCGAAATACACGCACCAACTCTTTCTATGCACGCTGTATAACTTTGCATCTGGCAAATATACTCTGCAATTCCGTCGGCATTGTAATCAAACGCTGTTACGGATTCATTGAACTCACCCGCCTCGCGAACAAGTTTTTCTGCTGCATTCAAACTTCTGAAAGCTGCCTGTCGAACCTGCGTTGGAGCAAAACTTCCTGTCGTTGAGCAAATATAAGCCTTTCCATTTTGCCCTTCCCAAAGGCGCTCACGGGCTTCTTTTTTTCGCATTTTGTCGCCATGACACTGGTTTGTGAGAAGGCTCACATACATCATTCTGCGATAAAGACTGTCGCTTCTTGGATGATATTGCAAAAGGTCATAAATCGTAGCCCGAAGTATTCCGTTATCACAAAGAGAGGCGTTTTTTGCTATGTCAGCGTTCATTCCTGCAGGGATATACTGGCGCTCAAAGTGCGTGCAGTTTTTCACTGCAACAAGAGGGTTTGAAATCTCTACATCACGAACGCTTTTGTTTTCAGCAACCGCTGCCAAATCATCAAGGAAATGAGAATCAAGCAGTTTTTCCATTTCTTCGGCGCTAACGCTTATACTGACAACATGATCAGCATCGAAGTTCTCATCATCGCGAATCTCGTCTTGGACTTTGCGCAAAACAAGGGAAACATAATCGGCTGCACTTTGATTTCCCATGCTTTCAAGATTTCTAAAAAGTGGCAAAACAGCAACAGACTTTCCCTGATATGCAGCGATAATCGGAAGGTAGCGATTTTTTTTATGTGTGAGAAGCGTGCTGTCAAGAAAGATATACTCCATGCCACACGTCTGCAAACACGGTATCAAAGAGGACTCCCAAACTGAACCACAAAGCGTCATTCCACGAGGACGCTTTCCGATTGTTTGTCTGAGTTCTGATGTCAAAAGCTCAATCTGCCCGCTTCTGTCTTGCGGAAACAAGAGCGGGAAAATCGGATTATAATATCCACCACCAAGAACCTCAAGTTGCTTTCTGCTTGTAAGTTGTGAAATTAAATCAATATATTCAAGGTGATTTTTCTTATAAAATGAAAGTTGCGCACCTGAAAAAGAGACCGAAAACGGCAATTTTGGATGCGCGTACAAAAAAGACGCAAATCTTTTATAAACTTTATGATAATTCTGCTCAAGAGCATCGTCGCGGTCTGATTTATCAGCCACGAGAGAAAAGCATAATTTTAGTATCCCCACGTTTATTTCCCGAAAAACAGTTTATAACATCTTTCCCAAAATTTAAAGTCTTTGCTGGGAGGAAGCTCATTTTTTTCAACAGAATGACACTTAGAGCAATCTGTTTTTTCTTCAGCAGGAACTGCACAATGCTTGCATTCTGCAAAATTAAGATTGACGAGTTTTATAATCTTTTTTGGGCAAACATCAACGCAATTTCCACAACCGCTACACAGTTCTGAAACAACAGCAACACCGTTTGTTATTTGAATTGCTTCTTGAGGACACACAGGAACACAATCGCCAAGCCCAACACAACTCCAATCACAAAAATCAAGTGTCTCACACTGTTCAAAAAAGAGTTTGCATTTTTTTATACCATAATAGTTCATTCGCTCTTTTTCAAAATTACGCTCTGGAGAGCAACGAACAACTGCAACTTTTGAAAAATGCTCTGGCTTCAATTCATTTTTCTGAACAGCGAACTGTATTTCTTCACGAGAAAAAAGAGGTGCTTCTGTGCTTATTGCTTGCTGGTGCAATGCAGGAAGAAGAATATTGAAAATGAAAAACAGTATTCCGCTTAAAACAAATAAAAACAAAAAAAAGAAAAGCATTGAAAAAATCATTTTACTGCTCCTGTGTTAAGCCAAGACACATTCCATGAGAAAAGTGCAAGAAGAATTACCGCAATGCTCAAAAACACAAGTGAATGGCTTGAAAAATCTTTGCATGGCTCGCCTGATTCGATTCTTCGGAAAATAGCATGCAAAATTGGAACAAACAAATAAAATGCAAGTACACAACATAAAGATATTATTGTAACTCTTGCAAGTGAAGAGCCTTCATTGACAGAAAGCAAAATTGAAAGCAGTGAAATTGAAAACTCTGCTGCTGATTTTCGGGATGTTATTCTGACGATTGATTCACAAAAAACAGAAAGCGAAATAAAAATCAACGCACAAACAAAAGGATACAGCTCAGCCAATCCAAACGGCACAAGAAGACTTGAACAAACAAGATAGCTCAAAACAGCAGAAGACGTTACTGTCAAAATAGACTTTATAGCCCTTACAGTCTGCCCTTTTAACTCCATGCAGACAACAGCAGAGCGATTTAAGCCAATGCCATAAAAAAGGACTGCTGATGAATAGAAAATATAATAGACAATACTTGAAATCATTTTTCTTCCTCCGATTTTGCTCCACGATTAAAATAGAGATTTTCAGCAATTCGGAATTTTCGTGATATATGGTTTTGAAAAACAATCAAAAGTCCAACAAGAACAAGCGTTCCAGGAATTGATGCTATAAAATCTCCTGCTTGCATAAAGAACTTTCGTGCTGGAAGATAAAAGCAAAGTAAAGAATCTTTAGCAGGCAATGTTATCGTTCCATATCCAAACATATCACGGAGCAAAAATAGAACAATAGCAATTGTCGAAACACGTAAACACTGGCTCATATTTTCAGCCAACTCGACAGAAATCTTTTCGCGGCTAGGGTCGAAAAAATATCCAATCAAAAAAGATGACAATGCAGGAAGATAAAGCAAAAAGCCAAGTGTCAGTGCATAAATCGGGCAATAAAGCGAAAGAACCAATTTTGCTGCCATTGAGATACAAACAAGCATCATTGCGACAAGGACACTTTGCAAATTGCCAAGTTTCAAAACGCAAATAAGTTTTCTGAACAATGTTCCAAAAAGCATTGTGATATTAAGAAAAAGAATTAGAATTATGCCAAACGCAAAACGACCAGGAGCCGGAACAAAAAGTGCAAGAGAGGCTGCAACAAAAACATAAAGATTATTCTGCTTCATTTTGAACTCCTTCTTCTTTCTCTGCAAAAATTCTCATAAGTTCAGAACTCCAATACGAAAGTTGAGATTTTTCTGCAGCACGCTCAATTCTTTTGCTCACCTCCAAGTCAGAAAGTGCAAATCCAATGAAAGCAACACTGTTATCATTGCACAAAAAAACAGCAGGCTCAGGTCCGTAAATCGTTGCCACTCGCAAAATCACGGCATATCTTGCATTAGCACCATTATTCGCAGAAACCTTATAGCACGCAGCACTTGTTGAAAGAGGAGAATTTATTGAAACAAAATCCTCAACAAAATATTCGCCAGGACACTCACGCTCAAGAACATTTTGAACTTGACTTCTCAAGCCATCTTCCCAACTTTTTCTTGAGAAAATCGTTAATACAAACAAGACAGCAAACATAAAAACAAGCAATCCAAGGAAAATACCATAATCACGAAGTTGACGCTGTGAACTGCTAAGCATTTTTCGCCTCCTTCATTGATTTTGCTTCAGGAAAAAGCTCTAACAAAACATGACGATTTATCCTTGAGTCTTCAAGAAGCTGAATAAACGGAGAAACAGTATTTGCAACAAGAACAGAGAAAATACAACCCGCAGGAGAAGAACCAAGTCCTGCTATGACAAACAGAATAAAGCCACAAACTGCACCATAAAAGATTCTGCCACCAGTTGTATACGGAATAGTTCCATACCACGGAAGCACAAACAAAACACAAAAAAGAACACCGCCTGTCAAAAGCGCAAAAAGCATATCACCTTGGAAGAAAAGCCCTCCTGCAAAAAAAGAGCCGACAGTTCTCACAAGTATCAAATACACAGCAACAGTCGAAATAGGAAGAACACACGAAACCATATCAAGCGAAAAAAGAATCAAAGACGAAACAATATTCAACACATTGAATCTGAACGCAGGAATAGAAGAACCATTGTCAATAAGGAGAGAAACATAGCCTGTCGGGAGCGAAATGCCAAAAAAGGAAAACACTTTTTCATTCAAAAACGGTGTAAGAGAAAAATCTGATTTCAACGGCTCAAGAACTCCGCTCTGGTAAATAGACCCGCCGATATTTACGCTTCCAGCAAAATCCGAAGTCATAATTGCAGACGGGAAAAACTGTGTGCCTGTAAAATATGCAATTGCAACAACAACAGCAACAGGATTTACCCAAGAACCTGAAAATGTTTCAAACGCATTTTTTACTAGCGTGAACACAAAAAACGTTATGCAAAAAACTGCAAGGAGCGGAAAAGTTTCTGGCAAAAACATTCCTGTAAAAAGCCCCTGTGCAATAGAAATTGCAAGAGTGTCATGATGACGGCGATATTTTTTCAAATTAACAAACTCAGAAAGAACTGACGCCATTACTGCTGCTAAAATTACAAAAAGAGAAGAAAAACTCCTTGTCGCAAAAAGCGCCAAAAGTTGTGGCACAAGCAAAAAAATCTCAGAAAGAACTGACGCTCTGACAGAAGGTTTTGTATAAACAAACGGGCGCAAAATAACAGTTTCTTTTGCTGCTATAGATTTTTTCAAAAAAACATTATTCATAATTCCGCTCCTTTTTCAAAACTGCAATCGACTGGCTCAACGGAAGTCTGGAAGGACAAACACTATTGCACAATGAACAACCAGAACAAAGCAAAGCAGTTTCAAGAAGTTCCTTTTTCACAACCTTATCCATTCCCTTTAACCTTGAATGTAAAAGGTCAGGATACAAATGCTCAGGACAAACTTTTCTGCATTCACCGCACCTGACACAAGAAGCATAATGAGGGTCTACAAGTTCAAAAACTGGCAAGAATGTAACAGATTTTACAATTTTTGTTACAGGAACATCAAAACCAGGTGCGGCAGTTCCCGTGTAAAGACCGTTCACAACAACTTTTGATACATTATGCAAAAATCCACCACACTGAGATGCCAAAAATCCCATGCTTGTTCCAATGCTCACCCGAAGAACGCCCGAAACACGAAGACAATCACCTGTTACATGCACAAAGCAACTTGTCATCGGGATTCCACAAACAACAGCCTCGTAAACAGCAAATGCAGTTTCTGGGTCAATGAAAAGGTCTTTATGAGAAAGGCTTTCAAAAACAGGAGCGATATTCTTTGAGTTTTTTTTCACAAGCCGAACAATATCGCGCTTGAATCCACACGGATACTGAGATGTATCAGCAGAAACGGTAGCATGCTCAATATTTTCAAAAAAGCGACTCTTTATTTCTGTCGTAATCGGAGAGCCGTCTTTTTTGGACGCGACAAGAATGATACCTTCTGCTTGCAAAGCGGAGGCAATGATAGAACAGCCCTCTGCAACTTGAGCAGGGTATCGATTTGAAACAAAAGAATCTGTCTGGCGACTTGGGTCTTCATCAAAAAGGCGAAGAACAACAAAGCGCTTTGAAGAAGATTTCACACGAGATATTTCAGAAGCAAGACTGCAAGGTTTTTCAAAAGTGCTTATAATTCCTTTTTCTGCAATCATGCTCTGAAGACTTTCAGGAGAAAACAAACTCCATTCCGCAGGAAAATTCTTTTTTCCGAGAAACGAGAACGAGCCTCCAACAGCAATTACAGCAGCATCGCTTCGCTTCCCGTCAGGAAGTGAAACAGAGCGTATTTCTTTCACGACACCAGGAAGAGGAGCATGAATATTCGCTGAATAACTATTCTTGATTATCGAAAGAGGAGTTGCAATTATCTGCCCTTCACTTACTTTATCCCCTACTTTCACAAGAGGACGGCAATGACAAGAATCTTCTTGCATAAAAGGCACGACAGCCAGTTGTGGCAAAAATGCACGAGAAGCGCACTTGAACTGCCACTTTTCCGTTATGTTGAAATTAGATACTATTGGCATATTGTTTTCTTCTTCTATGTATATAATAAAGTGCCATTCCAAGCGGAATGCATACAGTTCCAAACAAAATCACGAGCGAAATCTGATTTACTCTTTCTACTTCTCCAGATGATGAAGAATACGAAAAGCGCGCATTTTCACCTTGAGAAGCCAAGAGCAATTCAATTCGATTTTGCCCTTCATCTTTTATGGACGAGAGCATCTCTTTCAAAAACTGCTGTCCATAGACAAATTGCTTTGAAGAGCGCTTCACAACCTTTGAGCCGTCCATTCCATAAAAAGGGACTTCCACAACATCACCCTCTTTGAATGTTGAAGCGCTGTCATTGACAGAAGCCCAAAGCGGGCGATATTGGAATGTTACAAGATTCCAGCTCCAGTTCAAATAATCATTCAAATCAGGAAGATACTCTTCTTCTTGAGAAGCCGTCGGCGACGGAAGAGCCAAGCCGCTCACGCTCATTCCAGATGAAAAATGTCCAAGAGGAAAAAGCGAAAACACAATTTGGAGCAAAATTGCGCCCGCACACAAAAAAAGACAATCCGCAACTTCTCGCGTTATCACAACCTCGTAGGGCGAAGATATTATGCTGATTGGAGAAAAACTCGAACTTCCAACGCGGAAATTGCGAGCAAAGCCTTTCGGTGATTTTCCGTCAAAATGCAAAATCATGACAGCACAAGAGAGAAGCCCTATCGCAGCAACTGCGCAAAGAAGCGCATTTTTTGGCGATACAGAAAAGCAAATCAAAACAGGCGCAAAAATCGAAAGCAACAAAAACACATTGTGAAAGCCCGGAAAAATCGCATTCGGCTTTTGATAAAGTTTTTGAAGCAAGAAGCAGCCATAAAGCAAAAGACAAGAAGCAGCGCCATTTATGCTGTTTGGGACGCAAATTGCGAATGCGAGCGGGAAAATCGAGAACAAAACAAACGAAAGCCGACTTTCTGCGCTGAAAAGCAAGCACACAAAAAACAAAAAGCACACCACAGGCACCAAAAACGGGTATGAAAAAGACTCATCGATTCCACAAGTGCCAAATGCCAAAAGAGATGACAGCGCAGAAGAAAGCTCACCCCTAAAATCGTCAGGGATATAATAAAGCTCAAAGCGCTTGTTTTCGTCGAAAAAATACTTTTTGACTTCCTCAGGATAATCCATCGAAAGAGCATTCTCGCTTTCAAACCGAGCAGGCGCCATTGTTTCAAGAGCCTTCCCGTGCTCCCTCATCGAGATAACCCCGCTTATGCCATATTTTGAAAGAATATCCAAAACAGTATTCTCAGCGATTGCAACATCAGCATAAAGAACAGTGTATCCTTTCCAGATTTTTGAAACAGGCACTACACGAGAATAAACAAGAAAAACAAGGCTGAGGCAAATTATTAAAACAGATAAAAGACGTTTCAACATTTTTATTTTTTACAATACTGCAAATGCAAGACCATTTATAAATCCCAAAAGGCTTCCTATCACAACTTCCATCGGAGCATGTCCTTGAACTTCTTTCACAGGAGTATACTCAACCAAGCCCTTTTCGCTGAGCGCACGCCCAATCACATTCAAGACCTTTCCCTGAACGCCGCTTGAGCGCCTGACTCCGACAGCATCGCGAACCGTAATAAGATAAAGGCAAAGCGCCAATACAAACACATCAGAATCAAAGCCTGAGTGGAAGCCAATAGAAATGCTAAGACATGCCACAAGAGCGGCATGACTCGACGGCATACTGCCTGTCCGCCACAACAACAACTCAAACAAATCTTTTATTGAATGAACTCTTCCAGAAAATAATTTGATAACAGTCTTTATGAATTGAGCGGAAAACCAACTGAATATGCACGCAATGAGAATCGGGTTTTGAAATAATACGTAAACTTGTGCTTTTGCGTTGACCAACATGCTTATATTATGGCTTTTCAATGCTATTTTGTCTAGTCATTTCTTTTTTGACATTCATACTGTCGCTTTCGACCTTTTTTGTGGCTCATTGTTATGCTTTTTGTGAAAATCTGCAAGGAAATCGCTCGCTTTTTACAAAATTGTATACGCTTCTTTCAATAGAAAAAGCAGGTCGTATACAGTTTGTATATGAGCAAAAAACACTCAAAGTCAGTCGTATACAAACTGTATAAATTCTATCAATAGAAAAAGTGAGCCGTATACAATATGTATATTTGCAAAAAACAAGTGTTTTCTCCTCGTATACAATGTGTATATTGCTTGCCTGACGCGTTTTCTCCTCGTATACAATATGTACACGGCTCAAAAATTCTACAAATGAGAGCGTATACAGTTTTTCATTGACATACAAAAGCTCTTGGCTATGGGTAGTTAAGTGTCTTCGAGGAGTATTGGAGCACTAGAGATGAGATGGGGGCTATTCACTTACTATTTTTAAACAAGATTTACAACTATGAGAAAATATAATAGTATTGCTAATTATGTAAGCTCAGAATATCTTGAAGAATACTAAAGCTGATACAGAAAAGGAACAAAATTATAGTTTTTAGCTATAAAACACTTATTGATAAGGAAGAAAAACAATGATTACTGGTGAAATCAAAAACAAGCTCGACAATCTTTGGGACGCAATGTGGTCAAATCAGATGACCAACCCTTGGATTGATATTCAGCAGATAACATATCTCATCTTTATAAAAATGCTGGACGACAACCAGATTAAAATTGAGAGAAAAATAAACAGTCTTGTCGCGGCGGGACTGGAAGTAAATATTGAAGACTACGACCTTATTTTCAAGGACGGCTTTTATATCGACGAAGAAGACAAAATCAACTGTCCTTATGCAGACCTTCGCTGGAGTGTTTTCAGCACTTGGGGCGACAACGGCAAAAAGTTCGACAACCTCAAGAACAATGTTTTCCCTTTCATCAAAAAACTTCATGGCGACAAAGTGACTTCTTTTGCCAAGTACATGGAAAAAGCAGAGTTTGCAATTTCAAATCCATATATCTTGGGCAAAATGATTGAAGCCTTGAGCGACCCAGAACTCGGATTCAACAAGACGGATATGATGGGCGACTGCTACGAGTACCTGCTTTCAAAAATGGCAACCAGCGGCGACAACGGACAGTTCCGCACTCCCCGCCACATAATCGACATGATGGTGGAAATTGCAAAGCCTGGTCTTACAGACACAATCATTGACCCTGCAATGGGAACAGCGGGATTCTTGAGCGAAAGTGCAAAATACATTCAGGAGCACTACGCAAAGGAACTCACGAACAAAACAAACAATCAGCATTTTCACAATGAGATGTTCACAGGCTTTGACACCGACACAGACATGCTCAGAATCGGCTGTATGAATATGACCTTGCACGGAGTGGAAAACCCGACAATCAAATACAACAATTCTTTGGGCGAAGATTACGAGGAAAAAGATTCACACACACTTATTCTTGCAAACCCGCCATTCAGCGGAAGTCTTGACCCAAGCACTGTTGCAAAGTCCCTTATCCAGATTAGTGGCGGAACAAAAAAGACAGAGCTTTTGTTCTTGAGTCTATTCTTGCGTCTTCTTAAAGTCGGTGGTCGCTGTGTAAGCATTATTCCTGTCGGTGTTTTGAACAACACAAACGACAAAGCTTACAAAAAACTTCGCAAAGAACTTGTGGAAAATCAGAAGCTCGAAGGCATTATCTTTATGCCGGGCGGAGTTTTCTATCCATATTCTGGAGTTCAGACAGGAATCCTTATTTTTACAAAAACAAATGCGGGCGGAACAGACAAAGTCTGGATGTACAACATGGAAAACGACGGTTACAGCCTTGACCAAAAGCGCGACCCAATCGATGCAAACGATATTCCAGATATCATCAACCGCTGGAACAACCGCGACAAAGAAGCAGAACGTACTCATTACGAAAAATCTTTCTTTGTAGATAAGCAAGAAATCGTTAATAACGATTATGTTTTCTCTTTCAACAAGTATCAGAAAAAAGAAGTTGAAAAGAAAGAATACCGCCCTGTAAGAGAAATCTTTGCTTCAATCAATGAGCTCGAAAAGCAATTCGGTCAGATTATGAGTGAGTTGCAGGGGAATACGGAAAGCTGAAAGCGGAGAATTGAGAGATGAATGAAATAATCATACAGAATCAGGAATATGAAGAATGGAAAAATGAAATTGTCTCTGAAATCCATACTCGACAGCTGAAAACTGTTATGAACATAAATGCTGATACTTTGAAAAACTATTTTGGGATCGGCAAAAAGATACTTGCAGCCCAAAAAGAAAAAGGCTGGGGAAGCCACGTCATAGATAAGTTATCCGAAGATTTGGAAAAAGAGTTCGGTAAAAATAACGATTACTCTGCTCGTAATTTGCGAAACATGAAGATTTTTGCAGAAGAGTATCCTGAATTTCCAATTTGGCAAGTGCCTCTTGCCAAATTAGGCGGAGAAACGCAAAAAGTGCAAGTGTCGCTTGCACAAATCACTTGGTATCATCATATTACGACAAATTGAACTTAAAAGCATCAAAATCGAATGAATATGGGCTTGTAATCTATCCAAAATGAATTTAAAACAAGAACACCACCTACGAAGCATTCGCTTTTTCAGTGGTTCAAATGTAGTATAATGTTAGATTAAGCAGATGTCAATGGGAAATTTGAAAAATGAAAATCGGAAAACCGTCATTCTGAGCTTGTCTCAGAATCTCTTGTGGATAATTGCCACACGGATTTGTTCACGCCTAACGGCGTTCACTAATTTAGATAAGGAAAGCTGACTTTATCGAAAGACGGTTTTCCTTAAAATAAGGAAAGCTGACCTTGATGAAAGACGACTTTCCTTAAAATAAGGAAGGCTGACCTTGTTGAAAGACGCCTTTCCTCAAAATAAGGAAGGCTGACCTTGTTGAAAGATGGGTTTCCTTAAAATAAGGAAGGCTGACTTTGATGAAAGAGAGTTTCCTTAAAATAAGGAAAGGCACGCAGATGCTGAAACGAGTTTGAGCATGACAAAAAGCATAGAAAACGGAGAAAAATGAGATGAAAAAGAAACTCAAAGATATTTGCAAGATAACATCAGGCCAAAGTGCACCACAGAATGTTTCTGATTATATTGAAAACGGAAAGACTTTTATAAAAGTCTCGAACCTAGATGATATTATTGCAGATGATAATGAAAATCGTGCTTGCAAGATTTCTGATGAAGCAATCGAAAAAGGAAAATTAAAATTATTTCCTGCTAATACAGTGATTTTTGCGAAAAGTGGGCTTTCTTGTGTGAAAAATCGTGTTTATGTCACAAAAGAACCTGCTTATTTGGTCAATCATTTTTGCTGTCTTTATGATTTTGATGAAAACATAATGACAAAATGGTTTGCATATTTTTTAAGGGCTTATAATGTTACGAATCTTATAAAAGATTATGCTTATCCGTCTATTCCCATAAAAGAAATTGGACAGATATATGTTTCAATTACTCCTCTTGCCGAACAGCAAAAAATCGCCGCGGAACTCGATACAATCCAATCCGCAATCGACAACAAAAAGCAGCAGCTTGCTTTGCTTGATGAAGCGGTCAAATCCGAATTTGTCGAGATGTTTGGAGAGAATCCAACTGAAAATGGAAAATGGAAAGTTGAGAAATGGGAAAACATATTTAATACAACAACTGGAAAACTTGATTCAAATGCTATGGTTGAAAATGGGCAATATCCATTTTTTACATGTGCAAAAGAAATTTTTGCTATAGATCACTATGCATTTGATCAAGAAGCTTTGTTGCTTGCAGGTAATAATGCGGCTGGAAAATATGATGTAAAATACTATAAAGGAAAATTTAATGCATATCAGAGAACTTATGTTCTTTCTTTAAAGGAAGATTGGTCTTACAGATTATTTCAATTTCAACTCGAAGATAAACTTCTATATTTAAAGGAACAGTCAAAAGGAATTAATACAAAGTTTTTAACTCTGAAAATTCTTCAAGAACTTGAGTTTATAATTCCACCAAAAGAACTTCAACTTAAATTTGAAACTTTCGTCCAGAAAATCGACAAATCGAAATCGCTGGTAAAACAGCAGATTGCGGACTTGCAGGAGCTGTTAGACAGCAAAATGCAAAAATACTTTGGGTGATATTTTTGTATGGTTATGGTATAATATATTGAGGAGGTAAGTGTATGCCTTTAGCAGTTTTACAGCAGAAATTGAGTTCTTTTCCCGAAGAATATTTTGACGAAATAAATGCATTTTTTGACTTGCTATCTTATAAGGTTGCGGCTCTTTCTTCTAAAAATCAGGCACAGAAAACACAAGCACAAAAAGTTGATGAAGTCAATTCTGTTCTTGCAAAAATTCCTCTTTCAGAGCAAACGCTTTATTGTGACGCAGGCTTAGAGAGTGTTCGGGAGGCTTTAAAAAATGACACGTGGTGAAATATGGTGGGTCGATTTTGGCGTTCCGTTCGGCAGTGAAGTCGGTTTTCGTCGTCCTGTGATTATTTTGCAAAACAACATTTTGAATGAAAGCAATCTTCGTACTGTTGTTGTTTTGCCGTTGACAACAAACATTTTGTATGCAGATTTGCCGAATAATGTTTTGCTTGAGAAAAGCGTTACAAAGCTGCCGAAAGACTGCGTTACACAGCCACATTTGATTGTACACATTGATAAAAGTCGACTTGTTGAAAAGGTCTCAAAACTCACCTCTTCAGATATTGATACAATTCTTGAGGGCGTAATTGCAACACTAAAATAGTTTTTGCGAAAAGCATTTTCTTTGCTCCACACTTCGCAGTTTTCGTCCAGCAAATCGACAAATCGAAATCGCTGGTAAAACAGCAGATTGCGGACTTGCAGGAACTGTTGGACAGCAAAATGCAAGAGTATTTTTCATAGGGAGATAGAATAATGGCTGATTTTGAAAGAAAATATAAAGAAAATAAACCTGTAGTAGCAATTTGCTATGATTTTGATAAAACACTTTCCCCTGATGATATGCAGGCACAAGGTTTCATTCAGTCTGTAGGCTGTGATGTTGATAGTTTTTGGAAAGAATCTAATGGTAGAGCAACAGATAATGATATGGATCAGAATCTTGCATATATGTATACCATGCTTGATAAATCCTATGGAAATTTCGTTTTTAATAAACAAAAACTCAGAGAATATGGTGCTCAAGTTGGATTATTCCCTGGTGTCGATTCATGGTTTGAAAGAATCAGAAATTATGGAAAAGAAAAAAGTGTAATAGTTGAACATTACATTATTTCATCTGGCTTGAAAGAAATGATTGAAGGAACGTGTGTAGCAAATTCTTTTGAAAAAATATATGCAAGTTCTTTTTATTATGATGACAAAGGTGTAGCAAAATGGCCAGCTCAGGTTGTTAATTACACAAATAAAACACAATTTCTTTTCAGGATTGAAAAAGGTGTTTTAGATATTAATGATCAAGGGGTAAATGATTACTTTGCGCCAGAAGATATTCGAGTTCCTTTTAGAAATATGATTTACATAGGTGATAGTGATACTGATATCCCATGTATGAAACTTGTAAATTCTTATGGGGGACATTCTGTAGGAGTTTATAATCCCCATACTAACAAAAAAGAAAAAGTTTATAAGATGATGCATGACAATAGAATAAAGTATTTTGCAGCAGCAGATTATTCAGAGGGAAGTGATTTAGATGTGCTTGTAAAAGCTATTATTGATAGAACTTATTCAAATGAAATCCTCGAAAATATCCACTATGAGAATAAAAAAGAATATGAAAAAAATGACGAGAATATTACAAAAGAACAGAAAGAGAGACGTTCTTTGATTCTTGACCTAGAAAACAGCGGTACTTTCAAAACAACTCATATGGTTGTTGAAAAAATGCGCAAAATTACCGAGTGGTCAGATTCAGAAAAAAATTGGCTTTTAGATATTGCAAATACAAATAGTCAGGTATGGGGTATCCTTGAAGACAATGACGTTAAATCCTTTTTTAACTATATCTTAAAGGATATGAAAAATCTTTCAGAAAATGGTCAAGAAGTAAAATCTAAGATAGAGAAAGAAATATTATGATATAATAATATGTACATACATTTTGTATACGATGAAATATAGGAGGTAAACATGCTTTTATACCACGGCAGTAACATAGAAGTTTCAAATCCTCAAATATTGGAATCAGACAGACGCCTTGATTTTGGTAAGGGATTTTATCTCACCTCCAGCTTTGATCAGGCTAAACGCTGGGCCGAATTAACCGTAAAAAGGCGTGAAACTGGAAAAGCAACAGTCTCTGTATTTGATTTTGATGATACTTCAGTTTCAGACTTAAAGATTCTTCATTTTACACAAGCTCAAAAAGAATGGCTTGAGTACGTTACAATGAACCGAAAAAATCAGGTAATTCCTAATGACGACTATGATATTGTAATTGGACCTGTTGCAAACGACAGGACAATGCCTGTTATAAGCCTTTATTTTGCAGGAATCTATGATATTGAAGAAACAATAAAAAGATTGATGCTGCAAAAATTGTGCGACCAGTATACTTTTAGAACTGAAAATGCAATAAAAAAACTAAAGTTTCTGGAGGTAAAATAAATGGAAAAAGAACTGCCATATATTCTTCAGTTTTATGATAACGAGGTTTCTCTGCTTATAAGCAATAAGTATGGATATTCAATTATGGACTCACTCAGAAAATTCTTATTTTCTAAGACCTATCAGATGCTTTGTAATCCAGAACTTGAAATGTGGGAATTTAGTCCTGCAGGTATTTTTGATATGTGGGAAGCTGAACTTGTTACAGGAGAACCTCGCAATTCCTTGTATTTAAGGAGAGATTAAATGTCAAAAGAAATGGAATTCTTTACTTTCCTTATGGAGCAATACGCACGCTATAAAAATACAACAGCAGATAAGATTCTTCATAAACTTGATGAATTAAATCTAACTGATTATGTTTTTAATATGTATGAAATGTATCATAGCGAAGCTCTGGAAAATGCTTTTGCAGATATAGATAAGCTTATTGAAAGCAAGACCAAATGATAAAAAGAGAGAAAGACTATGAACTTTGATTTTCTGAAACAATATTCTGAATTAAGCGATTTGTATAATTACTGCAATCAGGCAGAAGTTTTTGTCACTCAGTTTCCTGATGCTTCTGTGCGTTCTGCCCGCAATGGCTTGGAATGTGCAATCAAACTTTTTTATATAACAAAGTATGGGCAATATTCAGAAAACTCAGACCTTTTTGGTCTTATTGAAGATTACAAGTTCAAAGCATATCTTGAAGAGCCGCAGTTAAGCGCCGTTCACAATGTCCGAAAGCTCGGAAACATGGCAAGTCATGCAGAACCTATTAACAACCGTATGGCGCTTCTCTGTTTGCATTCGCTTTACGACTCTGTTTGTGAGATATTAAAGTTTCTCGGAATCATTCCCTCTTATCTTCCGTTCAACAAAGACGCGGTAACAGGTATTATTTCTAATGCCTCCGAAGCAGAAAAGACAAAAAAGAAGATTGTCATAAAAGTAAAAAAATCCGCCTTTACTCAAGCTCAGAAAGGAAAAATCGCAACTGACACAAAGATGACGAGCAGCATTGATTACACGGAAGCTGAAACTCGTGCAGCTCTCATCAATATGGATCTTCGTGAAGCTGGCTGGTCTGTTTGTGATATTAAGGAAGCCGTTAAAGCAGAAACTGCTTGCATTGAAACAAAACTTACTAATATTCCTGTTTCTAGTGATTTTCCCACAGGAGTTGGCTATGCAGACTATGTTCTTTATGACACCGACGGAAAACCTCTCGCCGTTATTGAAGCAAAACGCACTTGCAAAGATGTGGACACTGGTGCAAAACAGGCAAAAATCTATGCTCAGGCACTAAAAGACAAGTTTGGCATAATGCCTGTTATTTTCTATACAAACGGCTATCAGATTTATATGATTGATGGAGTCGGAGGTCCTGCCCGCCGTGTATTTGGTTATTATTCATTAAAAGAACTCCATTCTCTTATTGTTCGTCGCAAACTTGGCGCAATCAAAGATACTCGTGTAAATAAAGAAATCTCTGACCGCTATTTTATTCAAAACGCATGTACGGCTGTTTGTACTGCTTATTCTGGTTTTAAGCGAAAAGCTTTGAATGTTATGGCAACAGGAACAGGAAAGACTCGTTTTGCTATTTCTCTTGTTGATATTTTAATGCGCAATGACTGGGTAAAAAATGTTTTGTTTCTTGCAGATAGAACAGAACTTGTTGATCAGGCAAAAAAGGCTTTTGCAAAATATCTTCCTAATGCAACTCTTTGTGCAATTTCAGAAGTAAGCGGAAGTCAGCGTGATTTTGATGCGAATGTTATTTTGAGCACTTACCCCACAATGCTTAATCTTCTTGATACAGATGAAAAGACATTTGGAATTGGCAGGTTTGATTTAATCATCATCGATGAATGTCATCGTTCTTGTTACAACAAATATCAAGCTATCTTTCACTATTTTGATTCTCTTGTTTTAGGTCTTACTGCAACTCCAAAAGACCAGGAAGGTCAGGAAGATACATATTCTTTGTTTGGTCTGGAAGTCGGTCACCCAACATTCAGCTATGACTACCCTACCGCTGTTCAAGAAGGCTTCCTTGTGGATTATGCTGCTATTGACAAAACAACGGCACGACTAAAGAATGGTGCAAAATATTCTGAACTTACTAATGCTGAAAAGAAAGAATATGATAAAGTTTTTGCTGATGAAGGAGCTTTACCTGATAATCTAAAAGAAAAACAGGGCAATGAGTTCTACAAAAATATTATCAATATTCCAACAATCAAGCTTGTTCTTGAAACATTGATGAATGAGGGGCTTCGCGTAGACAATGGCGAAAGGCTTGGAAAATCCATCATTTTTGCAGTAGACCACGACCATGCAGAAAAAATCGTAAAAACTTTTAAAGATGTTTATCCTGACAAAGGAGATGATTACTGTCAGCTTGTAGATTACAGTGTAAGCAAGGCGGGAGCAATTATTGATGATTTTAAAATGCCTGAAAAAGAACCAATAATTGCTGTTTCAGTAGATATGCTCGACACTGGAATTGACGTGCCAGAAGTTTTGAATCTTGTCTTCTTTAAGAGAGTGTATTCTGTAATTAAATTCTGGCAGATGATTGGTCGTGGAACTCGTGTCTGCAAAGATTTTAATGTGTTCAGTCCTTCAAAAGAATTCTTTGGAAAAGGAAAAGAAGGAATTACAAATGCAGAGCTAAAGTCTTATTCAGAAAAACAGGGTTTTTACATTTTTGACTTCTGTGACAACTTTGATTTCTTTGACATAAATCCTAAAGGCAAGATTACTGGCGGGGGCTTGAATCTTTCTCAGAAAATCTTTGAGCTTAAACTTGATATGGTTTATGAGCTCCAGAACCGTGAGCATCAGGAAAATGAAGAACACGTTAAGTTTTACAATAAATGGAAAGGTGAACTTATTTCTATTGTTCAGAATCTTGATAAAAACCACATCAATGTCCGCTATAACTTAAAGGAGGTTGATAAATATTCAGACAGTAAGACTTGGGATTATGTTACGCCATTGATGATTGCAGAAATCAAGAAAGTTATAACTCCTCTGATTGACCCTATTGGTGGGGAATCCAGTGCAAAAATATTTGATGTCTGGATATTTAATATTGAACTTTCTCATTTGGTTGGTGAAGAAGATTACAGTAAGCCTCTTCAGAAAGTTACAACAATAATTTCCCAGTTGCTTAATATGCAGACTATACCTGAAATCAAGGTCAAATCTGAAATTCTAAAAACTTTCCTTTCAACAGAATTCTGGGCAGAAGTTACTGTTTCCAAGTTTGAGTTGGTACGAACAGAAGTGCGTGATTTAATCAAATATCTTGATGCTCCAAACAAGAAAGTTGTTGAAACAAATTTCAAAGATGAAGTGATTAAAAAAGATAGCAAGCATATCAATCCTCAGTTTAAGAACTATAAGCAGAGAGTAATTGATTACCTTGCAGAAACAACAGACTGTGAAGCTGTAAACAAAATCAAGAATATTGAGCCATTGAATGAAAAAGACATTCAAGATTTGCAGCATATTCTTTGTGAAGAACTTGGTACTCAGGCAGATTATGATGCTATTTCTGAAGGAGCTCCTTTTGGAGTTTTTGTCCGAAGAATTGTTGGAATGAATCCAGAAGCGGTAACAAAACTCTTGAGCGAATATCTTTCAAAATACAACTTTAATCCAGCCCAGGAAGAATTCTTGCATCAGATTGTAACATTTGTTCTTCAGAATGGTGACATTGAAGTCAAAAATCTTATTAAAGATGATCCATTCAAATCTATGGACTTTACTGAACTGTTTGATGGAAATGTTGTTCCAGTTACGGAATTTGTTTCATACTTGCATAAATCAATTGCGGCGTAATAGGAATGTATAGTTACAGAAAATGTAATATTCATGCAGGAACGAAAGTAGAAATTTGGTAGTTCTGAAATGTATTTTTGGGTGTAAGATAATTCTTTTCTGCGATTTCGGATTGCCTGACCGAGCGAAACGGAATCATTTACCTGCATTGTTTTCTCCTGTAAATATAGCCGAACGGCGTTGTCAACGATTGTTTTGAGATGTTAAAAAAATCCCCCGCACACTTTTGTACGAGGGATTATTCGTTACTGCAAAATTATTTTATCAAGTCGCTATATAAAACAAGCGTCAGAACTTATTTTGAAGCCTTGATAACTGCCTGTGCGCCTGCAAGACGAGCTGCTGGAACACGGAACGGTGAACAAGAAACATAGTTCAAACCGAGCTTGTAGCAAAGTGCGATAGAAGCTGGGTCTCCACCGTGCTCACCACAGATTCCGAGGTGAAGGTCAGTCTTAACCTTGCGTCCCTTCTCTTCTGCCAAGCCAATCATTACACCTACGCCGTCCTCATCAAGAGTCTTGAATGGGTCTGTGAGAAGAACTTTCTGGTCAAGGTAAGAATCGATGAACTTAGAGTAGTCATCGCGGCTGAAGCCGAATGTTGTCTGAGTAAGGTCGTTTGTTCCGAATGAGAAGAAGTCTGCGTACTCAGCAATCTTGTCAGCTGTAGCTGCTGCGCGTGGGAACTCAATCATAGAACCAATCTGGAACTTGAGAGATGTTCCGAGCTCTTTGTTAACGTTAGCAATAACAGCTTCTGCTTGTGCGCGAATCTGCTTCAATTCTGCGAATGTTGTTACATTCGGAATCATAATGCGAACATCGTGCTTGAGTCCTTCTTTCTCTGCCTGTGCTGTAGCGCGAGCGATAGCCTCAACCTGTGTCTCGTAAATCTCAGGATATGTGATAGCCAAGCGGCAACCACGGTGTCCGAGCATTGGATTGTGCTCATTGAGCTCAGCATACTTCTTGTTGATTACCTCAACAGCAACACCGAGTTTCTTTGCAAGAGCAGAAGCAAGCTCTGGAGTCTCAGCCTGTACGAACTCGTTAAGCGGCGGGTCGAGCAAGCGGATTGTAACAGCGCGACCTTCCATAGTCTTGATGATGCCATAGAAGTCTTTCTGCTGCAATGGGAGAATTTCCTTTAGGTTTGCCTTTCTCTCTTCTGTTGTGTCAGAAATAATCATCTTCTGGAATGAAGTGAGTTTTGGCTCTTCAAAGAACATGTGCTCTGTGCGGCAAAGACCGATACCAGCTGCACCGAAGCGGAATGCCTGTGGAGCTTCGTTCTGCTCTGCGTTTGCAAGAACATCGAATCCCTTAACAGTCTTTCCAGACGGAGTTGTGCGAACGCTCTTAGCGCGAACTTCATCAGCCCAGCTCAAGAATGTCTCGAGGTCGCCAGAAACAGCAGCAGGAGTTACAGGGATTTCAGAACCGTAAACGTTACCTGTTGAGCCGTCGATAGAAATTACATCGCCCTTCTTGAACTCTTTTCCGCCGATTGTAACAGTGTCTTTTCCTGTGAATACAACGTCTGAACAACCACAAACACAAGGTGTTCCCATACCACGAGCAACAACAGCAGCGTGTGATGTGCGTCCACCAGTTGAAGTCAAGATACCCTGTGCAACATACATACCCGCGATGTCGTCTGGAGATGTCTCTTTGCGAACGAGGATAACTTTCTTTCCAGCCTTGTCCCATTCAACAGCTTCTTCTGCTGTGAAGACAATCTGACCACAACCTGCTCCAGGAGATGCGTTGAGAGCTGATGCCAAAGGCTTTGCGCTCTTCAATGCCTTTGCCTCAAACTGTGGGTGGAGGAGCTGGTCAAGCTGATCTGGCTTTACGCGAAGAAGAGCCTGCTCTTTTGTAATCATTCCCTCTGCAACCATGTCTACAGCCATCTTTACAGCTGCAGGACCTGTTCTCTTTCCGTTGCGGCACTGGAGCATGAAGAGCTTTCCTTCCTGAACAGTGAACTCCATATCCTGCATATCGTGATAGTGAGCTTCGAGGCGGTCGCGGATTGTAGAGATTTCCTTAAAAATCTCTGGCTGCTGCTTCTCAAGAGCAGAAATATCCATTGGAGTGCGGATACCAGCAACAACGTCTTCACCCTGAGCGTTGATGAGGTACTCTGCCATAAAGTGGTTCTCACCTGTTGATGGGTCGCGAGAGAATGCAACACCAGTTCCAGATGTATCGCCCATGTTACCAAAGACCATAGCCATAACAGTAACAGCTGTTCCCTTGATAACGTTCTCGTCGATATTGTTGAGCTTGCGGTAGATGATAGCGCGCTCGTTCATCCAAGAACCGAATACAGCTCCGATAGCTCCCCACATCTGAACCTGTGGATCCTGTGGGAAGTCCTCGCCCTTCTCTTTCTTGTACATTGCCTTGTACTTTGTAACGATTTCCTGAAGCTCTTCTGTTGTAAGCTCAACGTCTTCTTTGATACCGCGGTGTGATTTTACCTCTGCGATAATCTCTTCGAACTTGTCGTGCTCAACGCCCATTGCAACGTTACCATACATCTGGATAAAGCGACGGTAAGCGTCCCAAGCAAAGCGAGGATTATTTGTCTTGTTTGCAAGACCAAGAACTGATTTATCGTTAAGACCGAGGTTGAGGATTGTATCCATCATACCTGGCATAGATTCAGCAGCACCAGAGCGAACAGAAACGAGCAATGGATCGTTCTCATCTCCGAGCTTCTTGCCGAATGTTGTTTCGAGCTTGTTCAAATACTCTGCAACTTCCTTATCAAGACCAGCAGGGTATTTCTTTCCCAATTTATAATATTCCTGACATACGTCAATAGAAATTGTAAATCCCGGTGGAACTGGCAAACTCAAAGGAGCTTTTGCCATCTGAGCAAGGTTTGCACCCTTACCACCAAGAATAGGACGCATTGACTCATCGCCCTCTGCGTCTCCGTTGCCAAAAAAGTACACATACTTTGTAGCCATGAAAATTTTTCTCCAAAAAAGATTGATATTGTTTAAAAATAATGCCATTTCTTATTGCTGTCAACATAAAAACATTGTTATTTTTGAAAAAAGCGTTATTTCGTGCATTCTTTTTACCGATTTTTATCAGTTTTTCGTTTGTACAAAATCTATGCATAGAAAAAGCAAGTATACATTTTGCACGGTGCATAGTATTTTTCCAATGCAAAAAGTCTGTGTATTAAAATTCTTTGATAAAAAACAATAAATTGACTTATCGGTTAATTGCCTTTATTCTGAAAAAATATGCGTAATCTTTTTAAGGAATATGGATATTCTCAATTTGATATTGAGAACAAAGTAATTGGGTGTTGGAACACTATTTTTGACCAACGAAGCCCTAATCGCTTGTACTTTGAGACTACGGACTCTATGGGCTACATAGAAGACACAGGAAACGATGATGCCCGCACAGAAGGTATGTCTTACGGTATGATGATGGCTGTCGAGATGAACAGAAAAGATGTGTTCGACAGGATTTGGAAGTGGGCTAAAAAGTATATGTACCTTGAAAGCGGTGCAAATGCGGGTTATTTCTGTTGGTCAAATCAGCTTGACGGCACAAAGAACTCAGAAGGTCCTGCCCCAGACGGAGAGGAATTTTTTGCTGCGGCTTTGTTCTTGGCAGCACTGAAATGGGGAAACGGAGAGGGCATTTTTAACTACACGGAAGAAGCGCGCGCTATTCTTCGGGTAGCGATACACGGGGAGCAAAAGATGTGGTTTGATAATCATCACGTTCGCTTTATCCCGAATTGTCCTTTCACAGATCCGTCTTATCATCTGCCGCATTTCTACGAGCTTTTCGCAAAGTGCGCCGATGAAGCAGACCGAGCTTTTTGGGCTGAGTGCGCAAAAGAAAGCCGCCGCTATCTCGTCA
>CACYWZ010000036.1 GCA_902778325.1 uncultured Spirochaetaceae bacterium
GTGCACACTCTTGAGGGAGAAGCGTGTTGTGGCAAGGCTGGAAAGCTTGTTGCTGAGGGCGAAATGAAAGGCGCTTACGACATCAAAGACAATATCAATATGGTGTCGGCGAACATTGATGTTCCAAATGTGCGAGCTTGGAGCCACGAAACACCAAATCTTTACGTTGTAACATTGAGCCTCTTTGAAGCCAACGAAAACGGGGACGCGGGACGATACATTGAGTCTTTGGCATTTACGACGGGCTTTAAGAGCGTAGAAATCAAGAACAGAGAGCTTTTGATTAACGGAAAAATGGTCTATATCCACGGTGTTAACCGTCACGAACATTCCGAGTATCACGGAAAGACTCTTTCGACAGCCGAGATGGTGCGCGATGTGAAGATTCTGAAAAACTACAACTTTAACGCTGTCCGCACTTGCCACTATCCTGATGATGAGCGCTGGTACGACCTTTGCGACCGCTACGGCATTCTGCTTATGGACGAAGCAAACATCGAAAACCATTGCTATTATGATTACATGGCTCGAAGCGATGAATGGTCAGGTGCGTATATGCAGCGTTTTCAGCGAATGGTGCGTCGCGATAAGAACCACGCAAGCATTTTCTGCTGGTCGCTTGGCAACGAGTCAGGCGACGGAGCAACTCACTGCGCAATGTCTGCTTGGGTTCGCCGCGTTGACCCGTCCCGCATCGTGCATTACGAGGGCGCAATCCGCCCAGCGTTCCATCAAGGCGGATTCACGGAAGAATCACTCGCTCGTGGCAAAGGCATTACCGACCTTATCAGCCCGATGTATCCTGAAATCGACCTCATCGTTCGATACGCAAAAAACCACGATGACTATCGCCCTCTTATTATGTGCGAATACTCACACGCAATGGGAAACGCAAACGGCTCCTTGAGTGATTACTGGAAAGCGATAGAAAGCACTCACGGACTTCAGGGCGGCTTCATTTGGGACTGGGTTGACCAAGGCATTGCAGCAGAAATGAACGGCAAAAAGTATTGGAAATACGGCGGCGACTTTGGAGAGTTCCCGCACGACGCAGATTTTTGCTTGAACGGCTTGAACTTCCCAGACATGAGCCCGAAACCTGCGATGGAAGAATGTCGCTATCTTTTTGCTCCTGTCAGACTTCACACGCTCCACAAAGAAAACGGCACGTTCGAAGTCGAAAACCGCTTTGATTTCTTGCCGCTCTCAACTCTCAAGATGAACTGGACGCTCCTCAAAAACGGCAAAGTCGCAAAAAAAGGCTCTGTCAAGTTGCCAAAAATCGCTCCGAACGAGCGCTGCACGCTCTCAATCCCGCAAATCAGCGAAGTTGATTACAAAGACAGTGACGAAATCGTGTTCCACGCAGACTTTGTTTATGCCTCAAAAACAGCCTTTGCTGCTTCTGGCGCACTCTGCACATCAGACGAAAGCGTAATCCACGCTTCTGCAGGGCTCATTCAGTTTGCGCAAAGCTCAGCGAACGAAGCAGACGCAATCGCACTAGACAGCGCAGAAAAATGCCAGCCTTCAGTTTCAAGAGCGCTTCTTGAAAACGACGTCATCAAGCGCATTTTGCCATATCGCGACATCTTGGGCGATGTTACTGGCTTCAATCAAAAGATTGCGGCTGAATGGATAGACACAGACATCTTGAATGCCAAAATCACAGAAACCGCGCTCGGCGTGTTCAGCATTGATTCAGGCGACAAGGCAACAAAGAAAGTTCATTTTGGCGAGATGAGAAAGACCGTAAAGAAAGTCAAATCCCCGAACGGAAAGAGTGCCCTCAAAATCGACATTGAATTAAGTCTTGAGAACAGCATAAAAGAATATCCGCGCGCCGGCGTTCAGTTCCGCATCCCTGCAAGCTACACCGACGTTGCTTGGTACGGACGAGGCGAGCACGAATGTTACTGCGACAGAAAAGCGGGCGCTCTTCTTGGACTTTTTGAAAAGCCAATCGCTGAAATGGGCGTTCCGTATATCGTTCCGCAGCAAAACGGCGACAGATGCGACACGCGATACATCGAGTTCACAGGCGGCGGAAAATCGTTCCACGTTGAATCTACCACGCCGTTCTCGTTCTGCGTGTCAAAATACACTGACGCTGACTTGTGGAAGTGCGAGCACACTGCGGAACTCACCGACACAAGCGAGGGCGAAGGCGGATACTACACGCTTTCAATAGACGCCTTCCAGCGCGGAGTCGGAACGGCGGCCTGCGGTCCTGACACGATGGAAGAATATCGCGTGCGCCCTGGCGTTTACCGATTGAGTTTCCTCGTCTGGTAAAAAACAAAACTCTTTTTGCACCCGTTCACCAAAATCGAACGGGTGTTTTTTTTAGTCGGCGTGAAAGAGGAGCTTTGTTTCGTTATTGTAAATGATATATTCTGCCGCATTTACAAGCAGATTCAAGGCGGCGATGTCGCGGTTATCCCGAGCTTCAATGTAATCGAACTCACTGACCTTCCCCGCACCTCTCCAGCTCATCATATCTCGCTCAAGCGCAGAATAAAGCTCGTAATTGCGGCTGTACGAGCGATGAGCCCATTCAATGTCTTTCAAGTTCAGCTCTTTTTCAAGCACATCGTTTTCATACGAATCATCTGCGCTTGAAATTGCATTATTTTCAAGCTCTGCGTTTATCTCGTGCTGTTTGCGCTTCAGATGCTCTGTTCTAAAATCGTTCGGCGAAAGCGCAAGGGAAAACGTGTATACAGGGGATTTGTCTGTCGAAACAGGCTCGGTGTCAGGAAAAAGCTTGGTGCTAGTGGGAAGCGCAACTCCCGCGTAGGCAGAAAGTCCGCGGACAGCAAGCGAAAGCCCTCCTCCCGCTGTGTCGGATTCACAAGCAGAGTCGTTGAGCGTGTAAAGTCCAACGGCTCGGAGCGTGACGGAGCTGTCTGCTTGCCGTTCGAGCGCGCCGAGCTTTTGGCTGTAGAGAGCGCTTTCTTTTTGTGCGTATGCGTCTTTTGGAAATGAGCGAGCGTCCAAGGCTTTTACGCTCGGTATTGCGTCGGGCAGAAAATCAAGGACAGATTTCAGAGCACCTTCCAATTCAGGAATCGTGCTTGTGTCCGAAAGGTCTGTGATTTTGTAGGAAAAACCGCACCGACGGGCAAATATCGCCGTTTCGCGTTCCAACCGACGCATTTTCTGCACGGTGTCGAGGAGGTCGGCTTGCACTTCCATATATGCCGAGCTGTATTTCGCAGAGTCTTTGCCATAGCCTTTTGCGGCAATCTCTGCGAGGTCAAAAGTGTCTTCGTACAAGTCATTTTTTTCGTCTATGGCGGAAATTGCGTAATCGTAAAGCTTTTTGAGCTTGGTGTAAAACTCTTTTTCGGCGGCAATTGCTCTGTCTTTAACAGCGCGCTCGGCTTCTTTTCGTGCGCGTTCAGCTTTGAGCAGCTTTGCGCGTCTTGAGGCACAAGCGCCAGAGATGAGGGCAATGCTAGCAGAAAGTTCTCCGTCTGAAACTCTCTTTTCTCCGTCCTCAATTTCAATTGGAATGTCTGCGTTCAGTTTTGCATCTTTTAGAAATGGCAGGGAAAGTTCTGCTTTCGGTTCGAGTGCTATTTTTGTATCGCCGTTTCTCGAAGTGATTTTTACATTGCCGCTCGTGAGTTCCAGTGCTGTGCCGTTTTCGATGCTTGCGACTTTTTGCGAAAGCTGTTTTGACTGCGCTATGAGAGAACGCTTTAGAAGCTCTTGGTCGTTTTTTAGGTATCCAGAAAGAAAATCATACAACCGCTCATACTCATCGCTACTTGTCTGTGCGCTGGCTTGGAATATTGAGAATGTTGCAATGAAGAAGATTGCGGCATAACGAAAAATAGTTCCAGTGAAGCTCATTTTTTCTCCATAAAATGATTTTCTCATTCTAGCAAAAATGAGAAACTTTTGAAAACCTCTCAAAAAAAAAGCGCACCTTTCAAAAAAGAGAGGTGCGTTTTTTTAAAACGAAGCGCCTTTTTGGAAAAACGAGCCTCGTAGTTTCTACGATTGACTTCCCGCGCCCAAAACACGCTTCGTAGCCGCTACGATTGATTTTCAGCATGCAAAACGTCCATCGTTTAAACTACGATTGATTTCCCGCATGCCAAAAACGCTTCGTAGCCACTACGATTGGCTTCCAGCATGTAAAACGAACATCGTTTAAACTACGAAGCGCCTTTTTAAAAGTGAGCCTCGTAGAAAAAAAGCGAAAACATTTTTTATAGGTTTGTGTAGCCCATCAAATATTTGTCGATGGCGCGAGCGCACTCCCTGCCCTCGCTCACCGCCCAAACAACAAGCGACTGACCGCGACGGGCATCTCCTGCGGCAAAAACTTTCTCGCACGCCGTCTGATAAGAGTCCGTGTTCTCGCAAATAACGGTGCTTCTTGCGGATAGCCCAACTCCGAAAGCCTGAGGCGCGTAATCTTCAGCGCCCAAAAAGCCCGCGGCAACAAGAATCAAATCCGCGTCCATTTCTTTCTCGCTTCCCTCGCGCTCAACGAGCGTTCTCTTTCCGTCAATCATCTTGAACTCGACTTCGACAGTCTTCAAGCCGCAGACGTTTCCGTCACGAAGATAAATCTCTTTTACTGTCGTTTCCCAAATGCGAGGCTCTTTTCCGAACTTTGCGATTGCTTCTTCCTGACCGTAATCGGTTTTCAGCGTTTTTGGCCACTCTGGGAACGGGTTGTTGCTCGCGCGCTCAACAGGCGGCTTTGAGAGCATCTCAAGCTGCGTCACGTTTGCCGCACCAAGACGGATACAAGTTCCGACGCAGTCGTTTCCAGTGTCTCCGCCTCCGATGACGACGACGTTTTTTCCCTCGACATTGAAGAAAGCGCCGTTTTTGAGCTCACTATCCAAAAGGCTTTTTGTGACGCTCTTCAAAAAGTCAACCGCGAACATAACGCCGTTTCCGTCAGCGCCCGGAACGTTCAAGGCGCGCGCCTTTTTTGCACCGAGGCAGAGAGCGACGGCATCAAAATCGCGCAATATTTCATCAGCGCTCACGTTCCGCCCGACGTCCGCACCCGTCACGAACTTCACGCCCTCGCCTTCCATAAGGCTCACGCGACGACAGACGATTTGCTTCTCAAGTTTCATATTCGGGATTCCGTACATCAAAAGCCCGCCTACTCTGTCTTCCCGCTCGAACACCGTTACGTTGTGACCGCGTCTGTTCAAGAGGTCTGCGCAAGCCAAGCCCGAAGGACCTGAGCCGATTACGGCAATCTTTTTGTCAGTGCGGATTTTCGGAAGGCGGCTTTTGACAAACCCGCGAGAAAAGGCTTCTTCGATTATGAAAAGTTCGTTCTCGCGAACTGAGACGCTTTTCTGCAAGTCGCCCTCCTCGGCGCAGTTGCAAGCCTTTTCGCAAAGCGCCGGGCAAACGCGGGAGGTAAACTCCGGGAAGCTCGATGTTTTCGAAAGCCTGTCGTAAGCCATATCGATTTGACCGTTATAAAGCAAGTCGTTCCATTCTGGAATCAGGTTGTGAAGCGGGCAACCCGTAACCATTCCCGAAAGGCGAACGGCGCTCTGGCACATCGGAACGCCGCAGTTCATGCAGCGAGCAGCCTGTTTTTTTCGCTCTGCTTCGCTAAGTTGCGGGTGAAACTCCTTGAAGTTGGAAATTCGCTCAAGAGGAGCAATCGCCGTGTTATTTTCTCTTTTGTATTCCAAAAAGCCTGTGTTCTTTCCCATTTTATTCTCCTTTTATTTTCCGCTAGTAATCTTCTTGAACGCTTCAAGAACAGCCTCATCGTGCGAAAGTCCGCGAGACTCTCCAACGCTTATTGCAGAAAGCATTTTCTGATAATCGTTCGGAATAATCTTTTTGAAGTGCGAAAGATAAGCGTCGAAGTCAGAAAGGATTTTCTTTGCCAGTTTGCTTCCTGTTTCGGCGGCGTGCTTTTCAATGAGGGAGCGAAGGATTTTGACATCGTGCGAATCCTCGACAGCGCTCATCGTAACAAGTTCTTTGTTGAGCTTTAGATAAAGGTCGTGATTTTCGTCCAGAACATATGCAATTCCACCGCTCATTCCAGCTGCGAGGTTCTTTCCAGTCTGTCCAAGGATAACGGCAGTGCCTCCTGTCATATATTCAAGAGCGTGGTCGCCAGCGCCTTCTGCAACGACTGTCGCGCCTGAGTTTCTGACGCAGAATCTCTCGCCTGCAATGCCGTTTATGAACGCTTCTCCGCTTGTTGCCCCGAAAAGCGCGACGTTTCCGACAATCACGTTCTCTTCTGCTTTGTAAGGCGCATTTTCACGCGGGCAAACAACGATTTTTCCGCCAGAAAGTCCTTTTCCAAGATAGTCGTTTGCATCACCTGAAAGGCGGAGTGTGAGTCCTTTCGGGATAAATGCTCCAAAACTCTGACCGCCACCGCCTGTGCAGTTGACGGTGAATGTATCGTCGGCAAGAGTTGAGCCGAATTTCTTTTGGATTTCTGAGCCGAGGATTGTTCCGACAGTGCGGTTCGTTGAAGAAACATTGATGTCTGCACTTGTCTTTTTTCCGTTAGAAAGCGCTTTTGCAAATTTTTTCAAAAGAATGTTCTCGTCGATTGTCTTTTCAAGCCCGAAGTCATAAACATCTTCTGGATAAAAATGCTGCTTTTCTGTTTCATTCGCCTTAAAGCCGATAATGCGGCTCATATCAATGAGAGCGGCTCTCTTCGTCGGGCTTTTTTCTTTGAGCGTGAGCAAATCTGTGCGACCAACCATCTCGTCAATCGAGCGAAGTCCAAGAGAAGCCATAATCTCGCGAAGTTCCTCAGCAATGAAGCGCATGAAGTTCTCAACATATTCAGGCTTTCCCTTGAATCGCTTTCGAAGCTCTTCGTTTTGTGTTGCGACACCGAACGGGCATGTGTCGAGGTTGCAAACTCTCATCATCATACAGCCCATCGTGATAAGCGGCGCTGTTGCAAAGCCGAACTCCTCCGCGCCAAGCAAGCACGCAATCGCAACATCACGTCCGCTCATAAGCTTTCCGTCTGTTTCGATGACAACACGGCTTCTCAGTCCGTTCTGGATAAGCGTCTGGTGCGTTTCGGCAAGTCCCAGCTCCCACGGCAAGCCCGCGTGGTGAATTGACGAAATCGGAGCCGCGCCCGTTCCGCCGTCGTGACCGCTCACCAAGATGACCTGCGCGCCCGCCTTTGCAACGCCTGCCGCAATCGTGCCGACGCCCGCCTCGCTGACGAGCTTGACGGAAATGCGTGCGCTTCGGTTTGCGTTCTTGAGGTCATAGATAAGTTCTGCCAAATCCTCGATTGAATAAATATCGTGGTGCGGTGGCGGCGAAATGAGGGAAACGCCAGGAGTTGCGTATCTTGTTTTGGCAATCCACGGATAGACCTTCTTTCCAGGAAGATGTCCACCCTCGCCAGGCTTTGCGCCCTGAGCCATTTTGATTTGGATTTCTTTTGCAGAAAGCAAATACTCTTCCGTAACACCAAAACGACCAGAAGCAACCTGCTTTATCGCGCTGTTGTAAATCGTTCCAAGACGCTCAGGCTTTTCACCGCCCTCGCCAGAGTTAGACTTTCCGTGCAGGTGGTTCATCGCTTCTGCCATGCACTTGTGCGCTTCTTCAGAAATTGAGCCATAACTCATAGCGCCAGTTTTGAATCGCTTTACGATTTCATCAACGCTTTCAACCTCGCTGATATCGACTGCGCTGACTTTCGAGCGGTCAAAATCAAGCATAGCGCGAAGTGTGTGCGGGTGCTCAACGCTGTCCACAAGCGCTGTGTATTCCTTGAACTTCTCGTAGCTTCCGCTCTGCGTTGAACGTTGCAAAGCGATAATCGTTTCTGGATTGTAAAGATGGTCTTCGGCAGCATTTCCGCGTCGGAACTTGTGGTTTCCAGTGCTGTCCAAATGCGTGTCGGTTGCAAGCCCAAGCGGGTCGTAAGCGCTGTTGTGCCTGAAGTTCACGTCTTCTTCGATTTCTTTGAGCGTGATACCGCCGACGCGGCTCACTGTGTTTGTGAAATACTTGTCGATGACGCTCTTGTCAATGCCGACAGCCTCGAAAATCTGCGCGGACTGATAAGACTGAATTGCGGAAATACCCATTTTTGCTGCGATTTTTACAATGCCGTTCAAAAGAGCTTTGTTGTAATCCTCGATTGCTGTGTGATAATCCTTGTCCAAAAGCCTTCTGTCAATAAGCTCTGCAATGCACTCGTGAGCCAAATACGGATTGACCGCGCGCGCTCCATAGCCCAAAATCATTGCAGCTTGATGAACATCTCGGATTTCGGCGCTTTCAAGGATTATTGAAACAGCAGTGCGTTTTTTGGTGCGAATCAAATGCTGCTCAACAGCGCTGACTGCCAAAAGCGACGGAATTGCTGTGTGGTTTTCGTCAACGCCGCGGTCAGACAAGATGATGATGTTCGTGCCGTTGTGATATTCTCGCTCAACCGAAACAAAAAGCTCGTCAATCGCCTTTTCAAGCGAAGTGTTCTTGTAATAAAGAAGCGAAATCACGCCAACCTTGAAGCCCTTTTTATCGAGCGCCTTTATCTTCAAAACATCAACGCCAGTCAAAATTGGGTTATTGATTTCAAGCACAGTGCAGTTTTTGCTCTCGCTTTTTAGCAGATTGCCGTCAGAGCCGACATAAACAGTCGTGTCAGTAACAATCTTTTCGCGCAAAGAGTCAATCGGCGGGTTTGTAACTTGCGCAAAAAGTTGCTTGAAGTACGAAAACAGCGGCGGGTGCTTTTCGCTCATCACAGCAAGCGGCGTGTCCACACCCATTGAAGCAGTCGGCTCAACACCGTTTTTCGCCATTGGCAAAATCATCTCGTTTACATCTTCAAAGTTCCAACCGAACGCCTTATAAAGAATATCGCGCTGCTCCTGAGGCGAAACTGGTATCTTTTTGTTCGGGATTTGAAGCTCGGACAAATGAAGAAGGTGCTGGTCAAGCCATTCTCCATACGGGTGTTCAGTCGCATAGAACTTTTTGCACTCCTCATCAGAAATAAGGCGCTTTTGCACAGTGTCCACAAGAAGAATACGTCCCGGCATAAGGCGCGATTTTTTCACAATGTTCTCTTCTGGAATATCAAGAACACCAACTTCAGATGAAAGAATGAGCAGATTGTCTTTTGTAATATAATAACGGCTTGGACGAAGACCGTTGCGGTCAAGAGTCGCGCCAAGCACATCGCCGTCAGAGAAAAGAATTGCAGCAGGCCCGTCCCAAGGCTCCATCATCGTAGCCCAATAATGATAGAAGTCGCGCTTCTGGCTACTCATCGCATTGTCGTGCTTCCAAGGCTCAGGAATACAAATCATCACAGCAAGCGCAAGCGGAAGCCCGTTCATCACCAAGAACTCAAGAGTGTTGTCGAGCATCGCCGAATCCGAGCCACTTGCGTCAATCGCAGGAAGAACCTTGCGGATATCCTCATCGCTCAAAACCGAAGACGAGATTGTTTCCTCTCGGGCAAGCATTCTGTCCGCATTTCCGCGAATCGTATTGATTTCGCCATTATGAGCGATAAAGCGGTTCGGGTGCGCCCTCTCCCAGCTCGGATTTGTGTTCGTCGAGAATCGTGAATGAACAATCGCCAAAGCCGAAGTATATTCCGCGCTCTGCAAGTCGCAATAGAAAGTGCGCAGCTGCTTAACAAGGAACATTCCCTTGTAGACGATAGTGCGGCACGAAAGAGACGACACATAAGTGCCAAGCGTCGACTGCTCGAACTGACGTCGCAAAATGTAGAGTTTTCGGTCAAAATCAAGAGCAGTTTTTATGTACGAAGGCTTTTCAATAAAGCACTGCATAATAACAGGCATGCACTCAAGAGCCTTCTTTCCCAAAACATCGCTGTTGACAGGAACATTTCGCCAGCCCAAGAAATGAAGCCCTTCTTTTTCGCACAAAAACTCAAACATCTTCTGCGCCTGAGCCCTTTTGAGCTTGTCGGTCGGAAAGAAAATCATGCCGACGCCGTATTCACGTGCATTTTTGACCGTTATGCCGATTTTCGCCGCTTCTTTTTTGAAAAACTCGTGTGAAATCTGAAGCATAATGCCGACGCCGTCGCCAGTTTCGCCAGTCGCGTCCTTTCCTGCGCGATGCTCAAGTTTTTCGACGATTTCAAGCGCGCTATCAACAATCTTTCTTGATGCCACGCCATCAATGCTGACAATCGCGCCGATTCCGCAGTTATCGTGCTCGAACGACGGCTCATAAAGCCCACTTTTACTCTCTTGCTTCTTGCCCATAAAACCTAAACACTCCCTTCTTTTCCAAAAGTGTAAAAAAAATGACGTCTGACGCCGCAGTTCACGAAAATCCAAAAAGGACTTTGCGGACTGCCGCATCAAACGTCATCGTTTGTTAAGACGAATATACAAAAATTTGTATTTTTATGCAATCCCTTTAGTATTATTTTTCTTTATGCAGCATAATTGCAGTTCCAGATTTTTTTTGAAGAAACAAGCGCACGACTTAACGAAAAAAAAATCCAAAATTGAGCGTTAAGTGCGCTTAATTGCTTCCCAGAAAAAAAAGCGAGCCGTTAAGTGCACTTAATTGCTTCCCAGAAAAAAAAGCGAGCCGTTAAGTGCACTTAATTGTCTCCCAGAAAAAAAAGGAGCTCGTTAAGTGCACTTAATTGCTTCCCAGAAAAAAAAGGAGCTCGTTAAGTGCACTTAATGAGCAGAAAAAGTTTTTTGCTCATTTCGACTTCGCTCAATGAACACGTTTTGTTTCGTTTGTTTCATGTTGAAAAAAGTTTCAGCACTCGCCTTGTTTGATTGGAGTGCTTCCAAGTCAAATGGCTTTATAAAAAAAATTTATAAGTTGACGTATAAAAAGTCCTTTCTTAAAATAATGGTAAGGAGTAAGCGTCTATGAGCAGAGCCATCAAGGGAAAATTGAAAAGAATCTCCAGCAGATTCAGTATCACGGTCGGTGTTGAAATCATTATCATGTTCGGCGTCTTTATGGTTTTCAGCATGAACAAGGTTTTCAAATCTAGCAAAGAGAGCGTGATTTCCTCGATGGAAGCACTCACAAAGTCTTTTGCGACAAATCTCAATCAGCGTAACTCGAAGTTTATGCAGCAAATGCGCATGTACACGATGAGCGACGTTATTCGCGACACTGAGTTTACGACCGACACTGTTGTCGAGTGGCTTGAGGACCATAGCGATATTCGAAGCAAGGATTTTCAGGAGATAATTTTTGTTGATTACGCGACAGGAAAAGCACATTCTGACACCGGAAACGAATATGATGTCTCATCTTCTGAGCATTTCAGGCGAATGAAGGGCGAAGGTCTCCAGCAATACATCACAAGCCTTGAGGGAACTGGGCAAGCGGACGCTGTTTATTGGGTCTGCAAGTCGGTAAGCAAGCACAGCACTCCTGTGGGATATTTTGCAGGCTCTATCACGTATAAGACTCTTGCAAGCGCGCTTGAAAGCAAATCAATTACAGAAGACGGAAAGATTCTTTTGATTGGCGAAGACGGCACAATTGCGTTTTATTCTGACACAGAGCTTACGATGAAAGCCAACGCTCTCGATTCTGACAAGCTCGGCGACACAACAGGAATGACCGACATGGTCAAGAAGATGATTCAGGGCGAGAGCGGATACGGTTGGATGAAGTACAAAAAGGGCAAAGATTTGCTCGTCTATGCTCCCGTCAATGGCACAAAATGGAGTCTTGGATTTTCTGTTCCGTATTCGTATGTTTTCAAGACGGCTCGCGACATTGAAAAATATATGGCATTTTTCGCAACGTTTATTGAATTGCTCCTCGTCGGAACGATTTTCATCGGTATTAGGCACGCCCTGAAGCCTCTTAATCATCTTGAGCATAAAATCAACGAGATTGCTTCTGGCAATGCAGATTTGACGGTGCGTATTGACGTGAAATCTAGTGATGAAGTTGGCTCTGTTACAAAGGGCTTTAACAAATTCGTCGAGCAGCTTCAAGAAATTATGAAGGGCATTAAAAACTCCCGCTACAAACTCACTTCTTCTGAAGACAATCTTGCTATCGGAATCGAAGAGTCCACGCACAGCGTTTCTGAAATCGTGCACAGTATTTCTAATGTAAATCAGCAACTCGACACTCAAACAAGATGTGTTAATGCGACTGCAAGTGCTGTAAACGAAATCGCTGCAAACATTGAATCGCTTGAGTCTATGATTGAAAAGCAGGTTGCAGGCGTTACGCAAGCAAGCAGCGCTATCGAGGACATGTTCAGCACGATTAACAGCGTTACATCATCTATCGAGTTTATGGCGAAGTCTTTCAGTTCTTTGGAAGAGTTGTCGGTTGCCGGAAACGAGAAGCAGGGCGAGATGAACAGCCGCATTACTCAAATTGAGGGTCAGAGCGAAATGCTTCTTGAGGCGAACAAGGTTATTGCTTCTATTGCAAGTCAAACAAATCTTCTTGCCATGAACGCGGCTATCGAAGCGGCTCACGCTGGGGACGCAGGACGGGGTTTTAGCGTTGTTGCTGACGAAATCAGGAAACTTTCTGAGAACTCGGCTTCTCAATCTCGCACGATTGGAGAGCAGCTCAAGAAAATCAATGATTCGATTAACAGTGTTGTAAAGGCGAGCGATGAAACAAGCAAGATGTTTTCTGGTGTTTCGGCAAAAATCAAGGAAACTGACGAAATTGTCAAGAAGATTAAGGCTGCTATGGACGAGCAAAGAAGCGGAAGCGCACAGATTAATCAGGTTCTTCACACGATGAGCGACTCAAGCGAGGAAGTAAAGCGGGCTTCAAAAGAGATGTCTGTGGGCAACGAGACGATTTTGAACGACGTGCAGCGGCTTAAAGAGGCTACTGACGAGATGAATAATAGTGTAAGTATAATGAGTTCTTGTACTGCTCGTATGTCGCAAACAGACGAAAAGTTAAAGGGCATTGTCTACGATATGCGAAGTTCTATTTCCGAAATCGGGGAAGAAATTGACAACTTTGAGGTGTAAGGCTTTTGTGTAATCTTTAGGTTTTTCTGTGGATTATCCCAATTAGTTTGATTCGAACCAGTTGGGATAATTTTTTTATAAAACAGTGCTGGGTAACTTGAAAAAGAGACAAATAGCCCAAATGTCGAGTTTTCTAAATTAGCATTGGCGGGATTTGTAAAAACAAAAAACACGGAAATTTGAGCAAAAACAGCAGAAAGCGCATGATTAAATTTTCAGGTTAAAGACTATTATTTACCCAAAGCACATAATCTATTTACCTTGAGCCTATGGTAAATAATCGTCTTTCTGCGTAGCCGAAAAAAATCGCCGTTTTTTATTTCAGCATACTTCTTTTTGTTTTTTTTGTGGTGATTAAAAATATTTACGCTTTTTTGTAAATTCTTAACTAAACTCAAAATTCAAACTAAGTACATATTTTTTTTAACAAAATCACAGAGCATAAAAAAAAGCACTCTGAATTAACAGAATGCTTTTCAGTGGTGCTAATAGGACTCGAACCTATGACATACGCAATATGAGTCCGTTGTTCTACCAACTGGACTATAGCACCGAAATGTATCCGTACTATACCAAGTTATAAGAATCATGTCAACAGCTCAAGCAAAAAAAACTATGATTTTTCGGCAAAGAAGCACCTATTATCTAAGCTGTCCGTTGCTTTCGTTCTCCATACGCCATCTTATGCAGCGGTTCAAATAATCCACATAATCGGCATTCTTGCACATTCCCTTTCCTGCGATATCGGAAATCTTTGCAACATCTTCGCCATTACACTTCGTAACTTTCATAACGATATTGAGGGCTGGAACATCTGTGTCGTTTGAGATGTAAGTACCGATACCGAAGGCAACACGAGCCTTGTCTTTGAAATACGCATAAAGCGCACTTGCTCGCTCAAAATCAAGACTGTCACTAAAAAGAAGCGTCTTTGTCTTTGGGTCAATGCCAAGATTTTTGTAATGCCTGAGCATTTTCTCGCCCCACTCATAAGGGTCGCCAGAATCGTGGCGCACACCGCTGAAAAGAGTCGCATAAGTGAGCTGGAAATCCTTGAGGAAGCAGTCGGTTGTGATTGTGTCGGTCAAAGCCGTTCCGTTCAAAATGCCGTATTCTTTTACCCAAGCGTCAAGTGCGTACCAGTTTGAATAGGCTGGATTGTGCTTGTGGTTGCCCTGCCCTGAGCACATAATCCATTCGTGAGCCATTGTGCCGACTGGAGTAACACCGTATTTTTTTGCAAGATAGACGTTGCTTGTTCCAACGAACTTTGAATCCTTGAACTCAGCGTTTCTTTCTTTTAGCATTTTCACAGCCAAATCCTGCGCTTCTTCGCTCAATCGACGTCGAAGACCAAATTCACTGAAAGAGCCCAAATTATAAGTACCATCAACGAGCTTTTCGACTTTTTCTTCAAGTTTGCGCTTAAACTGTGAAAAAAGTTCATCATAATCGTAGTTCATTCTAAAGAAAACTTCGTTCACGATTGCCAAAATCGGGATTTCATACATTGACGTATTGAGCCAAGTTCCATGAGCCTCGATTGCAAGACCGCAAGGAGAATCAGTCGTGATTTCAAAGTCCTCATAGCGCGGGTGCCAAAGACGCAAAAAATCAACATAAGAACCTTTTATCCATTTTATCGAATCAAGGTAAGAAAGTTCTTCTTCAGAAAAGCGCAAATCGCAAAAAAGGCGAACCTGTCTCTTTATTTCCTCAACCATCTCAGGTGTAAAATGCACGTCTGTATTGCGGCATTTCCATGACCAAGTTGTTTTATATTCGCTAAACTGATGATAAATTGCCTGTCCCATTGAAAACTTGTATGCGTCTTCTGACAACAGACTTGTGATAATCTGCTTTAATGCCATAACTTCCTCCAGTGGCTTAATTCTGTAAATATTTTATGCATTTTTCCCACTTTGCACAAGACAAGGCTAAAAATATATACATTATGAATTCAATAATCTTTAACATTTTTCAAAAACCATAGCGAATATTTTTGCCTAAATGTCAAAAAATGTTCAAAATCTCCAAAAAAATACGAAATTTGCTTGATTTTTTTCATTTCATGCGTTAAGATGTTCGTAAATTGCTGGAAACGCAATTTACCTTGTGATTGCAAGAGCAAGTGAAGCTTGCCGTTCGTCGAATGGTTGTAGTTTCGAAACAATCACTGCAGTTTTATGCAAATGTGTTTTGAAAGCACACATACTATGCACATTTGTTTTTCTGCATCCTCCTCTCCTTTTGGGGCAGTCAGTACGTTGTATTGGCTGCTCTTTTTTTGTATAATCACAACTACTATGATTTCACTTGTTGCATTTTTGGGTAATTACGGACGCGAATACGAAAATACGCGTCATAATGCGGCATGGCTTTTTGAAAAGAGCTTGCCATTTTCTTCTGTGCTAAATTATCAGGAGAAATTCCGCGGTGAATACGCCGTTATTGAAACAAAAGAACTTGCTGCACAATTTGCCAAAACAGGACTTTTGACAACAAAGGACGGAGGCGAACCTCACGTTCCTGATATTGCGCCAGAAAAAATCTATTTCTTGAAACCTCTCACATACATGAATTTGAGCGGCGAAAGTATTGGAGAATTGGCACACTTTTTCAAAATCAATCCAAACGAAATACTTGTTGTTCACGATGAGCTTGAGCTTCCATTCGGAACTGTAAGCCTCAAATGGTCAGGAGGACTCGGAGGACATAACGGGCTTCGCTCAACAAAAGCAACTCTTGGAACAGCGGATTTCTGGAGATTGAGATTCGGAATTGGAAAACCAGAAGGAAAAGACATTGCTGACTATGTTCTCAGTTCTTTTTCAGCAGCAGAGCGTGAGTCACTTCCGCTAATTCATGCACAGACAGCAAAACTTTTTGCAAAACTTCTTTTGTCAACTGACCCCATCCGACTCTTAAGCGAATGGGGAAAGAAAAAACTTTTAGCGTAACAAAGCACAAGAGTTAAAGAGTTTCGTCTGCAGAATAATCCTTAAAATTAGGAAGATTCTTTGCAAGATTTTGCATTCTCTCATCAGTTTGAGCAATAATGTCAGCACAATTCTTTAACTCTTCGTCCACATTCTCAGGCATCTTGAAATCCTTCTTATAATGAAGCTGATGCTCAAGACTTGCCCAAAAATCCATAGCAATCGTGCGGATTTGTATTTCCACTGGGATAATATGCTTCTGCTCACTCAAATAAACATCAACATTCACAATAAGATGAAGACTTCTGTAGCCGTTTTCTTTTGGCTCTTTGATATAATCCTTAACTTGAATAAGCGAAATATCATTTTGCGACGTAATCATTTTTGCAACATGATAAACATCACTTATAAACGGACACACAACACGAACACCCGCCACATCAGTCAGATTCGACACAATATTTTGATACGAAACACTAAGATGCTTTCGCCCTAGTTTTTCAATAATACTCAGAGGGTCTTTTATGCGACTATGAACAGCCTCTATAGGATTTCGCTTGTAGGAAGTATTGAACTCTTCTTGAAGAATATCAAACTTCGTTGTGATTTGCTTTATGCCAGCATCATACAACATCAAAAGTTGCTGAAACTCCAACATAGATTTATACATAACAGTTGGGTCTGAAAGTTTTTCCCTGTTATCCGAAATAGCCTGCTTAATAATAAGTTCTTGATTCATACCTATAATTTAAACAAATATAATCCCTGTTGGCAACAAAAAAAGCGCCCCTGTCAACGACAGGGACACCTAAAGGAGGAGGATGAAGAAAATTAGATTAGCGAGAACGCATAATCCTTGCATTATTCGCAGGCGTTTTATTTCCGCTCTTGCAACACTATAGAAAACACTTTCCAAAAACTTGGTTACAATATTTCTCATTTTTATTGTATTTTTTGATTTCACCAAAAGATAATTCAAGACAGAACAATTAGAAGTAAAACAATAAATCAATGAAGTGAAAAAGATGGCGTAAATTCTATGAATTTACGCCCTTTACGGTTCCTACGGGAGTCGAACCCGTCTCTCCGCCTTGAGAGGGCGATGAACTAAACCGATATTCGAAGGAACCATAAAAAATATTCCCCAAGGAGGATTCGAACCCCCACAATCAGAACCAGAATCTGAGGTGCTACCATTACACAATCGGGGAATGTGTGAACGTTCAATACTATAGCAAATCGCAATCTTTGTGTCAATAGATATTTTTGATTTTGTCGAAAATATTCGAAAATTGCAAAAAAGGTCTTAGACAAGAAACTTCTTTGATAGAGATTTTTTTTGCAACATAGCGTCAATTGTACATCAAGTTGTAGCATATTTATTTATGTGGTATAATAAAATCATGGATATAGATGATTTTGACAATGCAGATGAATATGCACAGAGAATGATAGCAGAAAAGAAGTTGCTAAATCCGCGTGTAGATTCAACATTTAAGGCGCTTTTTACCCAGCCTACACCCGAATCACAAGGTGCATTGAAATCATTTCTTGAAGCTGTAACAGAGAAGCCTATAACAAATATACAACTTTAAACATCGAGTGCGATTATTGAATACTTTGGTCAAAGAGATGTGAATTATGACATTCTTTGCACCTTTGATGATGGACAGCAAGCGAATATTGAAATGCAAGCGTTCAAGCAAAAATATGATTATGGGCAAAGAGCGGAATATCACGTGGCACGAGTTTTGTCGACAGGAATGAAAAGAGGATTTTTGTGGCAAAAAGTTTCACAAGCGTACCAAATCAGCGTATTAGATTTCGTATATGACACAAGTTGTTCTGACATTGTGAGCCGATATGCAATGAGAACAAAAGACGGACGAGAGCTAAAAGGAGTTCAAAACATAGTATTTATCGAACTTCCAAAAATAAGCAAGAAAGAAGCAGATTTCGAGAAAAATACAGCGCTTGAGAACTGGGCGATATTCTTGAAAGACGCGGATAATCCTACAAAAAAAGAGTTGATAAATAATCTAGCAAACAAGGAGGCAGGGCTTATGCAAGCAAAACAGTCGCTATCAACAATAAGTTCAGACCACGATATGTGGCTGACACAGTTTAGACAGGAAATTGCAGAGCGCGATTATCTGTCTAATTTGTATGCTATAGAAGAAGAAAAGAAACAAGCAATAGCCAAAGGACGTTTAGAAGGTCTTGAAGAAGGACGTACAAAAGGACGTGTGGAAGGACTTGAAGAAGGTCGTAAAGAAGGTTTTGCAAAAGGAGCGAACAGGGTTCTTTCATTAAACAACCTGCTTATTTCGCAGAATCGCTTTGATGATTTGAAGAGAGCTTCTGTAGATTCGGAATACTTAAATACACTATTCAAAGAATTCAATCTTTAGAAGCCAAAAAGCCCTTGCAAACCGCAAAGGCTTTTTTTTATTGTCTTCCCCCGCCATAAAAAAAGCGCCCCCCAGAGTGAACCGAGGGCGCTTTTTCATACGCGCTTATCTTACGCCGTCAGGCAATTAGAAGCTGTATGTGATAACAAGTGGGATTCCCCATGAGAATGCCTTCTCTGTATCTCCGTTATCCTTTTTGTATTCTGTGCTATACATACCGTAGCCGTTTGTAGCACCTACGAAACCAGCAGATACTGAGCAGCCTTCGCCGTAGTCCTTTGTTACACCAAGACCGAAGTTAACACAGTCGCTCTTGTCCTCAGTTGTGTTCTTCATGTAGACACCGTTTGCATAGCCTGCATCAGCATACAAAGTCAAGTCGTCCATAATCTTGTAGTCTACACCACCAGCAACCAAGAAACCGAGTTGTCCATCAGCCTTCTCTTTCTTAACATCTGGAGCGTTAAGCTTTGTACCGAACTGAGCGTGAACGTTGAAGCCGTCCATTACACCATACTTAACATAAGCGTTAACTCTGTTGAATGAGTACATCTCGCTGATGTCTGAACCAGCTGCACTAGCATCTGAATCACCCTTCTTTGCATACTGAACCATTGGAATGAATGCACCGACGTTGAAAGTCAAGTTCTCAACAGCCTTGAGCTCGAAAGAAGCAGAAATGATGTTCTGGTCTTTTGCTTCACCATCTTTGTTTGTTGCAACCTTTCCCTTCTCTTCGAGACCGAGTTTGATAGCACCAACACCTTCGATGTCATAAGCAAGAGAGAACTTTGAGCTGCGTCCCAAGACCTCTGCCAAGTTCTTGTTCAATTTGCTTGATGATGATTCTTCTACATCATCAGCATCGTAGTAATTCAGGTTTTTATCCAAGTAGCCATCACCAAATGCATAAACTGTAGTACCATCTGCCTTTGTCTTATAAGTTGTTGAACCACTGTACAAGTCATCGCGGTATGGATAATCCATAGAGGCGTAGAATGAAAGTCCTTCAATCGGGAATACGCCGATAGCAGCACCTGTTGAAGACTGTCCCATGAATGTCCAACCTTCATGGTAAGCACCTGCCATTGTTCCTACGCGATACATATCCCATGTGCCATAGCAAGCATCGCCACGGAGAGGGTTGCCACAGTTGTCTTTTCCAACCCAAACCTTGAGCTGCTCAAGTGGCTGGTACCACAAATATGCGCAGTCTCCAATTCCAAAATCAGCACCGTTCCAGAATGCCTGTGCTGTGAAACCGATAGTTCCGTCATGGTCACCGCTGAATGTGATGCCGTTTCGTGGACCGTTTCCACCCCAAGCCTGTGTATTAGAAATTACAACATCAGTACCGTCGCCAGAAGCCTTTGTGCCGTTACCGATTCCAACAACTGCTTTTCCCCAAGCACCAACTGATACATCTGCAAATGCTGCAGATCCGAGCATAGCAGCCACTGCTGCTGTTGCAACTAACTTTTTCATAAAAAACCACTCCTATTTATGAACCTTTTTACCAAGTTTCATAATCTGAAAGTCGAGAAGGTTTTTATTTTCTTTCTGGCGAAGAAAATAAAAACACCGCGCCTACACTCCATCTACACGCCGTCTTTGATTTCCCCGTTCCTGCACTAGGGTAGACACCACACCTGCACTATGGTGGGTATCACACCTGCACTATGGTGGACACCACACCTGCACTAGGGTGGACATCACACCTGCACTAGGGTGGGCGATTGTCAGCCTGGCATTCAGGACGTTATCGAGCGCTCAAGTTTTTCGACTGCGATTTTTTTGATGCCGTCGCTTTTGGCGTAGAGGGCGGTCGTGGTGATTTTGGTGTGTCCCATGAGGCGCTGAATTGTGAAGACGTCGATGTTTTGCTCAAGGGCAAGGGTGGCAAATGTGCGGCGGGCGGTGTGCCAGCTGATTCGCTTTTTTATGCCGCATTCTTTTGCCCATGCGCGAAGGTGGAGAAGGCTTGAGGAATACGAGAGGTTGAACACTCGCTCGCCGTCGTGTTTTTCGAGGAGGGAGAGCGCCGTTTTGCAAAGCGGGATTTCGACGGTACGCTTTGTTTTGACTTGCTGCTTTTTGAGGAAAAAGATGCCGTTTCGCTCTTCGATATCGCTCCACGAAAGCGTTTTTAGGTCTGAGAATCTGAGCGCGGTGAAAAGCGAGAATAAGAAGGCGCGACGGCTTTCTTCGCCTTTTTCGCGTTTGGGCGATGTCAAAAGAAGGCGAACTTCACAAGTTGTTAGGGTGCATTTTTCGCTTTCGCTCTGGGAGAGAAAGCGCGGCTTTATGGCGCGGGCGGGATTTTTGGCGATGAGAAAAGAGCGTTCTGCTTGAGAAAAAATCGTCTTGAGGAGCGCGAAATAGGCGGCGGCAGACGAGGGTTTTAGCGAGGTTGAGAGAAAGAGGTAGTCACGGAAAGAAGCGAGCCACTGGGTGCTCACTTGGCAAAGGCGGATGTCTTGTCGGCAAAAGCGCAAAAGGTGGGAACGGAGCGCCATAAAGGCTTTTTTGCGGCTTTCGCTTTTGGCGAGCGCGGCTTTTTTCGCGATGAACTGAGAGAGGAGGACGTCGCTTTTTTGCGGAAAATCCCACTCCCCTGAAACGATTTGCATTTCCCTCTTGGCTCTGCAAAGTTCGGCGAGGCGAAGTTGTTCTTTTCGCTCTTTTCGCTCGCTTGAAAGAGAGATGTGAAGGCTTTCCCAGTAGTGCTTTCGGTTTTGGATTACGTCCAAATAAACGTGGTTTCGCTTGATTCGTATTTTGACACTCATAAGAATGTCTCCTTAGAATAAAAGATGTGTTTGACAAAAAATTGTCTACACATTGTCTACGCACCACGTTTTTTGTGTGTTGATTACTAGAGAGCAGAAGACACTTTCAACTTGCTGACCTCTGAAACTGGAAGATGCGAATACTTTGCAACTATCTCAACTGGCATTCCGTCTTTTAGCATTGTGTGAGCGTTGTTTACAGCCATTCCATTCGCACCTTGCTGCTGGACGCAAAGATAATAGCGGCGGGCGACTTCGTCTTTATCGAACAGTGCTGTCATTATGTCCATAATTTCTACCTTCCTTTCTTTTAGGTATTTTGCCAAAACGTCTTTGTCGACGCAAATACGGATTATTTCTTCGATTGCTTTTCGTGTGCAGCCGTGCTTTTGCACTTGGTCGTTGCACACTTTTGCAAAGTCGTCCTCTGTCGTCTCCGTGTTTTTAGGGTACAGGGGCTTGTATTTTTAGCACAGTGAAGGCGTAAAAGCAATTTGCATTCTTTTGCTTTGGAGGGGGTAGTTAAGTGTATTGGAAGTATATAGAAGCAGTTGGCTTCGACTGCGCTAAGTCACCGAGGAAAAGAGCAGATTCCGAAACAAGTTCGCCAATGACATCTTAAGATGAAAATCATTGAAAGGAAAAGAAATAGGGCTTATAATGGGATTATGATAGAGAGTGGATTCAGGCAGATAAAGCCCATTGACCAGCTTGTGTTTTCTGATGATTTTATGTTCGGTGCTGTTATGCAAGATCCAGAAATCTGCAAAAAAGTGCTGGAGCTTTTGATTGGTGTGAAAATTGATCATGTTGAATATCCTGAGCTTCAGAAAACAATTAGCCCTTATTACACCAAAAAAGGTGTTCGGCTTGATGTATATGTGGCTGACAGTAACAGGGTTTTTGACGTGGAATGTCAATCGTATAAAATCGAGAATATCGGCAAGCGAATGCGATATTACCAATCGATGCTGGATGTTGATAGCTTTTTGAAAGGCTCTGATTATTCTGAGCTGAAAGAGGCTTTTATCATTTTTATATGTTTGGATGACCCATTTGGGCAAGGACTTCCGCTGTATACCTTTGAGCGAAAATGCAGCGAAAATGACGCAGTTAAACTGAATGATGAATCACATCTTTTGGTGTTCAATAGTTCAGCTTATGACAAAGAGAGTGATAGTGAACTAAAGGCATTTCTTTCGTTTGTGAAGAACAACAAAGCAGAATCAAATTTTACAAAGGAGATAGCAGAAATGGTACAGACAAAGAAATTTGAGCAAACATTTGTAAACGAGTATTTGGCCAGAATGTTGCACGAGCGTGATGTTGAAAAGCGAGCAAAAGCAGCAGGTCTTGCGGAAGGACGTGCAGAGGGACGTGCGGAAGGGCAAAGCGTTATTGTGCGAAATATGATTTCGTTGGGAAAATCGTTTGCTGAGATTGCGAGCCTGACGGGGCTTTCTGAAAATCAGGTTCGAAGTTTTTCTGCTCTGAATGAGTAGCGCTGACAGAGTGCTTCGACTTCGCTCAGCAACTGAAGAAAAGTGCAGATTCAGAAATAAGTTCGCCAATGACATCGGGCTGTTATGCTGTAGATTTTGAATTAAGTTTGCACTTTGACATTTTTTTTCTGGAAGTTCAGCTTATGACAAAGAGAGTGATAGTGAACTAAAGGCATTTCTTTCGTTTGTGAAGAACAACAAAGCAGAATCAAGTTTTACAAGGGAGATAGCAGAAATGGTACAGACAAAGAAATTTGAGCAAACATTTGTAAACGAGTATTTGGCTAGAATGTTGCACGAGCGTGATGTTGAAAAGCGAGCAAAAGCGGCAGGTCTTGCGGAAGGACGTGCTGCAGGGCTTGCGGAGGGACGAACAGAAGGACGTGCGGAAGGACAAAGTGTTATTGTGCGAAATATGATTTCGTTGGGAAAATCGTTTGCTGAGATTGCGAGCCTGACGGGGCTTTCTGAAAATCAGGTTCGAA
>CACYWZ010000037.1 GCA_902778325.1 uncultured Spirochaetaceae bacterium
AACAGGAAAAGGTGCATATTAATGAAATTAAAAATAGTAGCAATGTTAATTGCTATTGCGTGTTCTTCAACAGTATTTGCAGAAGGTTATAAAGTTACAAATATTATCTACACGATAGAGGGAAAAACAAAGGAATACGCATTAGACAGAAATCTTGATATAAACAAGCATAAGGTCTTTGCAACAAAAGACGACTTTGATGTTTTTCTTGAAGACTTGAAAAAGAGACTTGACAGCAACCGCATTTTCAAAGAAACATCTGTAGAAGCAACTTTTGAAGATGCGAGCGAAGATGGCATAATTCCTGTTACACTTTCGATTTCTGCAAAAGATACAAAAAATAGAATCTTTCTCCCCTATCCAAAATACAAAAGCGATGACGGAAAATTTCCATCAGGTGGCTCTGCTTATCTAAAAGTAAAAGATTACAATTTTCTTGGCTTGATGAATACGCTTACAATGGCACTTTCTGTTGAATTAGAAACAGAAAATGAAGGCGAGCCTATGGACAAAACATTTGGGCTTTCTTTTGATTATGATTTGCCATTCAGCGTAGACCCGTTCAAACTAACTTGGGAGAATGACTTTTCAATCGATTACACAATCGGAGATTCTGCACCAGAATACGATATTACTACTGGATTTGACATAAAACTTCCATTTGATATTTTTGTGCTTGACCTTGAATTAAAGCAATCTGTAGCACGAAATGAAGACTATATTGAATATGGAGACGCAATATATTTCACTGAATTTGAAAAGTTTTCTATACCAATAACAGTCGGTGAAATTGAAAACTGGGGAAAAGTAACATATTCGCCTTTTGTTTCTGCCACACAATACTGGGATAAAGATGGTATTTCAATCGATAATGAATCATTGAGAGGCTTAGAAACAAAGTTCGGACATACAATAAGTTCTTCAAGAATTGACTGGAATGGCAATTTCAGAAACGGTGCGTCAGTTTCAGTTGAGCAGTCATATATTTATAATTCATACAACCGCGCTCTAACACCATATTATGAGGGCGAATTAAAAATCTTCCTTGCATCAAAATATGCAGGACTTGCGATGAGATTTTTGACGTTCCAAAATGTGCAGACATACAGTAATAGCGGAATGACAGGAAAGAAAATTGGAGATGAGCTTCGAGGAATACGCGATAGCCAGAAATTCGATGATGATTATTGGACAGACGGAGAAGAAAACGAAGTCTACAAGGCATCTCCTTACGCTCTAAAAACTCCTGCTGCATTGATTTTTAACTTTGATTTTCCGATAAAAGTCTTTACAACAAACTGGATGGGCTTGAGGGAAAAAATCATCACAGGCTTCTTTATGCCAGTGTTCCACACATCAGATGACCCTCTGATTATGAAACCGTTCAAAATCTTGAAGGACTTAGATTTTGAATTACAGTTCTCTCCTTTTGTAGATGTAGGGCTTACATACAACCGTGCAACAAAGAAACAATATTCGCTCCGAGATGGATTTTATGCAGGCGGACTTGAAATGCTTGTCTATCCTGCAAAATTCCGAAGCATTGTAGTTCGAACAAGTTTTGGAGTTGATATTGGACGAAAGATTTTCAAGAACAAACTTGATTTGGACACCGATTGGAGAAGAACTTCTACAAGCACTTGGGAAGCATATATCGGATTAGGATTGCACTATTAGCAAAAATAAATACAATCGCGAATATGAAAGATAACAGATAAAATCGTTTGTGTTTCCAACTATACAAAACACAGATTTGCTGTTATAATTTCGTAAACGTGAAAATCGGTAGGAGTTTTTAATGCAGAGAAAAATATACGTAGCAGGAATGTTCGATGATGAAAGCGCAGGAAAAGTTGATGGCGCAGTGAGAGGAGTAGCAGGAGTTACAAGTTGCACTGCAAATGCATCAAAAGCGCAAGTACTTGTTGAATACGATGAATCAACAGCTGGGATTGAAGATGCAATTAACAATGCAATAAAATCCCAAGGCATCGAAGTTCTTTCTTGAAAAATACATGAAGTGTGCAACGTCAAGACACTCAAAAAGCCTTAACGTTGCTCTTTCGGGGTTCGTATAAAAACCCTGAAAAAAACGCCTGAAAATATCAGGCGTTTTTTGTTGTCTTTTGAAAAATATGCAGTATAATATTTAGAGTATGGCACAGCACAAGATAACCGTTCTTGACGGACACGCATTAAATCCTGGCGATTTAAGTTATAGCGTTTTAGAAGAGTTTGGCTCGGTTAGAGTTTTCGACAGAACAAGCCCTGAGCAAGTAATAGAGCGTATCGGCGATTCTGATATTGTTTTCCTCAATAAAGTTAATATCACAAAAGAAATCATTTCTCAGTGCCATAACCTCAAATACATAGGTGTACAAGCTACAGGCTACAATGTGATTGACATGAAAGCTGCAAAAGAAGCAGGTATTGTCGTTACAAATATTCCTGCATACAGCACAAACGCAGTCGCACAGCACGTTTTTTCTTTTATTCTTCACTTCACAAACAGAGTCGCTGAACACAGCGCAGATGTAATGGCTGGTGGCTGGACACGAGCGAGTGATTTTTGCTATTGGCTAAGTCCATTGACGGAACTCGACGGGAAAACAATCGGCATTATTGGCTATGGCAACATAGGAAGCAGAGTTGCAAAGATTGCAAAAGCATTCGGTATGAATGTCGTTACAGCAAACAAGAGCGAAAGAGCAACAGCAGACGGAGTAAAAGCGGTCGGCGTTCTTGGGTTGAGCCAATGCGATTTTATTTCTTTGCACTGCCCTCTTACTGCTGAAAATGCACACTTTTTCAATGCGGGCATCATCGAGCAAATCTGCAACAAAAATACAATTCTCATCAATACAGCTCGTGGAGGTCTTATCGACGAAAAAGCTGTGGCAGACGCGCTCAAAAGCGGCATTCTTGGAGGATACGCGGCTGATGTGGTGGAAGTAGAGCCGATGAAAAAGGATAATCCTCTTTTGACTGCTCCAAACTGCATTTTAACCCATCATATTGCTTGGGCGCAAAAAGAAACACGAGAGCGATGTTTGTCGATTGCAGTTGATAATCTTCGTTCATATATTAACGGTAAACCAAAGAATATGGTCTATCCTGCTTGACAAGTATGTTTAGTAAAAGTTAAACTAATGCAGTGAGATTAAAACTCAAACTTGTGAATTGACAGGAGAATCTTATGGGAAAGACCATTGCACAAAAAATCTTTGCATCTCATCTTGTGGACGAGCCTTTTGAAGGCACATATGTTTTGAAACTAGACAGAGTATTCTGCCATGAAATCACAACACCTATCGCTATTAACGACCTTGTGTCTCGCAATATGGACAGAGTTTTCGACCCTGTAAAAATCAAGGCTGTCATTGACCACGTTTCACCTGCGAAAGACTCAAAATGTGCTATGCAGGAGAAAATCCTTCGTGACTGGGCAAAACGAAACAACATCAAGGACTTTTTCGACATCGGAGCAAACGGTGTTTGTCACGCTATTTTCCCAGAAAAGGGATATGTGCGCCCTGGCTTTACGGTCATCATGGGAGACAGCCACACTTGCACACACGGAGCATTTGGCGCGTTTGCTGCGGGAGTTGGAACTACAGACCTTGAAGGCGGTATCTTGAAGGGAGTTTGCTCATTCCGCGAGCCAAAGACAATCAAGTTTGTTTTGAACGGAAAGCTCAAAGAAGGTGTTTATGCAAAAGATGTCATTCTTTTCCTCATCAGCCAGATAGGTGTAAACGGCGCAACAAACTGCGTTACTGAGTTTACAGGACCTGTTGTAGACAACTTTACGATGGAAGAAAGAATGACTGTTTGCAATATGGCTGTAGAAGCAGGTGCAACTTCGGGCATTTGTTTCCCAGATATGACAACAGTTGAATATCTTTGGGAATTCATCAAAGACGAGTATTCTTCAAAAGAAGAGGCATTGAAAGATTATAGCAAGTGGATTGACGATGCAGACGCAGAATACGAAAAGGTATATGAGTTTGATTTGTCAGACCTTGAGCCACTTTGCACAATCAACTACAAGCCAGACAATGTAAAGAAGATTAGCGAGATGGCAGGCACTCCTGTAAATCAAGTTTACATCGGAAGCTGCACAAATGGACGCATCAGCGACTTGAGAGTTGCGGCGAGTGTTTTGAAAGGCAAGCATTTGGCTGACGGCGTTCGCGGAATCGTAGCACCAGCCACGCCGAAAGTGTACAAACAGGCTTTGGACGAGGGGCTTATTTCAATCTTTATGGACGCGGGCTTCTGCGTTACAAACCCGACTTGTGGCGCATGCTTGGGAATGAGCAACGGCGTTCTTGCAGAAGGCGAAGTATGTGCTTCTACAACGAACAGAAACTTTAACGGACGAATGGGTAAAGGCGGAATGGTTCATTTAATGAGCCCTGCCACTGCAGCAGCTACGGCTATTGCAGGAACTATAACAAACTCACCACTGTATAGGGGATAACGATGAAACAATTTGGTGGTTCAGTTCTTTTCTTGGATCGCTCCGACATCAACACGGACGAGATTATTCCAGCAAAGTACCTCACAGAGAACACAAAAGAGGCTCTAAAACCTTATTTGCTTGAGGACTTGAAACTTGACGGCTTCAATCCGAAGACGGACATTTCTGGAAAGAAAGTCATCATCACCAGAGAGAACTTCGGTTGCGGCTCTTCTCGTGAGCATGCACCGTGGGCGTTGGAAGTGAACGGCATTTATGTTGTCGTTGCACAAAACTTTGCCCGCATTTTCAGACAGAATATGTACAACTGCGGAATGCTTGCCATCGATATGGACAAGAAGAGCATTGCAGATATGTTCAAGACTTTTGCAGACAAAGACACAGAGTGCAAAATCGTTCTTAACGACGACGGCACTGCAAAAGTAAAGCTCATTGCAGGCTCTCTTTCAAAGAGCTACCCTTTCAAGCTAGAAGGATTTGACAAGGCACTTGTTGAAAACGAAGGCTGGATTGGCTACGCTGACAAGAAATATTGATTTTCTTCTATAATTTTCACCCCCTTGTGTTTCTGCAAGGGGGTGTTTTTTACTCATTCTTGTTGATTTTGTGCTTATTTGTTATAGTAAAAGTATGGGAGCGAAAGATATTGCAGAAAAGAACCTTGAAGAGCTGAACGATGTTTTCGCAGACATCATAAACGTCCTTCTTTTCAAAGGAGAACGTCTTGTTCACGAAGATGAACTTGAAGCCGACACAACAAAGAGTATGTTCAAGGCAGACGGCAAGATTCATGAACAGGAACGAGATGTTTCAAAATTTTGGAAAAACGGCGAAATCAGAATTTCCATACTAGGCATTGAAAACCAAACAAAGCAGGATTCTGATATGCCGTTGCGTGTCATTAGCTATGACGGAGCAAGTTATAAGCAGCAGCTTTTGAATGAGCGACAAACGAAACGCTATCCTGTTACGACAATTGTTTTATATTTCGGCACAGATGAAAAATGGGCAACAGCAAAAAGCCTTTATGACTGCTTTGAGATTCCTGAAAAACTAAAACCGTTTGTGAACAACTATAAAATCAATGTATTTAACATTGCGTGGCTTAGTGAAGAAACAATCAATTTGTTCAAGAGCGATTTTAAACTGATTGCTCAATATTTAAGGACAAAACGATTGCATAAGAAATATACTGGTTCAAAGGAAAAACTCCAGCACGCAAATGAAACATTGAAGTTATTTTCTGCAATAACTGGTGATGATTCTTTTGAAAAGGCATATAATGAAAGCAGTTTAAAGAAGGGAGGTGTAACTATGTGCGAGGTCGTTGAAAGAATCAAAAGTGAAGGACGTGCCGAAGGTCAAAAAAATGCAAAAGAAGAAATTATTCTTAACCTCATTGAATCAAAGGCAGGTACTATTGAGCAAATTGCCACATGGATAAAACTTCCTGTAAACGAAGTCAAGAAAATTGCAAAGAAAGCCCATAACCGTGCATAACCCAAAAGACTTATTTCACCCCCTTTGTAGTTTCTGCAAGGGGGTGTTTTTTTATTCTGAAGAGCAAAAGACTTTATCGTCGAACTTATCAAAAACTCGATTTACAGATTTTCGGAGGTCTGAAAGGATTTCTTTTTGCAGACTTTGCCGCAAAAGCTCGGTTTCAGGAGTTTCTTCGATTATGATAGGAGTTTTGTTCTGCGGAATAAATAACTGATACACCTCTACTCCCAACGCATCGGCGATTTTTACAAGTGAATCTGGGCTAGGAAATCGCCTTTTTCCTTCAAAAAAATTAACCGCTTGAACAGATAATTCAGCTGCTTCTGCAAGCTTTTCTTGTGTCAAAGTTTTTTCTTTTCTATATAACTTGAGATTGCTTGAAAAAGTTTCTAATAGTTCTATTTCCGTCATTATACTTACATTTTGTAAGTAATCACTTGAATTTTACAGTTACGTTATGTAGAGTATATATTATAAACCTTTACGAACTGTAGAATTTATGAATAGTGAATTTGATTTTTCAAATACAACAGAAAAAGCACAAATCAAATCAAAAAAACGTGTTGCAAGTCGAGGCGAAGTGTTTACGGCTGAACGCGAAGTAAAAGCAATGTGCGACCTCGTCAAAGACGAAACAGAGAGAATCGACAGTCGTTTTTTAGAACCAGCATGTGGCGACGGAAACTTTTTGGCAGAGATACTCACTCGTAAATTAAACGTCGTTACGAAAAAATACAAAAAGAATTTGTCTGATTGGGAAAAATATTCTCTTTTGGCAGTGAGTTCTCTTTATGGCATCGACATCATGAGCGATAACGCCCAAGAATGTCGAAAAAGGCTTTTTTCAATATGGCAAAACTGAACATAAAAAAGTTTCTTCCTCTCCCCTTTCAAACGACCTTGAAAAATCTATTGCTTTTATTTTAAGCAAAAACATTTGCACAGGCAATGCTCTCACTCTAAAAACTGTTGACGAAAAGCAAAACGACACAGAAGACGAAATCATTTTTAGCGAATGGAGTTTGCTCGGCGACAAGATAAAACGCCGTGATTTTTCTTTTAACAATCTTGTTAATCAAGAATACATGAAAGAAGAAGGAAGTCTTTTTTCTGACCTTGGAGAAGAAGCAGAGATTTTCTCACCAGAAAAAGAGTATCCACTTATTTCTTACAGGAGAGTTTATGAACAATCCGAATAATTCAAACTATAATCCAGATGTTTTAAGTTGCCTTGCAAATCTTTCTAACGACGAAGTTTTTACTCCTCCAGAAATAGCAAATGCTATGCTTGATTTATTGCCACAAGAAATCTTTAGCGACCCGAATGCAAAGTTTTTAGACCCTGCATGCAAAAGCGGTGTTTTCTTGCGAGAAATTGCAAAGCGTCTTATTGAAGGATTAAAAGACAAAATTCCTAATTTGCAAGAACGCGTAAATCACATTTTTTCAAAGCAACTTTACGCAATTGCAATTACGGAACTTACAAGCCTTTTGGCTCGCCATACAAAGTGCCTAACAGGAAGAAATATAAAGGCGTTCGCTACTCTAACTTTTTTATTTTCTGCTAGGAAAGGACAACCTGTGAACAACAGTTTTTGCAATATGTAAGTCTTCGTCAGAAAGATATCGTATATCATGGAGCAATTCGTTTAAGTCAGAATTTTCTGATTTTTTTGGGTTTTCCTGCCCTGTTACAAGGTATTCCACGCTTACCTCAAGAACTTTTGCTATTTTTACGGCAGTTTCCGCCGACGGAGTGCTACCAAGTTTTATTCCCTGTCCGATATTTGTAAGGCTAAAACCGCATTCTTTTGAAAGATAAGTCCTATTTATTCCCTTGTATTCCAGTTCTTCATCAACTCTGCGCCAAAAATCGCTCATAGAACAATAATGTAAGAAATTTCTGATTTTTTCGCGAAAAACTGTGTAATAACTGATTTTTTTATGTTATGCTCAGTAATTACTGACTAAACACACAAAAGTCAGAATATTTGAAGCGGATAAAATTGTGAGAAAAGAAGTCAATCACTCCACATTTCCATTCTCAGAAGAAGTTCTTTTCATACTTCTTTCAGACCGTACCACAGGCAAAAACATTCTCTGGGCAACTGATGACTATGCGTCCATTTCTTCAAAATCACCGATTAAGCTTTCTCAAATCACAGGCTCCTATTCAGACCGCATAAAGCCTCGAATTCAAAAGCAAAAAGAAGAACAGCAGAGCCGTACCCGCAATAAGGCAGAAGTTTTTACTCCAAGCTGGATTTGCAACGCTCAGAACAACCTGATTGATGAGGCATGGTTTGGACGAAAAGATGTTTTTAATTCATCAGAAATTGTTGATGGAAGAGTCAACGAGAAAAAGTGGAAGGCAAGAAAAGAGAAAATCTCATTTTCATCAGACATTGAAAGCCATAAGACCTGGCAGGATTATGTAAAACTCACTCGGCTTGAAATCGCCTGTGGAGAAGCTCCTTACCTTGTAAGTTCCTATGACACTGTTATTGGAAAGGCAATCAAATTAAAAGAGAGAATCGGACTTTTGGACAGAAAAATGCGTGTTGTCTGCGAAAATGTGGTCAACGAAGCAGAGTATTTTTTGTGGGCAAGCATCGCCTTTCAGAATTGCTATGGCTTTGAATTGCAGGGTGACAATCTTTTGCTTGCCAGAAGGAATATGCTCCTTTCATTCAGGGAATACACAAAACATTTTCTAAAACGTCAGCCAACTGAAGAAGAAGAATTAAGAATCGCAGAAATAATCAGCTGGAACTTATGGCAGATGGACGGACTCACTTTTTCCACGCCGTTTTCATCTGGAGACGACAGCGAGCAGGGATTTTTATTTGAAGAAATGAATACCCAGGAAAACTTCCCCTGCAAAATCATGGACTGGAAAGAAAACAAAATCATTCTATATAAATCGCTTTTGAAGAAGAGAGGTGCATAATGGCAGATTCAGCAGAAAGGACTTTTAAGAATACATTTTCCTACAAGCTTATTTATGTATTTGCAATTCCCGACGATGCTCACGCCGGAAGCGTAAAAGTCGGAGACACAAAACTTGATACAGATTTGACTCCTGACCGCCTACAGCCAAACTGCAAGGAACTTAATCAGGCAGCGCTTGAAAGAATTCGGTCATATACAAAAACCGCTGCCGTAGATGTTACACTCCTACATACTGAGCTTGCAATCCGAACAATTCAGAAAAAAGACGGAAGTTTCAATACAGAAAGTTTCCGTGATTATGATGTTCACCGCGTACTTTTGAATTCAGGTATTAAGAAAAAGACTTTTGGTGATAAAAAACTTGGTAATGAATGGTTCTGCTGTGATGATATTACAGCAATAAAAGCAATTACTGCGGTAAAGCATGGAGATGCTGCAATAGATATGCTCATTCCAATGGACAAGTTTATTCCAATCAGTTTCCGCCCTGAACAAAAAGAAGCGATTGAAAAGACAGTAAAGCAGTTCAAGAAATCTCCTCGGATGCTCTGGAATGCAAAGATGCGGTTCGGCAAGACTCTTTCTGCACTTGAAGTCGTTCGCCGCATGGATTTTGAACGCACGGTTTTGATTACGCACCGTCCCGTTGTTGATGACGGCTGGCATGAAGATTTTGGAAAGATTTTTACAAAAGAAGATAAATACCGCTACGGCTCAAAAAAGAGCAGAATAGAGATTTCAGACCTTGAAAAGACTTTTAAAAAAGATAAAAAGCATTACATCTACTTTGCTTCTATTCAAGATTTACGCGGTTCTAAAATTGTTGGCGGAAAGTTCGACAAAAATGATGATGTCTTTAACATTGACTGGGACTGCGTAATAATTGATGAAGCACACGAAGGTACGACAACGGAACTTGGTGACAAGGTAAAAAACATTTTGTTCAAACCTGAAAAAGGAACGAAGCTTCTGGAACTTTCGGGCACTCCCTTCAACATTCTCTCAAGTTACGAAGATGATGACGACAGCGTATTCACCTGGGATTATGTGATGGAGCAGCGGGCAAAACAGGAATGGGAAGAAACTCATTTTGGCGATTCCAATCCTTATGCAGATTTGCCTGAAATGCGGATATACACTTACGACTTGGGGAAACTCATTAAAGGTGATTTCGTTGATGTGGGAGATAAGGCGTTTAACTTTGCAGAGTTTTTCCGCACATACGAAACAGGTGCATTTGTTCACGAAAAGAATGTAAATGACTTTTTTAATCTTCTTACCAAGCAGGACAAAGAAAGTCTATATCCTTTCAGCTGTAAAGAGTATATAAATCTCTTTCATCATACATTGTGGATGGTTTCTGGGGTAAAAGAAGCTCTTGCCTTGCAACATTTGCTTGAAAAGCATCCTGTGTTCTGTAATTTCAATGTGGTAAATGTAGCTGGAGACGGAGATCCGGAAGACCCGACAGGCGAAGCTCTTGAAGCCGTACGTAAAGCAATAAAAAATGCAGGAGAAGATGGCTACACAATCACATTAAGTTGCGGAAAGTTGACAACTGGAGTAAGTGTAAAACAGTGGACAGCCGTGTTCATGCTTTATGGAACTTATTCAACAAAAGCGGCTGGATATTTGCAGACAATATTCCGCGTGCAGACTCCTTGCAACGAATACGGAAAAAGCAAGACCTGTGCCTATGTTTTTGATTTTGCACCAGACAGAACCCTTAAAATGGTTGCTGATGCTGTAACACTAAATACAAAAGTCGGAAAAACTAAAGTTGATGACAAGAATCGTCTTGGAGAATTTCTTAACTTTTGTCCTGTAATCGGAATTGAAGGCAGTACGATGAAGCCGTACAAAGTAAACAGTCTTTTCCAGCAGTTGAAATCAGCTTATGCAGAGCGTGCCGTAACCAAAGGTTTTGACGATGCAAGTATCTACAATGACGAGTTATTAAAACTTTCAAAAGTTGAGCTTGAAAAATTCAAAGATTTACAGGCAATTATTGGTCAGACAAAAGCAAACAAAGCTGGAGATAAAATCGATGTAAACAAACAGGGGCTAACTGAAGAAGAATATCAGCAGTCTACATCTCAATCGGAAAAACGTACAAAGCCAGAACTTACACCAGAAGAGCAGGCTTTAAAAGAAAAACTTTTGGAAGCAAAGAAACAGAGACTTACCGCAATCAGCATTTTGCGCGGAATCAGTATCCGTATGCCGCTTTTGATTTACGGAGCGAGAGGAAAGAACGGAGACGAAATTCCAATTACGGAAGACATTACTCTAAAAAAGTTTGTAGAACTTGTGGACGACACTTCCTGGGAAGAGTTCATGCCACGCGGTGTTACAAAAGAAAATTTTGCCGACTTTGAAAAATACTACGATGAAGATGTTTTCATTGCAGCCGGTAAGAGAATCCGTAATCTTGTCCTTGCTGCAGACAAACTGAATGTAACAGAGCGCACAAGAAAGATTGCAGAGATTTTCTCTTACTTTAGAAACCCAGACAAAGAAACGGTCTTGACTCCCTGGCGTGTGGTGAACATGCACATGGGTGACTGTCTTGGCGGTTGGTCATTCTTTGATAAGGATTACGAAAAGTCTCTGGGTGAAAATGAAAGCCCGCACTTTATTGATGTAAAAGATGTGACAGAAAAAACTCTTGGCAACGCAAACGCTAAGATTCTGGAAATTAACTCAAAGACAGGTCTTTATCCGCTTTACTGTGCTTACTCGATTTTCAGGGCAAAACAGAGCCTTCATCCACAGATGGTGGAAAATGCACTTTGGGAGGAAACAATACGCGAAAACATTTTTGTAATCTGCAAAACTCCAATGGCAAAAGCGATTACGCAAAGAACGCTCTGTGGTTTTACAAATACAAAAATCAACGCACACGCTTTTGACCACATTATAAATGATTTAAAGAACAAAAGCGATTCATTTATAAAAGACGTGACAGCTGAAAACTTCTGGAAGAAAGGAAATGGAAAAATGGAATTTGACGCAATCGTTGGAAATCCACCGTATCAGGAAACAGTAAAAATGGCTACAACAGGAAATAATGCAAATACGGTTGATATTTTCCCATATTTTCGAAATATTTCACTTAAGATATGTAATGTTGTTTCATTAATTTATCCTGCAAAAGAATTACAAAGAGGAACTACAAATACTTTAGATAAAACCCTAATAAAAGTACGAATTTTTAATGGAAGTGATAAAGAAGCTGAAAAAAATATTCCAGGAGAACCATCTGTTTTTGGGAGCGCTGTAAGACGAATACCAGGTGACGTTGGTATTTTCTTATGGGACAAAAGTCATCCAACAGAAAAAATCAATTATCAAGATATTTACATAGAACGAACTGATAAAATTCTTCCTGTTAGAAAAGAATTCTTTACTTTCGCTAAGCAATTAGAAAATTGTGTTGGAAAGTCAGAAAATTATAATATTCGAAAGTGCTGTGAATCAAATTTTGTTGAGAATAATCCAAAATCAGTATTGTCTATTATTAAAGATCGTAATGCGGAAGTTCCAAACGGATATTCAAAAGTTATTACAAATGATAAAGCAGGATCTGGTGGAAAAGCAAAATGGTATTACATAAAAACAAGTGATTTAGATTTTGTCCAACCAAAAGTTTTTAAAGTAGTCATTAGTTCAGCCTTTCCTAACGAAGCATTCAAAAATCCAAATAATTTGGAAATACTTAGCGATAACGAAATGTTTGGAAGAACAAAAAAATGTATCTACCACTCAAAAAATATTGAAGATACAAAAAATTTCATCAAGTATATGAAAACTAATTTTGTAAAAACAATAGCACAAATGACTCCATATAGTTTTATGTATTATTTGCCAGATTTTAACTTAATAAAAAATGACATTGACTTGAGCCAGCCAATTCCGGAAATCGACAAGCAGCTTTACAAAAAATACAGTTTATCCGATGACGAAATCGCATTCATTGAAAAGATGATTAAGCCAATGTAGTAAAACCATAAATTTTCTTCAAGAAAAACGACTATTTAACACAGGTAAATACATTATGTGCATGTAGTAAATATAAATAGTCTATATTCATCTCAGCAAATAGATTATTTTCCTTTAGTAACTACTCTTTTTTCTCGACGAATAAAGTTCATGGAAAACATAAGAATCGTGAATCAAAAACGGAACATCGGTTATCGAAAGAACCGCCCTTTTTACACATGCGAAAAGAGGGCGGCTTTTTTTTCAATAAATGCTATCCCAAGTGTAGAAAACGTGGGAAAAATCGAGGTTCAACAAGTCCTCACGCGGAATCAAAAAGTGCGCAACACCTGAGTTTTTGCCCCACAAAATCCCCTCATCGCTGTCCATCTGAAAAAGCAAAACATAGCCGTCAGGTCTGTCCATATCCTCTGAAAAATACGGGTAGCCGCCAAGTTGGTGAAGTGGAGTTTTGTCGGCATAAAGAATATCGTTCGCTTCATTGGTGATAAGCCTTGTGAAATTGTTAATGTCGTAAAAGTGATATTTTAGAGTCTTGCATGCTTTAGAAAAAGCATCATCAAACTCATAAAGACTCTGGTTCACAGGGCTTTTTATCTCAGAAAACGAAAGCGAGAACTCGCCATCAAGCGGAGTCATCGGCAAATCCCCGTCTTCGTCCTCATCAGTGCAACTGCGGACACCATAAGAGCGAAGTGACTTTTCGCTCATCGCACGAGCAGCGTCAAAATCCTCGTGGAAAATCACACGCCAATTTTCTTGGTTTTCAGAAAACGAGCAGCCAAAATCTTCGTCATTCGCGATAAAAAACTGCAATAGCCCTTGAGTCGGAAAATCTGGAATATGAGGAAGTTCGGCAAAGTTGATTTGCGCCAAAAGATAAAGCGGATTCCCCTCAGAATCAGTCGGGTAACTCACCCCCGCTTCCCAGTACGGAAGCCCGCCAAAACGTGATGAGCACACTTTCTTTTCAAACGCAAAACTGTCAGTGTCGCTTTCGGGAATCGCCTTGATTTTCACAGCAGGAACACTTGTTTGCTCAATGACTTTCTTTGCAATCGCAACTGACTGCTCATTCGTGTAAAGCATCTCTATCTCCTTTGGTTTTTCTGCATTTTTAGTCGGCTCATCGCTCTTCTTTTTGACATAATAAAGTTCGCAAATCGAAAGAACTGCAAACAAAAAGCCAAAACTGAACGCACTATGCGCATAAAGACTTTCTGCGTCCATCATATCGACGACAATGCGAAAAGATAAAATTATCGTTGCAATAAACGCTAAAACCTTGAAAAACCGTCTTGTCGATATTTTTGGAAGCAAAATGCGAATTATAGAAAGAAGAAAAAAGCCACTTGCCCAACTTACAGAGAAAACCCCTATGCTCGAAAAAAACGATTCTTTCGCTCCGGAAAAACTGCCAATAACTGCGCTGTGAAGCAAAAACACGATTAGCACAACAGCAAAAATAAAGCGCTTGTGTAATACCCAATAATCAAACTGTTTTTCACGTTCCTTTTTATCCATACAAAATATATAGCATGTTTTCATGCTAAAAACAAGTTAAAATTAAGAATTGCTTTATGCCAAAATGCATTATTAAGGTCAACACTCTGCAAAATCACTTCTGCCAAGAAATAACAAAAAAATAATAAAAAAAGCTCAGTAGCGGCTACTTAGTAGCAGATTTTTTTTCAACTTAATTTCTTATATTGTCAAAGAATAATAATAAAAATATTGTTATATTAAAAGCAGAAATACGAGCAGAACATACCAAGCGATGTGACGTTTTTTAATTGATTTCAACTAGAATGTAAATATCAGGAGGACAAGTTATGAACAATACAGAACAAATTGAGGAAAAACAAGTTATCTCCGACGACGCAACAGAAGCAAAGAACATAGAAGCACTTTTGAACAAAATTGAGGGCGTTTGGGAAAAGAGGTTTTCTCATAAAAATCCAACGCACTTTTTAAATTCGTTTTTCAAAGCAGTAAGCAATCCTTGGTTACCATGTGCTTATGGGTATGAGCATTATTTGTACGAGTTTGTGAATTTCTGTGAAAGATGCTGTGACAATGTGATTTGCGATGATAATTGCCGTGAGCTTTCTTGTGAGATTTGCGATGACAGTTATAGTTGTTGTGGCTTTAGTGGCTGCAATGAATATGAGAAGTATTGTGACTGCAAAGGAAAGTTTTGCTGTGAAAATTGCTGTGACTGTGAGCATAAGGTTCAAATTTTACCAGAATTGACTAATTTTCATCAGGTATTGGATTTTTTTCTAAAACGATTTGAGAAGAAAGGCAAAGATTCCATTATTTACAATAATACTGGAATGACAAAGCAGACTTTTAGTCGAATCAAAAACAACGATGTCAAACAGCCGACAACGGAATCGATTTTGCAACTTGCGCTCGGAATGAAGTTGACGTGGTTAGAGACGCTTGTTTTGGCAGATTCTGCCTCTATTTTAAACGAATTGAGAGAAGGCGTCGGTCACACGGTTTTGACGGCAATTTTCAGCGACAATTACAACATTTATGACATCAATGAAGAGCTGGACAGCAAATACGGAAAAGCGCTTGGTTTCAAAGTTAGGGAATAGCAACAATAAAAGACCGTGATTTTCTGATATAGCGTCCTTTATTTCTAAAATCCATCATCTGCACCACTCCCCTAGCCAGGGTGCACCCTCTCCCCTAGTCCAGGGTGGACACTCTTTCCTTGCCAGGGTGTACACCATCCCCCAGTCTAGGGTGCAGTGTGCGACTTTGGCTCTTATGACGGGCGGGGATTAAAAAAAGCGGCCGTGAATCACAGTGTTAAGCACTTTTTCTCATAAACAACAAATTTTTATTTGCAGGATTGCAACAAGGCGTCTATATTTATATGTGAATGAGGCAGAAAATAAAAAGCAAAAGGAGGTGCGAATCTTTACGGCAAAATTTTCATGCATTCACTTGGCTCTTGTCAAATGAGGCTTGAAGCATGGGTTCAAAATAGAATCCAAAATCAGTTTTTTTCCATTCTATTAAAAATCTGTGTTCCTATCAAAGACTTTTTCCATTGCCCTTCAGTGCAAAAAAGAACAAAACGGCTCTGAGTCGGGCAGAATTTTAGCCTTAACGAAACTTTCGTTTTTACAAAACTAATCTTTTTTGAAAAGGAGCAAAGTTGTAAATGGCTACAAAAGAATTTAAAAACGCGGACAGTCTCTTGAGCGTGACACTTCTTAAGAACAATCTTAGTCCGAGCGACAACTCTTTTATTGGACATGTAACAAGAAATGTTTTAACTCTTTCAAATCTTATTGCCAATATTGCGGAAAAAAATGAGGGCTTAAGTTCTTATACTATCGAGCATTCGGCAAATCTTTTGAGCGATGAGATTCTCAAGGCGTGCAGAAGCGGCTATGCTGTTGATGTTCTTGGGCTTGGAACGCTTTATATTGCGCTTTCTGGTGCTGTAACTGGTGAAAAACCGAACGGCTCAAGTATTCCCGGCTTTAAGATTTGTTTTTCGCCTAGTGCAAAAATGAGGTCAATGGCAGAGAATATCAAGGTTGACAAGATTGTTTTTGCAGACAGTGCACCGTCTTTTGACAAAATCATCAATGTGTTTGACCAGAATGAAAAGCATATTCTGAAAAAAGGAAAGGGGGTTAGAATTATTGGAACAAAGCTCAAAATTATGGGCGATGATGCTGGTATTTGGTTTGCACCTGTTGATGAACAAAATGAGGCCATAAAGGACGAAACAAAATGGGTTTTAGTGAGCTCAACGACTATCAGCATGAACAAGCCGAAGACGCTTGAGTTTTATGTGCCTGATGAGCTTGAAGATGGTAATTATCGTCTTGTGGTAAAGACTCGATGCGGTTCCGGCGACAAGTTGCTTAAATCGCTTGCAACGGGATTCAGCTCTGTTGTGAATGTTGTATCCTGATTTTCTTTTTTCTTCGACTCCGCCAAGTATTGCAATGTGCATGAATAATAAGTCTTGTGCGTAGTCGAAGACGACTTCTTTCGATAAATAACACACAAAAAAAGGGGCGCTTTCGCACCCCTTCGTTTTTTGCACCTTTGCTTTGAAAGAAACAGATTTCACAAAGCCAGAATCTGCTTCTTTTTGGCTTCGTACTCGTCTTTTGTTATTGCACCGGAATCTAACAGTTGCTTCCATTTCAGAAGCTCGTCTGCTTCTGAATAAGGCTTCTCGCAATAATCAGCAGAAGCATCGGTTTTGACTTGGCTTATCACAAGATACAAATCGCTCCATTCACACTGTGCTGTGCAAAACTCGACTTTTGCGCCTTTGACTTCGACTCTGAATTTGACAAAATCATCAAGGTCATCTTCTTTTGCTGTGGAAATATAGCGTTTCTCATGTGCAAATACTGATGTGCTGGAAATAAGAGTTGATTTACCTTTCTTTTCGATACCATAAATCACAATTTCCAGTTTCTCATCGGTCAAGTTTTCAACATTGATTCTGTCCTCAACCTTTCCCTTCACATTCTCGATTTCAATAGCACCATTGTCCAAGATTGTGGGCTTCAAGTCGATGTTCTTCGAAAACACATTCACAGACAAAAATACAAATGCAATTAACAAAAATAATCGTTTCATTTTAATCCTTATTTCTTTACGCCTTTAGCCCGCGCTTTTCCACTTCCGCCATAATCAGCTCGACGATTTGGTCGGGATTATACTTTGCTGTGTCGATTACGAGATCGGCAAAAGAATAATCCGTGTTGTCGATGCCGTAAAGCTCGCGGTATCGGTTAGAATCGTTCTTGTCGCGTGCGGCAGTAAATGCGGCAATCTCCGCCAAATCACCGCCCTCGCGCTCTAGAATGCGCTTCGCTCTCACTTCGTCGCTCGCAAGAAGATAGACCTTCAAGTCCGCTTCTTTAAGCATCCAGATAGCCAAACGGCTTCCCAAAACGCAAGAGCTTTTTAGCGCAAGCTCGACCTGCCTAGTGTCCACGGCTTTGTCGTAGCTGTCGTCAGTCTTTGCCGCTTCCAAGACTTCGGCAAGGGTCATACCCTTTTCTGCTGCAAGCTGTCGGAACGTGAAGTTGATGAGGTTCACGCCGAGCTTTTTTGCAAGAGCCGTGCTGACCGTTGTGTTTCCGCACCCAGATTTTCCACTAATCGCAATTCGTATCATATAATTCTCCCCCGTCACAGACGGTATCTCAAAATATTATTTTCTCTACTAAAAGAGGTTTCCCCATTACTAAAAAGCCCGCACTGCACGCACACAACTTGTAAGGTAGCTGATGCTGTAGCTGAGAATGCCGTTGCTGAACTTAACGCACCAGAAATCGTCACTGAAGTAAAGACTGCGAGACGACGACCAGTGCCATGAATCGCCTGTCATATTCTTTTTTATTGTGCCAGACAAGTTAAAATACATAAGTCTTAGTTCCTCAAAACTCGGCAAAAACCAATCTCCTCTGTTTGTTGTCGAAGTTTTGTATTCATAACACGCATACGCCGCACTGTTCTTTGTTGACAGCGCTCCGCCTGAATGATTTGCACTTATAATCTTGTATGTGTTGCTCTTTCCGTATCCCAACCCCATGTTTGTAAACGGCTTGCAATACGGGTCTTTGTCGCATGTACAAAGGCGCATAACGCCAAGTTCTTCTTTTGACACTTCAAGATAATGGCACTTTTCAACTCCGCCCTTGCCGTCAAACACGTCGAACGGCTCTTCAGACACAAAGAACACAATTCCGCCACCTTCTCCTGTGTCGCCAATCTTGTACTTCGGACAAAACTCTTCTGCCATACACGCCATTGCGCTAAGTGCAAAAAATAGCAAAAATATCTTTTTCATAATCTCTCCTTTCACAAAAGTGCATGATTATAGTCATGCGGTACTTGGGGATTAGTATCTGCCACACTAGCAGAACGTAATCTGCACCACTGGCAGAGCATAATGCCGCACCTGCATATAAAGTATCTGCTCCGCCTCTTCCATATTCTCCTCTCCTTTTGTCATGCTGAACTCGTTTCAGCATCTGATTTATATATTCCGAAATAAGCTCGCCAATGACAGAACTTTCCTCTACAGCTCCGCCTCGCCGTCCGTGCATTTCACGCACTTTGCGGGAATTTTCTCTTCCCCGCCAACGCCGTTCCAGTCTTTGCCTTTTTCCACCGCTTCCCACTGAGCCACAGTTCCGCCGAACTCCACAGACGTAAGACTCTCGCATCGCCATAATGTACTTTCTCCGATTTCCGTAACGCTCGACGGAATCACCACCGACTTAAGACTTTCGCACTTCCAGAACGCAGAATAACCGATTTCTGTAACGTTTTTGGGAATCTCCACAGACTCAAGCGACTTGCAACAAAAGAACGCACATCCGCCGATTTCTGTAATGCCACTCGGAATATTTACAGACTCAAGCGACGTGCACTCATAGAACGCACTTTCTCCGATTTCTGTAACGCTGTCGGGGAGTGCTACGGACACAAGCGATTTGCAGTTAGCGAACGCATTTTTGACTATTTTTGTAACACCAAACAGCTCAAGGTTCTTTACGCCGTTATCATAATTTATTTCTCTAAATGAGCCCGAAGCAAACAGATTCAAAAAGCCATTTGAATCCGCTTTGACTTTAATATACTTTGCTTTTCCTTTAGGAATCTCAGCAAGCGGCAGTTTCTGCTCATTTATCACGCCGAAGATGTCCTCGCCGCTCTTCGTTGAATCCGCAAAAACTTCAATCACTTTCTGGACTTTGGGAAGCCATTTTGAAGAATCCGTACCAAGCTTGAAAATGCCGACGTTCTTGGCGATTTTGACAAGAACTCTGGACGCACTCTTTGTATTTGAAAGAATCTCATAAGAAGAGTCCTCAAAGTTCTCAATCAAAGATTTTATTAAAGCCTCTACTCCAACTTTTTTCACTTCAATAATCTTTTTTTCTTTTGCAACTTGAAAAGCAAATTCTTTAATGTGAGCTTTGAGCTTTGGGCTAAGTTTTATCGCATTGTATGTGCTGCTGTCTTTTGTGCAGACGATTTCGTAATTCGGATTCGCCTCGTTCAAGCTGTTGAACCACCCAACTGGAACTTTTTCAAAATCGTCCCCAAGCACTACCTTTGAAAGCCATTTGCAGCCAAAAAACGCATCATCGCCGATTCTTTTCACGCTGTCCGGAATCTTCACGGACTCAAGCCCACAACCGTAGAATGCATAAGAACCGATGTTTGTAACGCCGTCTGGAATTTCCAATGACGAAACAGAACACATACTGAACGCATAAGAGCCAATTTTCGTAACGCTGTCGGGAATTATCACGCTCCTCGCACACTTGTCCGTACATCCTTTCAGCACGCCTTCTTCAATATCCAAAATATCCGCCATTTCTTCTTCTCTCCCCTTTTGTCATGCTGAACTCGTTTCAGCATCTGATTTATATATTCCGAAACAAGTTCGCCAATGACAGAACTTTCCCTACAGCTTCGCTTCGCCGTCCGTGCACTTCACGAACTTTGCAGGAACATGGTCGTGCCAATCCTCGCCTTTTTTCACCGCCTTCCACTGCGCCACCGTTCCGTTGAACTCCACCGACGAAAGTGACTTGCAACCTACGAATGACTGCTTTACTATTTCTGTAACGCTGTCAGGGATTACCACCGACGAAAGCGATTTGCACTTATAGAACGCCCAACCTTCGATTTTTGTAACACTGTTCGGAATTATTACTGATGAAAGCGATTTGCACTCAGCGAACACATCATAGTCGATTTTTGTAACGCTATTCGGAAGCTCCACGGACGAAAGCGAGTTGCACTCAGCGAACGCATTTCTTCCAATTTCTGTAACGCTGTCGGGAATCTTAATTGATGAGAGTGATTTGCACTTAGAGAACGCGTACTCGCCAATTTTTGTAACACTGTTGGGAATTATCACGGACGGAAGTGATATGCAATAACCGAACGCGTTCTTACCAATTTCTGTAACGCTATCGGGAATTTTCACGGACTCAAGCGAAACGCAATCGTTAAAGAACGCATCTTCGCCAATTTTTGTAACGCCGAACAACTCAAGATTCTTTAAACTGTTGTCATAGTACACTCGTTTTAATTCGCCTGAAGCAAAAATTTTTAAAAATCCATCAGAACCCGCTTTGAGCGTTATTTTTGCTTCGTCAGGGATTTCAGTAAGTGGAATTTTTTGCTTTTCTATCACTTCAAAGATTTCTGCTCCACTTTTTGAAGAATCAGAAAAGATTTCTATCGCTTTCTGAATTTTGGGCAACCACGTTGAAGAATCCGTGTCCAGCTTGAAAACACCCGCATTTTTTGCGATTTTGACAAGAACGATAGTTTCGCTTTTTGTGTTTGAGATAATCTCAAACTCGATAGACGAGGCGAGAGAGGGCTACGGCAAGCAGATAATAATTACCAAATATGCCGACAATTCAATAGAGATCGAGGACTTCGGCAGGGGCATACCCGTTGATTACAACAAAAACGAGGAGCGCTATAACTGGGAGCTGGTGTTCTGCGAGCTTTATGCCGGAGGCAAGTATAAAAACAACGAGGAGGGCAGCTATGAGCTGTCTCTCGGGCTTAACGGACTTGGACTCTGCTCCACACAGTATTCCTCCGAGTATATGGACGTGGATATAAGAAGGGACGGCACACGCTTCACCCTTCACTTTGAAAAGGGCGAGAATATCGGCGGGCTTAAAAGAGAGCAGTATACTGGCAAAAAAACAGGCACTAAAATACGCTGGAAGCCCGACCTTGAGGTCTTCACCGATATTGATATCCCAGACAGCTACTACCTTGACATGATAAAGCGTCAGGCTGTTGTAAACGCCGGGGTCACCTTTATCCTCCGCACAGAGAAGAACGGCAGCTTTGAGACTGCCGAGTTCTGCTATGAAAACGGTATCCTCGACCATGTTAAGGAGCTTGTGGGCGAGGACGCTCTCACTCAGGTGCAGCTCTGGCAAACGGAGAGAATGGTCAGCGACCGTGACGACAAGCCCCCCTATAAAACAAAGATAAACATTTCCCTTGCCTTTTCAAACAAGGTCAGCGCCTCGGAGTATTATCATAATTCAAGCTGGCTCGAATACGGCGGCGCACCCGAAAAGGCTGTCAGGAACGCCTTTGTGTATTCTATCGACAGCTACCTCAAGCAGAACGGAAAATACACCAAAAACGAGAGCAAGATAAACTATGACGACGTCAAGGACTGCCTTGTAATTGTGATATCCTCCTTTTCAAGCGTCACCTCCTACGAGAACCAGACCAAAAAGGCTATCACCAACAAGGGCATACAGGACGCTATGACTGAATACCTCCGTCATCAGCTTGAGGTGTATTTCATCGAGAACAAGCTCGACGCCGAGAAGATAGCCTCTCAGGTGCTCATAAACAAGCGCAGCCGTGAGAGCGCCGAGAAAACCAGACTCAACATAAAAAAGACCCTTGCGGGAAGCATGGATATAACGGGCAGGGTGGCAAAGTTCGTGGATTGCCGCAGCAGGGACAAAAACGAGAGAGAGCTTTTCATTGTGGAGGGCGACTCTGCGCTCGGAGCCTGCAAGCAGGCGAGAAACCCCGATTTTCAGGCGATAATCCCGATAAGGGGCAAGATACTCAACTGCCTGAAGGCGGATTACGACAAGATATTCAAAAGCGAGATCATCACCGATCTTCTCAAGGTGCTGGGCTGCGGAGTAGAGGTGAAGAGCAAGGCAAACAAGGACCTCTCCTCCTTCGACCTTGAACAGCTCCGCTGGAGCAAGGTGATCTTCTGCACCGATGCCGACGTTGACGGCTTCCATAT
>CACYWZ010000038.1 GCA_902778325.1 uncultured Spirochaetaceae bacterium
AAAGAAGTTAACATCGGTGATACCGTCAAGGGAACTGTAAAGAGCTTCACGAGTTTTGGTGCATTCATCGACCTCGGTGGATTTGACGGACTTCTTCATATTAATGATATGAGTTGGGGACACGTTACTCGCCCGAAGGACTTCGTTAAGAAAGGACAGGAAATTGAACTCAAGGTTATCCGCCTTGATCCTGCAGAAAAGCGTATTAACCTCTCGCTCAAACATTTCTCAGAAGACCCTTGGGTTCACTTTGAAGAGAAATATCATGTCAACGATGTTGTTTCAGGACATGTGACAAAGTTGACAGAGTTCGGTGCATTTATCGAGCTTGAAGAAGGTATCGAAGGTTTGGCACACATCAGCGAATTCAGTTGGACAAAGAAAATCAGTAAGCCATCTGATATGCTCAAACCTGGTGATGAAGTAAAATGCATGATTTTGGGATATGACATTCAGGCTGGAAGAGTATCTCTTGGCTTGAAGCAGGTTACTCCAAATCCATGGGACACAATCAATGAAAAGTATCCTGAAGGTACAAAACTTACTGGAAAAGTTGTAAAGATTACAAACTCTGGTGCATTTGTACAACTTGAAGAAGGTATTGACGGTTTCCTTAATTCAGATGATATTTCTTGGACAAAGAAAGTTAAGCATCCAGGAAGTGAACTTACAGAAGGACAGGAAATCGAGGTTGTTGTTATCAACTGCGATACAGAACAGCACAGAATTAAAGTTGGTATCAAGCAGCTTAGCGATGACCCATGGCAGAAGTTTGCCGATGAATACAAGCCAGGTTCTACACTTGAAGGTGAAATCACAGCAATTAATGAGTACGGTGTATTCGTAAAAGCTCCAGGTGGAATCGAGGGTCTTGTAAACAAGAGTAACCTCAGCGATGATAGAAACGTACCTTTTGAAGAAGCTGTAAAAAATTACAACGTCGGTGATAAAATCAATGTTTATGTTGTAGACGTAAATGTTGAGCGCGCAAGGGTTGCATTCTCTGTACGTGAGTTCAAAAAGAAGCAGCAGCGTGATGAACTTTCTCAGTATATGTCATCAGTAAATGATGATGACGAGGGAGCATTTACACTCGGCGATTTGATGAATCAGAAAAAGGAAAGTAAATAAAATATTTGATTAGGCACTGGACATTAATCGATGGTTGGTTTGAAAAATCTCAATTCGTTGGGGCTTGATAAATTACAAATACTGATTGATGTCAGTGCTAAAATCAATTCAAACTATTCCGATTTAAATGCATTGTTGGTTTATATTCTTGAATCAGCAATGCTTCTTGTGGAATGTGAATCTTCATCGCTACTTCTCGTTGATAAAAAAACGGATACACTTCATTTTTCTGTAGCATTAGGACCTAAAGGCGCAGAAGTAATGGACATTCCTGTTCAATATGATAGTATTGCAGGTTGGGTAGCCAAAAATAATAAACCGTTGATTGTCAATGATGTAGCTCGTGACCCACGATTTTTCTCAGATGTTCAAAGAAAATCTGGATATGTCACGAACAACATGGTTGCAATTCCAATGCGCCTAAATGATTTGTGCATTGGTGTAATCGAGTTACTAAATAAGAAAGAACAAGAGCTTTTCACCGAAAATGACCTTGCTATGCTTGAGATTTTGAGCACGCAAGCAAGTATCGCATATCAAAACGCGTCAACATTTCAATCCGCACAAAATGTCATATCAAGTCTAAAAGATTCATTGCTTTCATCAAGTGAATACCATACATTTGTAGCAAAAAGTCCTTTAGTCCTTGAACTTTTGCGTGTTGTGAAAGAAGTTGCTGATACAAATTCATCGGTACTAATAATGGGTGAAAGCGGAGTTGGCAAGGAGCTTTTTGCAGAACAATTACACTTAAACAGTAGTCGTCGCAATAAGCCTTTTGTTCGTGTTAATTGTGCAGCACTTTCTCCAGCTTTGCTTGAGAGTGAATTGTTTGGTCACGAAAAAGGTGCATTTACAGATGCAATTACAACACAAAAAGGACGTTTTGAAACAGCAGATGGAGGAACGTTATTTCTTGATGAAATAGGAGAATTGCCTCTTTCATTGCAATCAAAACTGCTTCGAGTTTTGCAAAACCGCCAATTCGAGCGCGTTGGTTCAAGTCAAACACTTTCGGTTGATGTGCGAATTGTTGCAGCAACAAATCGTGACCTAGAAGCAATGGTACGCGCAGGAACATTCAGAAGTGATTTATATTACCGATTGAATGTTTTGCCACTCAGTGTTCCTCCTTTAAGAGACAGAAAAGAGGATATTCAGCCTCTTGCTCTGTTTTTTATGAAAAAGTTTAGCGATGAAACAAAAAAGAATTTCGAAGGGTTTTCGCCAAGTGCTCTAAACGCACTTTATGGATATTGCTGGCCAGGAAATATTCGCGAACTTGAAAACTCTGTAGAAAGAGCCTGTGTTCTTGGAACACCACCATATATCCAAGAGCAAGATTTACGCATAAAGAACGGAATTGTTTCTGACACAGCATCTACAGCAGATTCAATTGCAAATCAAATATCAGATTTACCGATTGAAAACGATAGAACACTGAAAAATGCTGTTGACAAGTTCAAAAAAGCATATATCAAGCAGATTTTGATTGAAACTGGTTGGAATCAAACAAAAACTGCAAAAATTTTGGGCATTCAGCGAACATATGTCTCAAGATTGCTTAATGAACTGCATATTCGTGAAGAAAAGTGATTAAAAGAGGTAATTTACTATGTCTGACACAAATGTTTTGAATTTTTCAAGCAAAAAAGAGGAAGAAACAACTGCTCTTTCTTCAATGGACGCTTTTTTGTCCTCAAATCAGAAAGTTTTGATTTCTATTGTAGTCGTTGCCGTAGTTGCAGTAATAGCGGCAATCGCAGGAATTACATTTGCTGATTCAGCAAAAGAAAAGCAACTTTCTGCGATTGACAAAATTTCTTATACGCTGACTCAGAAATCAGCATCGCTTTCAGACGAAGAACTTGAAACACGCAGAAACGTCGCTCTTGACGGATTGAATGCTTATACTTCAAAAAAAGGCATTGCAGGTATTCGTTCAAATATGCTTGCAGGAGATATTTATTATCAGAGCGCAAAATTTGAAGACGCAAAAAACGCATATCTCAAGGCAGCTTCAGCATCTCCAAAAGCATACACAGCACCAATCTGCTATTACAACGTTGCACAATGCTTCGAGAACCTTAATGATAACGAAAACGCAGTTGTTTACTATGAAAAAGCAGAAAGTTATAGTGACTTTGCTATGCTGACACATACAATTTTCAATATTGGCCGTGTAAAAGAAAGCATAAAGGATTATCAGGGCGCAAAAGAAGCATACACAAAACTCGCAGAAAAATATCCAGATGACAGTTGGACAAAAATTGCAAAGAGCCGCTTGCTTGATTTCGAGATTAAGGGAATCGCTCAATAATTTTTACCCAAAATTATGAACAAGGCTCTGATGAATAGGTACAAACGGTTTTCATATACAAAATCTCTTATATTCACATGCCTTGTTTATATTCTTGCAAGTTGCGGAGTTGATGAAGTTTTTTATCTTAATGCTCCAACTATCGCCTATAATATTCCAACATACCAAACAAGCGATTACACTGCAAAATACATATCATTCAGAACAGAAGAAGACCAAGACGATGGTGGAGATTACACTTTTGACGGAACTGGTGTGTATTACAAAATCTACAACAATTATTCAACAATGGTTTCAAGAAACTCCGCCATTGCCTCTATAAATACATCAAGTAATTCTTCCGAAGCTGCCACACGATTGATTGACACTTACGGCTATAAGGCACTCGGCTCGAAATCTGTTTCAGGAGGAACACTAGGCACACCTCTCATTTCAAACAGTGGAAATGACCGCTCTGTCTACATTCGCCTTAGCACATACGGCACTTATAATTCATTTTCATCAGCATCATACACACCGAAAATCTTATTCGGCACAAACAGCGATGATGGTTCTGTACCAACTTACATTCCAATGAGAAACGGAAATTCAAAGTCATTTGATTTTGGACGAAGCACATCAGACGGCTTTGACACATCAAGAGACGCCGTTCCTACAAGTTCTGACGATGACACAGTATACGGCTCATTTTCAACATCTGACACTTGGTATGTCGACTTATATGCTGTTGCCGAAGGGCACGATAACTCTTTCAGCCAATACTACAGTCTTGTGCTTCACTTAGGAGCAATTCCGATTATTGCTGGTGCAAGCGAACAAAACTAATGGAAATCAAAATGAAAAAAAACGTGCTTATAGCCATATTAGGCGCATTTTTTTCAATGCGCTCATACGCTCTTGACACCTGTGCAAAAATCGAACAACTGGAATTATTCAAAAAAGCATATCCAGACATAACTTTCAACAAAATATGGGACAATGAAAAAGAAGATTACCTCATTCTTGTGCATATAGATGGGCAACCAGAATACGAAAGCGAAGAGTTTTATTGGGCTGGAGGCAAGCTTTTGCCTGAAGAAAAACTTTGCGACAAGGAAAAATACACACCAATTCTCTATCACTACCCTGCTGGCATCGACGACCCTGAAAAAATGTCAAAAGTACAAAGAGAATCGCTAAAGCAAGAATGTATTGAGGAAAGTCAAAAAGAGACCGGCAGCCCAATGTTTTTTTACGATTATCTTTACGACAGCTTTGAGCGCTCCAAACTTGAAACACACATAACCAAAATCTCATATTTGGGTTTGACGATGAAAGTACACAAAAAAATCGTAGAACCTGCTAAGCGTGTTGAAAAGCGAATTCTACAAGCCACAAAAACAAGCAAAGCTGTTCAAACATTCCTCAAAGAACTAACAATTGATGCATTTTTTTGGCGCGTGATAAAAGGCACTGACCGAAAATCTTTTCATTCGCTTGGGATAGCAATCGATGTTTTGCCAAAAAACTTGCACGGAAAGCAAACTTACTGGGCTTGGGCAAAAGACAAAATTGGTGAAAATTGGGCGCTTTTGCCGTTTTCACAGCGTTGGTTTCCGCCAAAAGAAGTAATTGAAGCTTTTGAAGCAGAAGGTTTCATTTGGGGCGGAAAATGGGGAATTTGGGACACAATGCACTTTGAATATCGCCCCGAAATCCTTTTATACAATAAAAATAACCAAAATATCATCAAGGAATAAAAATGCCAGAATTAACAGCAGGTCTCGACGAAAAATCCGCGCTCAAAAAACAACTTTCCGTTGTTTTCTCGCTTGCCGTCCCCGCAATGCTCGCTCAGCTCTCGTCAATCATAATGCAGTACATCGACGCTGCAATGGTCGGACGGCTCGGCGCGAACGCTTCAGCAGCAATCGGCGTTGTTTCATCTTCAATGTGGCTTATCTACGGTGTTGTGAGCGCGTGCTCAACGGGATTTTCTGTTCAAGTCGCGCAATGCGTTGGTGCAGGAAAAATCGAGCGCTCGCGGCAAATCACAAGGCAAGCAATAATGCTAGTTGCAGCTATTTCTGTGTTTTTGACCATAATCACCGCATTGCTGAGCAAAATTCTTCCGCACGCACTTGGCGCAGACGAAGCAATCGCAAAAGACGCAATAGCGTATTTTTTTATCTTTGCGCTATCGCTTCCGTTTGTTATGCTGGTAAGCCTTTTGAGCGCGCTCCTTGAATGTAGCGGAAATATGAAAGTGCCAAGCATTTTGAACGCCCTACTCTGCGCGCTCGATGTTGTTTTTAATGCAGTCTGCATTTTTGGCTTTCATCTTGGTGTTGCAGGAGCGGCACTGGGAACTTTGCTTTCTGAAGTTGTGGTAACAGCGTTGCTTTTTTATTTTGCGCTCGTAAAAACGCCAGCACTCCGCTTTACACAAAGCGAAAATTGGAAAGCCGACCACGAATGTGTGCATAACGCGCTAAAAATCGCAGTTCCGATGGCGTTCGACCAAATCGCGCTTTGTGGTGCACAAATCGTAACGACAGCAATCGTTGCGCCTCTTGGCACAATCGCACTCGCAGCAAACTCGTTCGGCGTAACGGCGGAAGCATTCTGCTATATGCCAGCCTACGGCATCGGAGCGGCAGCAACCACGCTCGTGGGACAAAGCGCAGGAGCACAAAAGCCGCGGCTTGCAAAACGCTTTGCGTGGCTCACGGTTGGGCTTGGAATTGCAATGATGTTTTTCACAGGCGCAATTATGTACGCAGCCGCTCCCGCAGTATTCGCATTTTTAACACCAGACAAAGACGTTTGTGAGCTCGGTGTAAAAGTGCTTAGAATCGAGCTTTTTGCCGAGCCACTTTTTGGTGCATACATCGTTGCTTCAGGCGCACTCCGCGGAGTTGGCGACACGCTAGTTTCTGGCATTATGAACCTTGTTAGCCTTTGGGGAGTCAGAATCACACTATCGTTTATCCTTGCTCGCACAATGGGACTCAAAGGCGTGTGGATTGCGATGTGCGCAGAACTTTGCTTCAGAGGAACGCTCTTCTTAATCCGACTTTCAATGCAAAAATGGAAAAAATTGTAAAACTACAGCTTTATCCTTGTGCAAAAGTTTTCATCTGTTTCGTGGTCAATGTATGCGCCGTTTTTCTGCATAACCTTTAACGAAGCGGGGTTGTCTTTATGAACAAAAAGATAGGCCTCGCTATCTTTTGTCTTTGTTTTTAACACTTCAAGAGCCAATTTCAAGCCTTGAGTGCCTAATCCTTTGCCGCGATATTCTTTTTTAATGCCATAGCCGATGTGTCCGCCTGTAACGGTTTTCAAAAACTCATTGAGTTCTGGGCGGATTCTATACATTCCCACAATTTCGCCATCGAACCACAAAAGATAATCAAATTGCTTGACCATTCCCTCTTCCAAGCCCTCGCCTGTTACAAACTGCCGTCTTCGCGGAATGTATAAAGACAAAAAATTCTCCCAACTAATGCCGTGGCTCAAATTTGTAAAGCCGTTTTCGTTTTCAGCCAAATCGCGAATGTAAAGCCACTCTTTTTTTAAGATTTCCTCATCGCCCTCAAGCACAAACTCTTTCAGTTCAATCATTCTTTCTTCCTCCCACGCACAGCGAGTTTTGTAATGCACAGCATTTCTTGTAAAAATATTGCTCATAAATATATATAAAAAAAATTGCCGTAGCAATACACTACAGCAATCATCACACCTGAATTTGAAAAAAGATTCCGAAACAAGTTCGGAATGACAAGGAGAAAACTTGTTTCAGAATGACAGAAAAAAAAATAAACATACCCTTTTGTTGTTCAAAAAGGTATGTTTTCAAGCTTAAAAATCAAGCACCGTGATAGTTAATCAAAGTTGTAACTTTGGTTGGAGCAAGGGATTTGTCATAATCCAAATCAGGAAGACCGATAACGCCGAAGAACTCGTCCACAATACCGCCGCCCTGCTCCAAAAGATTTCGAGCCGCTGCAAAAGTTCCGCCAGTTGCCACAAGGTCATCGATTACGATGTAATGCGCGCCCTTTTTGATGTCTTCAATATGGGCTTCAACTGTTGCTGTTCCATATTCAAGCGCATAAGAACAAGAATAAACTTTGCCAGGGAGCTTGCCCTTTTTGCGAATAAGAACAATCGGGATTCCGAGTCTGTCTGCCAAAGGTGCGCCAAAAAGAAAACCGCGGCTTTCAATACACGCGATACCATCAATATTTTTGTCTTTGTAAAGCTCAACCATGCGGTCTATGCAATACTTGAAAGCGTCAGGATTCGCCAAAACGCTAGTGATGTCATAGAAAAGGATTCCCGGCTTGGGAAAATCTGGAACGCGGCGAATTGCGCCGTCTAGAAGTTGCTCTGTCATAACATTCCTTATTATAGTAAAATACTACACTCTTTTCAACACCCATTATTCCAAGCATTGAAAAAAGCAAAATCTATTTCACCACAGTGCGAATCGAGCCCATCAAAAGCCGCTTTTCTCTCGTGTCTTCGAGCATGGCTTTGAGCTTGTCGGCGTTTTCTGTGTCGATTGCTTCCCTGAACGCTTGCATTTGAGAAACAAAATTGTCGATATGAGCGCAAAGTTTTTCTTTGTTCGCAATAAAAAGCTCAGTCCAAAGCGGCGCGTTAATCATAGCAATGCGGGTCAAATCCTCGAACGAGCCACCGCCAAACGCCGTGATTGCACTGTCTTCCGCGCTTTCCACCAAAGCCGAAGCGATGACGTGGCAAAGCTGAGATGTAAAGCCGATTTTGTAATCGTGAGTGTCAGTCGTGGTTTCGGTGATGCGAGAAAAGCCCATCGCCGTGATAAGAGAGCGCATAAAATCAAGGTTTTCGCTCTTGTTGCGCGCAGTTGGACAAAGAATATAGTTGTGATTCACAAAAAACTGTGCATTCGAGTTCACATAGCCCTCTTTTTCACCTCCTGCCATCGGGTGCCCGATGATGAAATCCACATCATCGCGAAGAGAAAGCTCGCCCTCAAAAATGCCCTTCACGCCCGAAATATCCGTGATAATAGAGTTCGCCTTGAAATCCTCGCGGTGTTCCTTCAAAAATGCGACCGTCGCGTGCGGATAAAGACAAATAAAAACCACATCGCACTTTTTGAGCATATCGCCCACTTTGTCGCTCGTGAAAGCCTCGTCTGCCACGCCCTCTGACGTTGCCATCGACAAACACGCCGTGCTTCTGTTGCACACAAGGATTTTCCCCGTCGAGCCGTTTTGGCTCAAAATATTTTCGCGGATACTCTTTGCAAAAGAGCCGCCCATAATTCCCAATCCAACAATGCCGTAAGTTTTGTTCTTCAGTTCCATAGCGCTATTATAAAACAAATGCAGTGATAATACAAATGTTTGAGCAAAACTAAATTTTTTCTTCAAAAACGCGCTTCCGCACCGTGCAGAAAGCAATTTTGCTTCAAAAAAAGACTTCCGCACCTTGCGCGAAGCAATTTTGCTTCAAAAAAAGCCTCCTGCATCGTGCGCGAAGCCGTTTTGCTACAAAAAAAGCCTCCTGCATCGTGCAGGAAGCCGTTTTGTTTCTAAAATGAGCTCCTGCATGTTGCGGGACTTCATTTTATTAAATTATACTGCAGAAACTATTCAGCGTGGATTGAAGTGTTTTTCACGATAACGTCGTGTGCGCTTCCTTCCTGAATCGTAACAGGAGAAACAAGCGTAATCTTTGCTTTCTGCTGTAATTCCTCGATGGAAAGCGCACCGCAGTTGCTCATCGTGTGTGTGATTTTGCGGATTGTGAGCGCCACATTGTCGTGCAAGTGTCCCGCATACGGAACGTAGCTGTCAACGCCTTCCTCAAAGCTCAAGCCCTTCTTTCCGCCAAGGTCGTATCGCTGCCAGTTTCGAGCGCGGTTAGAGCCTTCTCCCCAGTATTCTTTGACGTAGTTTCCGTTGATAACGAGCTTGTTTGACGGAGATTCGTCGAAGCGTGCAAAGTAGCGACCTAGCATGACGAAATCCGCGCCCATCGCAAGAGCAAGCGTGATATGATAATCCTGAACGATACCGCCGTCAGAGCAAATCGGGATATAAATGCCTGTCTTTGCATAATACTCATCGCGAGCCTTTGCAACCTCGATTGTCGCAGTCGCCTGCCCGCGTCCGATTCCCTTCTGCTCGCGGGTGATACAGATTGAACCGCCACCGATACCGATTTTCACGAAGTCCGCGCCGTTCTCTGCAAGGAACATAAAGCCGTCGCGGTCAACCACGTTTCCAGCACCTACTTTGATGTTCGGGAACGCTGCGTGAAGCTCCTTCAATGCACGGCTCTGGAACTCGCTGTAGCCTTCGCTTGAGTCCAAGCAGAACACGTCCGCTCCCGCTTCAAGAAGAGCTGGAACGCGCTGCATATAGTCGCGAGTGTTGATTCCCGCGCCAACAATGTATCGCTGCTTTGAATCGAGGAGTTCGAGCGGGTGTGCTTCGTGCGTTGAATAATCCTTTCGGAAGACGAGACTGACGAGGTTGCCGCTTGCGTCCACAATTGGAAGCTGATTGACTTTGTTATTCCAAATAAGCTCGTTTGCTTCAGAAAGCGTAATGCCGTCTTTGCCTGTGATGAGGTCTTTGAGCGGTGTCATATACTCACAAACCTTTGCTCCCTCTGGGCAGTGGTGTAAACGGAAATCGCGGCTTGTGATAATTCCCAAGAGCTTTCCGTGAGCCTCGCCGTTTTCGGTAACAGCAACGGTTGAGTGCCCTGTTTTGTTCTGCAAAGCCACGAGTTCTTCAAGCGTCGCGTCTGGGCGGATATTTGAATCAGATGTAACAAACCCCGCCTTGTAGCTCTTTACACGGGCAATCATTGCGGCTTGGTCTTCAATGGACTGAGAGCCGTATATAAAAGAAATGCCGCCTTCCTTTGCAAGCGCGATTGCGAGCTTGTCATCGGAGACGGCCTGCATAACGGCAGAAACCATCGGAATGTTCATAGAAAGCGGACACTTTTCGCCGTTCTTCTTGTCAAACTTGACCACAGGCGTTTTAAGCGTGACGCGGTCAGGCGTGTAGTCAGCAGGCGTGTAGCCAGGAACAAGAAGATACTCGCCAAATGTGTGAGACGGTTCATCAAAAAAGTAAGCCATTGAAGTTTCTCCTAAAAAATATATTTTTGCGATTATATGAAAAATGTGCGTCGAGTGTCAACGATTTTTTTCACAGACTTTCAAAGCCTTTTTCATTTTAATCTCAAAAGCAAAAAATCAACATATATATTCGCAATCGGTCATTGAGCGAAGTCGAAATGACCGATTTTCTATCTCTACCCTTTCTATACTCTTCCAATACACTTCACTACCCCTTGATTACTCTTGTCATCGCGTCTTAAATTATCTGCAAAACTTGATTTCTATTGACATAATTTTTTCTTTCGTGATATATTTTAGTCCCCGTATATTGTGATTTCGGCGACTGCTCATCGTCGAAAACGCCAGAAGCAGATGCTATGCGGAAGGCGCAATATTTTTTTGTTAAGGTACTATCGATGAAAACTATTTTCGTAAACGAAAGCGCACAGAAACGCAATTGGTACATCGTGGACGCTGCTAACAAGCCGCTCGGACGCGTTGCGGCAGCAGTTGCGGCTGTTCTTCGCGGAAAAAACAAGGCTACTTACACACCAAACCAGAACATGGGTGATTATGTAGTAGTTATCAACGCTGACAAAGTTGTTGTAACAGGCAACAAGCCAGATGCAATGATGTATCGCCATCACACAGGATTCGTTCACGGTCTCCGCGAGTTCTCATTCAACGAATTGCTCACTCGCCACCCAGTTGACCCATTCCGCCGCACTCTTGCAGGCATGCTTCCAAACGGAAGACTCGGAAGAGCGTTGATGGACAATGTTAAGATTTATGCAGGTTCAGAGCATCCACACGCAGCACAGAACCCTCAGCCATTGGAAGTTTAGTTTAGGAGTCTATCAATGAGTGTTAAGAATATTGCAATCGGCACAGGAAGAAGAAAGACCTCAACTGCTCGTGTTTTCGTGCGTGAGGGAACAGGTAAAATCGTTGTGAACGGAAAGGAACTCAAAGATTATTTCACAAGCATTGACCTTATCCGCACAGTTAATCAGCCACTCGTAGTCACATCAAGCGACAACAAGTATGACATTCTTATCAACGTTTGTGGTGGTGGTCTCAATGGTCAGGCTTCAGCATGCCTTCACGGTATTGCACGCGCTTTGACACAGATTGACCCAGATTGCCGCACAGCGCTCAAGGCTAACGGTTATCTTACACGCGACTCTCGTATGGTCGAGCGTAAGAAGTACGGACAGCGTGGTGCACGCCGCCGCTTCCAGTTCAGCAAGCGCTAAGCGTTGTTTTATTCTGCATGACTATTTGTGCAGTTCAGGAGGTTTCTCCTGGTTGTTTGAAACTCACAGCCAGCGAGAGACCTTCTTTTTTTATCCGTGTCTGCTATTTGGATTTGCTCGCAGAAGAAAAACTGACAGCGCTAATTTCGTATTCGCTAACCGAAAATGACTCACAAGCAGAGTTTAGCGAAGAAGAAAGCGCTGACATTGAGCAAGCAGCAAAATCGTTTCTTGCAGAAAAATGCGCTTTAGGTTATATTGGAAGAGCAGAACATTGCCGCTTTTTGCTTTCGCGAAAGCTGGAACAAAAGGGCTTTTCTGGTACACCTGCTCAAAAAGCGCTGGATTTTCTTGAAAGCAAAGATTTTCTGTCTGACCTTAGATATGCAAGAGCCTTTTTGCATTCAAGAGCGCTGAAGAACGAAGGCAGAACAAGACTGAGCGCTGAACTAAAAGCGCGCGGAGTCAAGAGCGAAGACGCAAAAAAAGCACTTGACGAATACTTTTGTGAACGCGATGAGAGCGAAATGTGCATTGCAATGTGCAACAAAATAAAAAAGCAATGCGCTGATGAGACCAAGATATATGCAAAACTGCTTAGAGCAGGGTTTCAGGCAAAAACAATTCGCCAGGCGCTAAAAGCAACAAAAAACTTAAAGAGTGATTCAGAGGGACAATAAATGAGCGAAGAAGGCGCAAAATCGGAAAAAGCAACCCTATATTCCGCGCTGGAAGTGTCAAAAGTATGTGGAGTCGTAAACCAGACAGTTATCAACTGGATACGCGCAGGCTCTCTCAAGGCATTCCAAACACCGGGCGGGCAGTACAGAGTAACACCCGACGACCTCGCTTCCTTTATGAAAAAGCGTAATATGAACGTGCCAGATTCCGTGTTGGAAAAGTGCACAGAGTTCTTCAAGTCAGAGGAGCAAAGCGTTTTAATCGTTGATGATGATGAAGGCTTTAACTCTGTAATATCAAAGTTTCTTGGAAAGAAGTTTCCTCAGATGAAAATCCATCAGGCGTTTGACGGATTTGATGCAGGAATGAAAATCGCAGCGCTTCGACCGCGCTGTATTGTGCTTGACCTAGATTTGCCCGGAATAAACGGCTTTGACCTTTGCAACAGAGTCAAGTCTGAGCAGAACTTGGGCAATCCTGATATTATCGTGGTGACAGCATACGACGACGCCGAAACAGAAAAGCGCATAACACAACTTGGAGTGCAGTACTTCTTTCACAAGCCGCTCAGCCTTTTGACCCTTTCAGACGTCATCGCTACGCTGTTCAGAAAAACAGCGTAAACGTTTCTTGATTAATTTGCCGTATAAAGATAAGCAGGTCCGCTGATTTCTGGAATACGGCTCAGAACAGCCTCTGGAATAATACTATTCTTCGCGCTCAAAGGAGAAAACAGAGCGCGGGCATCAAGCAAATAATCCATAAACTTCTTCGTCACAGTCGGTCGATAATCCACAATCTCGTAGTTCGTATCGGCGTGCCCTGTGTCGCTGTCGAAAGCGTCAATCGCCTCTCCCCAGCGGACAACCCCGTCAATAAGACCGTTGTTTAGCGCCTGAGACGCGCTATAAATGCGACCATCAGCAATAGCCTTCACCCTCTCCAATTCCATATTGCGCCTTTGAGCGACAATGCCCGTGAATTGCTCATAGCACTCATCAGCAAGCGACTGCATAATCGCACGCTGCTCGTCAGTCAAAGGCGAGTTCAAGCCGCCCATATTCTTGTTCTTGCCAGCCGTAATCGTTGTGTACTTGATACCGTATTTTGCGAGCAATTCCGAAATATCAAGCGAAGCGCCGGCGATAACGCCAATAGAGCCTGTGAGCGTGTTGCGGTTCGCAAAGATTTTGTCTGAGGCGCAGGCGATATAATACCCGCCAGAAGCCGCAAGAGATTGCATATAAGTGTAAACAGGGCGACCCGTCTGCTCCTTGTAGTCCATGAGCGCAAGATAAACAGCGTCAGCCTCGTAAACACCGCCGCCAGGAGAGTTAATCACAAGGAAAATCCCGATATTGTAGCGGTCAGAAGCAAGGTCTGAGATTGTATCAAGAAGCCACGCCTGGTCATAAGTCTGGTTCTTGCTCTCGATAACACCCTCAATGTGAATCGCTGCCAAATACGCCTTAGGCGCTCTAAAAACGCTCAGAGGCGACGAACTCTTAGGCGCTTTCGTGTCAGCATAAGAGGCGTTCATCTTTGTGATGCTTGCCATCAGAAGCGCAATAATCGCAATGACAAGAAGCACCACAATACCGCCCTTTTTGAGCGTAGAGCCGTTATCATTATCCCTTGGAACTAAATCATACATCTCATTTTCCTCGTAAATCTTGTATAGTTATGATGTGCCGCTCAAGCGCAGCGTTCTTGATTTCAATATAAGCGGCAGTAAAAGCCGTGCTGATATACGGAAAGACCCACAAAAAGCCAATTCCGAACGTCAGAAGCGAAAAGAGCAAGTGCGGCAAGAAGCTCAAAAGAAGCAAAAACAAATCCCCCTTAAACCCTCGCGTGATAACCGCGCTGATTTTCACAGCCTTGACAGGAGAAAGACTCTTGTATTCCGCAAGCAAAAAGAACGTCAGAGAATAGCCGAAAAGAGAGACAATGCCAGGAATGACGAACAAAAGCGACCAAAGCGCACTCTTCACAGCAATCGAAAAAGCGGCAAGAGTAGCCCTTCCCCAGTCCTCGACACCCTCAAGATAAAGATTGAAGTTCACCGCTCTCTCGCGCCCAAAGCGCACGCACACAAAGCAAAGACGAGCAATCGCATTTGCGCTAATCCCGCACACCGACACAAAAAGCGCCAGATAAAGAGCAGGAAGCGAGTTCTTGCCATAAAAGCCCGAAGGAACAAAGGCTAAGATAATAAGAGCCGACAAGAAAAAAGCGAAAGCGAACAGTCCCCGCCTTTTTTTCAGGCATAGCCTCGCGTTTTTCTTGTATCTTTTTATTTCAAACATACTTCCTCCTCTTTCAAATCATTTATCCACCCTAGTACAGTTGAGGTGTCCACCCTAGTGCAGGTGAGGTGTCCACCCTAGTGCAGGTAAGATGTCCACCCTAGTGCAGGTGAACACCTCTTTCTAATGCAGGGTTTCTAGAAGAACATCTTTTTGACTTCTTCTTTGAACTGATTCCCGCGGTCAAACTCGTTCTTGAACATTCCGAAACTCGTCGCTCCGGGCGAAAACACGACGGCGCTCTTTCCCTCTCCAAGCTGCTGAGGCAGTTTTGCCTTGAGCATGACAAGAAGCTCGTGAAGAGAGGCGAACGGTCCGTTGTACGGTATCGAATGGTCTTGCAGTATTTCAATCAGGCGGTCTGTCGCGCTTCCTTCAAGAAGGTAAATCTGGATTGGAGCGCAAGATGAGTCCAAAAGCGCATTCTCAAGCTGCGCGAACGAAAGATTTTTGTCCGTTCCGCCCGCAATCAGCACGACATCGCGGTCGAACGCCTTGAGAGCCGCAGCGCTCGCCTCTGGAACTGTCGCGCATGTGTCGTTGTAAAACTCGACGCGACGGCGGTTTCGTGGCTTGCACGGGTCTGGAAGAATCCACTCGTGGAAATACTCAAGGCGATGCTCGATGCCTCCCCACTTTGAAAGCGACTCGCGAACGCTCTCAGGAGCGACTCCCATGAGGCGAAGGACAAGAGCCGCATTCAGCGCGTTAAGCCGTGCATGCTCTCCTGGGACAACGAGGTCATCGATAACGAGTTCTCTGTCCTCTCCGCGCTCTACGGCGTGTCGGCTCATAAACTCCTCTGGAAGTCTGACGTAGCCTTTTCCGTCCTCGCCGAGCCATGCGCCGATGAAATCAGGGTCATCAACTTCGCTTCGGCTGTAGCGCAAAACGGTGTTCGGCGCTTTTTCCGTAAAGTAGTTTCCCCAGTTGACGATGCCCGTGTTCGCGCCCGACGGCGTTTTTCCTGCTGAGAAAAAGTCATAGTCGTAATCAAAGATAGAAAACGACTTTGGCGTTTGGTCTGCAAAGATGAGCATTTTGTCCGCTGTGTAGTCAATCATGTTTCCATACCAGTTCTGGTGGTCAGGAACGATTTTCGTGATGAGCGATATATGCGGCTTCAAGAGCTTTCGCCCTCTCAAATCCGCAAGCTGCCAGCTGGAAAGCTCAAGGACGACAGGCGACATTCCGTCTGTCTCCTCAAGGAATGTGAGCGGGCTTACCGTGATGTTTCCGCCAAGGAATGCCTTGAAGCCCGCCTTTTGCAAGCCGTAATAGATTGCGCTTACGGTCGTGGACTTTCCTTTACTGCCTGTCACGGCGATAATCGGCGCTTTTGTGAGGCGAAGGAAAATGCTGATGTCGGTTTCGACTGCCTTCGCTTTTGCAAGATACGGGTTTTTGTCGAATCGGATTCCTGGGTTCTTGATTACGCAATCCGCGTTCTCAAAGTCTTCGATTCTGTGCTTTCCCAAAACGTATGTGAGGCGGCTTTTGTCGAGGCTCTCATCGTTTGCTATCGATTCCAAAGTCGGAGCGAGCTCGTCAGCGCTCTTCATATCGGTCACAAGGACGTTAGCGCCGTGCTTCAAGAAGAATCGCACACAAGCCTCTCCTCCCCCGTTAAGCCCTAAGCCCATGATGGTGATGTTTTTTCCCGCGATGTCTTCGAGGGAGTTGAAATAGCAGCCCTCAGGATATACATGAGGTATTACGCGTTGCATTTTCCCCTCCCCTAGCGGCTTGTCTTGAGCGCATTCTTGTATTTTGCGCGCTCCAGAGCCTCGTCAATGAGAATATCTAGGAGTTCAGGATAGCTTGTTCCTGCTGCCTGACACAATTTTGGAAACATGCTGATTTTTGTGAATCCCGGCATTGTGTTGATTTCGTTGAGATAAAGCGAGCCATTTTCACGGTCAAGGAAGAAGTCGACGCGGCTCAAGCCAGAAGCGTCAACAGCCATATACGCCTTCATCGCAATTTCGCGCACGTTCTCAAGGACATCCTGCTCGACAGCGGCAGGGATAAGAAGGTTTGCACCGTCCGGGTCGTTGTACTTTGCGTCATAGTCGTAGAATGTGTGGCTCGGAGCGATTTCGCCAGGGATATAAGCGCGTATGTTCGAAGCGCTCGACTTTCCGTCGGCTGTGACGCTGTTGCCTGTCACGGAACACTCGATTTCACGGGCGCTGATTGCTTTTTCAATCAAAACTTTATCGTCCCACAAGAACGCGTCACGCAAAGCCTCATCAAGTTCTGCGCGGTTGCTCGCCTTTGAAGCGCCGTCGCTTGAGCCTGCACAGCAAGGCTTTACGAAAAGCGGATACTTGAGTGTCTCGGCAGCTTTTGAAAGGATCTCCTCAAGTTGAGCCTGATTTGCAAGGTCGCTTCTCTCAAGGCAGATGTACGGCACAACAGGGAGTCCCGCCTGACGCCAGATTGCCTTTGTCTTTTCTTTGTCCATTGTGATTGCGCTCGACATTGTGGCACAGCCAACATATGGAACGCCAGCCATATCAAAGAGTCCCTGAATTGTGCCGTCCTCGCCATAAGTTCCGTGAAGCACAGGGAAAGCAACATCGCAACGGATTGTCTTGCCAGCAGCAAAAAAAGCGCCTTCAACACCACCGCCAGGAATTACGCTGACAGCCATTGAAGCATCTTCTTCGATGGCAAAGCCTGTTTCAGAATCTTTTTTGATTCTCTCAAGTTCGCTCTCGCTTTGCAAATACCACTTTCCATCTTTCGTGATTCCTACGAGCGAAATTGAGTACTTTGTGCTGTCGATGTTACGAGCGACAGCCGCCGCTGAACGCAAAGAAACTTCGTGTTCTCCTGATTTTCCGCCGTAAAAAATAACAATGTTCATAAATCACCCTCGTTTGTATCCAATCTCGCCGAGAGCCTTATTTGCTTCACTGATTTCATCGTAAGGCTCAGTGCGGTCTTTGTATATTATTGAATTCTCGTGTCCCTTTCCAAGAAGAAGCACGATATCATTCTTTTGTGCAATTGAGAACGCTTTTCGTATCGCTTCTTTTCTGTCGCTGATAAGAAAGAGGTTCTCGTTCTTGCGCTTTCCTTCTTTGAGCGCGCCTTGCGCGATTTCTTCAAGAATCGCCATTGAATCTTCTTGGCGCGGGTCTTCATCAGTCAAAATCACGATGTCGCAGAACTTTGCTGCAACCTCTCCTTGAAGAGGGCGCTTAACATGGTCACGCTCACCACCAGAACCGAAGACGCAAATCATTCTTCCAGAGCATCTGTTTCGAACAGGCGGGAAAATCGTCTCAAAACTTGACGGCGTGTGCGCATAATCAACAATCACTTCAAAAGGCTGCCCGTTATCAACGACAGTCATTCTTCCCTTCACGCACTCCAAATTTGCACATTTCTCGCAAACCTCGTGCGCACTTATGCCAGTCAAACGGCTCACAGCAATGATTGCAGCCGTGATGTTGTAGGCATTGAACGCTCCGTGAACAGGCGCTTTCACCTCAAGGTGTCCGCTGTTAGAGCCAAAACCTTCAACTGCGTGAATCGTATACGCAATGCCGAAGCGCGCGGAGGCAATGTTGCGAGCGGAATAATACGGAATGTCATTCGGGATTTTTGGAAGAGCTGAGGCTTCGCAGGCATTCTCAGCAGCAGCTTTTCCAGCCTTTCCCTCTGTCGTAAAGCCCACAACACTCTTCGTTGTCGCATTTATAAAATAAGTGGCAGCAGGGTCTTCAAGGTTCACGATGCCAAAAGGCTCAATTTCTCGCTCTTTTCCAAGAACAGTCTTTTTGTGCTCAAAGCGGTCAAGAGCGCGGAACAAATTAGCCTTGTCGCTTTTGTACTGCTCATAAGTGCCGTGAAACTCCAAATGCTCAAGAGTCACATTCATAAAGATAGCGCAATCAAAAGCAACATCGCCGAGTCGATTTGTGCGACAAGAAAGCCCGTGACTTGACGACTCAACAACAGCATATTCACAGCCATTCTGCACCATTTCATACAACTCGCGCTGCACAATAGGCGCTTCTGGAGTCGTCTGATGCTCAGGATTTGCGATTGCATCTCCCCCGAAGGAATATTGCACAGTCGAGAAAAATCCCGCTTTTTTTCCGCAAAGGCGAAGAAGTTGCCAGATGAAACTGACAGTCGAACTCTTTCCTTCTGTGCCCGTAACGCCAATTACGACAAGTTTCTTTGAAGGATTATCATAAAACGCAGCAGAAACAGGCGACATTGAAAAGCGTGTCGACTTCACCTTTATAAGGAGCGGAACACTATCGGCTTTCGCACAAGAAACGCGGATTTTCTCTTCCAGCGCACTATCAATTTCACCCTCAAAAATAATCGCAGAAGCACCATTCTCAATCGCTTGAGGAATAAACACAGAGCCATTCGTATGCGTTCCAGGGAGCGCAAAAAAAAGCGAGTTATGCACAACTTTCCGAGAATCAAATTCAAGCGAACTGACAACAATTTCGTCAGTGCTTTTCGGATTCAAGCCATCAATTACATATATTTCATTTTCAAAAGAGCCAAGAAGCTCACATATTTTCTTTTCCATAGCAACCAGATATTACTGTTAAAAGATAGATATTTCAAGAATGATAAAACGTACTACCAATTTTTGATAGCAGAATGCGCAGTGCTAGATAGCAAAAGCACAATAATCGCTGTAATAGCCATTGCCCAAACAAAAAGCCACATTACAAGAGCCGTTACACAAAGATTTTTGCCAATACGGGCTATACGCGCCTTTGCACTTTTTCGTCCCATATTAGAAAAGCGGATTCCAACAATCGGAAACACAATCGAAGCACCAGCAACAAAACTCAAAATTCCGACAGCAAGACTTGCAAGCGCATAAACACGACCATCGTCGTCATTTTTCGCCTCTTCAGTCTGCTGCTCTCGCAAAATTCTCTCTTCTTCACGCCGAACAAAATCCGCTTCGTTTTTCTCTGAAAAAGCAGCTTCTTCGGTCTTTTTGTTTTTCTTTGCCATATTGCATTCACGCCTTAATTTTCTTCAATAATAGCAAAGTTCGCTTATTTTTTCTATAGCATAGCGACTTGAGTCTCTTTTCGCTGCCTGTTAATATTTTCACAATAAAATTAAGTATATAAATAAAACTTTTTACCAACAGAAAAATTATGCAGTATTTTTGTAAAAATATGCAAAAACATCTCAAAAATCCTTGACAATGTTTCTATTATTAAATACAATCACTTTATATCTGCACAAAACGGTAAGTATAAACTGTTAAAATTATCACAGTTTATAAAACGTTTAGCGAGGAATTGTGAAAAACGTAACAATAAGCGAATTACCAGAGCGTTCTCGACGAAGAATTGTTCAACTGACGCAATTGCTTTCTAGGATTCCAGAAGCGCAGACAATTACGTCGGCTGACATAGAAAAAATGACAGGCTGGACAAGTTCCGTGATAAGACGGGACATTTCTCTCATAGGCTGTCAGTGCGGAGCAACGAAAGGCTATAATGCTGGCAAGTTGCTAAAGAGCCTAAAAGATGCGCTTGGACACACTGAGACCGTAGAAAAAAAATGCTGTATCGTTGGACTTGGAAAACTCGGAGAGGCGCTTTTTTCAAGCAATCTCCTTGAGGGGACTCCATTTCGGATATCCGCAGGTTTTGATGCAAGCGTAAACCGAACAGAAGTGCTAAAGGCATCTTTTCCGCTTTACCCAACGCCTGAACTTGAGACGGTCATAAAAAGCGAAGGCATAAAATATGCGATTTTGACCGTTCCTGACTCAGAAGCGCAAAAAATCGCAGACAGACTTTTTGCGTGCGGGATTCGCGGGATTGTCAATTACACAGGAATTATGATTGTGCACCCTTCTGATAGCGCAGTTGAAAATGTTTCGCTAATCACAGCACTTTCAGACCTTGCCGCATCATAAATAAAAAAGCGCAGCAATTGCGAGATTTTTTATCAGTACAAACTCAATAATGGAGGAAAATATGAGTCGTGTTTACAATTTTTCAGCAGGTCCTTCTTGCTTGCCAGAAGATGTTTTGAAAGAATGTGCAGCGGAGATGCTTGATTATAATGGAACAGGTCAGTCTGTAATGGAGATGAGCCACCGTTCAAGCGCATTCAAGCCGATTATCGAAGACGCTGAGAAAATGGTGCGAAAACTGATGAATGTGCCTGACAACTACAAGGTTCTTTTCTTGCAGGGCGGCGGCTCAACACAGTTCGCGATGGTTGCACTCAATCTTGGAAACAAAAAGGGAAAAGCTGCATATATTGAAACTGGCGTTTGGGCAAAAAAGGCTGCGGCAGAAGCCAAGGCTCTCGGAATTGATGTTGATGTGATTGCGTCAAGCAAAGACAAAAATTATTCATATATTCCGCGCGTTGAGAAAATCTCTGGCGATTACGATTATGCTTACATCTGCTTGAACAACACAATCATGGGAACGCACTACGAGTATATCCCAGACACTGGCGATATTCCGCTCGTTGCAGATATTTCTTCTTGCATTCTCTCTGAGCCGCTCGACGTGTCAAAGTTCGGTCTTTTGTTCGCAGGCGCGCAGAAGAACCTCGCTCCAGCAGGCGTTACGCTTGTGATTATCCGAGAAGACTTAATCACAGAAACACCTCGCGCAAACACACCGACAATGCTTTCTTACAAGACTCACGCAGACGCAGACAGCATGTACAACACACCGCCTTGCTATACGATTTACGTTCTCGACAAAGTTATGCACTGGATTGAAAAGAACGGAGGAGCTGAGGGCATGGCAAAGCGCAATCGCGAAAAGGCTGATTTGCTTTACAACTACCTTGATTCAAGCTCTTACTATCACGCAACAGCAGAAAAAGGCAGCCGCTCGCTCATGAACGTTCCTTTCCTCACGAAAGAGACTGACGAAGAAAAAGCAAATGCGATAAACAAGAAGTTCGTAAAAGAAGCAGCTGAGGCTGGTTTGGTGAACCTCGCAGGTCATCGCCTTGTTGGCGGAATGAGAGCGTCAATCTACAACGCAATGACAAAAGAGGGCGTTCAGGCTCTCATCGACTTTATGGAAAAGTTTGCAAAGGAGAACGCGTAAAATGTACAAGATTCAGACACTCGACAGAATCAGCTCAATCGGACTTGATAACTTCCCGCACGACTCATACGAAATCGCTTCGGAAATCTTGAACCCAGACGCGATTATGGTCAGAAGCCACGATATGCTTTCGATGGAACTTCCTGCAACAATCAAGGCTGTCGCTCGTGCAGGGGCAGGCGTCAATAACATTCCGTGCAAGGCTCTTGCCGAAAAAGGCGTCGTCGTTTTCAACACACCAGGAGCAAACGCAAACGCTGTAAAAGAGCTCGTTATCTTGAGCATTCTTCTTGCAAGCCGCCCCGTAGTCAGCGCAAGCAAGTGGGTTGATTCCCTTGCAGGAAAGGGCGCAGAAATCCCTTCCCTCGCTGAAAAAGGAAAGAAAAACTACATCGGCTCAGAAGTAAAGGGAAAAACGCTCGGCGTTATCGGCTTGGGAGCAATCGGCGCAATGGTTGCGAACACGGCGATTGAGCTTGGAATGAACGTCATCGGCTATGACCCGTTCATCTCGGTTGACGCGGCTTGGAAAATCGACCACACAGTAAAGCACGCAGAGACACTCGACTCGCTCTTTGCAAAATCGGATTACATCACCGTTCACGTTCCAGAAACTCCAGACACAAAAGGCTTCATCAACGCGAACACAATCCGCAACATGAAAACAGGAGTCAGAATCATCAACATCGCACGCGGCGGACTCGTGAACAACGAGGACGTTCTTGAGGCGCTCAACTCAGGAAAAATCGCTTGCATGGTAACAGACTTTGCCGCAGAAGAGCTTCTGAACAATCC
>CACYWZ010000039.1 GCA_902778325.1 uncultured Spirochaetaceae bacterium
CTGCAAGATTTCGGCTGTAGTTTTCTGTATGCTCGACTTCTGCCGTAACAGATTCGCGATAAGTAACCTGAGGCGCACCAACTCGGCACTGCACCTTGAAATCGTCCTTAATGCGAGTAACAAGAACATCGAGGTGAAGCTCACCCATTCCGCTGATGATGAGCTGACCTGTTTCTGCGTCGTCGTGGCTGGTGAATGTCGGGTCTTCGCGGCTCAAAATCTCAAGCGTTTCCTTGAGCTTGTCGCGGTCAGAAAGCGTTTCTGGCTCAATCGCGATAGAAATAACAGGCTCAGGGAACTTCATATTCTCCAATCTGATTGGCATTCCCTCGCTTCCGAGCGTGTCGCCTGTCTGCGCCAGCTTCAAGCCCACAAACACCGCGATGTCGCCAGCCGATACGCTGTCGATTTGCTCCATCTTGTTTGCGTTTACGCGGAAAATGCGGTTAATGCGCTCTCTTTTCTTTTTGTCAACGTTGTAAATCTGCGTTCCTGTCGTAAACTTTCCAGAATACACGCGCACATAGCACAAAACGCCCGCTTCTTTGTCGTAAGTGATTTTGAAGACCAAGCCCGCAGCTGTTCCGTCAGCCTTGCAAGGAAGAGAAACTTTCTCCTCTGTGTTCTTCTTGACGTGGATTCCCTCCGCTGCTGGCACTTCGTCAGGAGCTGGAAGATAGTCAACGATTGCGTCGATGAGAGGCTGCACGCCCTGATTGTGTCTTGATGAGCCGCAAAGGAAAGGAACGAGGGTTCGCTCAAGAACAGCCTTGCGCAAAGCCTTTTTAAGCTCGTCAGTCGTGATTTCCTCGCCCTCAAGATACTTTTCCGCCAAAGCATCGTCAACGCCCGCGATTGCGTCAACCATCTTATCTCGCCATTCCTGCGCCTCTGCCAAACGGCTTTCGTCGATGTCGCTTTCGGTAAATGTCTCGCCCTCGTCTTCTGCGTTCCAGCGGATTTCTTTCATCTTCAAAAGGTCAATCACGCCCTCAAAGTCGCCGCCTGAGCCAATCGGGATTTCAAGAGCAACAGTTTCAGCCCCGAACTTTTCGTGAACGTCGTTCATTGCGCCAAAGAAGTTCGCTCCAATTCTGTCCATCTTGTTAACAAAGCAAATGCGAGGAACATTGAACTCGTCAGCCTGCTTCCAAACGGTTTCTGTCTGCGGCTGAACCCAACCGACCGCGCAAATAACAGCGACAGCTCCGTCCAAAACGCGAAGAGAACGCTCTACTTCGGCAGTAAAATCGACGTGACCAGGAGTGTCGATGATGTTAATCTGATAGCCCTTCCAATCCGTTGTGATAGCCGCGCTCTGAATAGTGATGCCGCGCTCTTGCTCCTGCGTCATAAAGTCCATAGTTGCCGCACCGTCGTCGATTTCACCAATGCGGTGGATTTTTCCAGTATAAAAAAGAATGCGCTCTGTCGTCGTGGTCTTTCCCGCGTCGATGTGCGCCATAATTCCGATATTTCTCATCTTGCTGATTATCATAAGTCAAACCTCTTAAGTGCATAGAGTATAACGGAAAAAGCCCTTTTTCCTCAAGTAGTTTCGAGATAGCACAAAATTGAGTGAACAAAGATATAGACTTTTCGAGAGAATTGCTGTAAAGTTGTATCTATGAACGGTAATTCAACAACAACAGAATCTGCCTCAGGCAGCGACGAATTTGGTGGAATGAAGGAAATCAGCCGTCTTCTTTCAAAGGTCGACGATGCTAATTTGATTTGGGATTTTTTCGAGTGTCTTTTCACACAGGCAGAATTGCGCGACTTTACAAAGAGATGGGTTCTTGTAAAAGAAATCTCTGAAGGTATTCCTCAGCGCGACATTTCAATCAAGCATGGACTTTCACTGTGCAAAATCACACGCGGCTCTCGCGAGTTGAAAAAACAGAACAGCGCATTCGTGAAAATGCTTGAAAAGCTCAAGGAACTTGAGCAGAACAACTAAAATCCACCAAAACACAAAAAAAACGGCAGAACTTTTTTCAAGTTTTGCCGTTTTTTATTTTCTTTTCCAAAAATTTCCCTATTTTTTCATCAAAACATCTTTTAAGCAAAATACCGAGCGCCAAATTTCCAAAAAAGCAGCTTTGCTCAAAATAATCAAAGCAAAAATTCACGGGAAATGCGTTATATCAAAATAATTAAAGCCACTTTTCCAAAAAGCAACTTTGCTCAAAATAATCAAAGCCAGATTTCTGAAAAAATAGATTTCCGCAAAATAATCAAAGCGAAATTCACTGAAAATAGGTTTTATCAAAATAATCAAAGCAGAATTTTCAAAAAGACAAAAAAAATCCCGCGTTTTTTTGCGGGATTCTCGTTTTTTACAGGATTTCGATATTGGCTTCTCGGCACTTTTTGAGCATGTCGTCGCTCCAAGTGCTCACCTGAGTTTCTCCGATGTGCGCTTTTCTGAGGAAGTACATGCAAAGGCGGCTTTGTCCGATTCCGCCTCCGATTGTCTGAACGAGCTCTCCGTTCAAAAGCATCGAGTGGAACTTGAGTTTTGCGCGCTCAGGGCAGCCGCGCTCTGAGAGCTGCTCTTTCAGAACTTCAGGGCTTACGCGGATTCCCATCGAAGAAAGCTCCATAGCGCTCTCCAAAACCGGATTCCAGACAAGAAGGTCGCCGTTCAAGCCGTGATTTCCATCTCCTGTCTCGGTGCTCCAGTCGTCGTAGTCAGGCGCGCGACCGTCGTGGATTGTGCCGTCAGGGAGTTTTCCGCCGATTCCGATGATAAACACCGCGCCGTATTTTTTGCAGATTTCATTTTCTCTTTCCTTGGGGCTAAGCGTTGGGTATTTTCGCTGCAAATCTTCTGCATGAATGAACGTGATGTTCTCTGGAAGGATTGGCTTAATGGCTTCATAGCGGTCATAAACGAAAAACTCTGTGCGCTTCAAGCAACGATACACTTTTTCGACGACGCTTTTCAAAAACTCAACGTTTCGGTTCTCTTCGCTCATTCTCATTTCCCAGTCCCACTGGTCAACATAAAGCGAGTGAAGATTGTCGAGCTCTTCGTCAGCGCGGATTGCGTTCATATCGGTGTAAATGCCAAAATTTTCCGAAAGAGAAAGCTCCGTTACCTTGAGGCGCTTCCATTTTGCAAGCGAATGAACGATTTCCATCGGAGCGTCTCCCATATCTTTGACGGGAAACTTGACTGCGCGCTCAATGCCGTTGAGGTCGTCGTTGAGTCCCAAGCCTGTCTGGACGAACAGCGGCGCTGTGACGCGAGTCAGATTCAGCTCGGTTGAAAGGGCGAGCTGGAAAAAGTCTTTTATAAGGATAATCGCTTTTTCGGTTTCCTTAACATTCAAAATCGGTTTGTAATTTTTCGGAATAAAAAGCTTCGGCATTTGTTTCTCCTGATAGCCAAAAATATGGCGTTATTATACAAAAATGCAGTATGATTGAAAAGGGGCAAAGAAGGAGCAAAGAAAAAAACGCCCTTGAAACGGCAAAGTGTTTTGTGCTATAGTTGCCTCATATAGACCGACGGAGGCTTGGGGAAAAATATGAAAGTAGCCATTTTCTTTGGTTCTAAGTCTGATACAGACACTATGAAGAAAGCCGCAGATGTTTTGCGAGAGTTCGATGTTGACTTCAAGGCTTACGTTATTTCGGCTCACAGAAACGGCGCACTTTTGGCTCAGACAGTCAGACAGGCAGAGCTAGACGGAGCTGAGGTGATTATCGCGGGCGCTGGTTTGGCGGCGGCTTTGCCTGGTGTGATTGCAGGACTGACGACTGTTCCAGTTATTGGTGTTCCGCTTGAGTGCGTGAATCCAGGAAAGTCGAACGGCTTGGGCGGTATGGACGCATTGCTGTCTATCGTGCAGATGCCTTCTCAAATCCCAGTGGCGACTGTCGGCATTAACAACGCAAAGAACGCAGCCTATCTTGCTGTCGAAATCTTGGCGGTGAAGTACCCAGAGCTGAAAGAGAAACTCTGCGATTTCCGTGCAATGCTTGCCAACGACGGAGAGCAGAACGGCGGAAAGGGAATCGAACTATAAAAAATATTATCATATCATAGAGAAAAGAGCGTATGCTTAAAGTTTTAAGCGCGCTCTTTTTCAATTTTGCAATACGGAAAGAGAACGATGAGCGATTTTTTTCTACAAAAAGAAGACGATGACAAGTTTCACGACGAATGTGGTGTTATCGGCATTTATCTGAACAAGGAACGAAAGGCAACTGTTGAGGCAGAAGCGGAAGCAGAAAGGGAGCATGTTCCTTTTGCGTCGTTTAATGCGGCGACAATGGCGTATTACAGCCTTTATTCCTTGCAGCACAGAGGACAGGACAGCGCGGGCATTGCCGTTAGTAATGGAGAGGACATCAGAGTCCACAAAGCGATGGGCACTGTAGCGGAAGCGTTCACCAAAGAGATTCTTTCTTCGCTTGAGGGCGATATTGCGGTGGCTCACGTTCGCTATGCAACAGCGGGAAGCACTAGCATTGAAAACGCCCAGCCTATGCTGCAAAAGTCAAAGTTCGGCGGTATTGCTGTGGCGCACAACGGGCAGCTCGTGAACTATGAGCAACTGCGCGAAATGCTTGAGGAAACAGGCAGCACTTTCACTTCAACTAGCGATACTGAAGTTATTGTTAAGCTCATTGCCAAATCATACAAAAAAGGGCTTGAAAAGGCTCTCACCGATACAATTCAGATGATAAAAGGCTCGTTTGCGCTCTGCGTTATGACAGAAAAGTGTCTTATCGGTGCGCGCGACCCTAACGGAATCCGTCCGCTGTGCTTGGGAAAAGTGGCTGGTGGCTGGATTTTGGCGAGCGAGTCTTGTGCTATTGACGCTGTTAACGGCGAGTTCGTGCGTGATATTCACCCTGGCGAAATCGTGATTATCAACGAAAACGGTGTTAGCTCTTACGACTTTGGCGAGCATACTTCAAAGCGTACTTGCATTTTTGAGTATGTATATTTTGCTCGTCCCGATTCGATTATCGACGGCATTGCGGTTCAGGAAGCTCGCTACAGAATGGGCGCACAGCTGGCAAAAGAAAGCGCAGTTCCTGCCGACGTGGTTATCGGTGTTCCAGATAGCGGAATTGGTGCGGCTATGGGATACTCGCAGGAGTCGGGCATTCCTTATATGACAGGTATCGTGAAGAACAAATATATCGGGCGCACATTCATCGCTCCAACGCAGAAAGAACGCGAGAACATGGTTTTTGTCAAGCTGAACGCGGTCAGAAGCGACGTGAACGGAAAGCGTGTTGTCGTTATCGATGATTCGATTGTGCGAGGAACAACTAGCCGCCGTCTTGTGCAGATTTTGCGAAGAGCAGGCGCAAAAGAGGTGCATTTCCGTGTGTCTAGTCCTGCGGTGCGCTTTCCGTGCTACTTCGGCATTAATACGCCGACACGAAACGAGCTTATCGCAAACAAGCTCGATGTGGACGCAATCTGCAAGGAAATCGGAGCGGATTCGCTTGCGTTCCTCTCGGCTGACGGTCTGATGGAAGCTTGCCGCGAGTGCAATCCTGAGCAATACGGTTTCTGCAAGGGTTGTTTTACGGGCGAATATCCGATGTCGCTTCCTGGCGAGTTGAACGGAAAGTCTTGGGTAAAAACAGAGGAAAATCCGTAAGCATTGATACGGACACTCCGTAGGTATAGGTACGGACAGTCTGTAGGCATAGGGGCGAATAATCCGTACGCATAGGGTCGGATATATAAACAAGCATAAGAGCAATAGAATATAAAAACAGCGTTTGGCTGTGGGAGAAAACAGATGGTCGATTACAAGAAAGCTGGTGTTGATGTGGAAGAGGGCTACAAGGCTGTTGACAAGTACAAGGTTCACGCAAAGAGAACAAAGATTCCTGGCGTGTTGACTGACCTTGGTAGCTTCAACGGAATGTTTGCCGTTCCTGCGGGAATGAAAGAGCCTGTCGTGGTTTCTGGCACTGATGGCGTTGGCACTAAGCTTGACATCGCGTTTAAGCTCAAGAAATACGATACTGTGGGTATCGACTGCGTTGCTATGAGCGTTAACGATATTCTTTGCTCAGGGGTAGCGACTTCGTTCTTCTTGGATTACGTTGCTTGTGGCACTCTCGACGCAAATGTGGCGGGTGAACTCGTAAAGGGCGTGGCTGACGGCTGTGTGGATTCAGGCTGTGCGCTCTTAGGCGGCGAAACGGCTGAAATGCCAGACTTTTACGACGCAGGCAAGTACGACCTTGCGGGCTTCGGAGTGGGCTTTGGCGAAAAAAGCGAGATGATTACAGGCGAGAATATCGCTGAGGGCGACGTTCTTATCGGCTTGTCTTCTACAGGTCCTCACTCAAACGGCTATTCTTTAATCCGAAAGCTCGTTACTGACTTCAATGAGCCATACGGAAAGGGCACAATCGGCGAGGCTCTTTTGACTCCGACCCGCATTTATGTGCGTCCTGTGATGGATATGCTTTCAAAATACCGCGCAAGTGTTCACGGAATGGTACATATCACTGGTGGCGGATTCTACGAGAACGTGCCTCGTATGTTCAAAAAAGCAGCAGCTGGAGCAAAGCAGCTTGTTTCTGTCTTTAAGCGCGGCAGCTGGGAAGTTCCTGCTATTTTTGCTGAGCTTATCAGACGTGGAGCGGACGAAAGCAAGATTTACAACACATTCAATATGGGTATCGGCTTTATGCTCGCGGTCAAAGCGGAAGACGCAGACGCAATCATCAAGCACTTCAACGACAATGCGGCGAAGTTTGCAACCGACGTGCAGAAATCGCTCGGCATTGCTGATATGAAAGCCTACAAAATCGGACGCGTGGCAGCAAGCGACAAGGTGATTGAGGGCGACCTCAAAGGCTCAACTGACGCTGTGATTTTTGAGGACTAAGATGTCGAAGAAGATGAAAATCGTCGTCTTAGTTTCTGGCGGTGGCACGAACTTGCAGGCTTTAATCGATTTTGAGAGGGCGAATGCTGATTGTCCTTACACAATCGTGGGCGTTTTCAGCGACAGAAAGGCGGCGTTCGCGCTTGAGAGGGCTAAGAATGCGAATATTGCGACCGAAATCGTGAGTTCTTACGCTATTCTTGGCGCAGAAAAGGCGAAAGTTGCAAGTCGCGACGAAAAGCGTTTTGCCGTAAGCGACAGAGTGAACGTGCTTTGCAAAGAGTACAAGGCGGACGCTATCGTTTTGGCAGGCTTCTTGACGGTCTTGGGCGGCAAAATCATCGAGGATTACAGCGGTAAAATTGTGAACTTGCACCCAGCCTTATTGCCAAAGTTCGGAGGCGAGGGAATGTGGGGACATCACGTTCACGAGGCTGTCATTGAGGCGAAAGAAAGCGAAAGCGGCTGTACTGTTCACCTTGTTGACGCGGGTTGCGACACAGGCAAAATCCTTGTGCAGAAGCGTGTTCCGGTTCTTGAGGGCGACACTCCCGACTCGCTCTATGCGCGCATTGCTCCCGAAGAACACAAGGCGATTGTCGAGGGCGTGTGCTTGCTTGCTGAGATGATTTAAGTAATTCATGCATAAAAAAATCCCTGTTGCTTTTCAGTCGAATGAAGAGCGCAGGGATTTTTTTTTGATTCTTCATTATGAATCGCTTTCCATACGCTCGTATTGCATAGTGCCTCACGCTCGTATGGATATGTCACATAAGAGCGTATCGAACATCTCCTCTAACGTTAGAGGAGAGTCTCCTGTAACATTAGAGGAAAGCCTCCTGTAACGTTACAGGAGAACTCTTGCACGCTCTAAAAGGACATTGCCCTCCGAGCGAATAGCGCTATCGCACACGGACGAGCTTTGATGCATGAGCGGCAAGGGAGGCGAAAATCTCTTTTCCGCCGATTGTCGCAGAAACAACTTTGTCGTTCTCATCGCTCAAATTGAAAAGCGCAACGTAGACTTTGCCCTCATCGCTCGTATTTTGCCAAACGGCTTCCGTGTCGCTTCGGCGCACTTGGACGGGCTTCGTGCCATGTTGCTGGATATAAAGCGCCTCTTTGTCAGTCAACAGAGATTTCGTGAAATCGTCTAGCTTAGTGAGCTCTGCGCCAATCATCAGCGGACTTTGGAAAATGCACCAAAGATTCATCATCGTTTTCTGCTCGTCGTGCGTGAATCTAGTCTGCCGCTCTTCGCCAAAACCGCCGCCGAGAGCGCCAAGAGGGAGCATATCGCAGTCAGGATAGCAGCCTTCTCCAACGTGCGACTGCCAGACTTCGCAGCGCTCGAACATCGCCTTGAGCAATCTCCAATCGTCCCAAAAGTCGTCGGTAATGCGCCACATATTCGCCCACTTTTTCAAGTGCCACGCTTTTTCAACAACCGCAGGTCCAGGGCTGAGGCTCAAAACCATCTCGCGCCCGCTTTTTTCTATCGCCTTTGCAATCGCTTCGATTTCCTTTTCTGCAGAATATGGGTTTTGCGGGTACATATTCGTGTTGCAAATATCATCGACTTTCACAAAGTCCACTCCCCACTCGGCATACAGCGCAAAAATGCTGTCGTAATATGCTTGCGCGCCGTCTTTGCTCATATCCACGCCGTACATATCGCCATTCCAACGACTTATGCTGAACGGATTTGCGATTTGGTCGGCAGTTTTGTCTGTGCCAAGGATTTTGGAGTGCAAATGCGCTGCGATTCGGGGGATTCCGCGCATAATGTGGATTCCAAACTTCAAGCCCAAGCCATGCACATAATCGGCAAGAGGCTTGAAGCCCTCCCCGTTCGCACTCGACGGAAAGCGATTTGGCGCAGGGATTTGGCGTGAATATTCATCAAGGCAAAAGTGCGTGAACGGCACATACTGCACGTCGGGAATCATCTCGCCCGCTCGCTCGTCCGACCACTGAATATCAACAACGATATACTGCCAGCCGTACTGCTTGAGGTTTTTCGCCATGTAATAGGCGTTTGCCTTCACCTGCTCTTCGTTCACTGCTGTGTTGTAATAATCATAGCTGTTCCAGCCCATCGGGGAGGAGCGGCAGACATTGTTTTTGTTGTACATACTGTTTCTCCTTTTCATATGTATCCAAAGCGTCAGCGCGTAAAAAAAGCAAGGGAATATCCCTTGCTTTCTTGATATAGCCAAATCTGCTATTTTGCGTACTGAACGGTTGTCATTCCTGGCATTACTTTTATTTCAACGCGACGGTTAAGCGCTCTTCCTTCTGCCGTTGAGTTGTCGCCAACAGGAACAGTTCCTCCAAAACCGCGTGTCGTGAAGATTTCGCGCTTGACTCCGTGCTCAACAAGGGCGTCAACGATGGCATTCGCTCGCTCTATCGACAACTTCATCTGACCAACAGGCTTTCCTACGTCCGCTGTGTGTCCCTCGATGAGAATCGTGAACCCGTTATCGCGAGTCGCCTCTTTGAGCTGCTCAGCAAGCGCCTTAATGCGAGGTGTTTCGCCAGCAAGAAGCCTTGAAGAATCCGCCTCGAACTTCAAGTCGTTTACTGTAATCTGGATTCCAGTCGGAACTTCGCCAATGTCCACGAATTCTGCCGTCTTGTCCTCAAAAACGAACTCCTTGAGCTTGTCGTAGACCGCATAGTAACTGCCGCTCTTGTCAGGAGCGCCGACAGAATGAGCAAGCATTTTCTTTCCAAGAAGGATAACAACTTTTCCCTCGCGCAAAAGCTCGCGGTTCTTCGGCACTGTCATAATGCGAAGATAATCGTCATATGAAATAACAGGGTCTGTGCGGTTTGCGCCAAAAACCTCGATTGCAGTAATGCGAAGAGGGTCGCGCCCTACCCTTTTTATACACTCGGCGCATTCAGCTTCCGTGTCATAATGGACAATGCCCTCAGAAGCGGCAACATTGCGATTAACCATATTGCGCTCATAAATCAAATCCATCTGGTCGTTCCAGATTTTCGGAAAGAAGCACGGCTCTGTGCTCTCGACAGTGTACTCTCCGTGAACAGGAAGCACTGAAGTTGCATCGATAATAATTCCCGTGTAAGCGCGGGAAGAAATCGTCTCTATCGGGATTTGACCTTTGTACGGAACATTGTGCTTTACCATAAGAGCGCCGATTTCGCTAAGGTTTATAGTGTTCGTAACAAGCATTTCGTTTGTGCCGACGGTAAGAACTCCTGGCGTTCTGCGGCTTTTATCGATGATATGCGTGAGCTGCTCGAGAGTGAGGTTGTTCTGGATAATCATATCGCCAAGTTTCACTGACGAATCCACATTGAGCGTCAACAGCGGGTCTTTGATGAGAGCTGGAAGTTGCATCTCAACGTTCTTCGTTGCCGCAGTCTTCCCAGACGGAAGCTGAATGCCCGCCTTCTGAATATCAAGCGTAATCTTTGACGTGAACTGAGCCTTTATCCAATCGACAGAACTTGTCGAGCGCATTGTCGCTTCTTCTGGCGTAACAATATTTTGTGCGTGAAGCAAAAAAGACGCACTTGCTATAACTATAAGACTTATCTTTTTAAGCGATTTCATTGCAAAAATCTCCCCCGCTTTTTACTTTAATATCGGCACATAGAGGGTCTTACCGATAGATAAAACGCTATTTTCCTTGATTCCGTTCGCCTCGCACAAGGCTGCGACTGTTATCCCATAAGAACGGGATATTCCCCAAAGAGTTTCGCCCTTTGCAACAATGTGTGCATTTGAAAACTCGTGGTTCTTTATTCTCTCTAGCGCGTTTTCAATCAAATCCTCCGAGCCTGCAGGAACGCGAAGGTTGTAGCCAGGAGGCGTGATACCGCGTTTTAGGGCAGTGTTGAGCCGAGTCAAATCGGTAACCTCGATTTCGGCAGCAAGCGAAAGTTGCAGCAGCGAAACAGCTCCGGGAATCGTTATGTAGATGAAAGGCTCTTCTTCCATTTCGGGAACTTCTGGAATATCGATTCCGTAATACGCAGCATTCACAATCAAATCGCTGAACGCAAGCAATTTCGGCACATATTCAGCGCTTTCCGACTTCAAGAGCTTCTTTTCCGAAAGCTCCCAAAAGTCCATACCCGGATGCGCCTTCAAGAGCCTCGACATCGCGCCAGAGCCACAATTATACGCCGCAAGCGCAATAGCCCAATCGCCGAACTGCCTGTAATTCTCCTGCAACTTTGCAACAGCCGCGTCAGTGCTTTTCCAAGGGTCAAGCCGCTCATCAACAAAATCCGACTTCTTCAAGTATGGGTGCATTGAGTTTTCCATGAACTGCCAAAGCCCCAAAGCGCCCGAGCGTGATTTTGCCGTCGGAGTGAAACTCGATTCAACAATAGGCAGAAACTCAAGACAATCAGGCATACCGCGCGCCTTCAACTGCATCTGAATATAAGGGCGATACATATTGCCCGCAGCAACAACGTTCTTGAGCCACTCGCGATTACGAGCGGAAAGATATCGCCTGCGGTATTTTTCGACAGCAGCATGCTCTGCGCCCGGAATCGAAAGCGGGATATAATCAGGGCGAAAGACAGTCTCACGAGGATTTATCTCATCTTCTGAAAGCCTTGTCCAAATTACACCGTCCTCCTCAAAAGATAAAGGCGGCTCGTCATCAGCAAAACAAAGAGCAGCAAAAAGAAGCAGCAAAGAAGCAAAAGCGACTTTTTTTCTCACAGTTTTTCTCCGAAATAAATCCCTGCCCATTCCCATCTTCCGTGGATTTCGGGGTCAGCAGGAAAGTTTACCTTTCTAAAATACAAGTACCACACATTTATATAAACGCTCCAGCCCCAAGTGCGAAGATATGCTTCGTTCGGCGTTGAAGATGCGTCCAAATCATCGTTAAAATGAATGCGGTTGCCGTGCATAAAACTTTTCATCGAAAAGTTTTCCGTAGCATTCGAGCTGTTTTCGTCCTGCTTCCACGACATCGCAAAAAAATTAACCTTGGATTTATAAGAATCAAGCGTCTTTGAATTATACGACACAAGAGCCTGCTTGACCGCTCTTTCGAGAGCTTCGAGCGTCTCAAAAGTCCAGTCTTTCTTCGAGTTGCTAAAATCAATCAACTGCTTGGCATAAGAATAAGCATCGGCATCCCCTGCAATTCTTATCGTCGAAGCATCGTCCTGACTCAAGAAAAGCTTGTAAGTCTTGATAGCCTGATCCCAACTGCCCTCTTTTTCGTACTCCTTCGCAAGCCTGTAATAAAGCTCCGTCTTGTTCACATCAGCAGGAAAGCGGTTTATGAGCGCATTGAAATAAAGAACGCGGTTTCGAGGCGTCTTGCTGATTCGGATAAGGTGCTGCAAACAAAGAAAATGCACACTCTGCTCTTTCCCGTGGTCGTCCTTAATCATCAAATCGTTGTAGTTTTTGAGAATGCGGTCAAAATAATATTCCGCCATCTTCTCGGCATTGTCCTCAAGATAGACATAAGCCGTCATCAAAAGCCAATAAGCGTTGTACTGGTCTTCAGGATTCCGCTCCACATAATCAGTAAGAAAAACAATAAGCGAATTGTAATCCTTCTCGGCGCGAAGACTTCCCGCAATCTTTTTGAGAATCGCCCAATGACTCGCATCTCCAAGAGTGTCGTCTTTCATAAGCTCAAGAAGCTGCTTTTGAAGGTCGCGCGAGTCAGTTCTGCTGCTGCTACGGGCAAAACAACAAAAGCCAAGAAGAAGAAAAACAAAAACAAAAAGCGTTTTTTTCATAAACATAGATAAACTTTATCACGTCCTAATTTTATTTACAAGCGAGATTTATATACCGTTTTCGTCAACCCCAAGCCCAAAAAGCGCAAAATCGGCGCGAACAGGGTCAAGCGGAAAAACTTCTTTCATAACCTCTGTCAATATTATCGCTGTTTTAAGGCTCGCACTTTTCTCTTTTCCGCTCGGAGTCTTCAAAAGAAGATTCAATTTATACGACTCGCTCATAACGTGAGTGTCAAGCGGCATCAAAAGATTCTCCTGAGAAAACCAAGTCCAAATCCCCAAATCAACAGGAGAATCTTTTCGGACAAGCCAGCGGAGCATCATATTAACCTTCTTCGCCGCGCTCGTCTTCGTCCGCGGAACAAGAGCGCAATCAGCAGAGAACGCAGAACAAACAATCTGATGAAGATACTTTCTCCCGTCCTCTTTCCCCCTCTCCTCCTCATAAAGAGAGCGAAAATAAGAGCCGAGAGTGCCGTCTGGGGAGTTTTTCAAAAAAGAAGAAAGATTCTCACAATAAATCTTCAAGTCGTTATGAGAAAAATAGCGATAAAAAGACTTTTCCCCCTCATCAAAAAACTCGTTGTGCTTCCCGCTCAAAAGCCAATCGGCAGGAGATGAGCCACATTCATCAAGGATTTTTTTCACATGCGACAAGATTTGCTCACGACGACCAAAAGAAAGAGCAGAAGCGATAAACGCAGCCACCTCTTTATCGCGGTTCTCTTTATAATCGTGCATAAAACGAGAAGGGTCCTTCTCGATAAACTCCCTCTTCTCGTACTTATCCGAAAGATTTATGAGCAATTCCTTTGTTTTTTCGTCCATTTTTATTCTCTTCACCTCGTTTTTTTCGATTTTCGTCTAAATTTTCATCATCTTCATCTATTTTTTCGTCATTTTCATCTGTAGGAACTCATTCTCCATCTGGAGAAAGTGAATCTACAGATGGAGAAAAGCAATCTTCAGATGGAGAAAATGAATCTACAGATGGAGAAAGTGAATCTTCAGATGGAGAAAACGAATCTTCAGATGGAGAAAGACAATCTACAGATGGAGAAAACGAATCTTCACATGGAGAAAGTGAATCTACAGATGGAGAAAACGAATCTACAGATGGAGAAAGACAATCTTCACATGGAGAAAGACAATCTACAGATGGAGAAAGACAATCTACAGATGGAGAAAGTGAATCTACACATGGAGAAAAAGAATCTTCATGTGTAGGAAGACATCCTACATGTGAAGGAAAAGAAAAACCATGAGAAAAAATGTCATTCCGAACTCGTTTCGGAATCTGCGAACATGAAAATATGGTCATTGAGCGTAGTCGAAATGACAAATAACGAAGAGAATCGAGTTGGCTTCGACTTCGCTCAGACTCCGCTCCTTTCCGCTCAGACTCCGCACGAGAAGGACGCTTCCTTTCTACAGAAGAGCCTTGGCGCTGACTATGACACCGCTTTTCTTCTTGTTGCGCTCGGCTCTCGGAGAGTAAAAACCGCCTGCCGCGATGTCAAAATAAGCGTGTCCTGTCGCGACACTCGTGTTCGGCGTCAGGATAAAATGAAGACAAGCGCTGATTTTGTCATAATAATCGTCGAAAGTGATGTTTTTTGCAATCTCGTCGGCTCTTTTTATGTCAAAATACTGCTCGCTTTCGTATTTTAGCATTGAATCATACTCGGCAGTGAGAGTTATGCGGTTCAAGAAAATAGAGGCGGCAGGGATTCCCTTTTGTATCTCAAGCGAAAAAAGATAAATGAGAGCGCTTGAGGAAGCAAACTGGTCGCATTTTGGGAAAAGCGTCGCAGAAAGAGAAATCGGCATTATGAAAGGAAGGCGAACGAGCAAGGTTGCGCCTGCGTTGACGTAGTTTTTGTTTATATCGAGGTCGTCGGCGAGGGCGAAAAGCTCTGCGCTTACAAAAGGCTTTAGGGAAAAGCCGCTTTTCATCTCGTAGCGAGGGGAAACTTTGTGGATTGTCGAAAAGTTCAAAAAGAGATTTCCGTCCCCATAGTGCGTATTAAAGAGATTGTTCTCGCTGTCGTGCCCAAAAAGATAGGAATCTTTTGTTCCGAGCGTCAAAGAAGAAATTAGCCACTTGTGAATCAAAAGAGCGCTCTCAAGAGTGTCGGCTGTCTGCATGAACCCCTTTTCGTCAAAGACGGCAGTCCCCGAAAGCGTGTAAGAAAAAGCCTCGTTGCCGCCCGAAAGGCTCATCATCACGCCTCCGTTGTCGCTTGCGACGTTGTAACCGCCAGAAAGCGAAAGGAGATTGTTTCCCCAAGGCACAGAAGAAGAATATGTGAGTCCGAGAATGGCACTTTCGCTCTCTTCCATTTCTCTGTCCCACACGGTGAGAGTGGAAAGAGGAATAAAAGTGCGTCGCGCAAAGTATGAGGGGATTTTGTGAAAGCGCTTTTCTTCAAAAACGACTTTCGGCTCTTCAATCTTCACTTCGTTTTCTTCGCCATTCACTTCGTTTTCTTCAATCTTCATCTCGTTTTCCTCGCTCTTCACATCAGAATAAAGAGGAAGAGAGACAAAAGTGCTTTCTAGTTTTGAAAAATCAAGGCGATAGAGATAGGATTTTTCAAAATAATTCGCTTTGCAAATCAAAACGGGGTTTTCTTCGCTAAAAGTGATGTCGGCGACGGGAGTATCCGCTCCTCCTGAAACGTCCTCCGCCTGAAAATAAGCGGCGGCAGAAAGAGAGCCGTCGATTTCGTTCACGACAGCGATTGCAGAGCGAGGATACATTAAAGATTTGCCCTGAAGGACAAAAGAAAAGGTCAGGAAAACTTTGTCCTCCTCGTTCTTGGCGACATGAAGACTGTGGGCAATAACGCCCTCTCCAAGAAGGAACTCGCTCTCCAGTCCGTTTTCGAGGGATTTGAGGCAAAGACGCCATTGCATTTTGTCTTTTTTGAGATAAGGCACATAACGCTTTCCGCTGATGACGACGGGAGAGAGCTCGCTAAAGATGATAGAGCCATCATCGAGAACGCGAGAGGCGATTTCATCTTTGCAAAGGCGCTTTTTCACGACGCAGGAGCGATTAAGGTCGAAGAGAACGCTTTCTTTTTTCGTTGTCGCTCTTGTTGTGTTGTGGATTATGTTCACGCTCTTTTTGTCACTAGCAATGCAAAGCTCAGTGACGGCGCTAATCGAGAGGATTTTTTTTGCCTTCGTGTATTTTCCTTTTTTCTCGTCGTAGCGCGAGAGGAAAACGCCGTTTCTGAAAGCGTCCGCGAAGACGAGAACGCCGTCTTTTTCGTCGATTGCGGTAATTCTTCGCTTTATGCCTTTTTTCTCGCCCTCAAAATCACTGACGGCAAGTTTTGTCTTTTCAATATCGATTTTCGGGCTTTCTAGTATCTTCCAAAACTCTTTCCATTCATCGCTCAACTTTACGCCATAGACTTCTTTGAAGATGCCTGCGACAAGGGAAAGAGGGAGTTTCTCGCCTGCGACTTTCCAAAACTCGTTGTACTTTTCTCTTCCATACTTGTCTGAAAGGTATTCGGCGAAAAGAGAGCCGAAAATATACGCATCGCTTCCTCCCGGGAACGTGTCGCGACCGCCTGTGACGTCTCGCCAAGAAAGGCGCTTGTTCTCTTCTTTTGCCTGATACGCCATCTGAAGAGAATACGCATCGTTTAATCTTCCCTCGTCGTCTTTGCTTTCCATAAAGACAGCCGCGCCTTCAATCCAGAACGGCGTGAAAGACATACCTTGCAAAGTTGCGGCGTCAGAGAAGAACGAGAGCTTTTTCATAACAGGGCTTTTGATGTTCATCGTCACTGCATGAGTGAGTTCGTGATAAAATACGTCCAAAAGCGTGTCGCTAAACATGTCCAGGCTCTCTTCAGGAACGGTATCGTAGAGGACAATGCGATTATACGGAGAAGCGGAAAAATAAGCGTTAAGGCTTTCGACGCTCGGCGTTATCGTAACGGGAAATCGCTGATACGGCTCGGTCTGGAATGAAGAGCAAATCTCAAGATACATCTCGTCGGCTTTCTCTGCGAGCTTTAATGCGGAACTTTTGCTTTCGAAAGGATAAATAATGTCAAAATATTTTGTGCTTGTTACATAGAGTTTTCCTTTCGCACCAGAAAGAACACCGCCGTGAGCATGAAGTACGGCGGTGGCAAAAAGGAAAGCAATAAAAAACAGTATTGTTTTTGATAAAATATGTTTCATAGCGTTGACTATATCAAAACATATAACTAGAAGCAATAACAGCATTTTTTTGAATATTAGGGATTTGACTGATACAATTACTATCATATGAATGTAATCCACAAACTTCTTCATGGAATTGAAAAAAAATATCGTATTTCCATGATTTTTTCACCTGTCGTGATGATTGGCGAGGTTGTTCTTGAGGTGATTATTCCTCTCTTGATGGCGCGAATTATCGACGTGGGCATTTATAATCACGATGTGTCCTATACTGCAAGAACAGGGCTTTTAATGATTAGTGCCGCTGTTGTTTCTCTCACTTGCGGTGTTCTTGGAGGAAAATTGGGAGCGTATTCATCTCAGGGAATGTCGCATAATCTTAGAAAGAGGCTTTTTGACAAGGTTCTTTCGTTTTCTTTTTCCAATGTTGACCACTTTTCATCTTCAAGTCTTGTGACACGTCTTACAACTGATGTCACAAATGTTCAGAACGCTTGCATGATGATTTTGCGCGGTTGTATTCGTGCGCCTTTTATGCTCACAAGCGGCACAATCATGGCGTTTTTGATTAACGCGCGGCTCGCTCTTGTTTTTATCGTGGCAATTCCTTTTTTGTCGCTTGCGCTTGCTCTCATAAACAGGCGCGCTTTTCCTCTATTCCGCCTTATGCTCAAAAGATATGACACGCTGAACAGCGTCGTTCAGGAAAATCTTACGGCTATCCGCGTCGTGAAATCTTTTGTGCGCGGCGAAAAGGAAATCGAGAAGTTCAAAGACGCTGCCGACAGCGTCAGAGACGCTCAGTTCCGCGCAGAAAAGCACATCGTAAAGACAATCCCGATAATGCAGATGACGGTTTATTCTTGCATAATTGCTGTTCTTTGGTTTGGCGGCAATATGACGATTAGGGGCGACATGAAGACTGGCGAATTGGTGAGCTTTCTCACATATATCACGCAAGTTTTGATGAGTCTTATGATGCTCGGAATGATGTTCGTGCAACTTGTCGTCACAAGAGCGAGCGTCACGAGAATTTCTGAGGTCTTGGACGAGGAAATCGACATCAAAAACCCGTGTCTTCAGCTTTGCAAATGCGCTCACGAGGGCAAAAAGTGCTTTGAGCGCGTCACAAACGGAAGCGTCGAGTTCAAAAACGTGAGTTTTAGTTACGAGAAAAAGGCGAGCAACACGGTGTTGAGCGATGTCTCGCTGAAAATCGAATGTGGACAGACGGCGGCAATCATCGGAGGCACCGGTTCTTCAAAGTCAACGCTTGTCCAGCTCATTCCGCGCCTTTACGACGTGCTTTCGGGAATGGTTCTTGTTGGCGGAATAGATGTGAGAAAATATGACCTTGCCGCGCTTCGTAACAGCGTCGCGATGGTTTTGCAAAAGAACACGCTTTTTTCTGGCACAATCAAAGAGAATCTCAAGTGGGGAAACGAAAATGCAAGCGACATCGAACTCATTAACGCTTGCAAGGCAGCAGACGCTCACGAGTTCGTCACTTTCCTCCCTGACGGCTACGATACTGTTTTGGGTCAAGGCGGCGTGAACCTTTCAGGCGGACAAAAGCAGCGTCTTTGCATCGCTCGCGCTCTCTTGAAGAACCCGAAAATCTTAATTCTCGACGATTCAACAAGCGCTGTCGATACAGCGACAGACAGCAGAATAAGAGAGGCTCTCAAGAACTCGCTTCCTGACACAACGAAAATCATTATTGCTCAGCGCATTTCTTCGGTGAAAGACGCCGACATCATTTTTGTCCTTGACGACGGCAAAATCACAGGGGAAGGCACTCACGAAGAGCTTTTGCAGACAAACGCAATTTACCGCGAAGTCTTTGAGTCGCAGAACAATCAGTAAAAACAAAAGGAGAAAAATATGCCACCAGTAAAAAGACGCGGAGTGCAAAAGCCCAAAGACGCCACAAAAACAATAAAACGCCTTTTCTCTTACATGACACATTTCAAAGCGTTGTGGGTTTTCGTTGTGCTTTGCGTCATTCTTGACGCGGGCGCAAACATCGCGGGAACTTATCTCTTGAAGCCAGCATTGAACAATTACATCGTGCCTTTGATAAAAGCCGAGAACCCTGATTTGAGCGCCTTCATAAAGCTGCTTTTTATAATGGCAGGCCTTTACATAATTGGAGCGGCAGGCTCATATCTCAACAACAGAATGATGCTCGTAATTTCAACAAAGACGCTTCTCAAAATCAGAACCGACCTTTTTTCGCACATGGAAACGCTCCCCTTGCGCTACTTTGACAGTCGCACACACGGAGAGTTGATGTCGCTTTACACAAACGACGTCGACACGTTGCGCGATATGCTGAGCCAGAGCATTCCCCGCCTTTTGAACTCAATTCTCACCGTCGTGGGCGTCGTTTCGATGATGATGATTTTGAGCCCTGCACTTTGCCTTGTCGCTCTTTTCTTCGTCGTCGTAATGTCGGCTCTCATTCGCTTCGTCGGAAAAAAGAGCAGCGATTCATACCGCGAGAACCAAAAGAATATCGCGCTCGTCAACGGCTACATCGAAGAGATGATAACAGGGCAAAAAGTCGTCAAAGTCTTTAACCACGAAAAAGAAGCGAAAAAGACTTTCGCGCTCTTAAACGACAATCTTCGGAAGGCTGGAACAAGGGCGAACACTTGGGGTTCAATATTGGGTCCTATCACAAACAACATGGGACACATTCAGTACGCCGTAACCTCGATTTTGGGCGCAATCCTCGTCATAAAAGGCGCACTTTCCGTCGGCACAATCGCAAGTTTCTTGCAATACACAAGAAACTTCAATCGCCCAATAAACGAGATGAGTCAACTTTTCAACGGCGTTCTGAACGCGCTTGCAGGTGCAGAGCGCATTTTTGCTGCAATCGACGAAGAAAGCGAGACTGATGAGGGAAACGTGGCTCTCGTGAACGTCAGCGAAAAAGAACAAGACGGAAAAACAGTGCTTTTTGAAGCCTTTGCGCCAACAGGAAAATGGGCTTGGAAAAATCTTGAAGACGGCTCTCTTACAGCCCTAAAAGGAGATGTCAGATTTGAGAGCGTGTCATTTTCATACGTCAGCGAAAAAGAGGTGCTTCACGACATTTCGCTTTTCGCAAAGCCTGGACAAAAAATCGCCCTCGTTGGCTCAACGGGAAGCGGCAAAACAACAATTACCAACCTTTTAACGCGCTTTTACGACATCGAAGAAGGAAACATCACATACGACGGCATTGCGCTCAAAAAAATCCGAAAAGACAGCCTCCGACGCTCCCTTTCGATGGTTTTGCAAGACACGCACCTTTTCACAGGAACTGTGCGCGACAACATTCGATACGGCAATCTTGACGCAAGCGACGCTGAGATTATCGCGGCGGCAAAACTGGCAAACGCGGACTCTTTTATCCGACACCTAAAAGACGGCTACGACACCGTGCTTTCATCAGACGGAGCGAACTTGAGCGCAGGTCAGAGGCAGCTTCTTTCGATTGCGCGCGCTGCCGTTGCAAACCCGCCCGTTCTGATTCTTGACGAGGCGACGAGTTCAGTCGACACAAGAACAGAAGCGCTCATTGAAAAAGGCATGGATTCACTCATGCGCGGTCGCACCGTTTTCGTCATCGCCCATCGCCTTTCAACAGTGCGAAACGCGGATTGCATCATAGTTCTTGAAGGTGGTCGCATAATAGAGCGCGGCACACACGAGGAACTTTTGAAAGCAAAAGGCAGGTACTACAATCTTTGCACAGGTGCGTTCGAATTGTCATAAAGTTCGATAATAAAAACGGGGGAAGTAATTATGCTGAATATAGAAAATGATGTGCTTGTAAAATGCGATGAAAATGAAGCGAAAATCGTGATTAGCGAAAGCGTTCACGAAATTGCGCCACGAGCTTTTTATGGCTCGAAAAATCTCGTTTCCGTCGTACTTCCAAAAGGGCTTACATATTTGGGTCCAGGCGCATTTTGGGAATGTCCGTCGCTCAAAGAAATCACTTTCTTGGGCTCAAAAGCAAAGTGGGATTATGAAATCGACAGCGTGAATGCTGGAATCAATGTCGCAGTTCATTGCGCTGACGGTGAGGCAGAAGTTTTTATGGGCACTGACATTGAAAGCGCAATCATTCCTGACGGCGTTTCAAAGTTGCATGTTTCGCTGTTCAAGCACTGCGAAAAACTCGTTTCGGTCACAATTCCAGAAAGCGTCAAAGTGATTGAAGCCGAAGCGTTCTGCATGTGCTCATCGCTCAAAGAAATCACGTTCAAAGGAACGGCTTCGCAATGGATAAGAATCAAGAAAGGCAGGGACTGGAACGCTTTGTTCCCGATGTGCGATGAGTTTATTCCTGCTGAGGTTGTGCATTGCTCTGACAAAGACGTCAGCCTTCGGCCGCGGCGCAGGCGTGAATATTTTGATTGAGGCTATTGAAATCAGCGTGAAATACTGAGAAAAAAATTGTTTATTGCTTCCTTTCTTAAAAAGGAGGCAATAAATTTCAATTTATTCGTCGCCCTGATGAAAAGGAAGCGAAAAACAAATATTTACGCTTCTTTCCATAGAAAAAGAAGGCAAAAAACATTTGTTTTTTCCTCAAAAATACTATGGATAGATAAAAAACATTTGTTTATTGCTCCAAAATACTATAGACCAGAACAAAAACAAAAATTTTCAATCAAAAAACCGCCTGACCTCAAAATTTGTAACATTAAAAAAAGATTTTCAGCGCGTAAATTTTATGCACATTTGTTCCATTTTCGCAAAATCAAGTGTGATATTCAAAATTGTTTGTTTAGAAATATCTTCATTTGCTTGATTTTTCTTTGCATTATAGAGATTTTTTGCTGTTTTTTCTATCTTGTCTCTGTTCTGACGTATAAAATAAAGTTCATTAAAGACAATCAATTTATATTTGAAATCTCCCTCATCATTCAAATCAAAATTGATAATCTCACTTTCTGGTACAGGTATCATGCAATTAAACCTAAGCGTTACATAAAGAGTTTTATTGTCTTTTATGTAAATCGTTGTCAGGGAATTCCTTTTTATTTGACCGTCTTTAGTATAATCTTTTGCTTTTGGAGAAGATAAAGGTACAAAATACTTGAAACCACCTAGTTCTTTTATGATACCTATGTACTTTCGATGATACGTCCGCTCTGTAAGTTTATTTGACATCACATGAGGAACTTCTTTTGATAAATAAGCAATATACTCATCTGAAATAGCTACAAATTTATTAGAATCTTGCATACAATCCCATAAAAAAACGGCATTAGAAAAACTATGCCGCTTTATATTCTCCTCTTTGGGTGGGAGCTTACCCAATGTTACTTCTCCATTCAGAGCTGGAGCTTGCTCATTAGCATAAGTATACAAAGTATATTTTTTCCAGTCAATCCTATAAAAAAATCGAAAAAGCAACACAATTTCTTATAATTGGCATTTACTAGATACCATAGATTTTATTTTGTGCATTCTTCAGAAATAATTTTCTTATCATGTTTGTGTTATTGCAAAATAATCTCATCAATAGCGGCGTTTATGCGTTCTTTCAGTTCATTTCGCATTGTTTCGTTTGATTTTGATGTTTCTCGCAAAAACAAATCAGCAGGGTGAATTGAAAGTGCGGCGGATAGTTTTACAATTGTTTCAAATGATGGTTTGACTTTACCCGCTTCGATATTGCCAATTAAGCCGTTCGAGCAATCA
>CACYWZ010000040.1 GCA_902778325.1 uncultured Spirochaetaceae bacterium
GTGGAGGTGTATTTTGAGTAAAGCCGATAATATCTTTATGGCTTATTCGGAACTGATAAAAAATCTCGACACACTGCGCACTTATATCCGCAGTTTCTACATTTACGGCTTCAAGACACGAAACGAGTTTTTTTCAAAAAGCGCGCGCACCTACGACGACGAAAAGAGGCGGCTTGAAAACTATCTTTCGGGCTATATGGCGTTTCGAGTGGACGAAAGCGGCAAGGTGTCTTTTTTGTCGATTGACAGCCGCAAAACAGCGCACAATCCGCTTTACAAAATCTTCAAAGCAAAGTCGTTCACGGATATGGATATCTTTTTGCATTTTGTTCTGATGGATATTCTGGCGGACGGCGAGCAAAAATCGCTCTCGCAAATCTTAGACGAAATCAGCGCGGAATATCTCGACGGCTTTTCTTCCGACTTGCTTCCCGAAGAGTCCACGCTCCGAAAAAAGCTAAAAGAATACGATTGTCTTGGGCTGATTAAGGCTCAAAAATGCGCAAAGACGATGTTTTACAGCCGAGAGCCGATGACATCTTTGGAGGGAGCGGAGAGCGCAATCGCGTTTTTCTCAGAAGTCGCGCCGTGCGGTGTGGCGGGGAGTTTTTTGCTAGACCGCTTCAAAGTGCCAAACATTTTTCAGTTCAAACATCACTACATCACCTCGTCGATTGAATCTGATTTTGTTGAGACGGCTTTCAGCGCAATCCGCTCTCATCGTGTTTTGCTTATCGAGCAAAAGCGGCACGAAAAGGCGAGAGTCGTGCAAAGCCACATTGTTCCGATGATGATTTATTCAAGCGTTCAGGGCGGCAGAATGTATTTGATGGCGTATCGCGTGCGGGGCAAATATTTTCAGGCTCTCCGCTTTGACTACATTGTTTCGATGAAAGAAGAAGGGGTTTTTGAGGATTTTGAGCAAAAAAGGGCGGAATTTGAGCGCTTTCGAAAGAATATCTTTGGCGTTTCGCTAAAGCAAACAAAGCAGCACGACAATTCCCATATCGAGCATATTTCGTTTCGCGTGCGCTTTTGTGATGACGAGATTTTTATCTATCAGCGGCTTTTGCGCGAAAAGAGATGCGGAGATGTGCTTCGCCTTGACCGCAACACTGCCGAGTTCAGCGCGGACGTTTTTGACGTGCAGGAAGTCATTCCGTGGGCGCGCACGTTCATCAGCCGCATTACGCATTTTGATTGCTCCGACAAGGGCGTGGTTCGGCGATTTTGGGCAGATATTCGAAAAATGCAAAAACTCTACGAGGATTAAAAAATGGTGTTTTCAGAGATTTACAGCACATATTTTAACACGGTTTCTCTTGCGATTCGCTCGGCTCAAAGCGGTGAACTTGACTGTGACACGCTTTTTGAAATCGTGAGAAAATCGGCGTTCCCCGAAAGCTATTTGACAATCTCAAGCGCGCTTGAGGGCGGAAAATGGGCGCTTTTGAAATCGGATTATTCCACGAACATCAAAAATGAGCCGACAATGCCGCTTTCTCTTTTGCAAAAGCAATGGCTCAAGGCAATTTTGCACGATTTGCGCTTTCGCCTTTTTGTGCGCGATGATGTTTTGAGCCGTCTTGAGAGCGATTTGTGCGATGTTGAGCCGCTTTTCACTAGCGCGGACTTTTTCTTTTATGACCAATACAAAGACGGAGACCCATACGATGATGAAAAATATGTCGAAACATTTCGCTTTGTTCTAAAATCTCTCCGCGACAAATACCCGCTTTATGTTGAATACAATGCGCGCTTTTCGCGTGTGCTGCGCTTGGTGTGCGTCCCGCTCAAAATCGAATATTCCGAAAAAGACGACAAGTTCCGCCTTATCGCCAAAATCAAGGGCAGGTTTTACACTCTCAATATTGCCAGAATAAAAAAGGTTCGCTCGAGTTCGTTTGATGTCGGCTCTGTCGCGGATTTTGAAGAGAACGCGCGCTCTTTTGTAACGCTTGAGCTTTATGATGAGCGAAAAACTCTTGAGCGGGCGATGATGGCTTTTGCGCATTTTGAAAAGAGTGCTGTGAAAATCGACAGCTCCACATATCAGCTCACGATAAATTACGACAGCGCTGACGAAACGGAAATGGTTATCCGCGTTTTGTCTTTTGGCCCGACCGTCAAAGTGCTCTCTCCGACCTCTTTTCGCGCCCTCGTCAAAGAGCGCATTCAAAAGCAGATTGAAATAGAACAATAAGCATTTTCGCACCATTTTTTCCGTGATTGAAGAAGAGAAATCTATTAAACTCCTAAAACATAAAGGTTCAAACAGCAAAATCTATTTGTTTATCCAAAACGAAGAGAAAAAATGAACCTTGTTTATTTTCAAAACCGCGATATGCGTTTAGGAGGCGAAAAGATGAAAGAAGTTTGCGGAAAGTTCAACAGCGCAAAAGTTTTTACCGATGTGGTCGATGAAAAATCACTCGAACAGATAAAAACGCTTTGCGACCAAGAGTTCACGAGAGAAAGCCGCATCCGCCTTATGCCCGACGTCCACGCAGGCGCGGGTTGCACAATCGGGACTACGATGACGATAAAAGACAAAATCGTTCCGAATCTGGTGGGCGTCGATATCGGGTGCGGAATGGAAACACTTTGCATAAAAGCCGATAGCGAGGTGAGCCAGAACTTTAGCGGAGAAGCGATGGACAAAATCATCAAAAAGAATATCCCTTCAGGATTTAAAATCCGAAAGTTCCCGCACGCGTTCGTGGGCGAAGTCGAATGGAGCGGCATTCGCGGAAAATACAACGAAAACCGCGCCAGAATGAGTCTTGGCACTCTTGGCGGCGGAAATCACTTTATCGAAGCCGACCGCGACGACGAGGGCAATTTGTACATCGTTGTCCACTCTGGAAGCCGACACGCAGGGCTTGAAATCGCTGAATATTATCAAGAAATGGCGTGGCGTCAACTAAACGGAAAAAGCGAAGCAGATAAGTTCAATCTAATCGATGAGCTAAAGGCAAGCGGCAGGGAAAGCGAAATCCAAGAGCGATTGAATGAGCTGAAAGCGCAAGTTTCAACGAATATCCCGCGTGATTTGGCGTATGTCTCAGGCGCTCTTTTTGACGATTACATCAACGATATGCGCATTATGCAGCATTTCGCCGCCCTCAACCGAAAAGCGATGATTAAGACGATTTGCGTAGGCTTGCGATTGCGCGAAAGCGACATTATCGAGCAGTTCACGACAATTCACAACTACATCGACACAGACGCGATGATTTTGCGAAAAGGTGCAGTGAGCGCAAAGAAAGGCGAAAAGCTCCTCATTCCAATCAATATGCGCGACGGCTCTTTAATCTGCGTCGGAAAAGGAAACGAGGACTGGAACTTTTCTGCTCCGCACGGCGCTGGTCGCATTATGAGCCGAAAGCAGGCGAGGCGTGAACTTTCGCTCGACGAGTTCAAAGAGCAAATGAGCGGCATTTATTCATCGACGGTCAACAGCGGCACAATCGATGAAGCGCCGATGGCATACAAGACGATGGACGACATCGTGAAAAACATCGCGCCGACAGCGGAAGTCGTCAAAGTCATAAAGCCGATTTACAACTTCAAGGCAAGCGACGACAAAGGAGTTTGAGTCACGAAAAAGCGCTCCCACGACCTCCTTTTTCGTTAGGGAGTGTTTTGGAGCGCTCCCACGGCTTCCCTAAGAGATTTTCTTGCTTTGGGAGCACTCCAAAGGCTTCCTTTTTTGTTAGGGAACGCTTTTCCATTCTCCCAATAGAATCTTTTTTGTTAGGGAACGCTTTGGAGCACTCCCATGAGTCCAAAATGGAAATTTTGGCTTTGGGAGCACTCCCACGAAAAGATTTTTTGTTTTGCACTTCGCACCAAATTTTCCGTGATTGCGGAAAGTGAAAGTGCTAAGATAAAACCATTAAAGGCACTTCCAGCAATCGATGTCACGTCGTATGTTGCGGGTTCGAGTCCCGCCAGTCAATGACTGTAGCTCAGAATTGGTAGAGCGCGAATGAAAAAAAGTGCCTTGGGCTGATGAGCAAGAAAAGATACAAACAGCAGAAAATTGGTCCAATAAAATGGTTCGAATCCATAAAAGTATCTTGTTTGCTCATCGGCATTTTTTTGAAAACCCGTCATTCTGGAGGAAAAGATGAACTTCATTGAAGCGATAAAAGAAAAACTGAATATGACGCAGACCGAAAACGGCGATTTGGCGCACAAGTCCACGGGTTCTGCGTGCTTGGATTTGTTTTCGCTTTGTGGCGCAATGAGGCGAAATATTGGTGATTTGAACGCCCTTTTTGCAAAGGCTTATGCGGAAAACCCGATTCTTGCTCTCAAAATCCTTTTTTATATGAGAAATATCCGCGGCGGCTTGGGCGAGCGAAATACCTTCCGTGTCGTTTTGAAAAATCTTGCTGATTTTTATCCAAAGGTCGCTCGCCAAGTCCTTTACGCCGTCTCGGAGTATGGTCGCTGGGACGATTTGCTTTGTCTTTTGCAAACAAGTGTGAAAGACGATGTTCTTTCGATTATCAAAGCCCAACTTGAGAAGGACACGGCGGCACTCGAAAAAGGTGCGAACGTTAGCCTTTTGGGAAAGTGGCTTCCGTCGGTCAACGCGTCGTCAAAGCAGACGGTGAAAAATGCAACTATTTTGATGAGAGCGCTTGGCATGCGGGCAGGGGAGTACAGAAAACTTTGCACAGCTCTTCGCGCAAAGATAAAAATCATTGAGGATAATCTCAGGCGAAAAGATTACACGTTCGACTATTCATTGCAGCCTTCACAGGCGATGCTCAAGTACAAAAAGGCATTTTTGCGAAACGACAGCGAGCGTTACACGGCGTTTTTGCAAAAAGTCGTGGCGAATGCTGGAAAAAAGGGCGATGACGGCACAAAACTCAACGCATCGACGCTCTACCCGTATCAGATTGTCGCTCCGTTTTACTGCGGCTCAAACTTGAGGGCGCTTAGCGAGGCGGAATCTCTTCCTCTTGAGGCGAGCTGGCTTTCATTGAATCGCTCTTCGTTTGCCTCAAAAACAATCGTAGTTCGGGACGGCTCTGGCTCGATGTATTTTACTCCTAACGCTGAAGCAGCAACGATTGCGACTTCACTTTCGCTTTTGTTTGCCGAGCAACTTGAGGGCGCGTTCAAAAACTCGTTTATCACGTTCAGCGCAGAGCCAAAACTCGTGCAAATCCCAGAAAACGCTGACACGCTTCAAAAAAAGCTTGCTTTTCTTTCAAATTACTACGATGCGACAAACACTGACATCGCGAAAGTTTATCAGTTGATTTTGGACATCGCCAAAAGTCGTCATGTTCCAAAAGACGAGATGATTGAACGTGTTTTGATTGTGTCTGACATGGAGTTTGATTGCATTGGCAAAAATGAAAGCACGTTTGATTTTTACAAGCGCAAGTTTGCAGCTTTTGGCTACAAGATGCCTGAACTTGTGTTCTGGAACGTGGAAGCGCGAAATGTGCATTTGCCTGTGACTCAAAACGAGCAGGGCGTGAAACTTGTCAGCGGCTCAAGTGCGAATATTTTTGCTGATGTGCTTTCGGGGGATTTGAAGGTGGTGACGCCGTATGAGTTTATGCTCAAAATGCTTGAGCCTTATGCGGAGTTTGATTCAGTTGTGGCATAATTTTTGAATAAGCCTTCGGGCATTAAAGGCGCATACAGCATTTTTCGCGTTTAACGCACTAAATTTGGGTTTTAGCAAAAAACGCGCCTTGTTATTCAAAATATTGTTTCCTTCTGAGCGAAAAAAATGCTAGTCGTCAAGAAGTGCAAAAAAGTTTAGAAAAAAATAAAAAAAATGTGCATTTTGATTTGATTATTTTTTCCCCTTGTGCTATACTTATAGTTACATAAGCACATCGTCTTTTTTATTAGAGGGTGTGAGTGGATATTTGGAACCAGTGCTGGGGAGTGCTGGTTCCTTTTTTTACATCTTGTGAAGTTGCGGATAAAGATAAAGAATGTCCTGAAACCAATCCAGTGTAACAACGAAAATCTCGTCTTTGTAGCCTTTTGCGCTGAACTTGATTTTCCATTCTTCTCCTGTAGTGATTCTTGTTCGCATTGACTCAAGCGGTTGCCACCAGCCACCGTAAAACACTGAAACTGATACGATTGACGAGATATCTTTTCCTGAGTCAAAATCATTTGCGCCAAAAAACATTTTAATAGGACGCTGTCTCATCTTTAGAAAATCAAATTTGAGGGCAGGATTGTTTCGCTTTTCGATTACGAAGTCTTTCCAGACAACATATTGCCCGATAACAATTTTTGCTCGATAAAGCCCTGGTCTGAAATAGATTTCTCGTGTGCGAAGATTTGTGAAGTTGAAATTTTCTTCGGAGAAGTTCTGCGCATAAAAATCGCTTCTCATTGTTTTAATTTCTTTTGAGTCTTTAGCGCGGTAAAAATAAGCCATCGCGGGAAGCTCGTTTTTAGTGCCGTTAAAAGCAGGAATCAGCATCTCGACGTTGATTCCCTTGTACCACGGCTTTAGGATAGTGCGATAGAAAAATCTTTCTTTGGTAGCAGCGATAAAAATCCATGAGACAAGCAAAAATATCGTGATTGACACAGAAACCCACATAACAGTGTTTCGCTTTGCAACGACTTCTCGAAGCTCGTAATGCTCGATGCTTCCCGCGGAGTAGTGCCGAACCATGCGGCTGATTTGCGTCAAAAGTTCTTTGTGATTGAAAAACTTGAGATAATGCGACACGATTCGGATAATCGGATCTACGCTTTGGTATCGCTTTTCCTTTTTCGTCATCGTCATTTTTCGAATCATCAAGTAAATTCGAAGCGGGACTCTCTCTTTGTACAAAAGCCCTAGCGGAACGTGCTTGTGAAGCAGACGCTCTTCGTAAGTTTCTTTCATAGAAGAGCCGCCGACGAACGGACGCTTTCCAGTGAGCATTTCGTAGAGCATAATGCCGAGCGAATAAATATCCGCCGTCTTGTCAACAGAACTTGAGTCCGTGAACTGCTCAGGCGCCATATAAGCAGGCGTTCCCATAGCGGATTTTGCTTGCGTCAAGCCAGAGTCTTCCACCTTTTTTGTGGTCGCCATTGAGTCAAGCGGCTCATCTTTTTTTTCTTTTTCGTTGCCCGCAATTCCAAAGTCCGCCAGCTTTACTTCCGCGTGCTTGGAAAGCAAAATATTCGCGGGCTTGATGTCGCGGTGAATGATGTTTTTGCTGTGGGCAAATTTTAGCGCGTTGCACACATTCAAAAAAATGATAAGCGCGATATTGCACGGCAATTTTCCGTGATGCAAAATCAAATTGTTGAGCGAAAGCCCGTCAACAAGCTCCTCGACGATGTAGCGGCTCTTTCCTTCCTGAAAATAATCGTAGGTGTTGACGATGTACTGACTTTGCATGTCCATCAAAATCTGCGCTTCCCGCTTGAAACGCTCCGCGATTTCCTTTTTGTGAATCGTCAGCTCTTTTATGATTACGCTTTTGTTGAGTTCTGGGTGCAAAGCCTCGTAAACAACACCCATACCACCGTGCGCGATTTCTTTTTTGACTAAATATTTTCCGATTTTTTTGTCGATTATTTTTGTTCTGCCTTCCATATTTGCTAATATACTAGCATTTTATAACGCCTTCTAGCAATCCCTTACGACTTTAATCCTTTTCAAAACCGTGCGCAAAAAATGTGAAAATTGACAGCCTTTCAGAACGCAATTTATACTGAAAATATGACTGATGTTTATGAAAAAGTACCTGTCTTTGAAAGCTCTCGGTGGCTTTTGAGATTTGTTGAGAAGAAGGACGCGGAAGATTTGCTTGCGGTGTACGGCGACAAGATGGCTCTTCCGTTTTTTAACAGCGACAACTGTCATGGCGACAATTTTTATTATCCCGACTTGGAGAGAATGAACAAGGCGATTGATTTTTTGCTTTATTCTTACAAAGAAAAGTTTTTTGTGCGTTGGAGCATTTTGGACAAATTGACCAGCAGTGCTGTCGGCACGATTGAGCTTTTCAGCCGCAAAGCCGCTGACGCGTTCGACAACTGCGCGGTGTTGCGCTTGGATGTCCGAAGCGATTTGGAAAATGCTTGCGCGCTTTCAGATATTGCCAGTTTGGTTGTGAATGAGGCAAAAGCGCTTTTCACCTCTGAAAAAATCATTACAAAAATCCCGATTTTTGCGCTTGAGCGTCGCTCCGCCTTTGAAAAACTGGGCTTTGAGAAGTCAGAAGAGGCTTTAATTGGCGCTGACGGCTGGAAATATCGCGATTATTGGGTGCTTTAGGAGATTTCCAATACGTTTTGGGCGACTCAACAGTGAGTGAGGGCAACCGTATGTACGTTTTGTCAAAAACAGGAGTGAGTGATGGCAACCGTACGTACGTTTTGGCAAAAACAAGAGTGAGTGAGGGCAAACGTACGCACGTTTTGGCAAAAACAGGAGTGAGTGAAGGCATTTTCACATGAAAAAAGGGAAAAACAAGAGTGAGGCGTCCTTTTTTGCGTGAAAAAACGCTGACTTAAGAGTAAATCGAGCCAAACGCACACAAAAAAAAGGCAACTCATCAGTGAATTGCCTTTTTTCATCTTTGGAAACGCTATCTTGAGCCTTTGTCGTAAGGAATGCCTTCCGCTTTTGGCGCACGGGATTTCTTCGACGTGAACGCCAAGACGATGAGCGAAATGATGTACGGCAGAGTCTTGTAAACTTCGCCCGGAACAAGGTGAACGAGGAAGTCAAAGCCTGCGTATGTGTCGCCGAGCGCACGGAAAACGCCGAAAATCAGAGCCGCAAGAGCGATTTTCACAGGTTTCCACTGTCCGAAAATCATAACTGCCAACGCCAAGAAGCCCGCGCCCGCAACGCCATAGATGAAGTCCCACTGGCTGTTGACCGCGCTGACGTAGATAATGCCGCCAATGCCGCCGCAGAAGCCCGAAATCACAACGCCAGCATAGCGCATTTTGTAAACGTTGATACCAACGCTGTCGGCTGCCTGTGGGTGCTCACCGCAAGCCATCAATCGAAGACCGAAGCGTGTTTTGTACAAGATTACGAACGCCGCAACAAGAAGCAAAATCGTCAAAATCGTGTAAATGCTAAACTCAACGCCCGCAATTTTGAAAGCGAATGCCTTTCTTGTTTCGATGTAGCTCAAAATCGCTGACGGGTCATCGCCGTGGCTTCTGGCATTGTTGAACGACTTTACGATAACGGTCGCAGCCGCTGTCGCAAGCATATTCATAGCCGTTCCGACGAGCGTCTGGTCAGCCTTGAAGTTGATTGCCGCCACCGCAAGCAAAAGAGAAGAAATCATACCCGCAAGCGCGCTCACGAGCAGAACCGACAGCACGATTACAAGAGCGGGAGTCGTTGGGGGGAGGGCATAAAGCACAAAAGCACCGCCCAAAGCACCGAAGACCATAACGCCCTCAAGTCCCAAGTTGATAACGCCACTGCGTTCCGAGAACATTCCGCCGAGCGCCACAAAAATCAAAACAGAAGCGTAAATAAGCGTATATTGAATAAGCAGCATTAGTTTCCTCCTTCCTGTGCCTTAGCCTTGACAGCCGCAACAGCCGCCGCCTGTGCCTCAGCTCCGCCTGCGTTTGCGTTTGCGCCTCCTTCTTTTTTGCCAAGTCGGGAGATAATCTCTTTGAAGAAGAGAACGAAGGCGCAAGTGTAAATGATGATAGAAGAAATCAAGTCTGCAATCTGAGGGTTAAAGTATCTCATATCGATGAGCGAGCCGCCCGTCGTTATGTGCTGGATAAAGTAGCCCGCAAAGATTACGCCAATCGGGTTCAAGCCGCCCAAGAACGCCACGGCGATTCCGTTGAAGCCCATTCCCGGAACTGAGGAACTCGTCTTCCAAGGCTGAATGTCTGTGAGATAATACAAAGAAGCCGCAAGTCCTGCGAATGCGCCCGCAATCGCCATCGTGATGATGATGTTCGCCTTGTCGCGCATACCTGCGTACTTTGCCGCGTTTTTGTTCAAGCCTGTTGCGCGAAGCTCATAGCCGAATGTCGTCTTTGTCAAAACGATGTACACCAAAACTGCAACAACAATCATGAGAGGAATTGCAATCGTTACATACTGATTTTTGTGGAAGAGAGAGCCCAAGCCAAGCGACGGCAAAATGGAAGCCTTTGACACGCTCGCGATGTGGAACGTCTCGCTCTTTGACTGGTCCATTGTGATTTCGCTTTGCATAAGCGCATTGACAAGATACAAGCCAATCCAGTTCATCATAATGCAAGCGATAACCTCGTTCACGTTGAAAATCGCCTTGAACACGCCAGAGATTGCCGCCCAAGCAGCAGAAGCCAATGTCGCCATAATCATGCACTGCCACCACGGCAAATGCCAGCTCAAAGCGCACCAAAGCGAAACGCCGATACCGATACAATACTGACCGCCGACACCGATGTTGAACAATCCCGATTTATATGCAAACAAAACAGAAATCGAGCACAAGACAAGCGGCACTGTTTTTACGAGTGTCTGCCCGAAGTAGTAGAGCTTCATATTTGTTTTGCGATAATAAAAGAAGTTCTTTAGAATTGTGATAATCGCCTGTCCTGCGTGGCTTGGGCTGATTATCAAAAGAATGATGTAGCCCACAAGAATACCGATTAGCGCGCAAAGCACCGCAGAAGAGATTGCAAGAAATGCAGGGGAAGAAAAGAGGTTTCCCCGTTTCAATTTATTAGTTTCACTCATCTATATTCTCCTTACACGTTTCTTTTCGCGCCAGCCATATAAAGACCGAGTTCTTCAGCAGTCGTCTTTTTCGGGTCAAGGTCGCCCACAATTTCGCCCTCGTACATAACGAAAATGCGGTCACTGAGGCTCAAAACTTCCTCAAGCTCATAAGACACCAACAAAACCGCCGCGCCCTTATCTCTGTCTGCAACAATTTGGCTGTGAATATACTCGATTGCACCAACATCAAGACCGCGTGTCGGCTGAACGGCAATCAAGAGCTTGTGCTCTTTGTCAAGCTCGCGAGCGATAATCGCTTTTTGCTGATTTCCGCCACTCATTGCGCGAGCCACAGTCTTTCCGCCCTGTCCGCTTCTGACATCGAACTTTTTGATAAGCTCTGCGGCGTATTCAGAAACAGCCTTTTTATTGATAAATCCGTGTGTCTGGAATTTTGGCTGCCAGTATCGCTGAAGCACAATGTTTTGCTCAAGCGAATAATCCAAAACAAGACCGTGCTTGTGGCGGTCTTCTGGAATATGGCTCATTCCGTCTTTGCTCTTTTCACGGATAGATTTCTTTGTGATGTCCACACCTCCGAGTGTGATTTTTGCCTCGTCTGGATTTGCGAGTTTTTCAAGTCCCGTAAGACCGCCGATAAACTCGCTCTGTCCATTGCCGTCAATTCCCGCAATACACACGATTTCGCCCGCGTGAACTTCAAGATTGACGTGCTTTACAGCAAGATTATCGTGAATACGGCTCGGCACGCTCATATTTTCAATTTTCAAAACAGTTTCGCCCACTTTTGCAGGCGCTTTGTCCACAGAGAACTTGACATCTCGACCAACCATCATGCGAGAAAGCTCTTCTTTTGTGGTGTTTTTGATGTCCACTGTGCCAATGTATTTTCCTTTGCACAAAACAGAACATCTGTCACTGACAGCCATAATTTCATTGAGCTTGTGCGTGATAAACAAAATAGATTTTCCCTCAGAAGCGAGGTTTTTCATAATGTGCATAAGCTCGTCTATTTCCTGCGGAGTCAAAACCGCAGTTGGCTCGTCAAAAATAAGGATTTCGTTATCGCGATAGAGCATCTTCAAAATCTCAACGCGCTGCTGCATACCCACAGTGATGTCTTCGATTTTGGCATCAGGGTCAACGGCAAGACCGTACTTTTTGCTCAATTCCAAAATCTTCGCTCTCGCGCTTGCTCTATCGATAAAGCCGTTTTTAACAGTTTCAGTTCCAAGAATGATGTTATCAAGAACAGTAAACACCTCTACCAGCTTGAAGTGCTGGTGTACCATTCCGATACCGAGCGCAGTTGCGTCGTTAGGGTTGTTGATTTTTACCGTTTCGCCGTTCTTTCTGATTTCGCCCTTTTCTGGCTGGTAAAGACCGAACAGCACGCTCATCAGCGTAGATTTTCCTGCACCGTTTTCGCCCAAAAGCGCGTGTATTTCGCCTTTCTTTAATTGCAGCGTGATGTTGTCGTTTGCAATGATTCCGGGAAACAGCTTAGTGATGTTTAGCATTTCTATGATATATTCACTCATAAGCACTTATCCTGTAAGTTTTATATTCTTCTCTATGTATTCACAAAGGGGAACAAGTATAAAAATACCTGCTCCCCTTTGAATAGAAATTTAGACTTGAACTAAAAAAGTCTATTTGATGTTAGGATACTTCTTGAATGCAACAGAAACCTCAGGGTCTTTGTCCGTAGCATTAGAAACCTTGATATTTCCATTGTAGAGGTCTGCAACAAGAGCCTTGTAGTTGTCTACAGTAAAGTTCTTCATTGTCCATGTGTCAGTTGGGAGCTGAACATAGTTAGCAGCGATGTCTGTTGCAGAAACGAGACCGAGTGAAGAAATCTTTCCTGAGTAATCAGACCACTTGTCATTCTGGATTGCAGCAAGAACAGCGCGAACTGTTGCACCCAAGCCCTTCATAGCTGAAGTTACGCACATACCCTCGCCATAAGCGTTGAGCTGTGCAGTCTGGTCTGTGTCAACACCGATAACCTTTCCGCCAACTTCCTTTGCAGCATCAGCAGCACTTGTCCAAATTCCGCCACCGCAAGCGAATACAACCTCAACACCGAGCTTCTGATACCAAACGTCCATAGAAGCCTTAATCTGCTGATCGCCATAGAACTGTCCGCCATAAACGTACTCAACAGCAACTTTGTCAGCAATTCCCATCTCAACAGCAGCAGCGTTGCAGCCCTGTACGAAACCGAAACCGTAGCGGATAACAGCAGGAACAGCCATACCACCCAAGAATCCGAGGTGTGTGAAACCTTCCTTTACAGCAGCGTAGCCAGCCATAAAGCCAGGGATTTCCTCAGCATAAACAGCGCAGAACACGTTTGAAGGAAGCTTTGACCAATCCTTTCCCTTTGCCTTTGCTGCTTCCATAATGTCGAACTCACCAACATCAAGACCAACAAAATAAACATCATCGTTCATCTCTGCTGTTTCAACAATAGCCTCTGCAAAGAGGAAGCCTGGAAGAACGAGAACATTGTAATCGTCCTGAATAGCAGCGTTAATAGAAGCAACACGGTCAGCAGTTGAATCTCCTGACGGCTTGTAGTAGTTGAAATCAAGTCCTGCTTCTGAGCAGTAAGCCTTGCTTGCCTCATACGTTGTCTGGTTGAAAGACTGGTCTGTGATGTCGCCAGAGTCTGTAACCATAGCTACGCGATACTTTGCAGTAGCCTTCTGCTCAACAGCAGTTTCTGTTGTCTGTTCGCCAGTCTTCGCTGCCTGTGACTTTTCGCCACCGCAAGAGAAGAACATCAATGCAGCCGAAGCTGCAATCATTGTTGTGAGAAAATTTCTTTTCATTTATAACTCCTACCGAGCCATTATAGAGATTTATATTTTACTAATCAAGGTTCTAACGCATTTGATTTCTAGCATTTTTTAGCAACGCTCTAAAATTATACGACCTATTTTGCCATAAAGCAAACTTTTTTTTCATTTGATTTTTGAAAAACTTCTCACAGCAATATTTCGGTCAAATGTCCGCGACACAAAAACGCTTCGGGAATTGCTTTGTCAAAGTGTCCGCGACACAAAAACACTTCGAGAGTTACTTTGTCAAAGTGTCCATGACACAAAAACACTTCGAGAGTCGCTTTGTCAAAATGTCCGCGACACAAAAACGCTTCGAGAATTACTTTGTCAAAATGTCCACAACACGAAATTCCTTCAAGTGATGCTTTGGACAAAAGTCCAAAAAAATACCCTTCAGATTTGTGAAAGGCATTTTTTATTTTTGCATGCGAATAAATCTGAAAGTTGTGTCAAATGCGAAAAGCTATGCAATTTTTGATTCTTTGTCTCTCAAGTTCAGAATGCGGCGGAAAAGATTTTCCACAGTGTCGGTTTCGATGGCTGCAAGCGAGCGGATTTCGCTTTTTGCAGAGACGACAGAAGACGCAAGCCCTACCATTTTTAGCATTTCGCGGTCGTTGTCGTTGTCTCCGATTGCAAGGCATTGCTCGGCGCTGATGTTTAGCTCTGCCAATATCTTTTTCAATGCCGATGCCTTGTTGACTCCTTTCGGCATCATATCAAGCCAGTCTCTTCCTCCTGTAACGACAGTGCAGCGTGAGCCGAATCGCTCCTGCCAGAGCTGCTCGTTTTTCACGCCTCCCTTTTCGTAAAGCGAAATCTTCATATACTCTTCAGGAGTGTTAAAAATATCGTCCACAAGCACGACATCGTTTTTCACAACATCGCGCATATGATAAAAATACTCGCTCTTTTTGGGCTTCAAGTAACTGACCATTTCCCCAGAAAGAAGCACTTCGCCGCCGTCCGTGTTCCAAATATCTCTGATTAGTTCTTGAGCGAGCGCTTTGTCCATGACCTCTTTGTGAATACGCTTGCCTTTCCAAAAACTCACTGCTCCGTTTTCGCAAAGATACCCGATATCATCAGCAATTGGCGCAAAAAGACGCTGGAGATTGGTGTATTGCCTTCCGCTTGCCGCAAAAAATATGATTCCTTTGTCAATAAGAGCGCGAATCAATGAGCAAGTGTCTGCATTCAAGTCCTGTGCGCCGTTCAAGAGAAGAGTGCCGTCCAAGTCAGAGGCAATCAGCTTTATGTTTTTTAGTTTTTCATCGATTTCCTGTTCACTTAATTTTGTTTGCATAAAGAATCTCCTTGCAAAAAGCAAGTTTATAATATGGGCAGGCTTGATTTTTTGCAATACGGTGATTTTAACTGTGGTGATTTTTGGGGAGTCTGGCCGAAAATTAAAGAAAATGACAGGAAAAGGGGTAAAAATGAAGAATATAAAGAAATTTGTTTTTATGGAACTCTTGTGCTTGATAGCTTTCGGCATCGTATTCATTGGCGCTTCAAAGGAAGCGGATCTTGACTCCGATGTATTCAAGTTTGACGACACTCCGACTTATGAAGAGTGGAAGGGAACTTATTCTCCTGAGGAGATAAACACAAGAATCCAGATTTATGATATCGGACGCCGCCTCGGTCGAGGCATTTCTTATCAGGAACGAGTTGAAGATGACCCGTTCCCGTTTGTAAAAGGCAACCCTGCATATAAATATTCAGCCGCCCGCATTTACGGCAGTGAAAAGCGCGGTGCTGACGTAATTTATATCGGAGAAACAGCCAGCGTTGACACAATAAAGTGTCTGAGAATGATTGTTTCCGGCTACTTGCAGCAGGCTTTTTCTATGGACGAAGAAAATGCTGATAAGATTGCGCTTACAGCGATTTATTGGAACACAAGTGTCTACGGCAAAAAAGACTTTTTCAACGAAGTTTTTGATGAGCGCGTTCTTAGTGTTTTTGATGACCGAACAAAAGAGATTGGTTTGTCGTCTAATTTCCGTGATTGGCCGGGAAAAACAAAAATTGTAATCCCGCACCAGTTTGCAAATCCTATCGCAGCCGCATCAACAACAGAAAGTGAAGCGGCAGAAGAGGAAAGCGCACCAGTAGAAACAGTCGCGACTGGTGGATATGCAGAAGAACCAAAGCGAAATGAAGATGATTTTGATGTCGTTACAGTGAAAAATCCTGTGAAAGCCAATCCAATTCCGCTCCCGATGCGAATCTCAATCGTTTTTGTGATTCTTGCGATGATTGCTGCCTTCATTGTTCTTATTATCAAGAACCTTGACGCTGTTGCGACAAAGAAAAACGAAGAGGAAAAGAAAGGCGCATAATGCCTGACTATCCATCAATTCGCCTTGATCGTGTTTTAATACAAAATGGGTATTGCTCGCCTCGAAGCGCACGCACTTTGCTGCGAAATCACGTTGCACAAGTGAATGGCGTGCGTGTTTTTGAGGGGAGCATTCTTGTTTCTCCCACTCGCGACATAATTTCGCTTGACGGCGATGTGCTCGACCTCAAAAACAACGTCTATTTGATGATGAACAAGTGCGCGAACACTGTTTGCACGTCCTTGAGCGACAGCCACACAACCGTATTCGATTTGGTAGACGAAAAATACAAGAACATCTCTGGACTCGGAAAACTTCACAGTGTCGGCAGACTCGACCGCGACACAGAAGGACTTTTGCTGCTCACCACAAACGGCTCCTTCTCTCATTCGCTTTGTACTCCAGAAAAACACGTTTCAAAAACATATCTTGTTTATCTTCGGGATTATGTCAGCGAAGAAAAGCGCAGTGAATATTGCCAGCGGCTCAAAGAAGGCATTTTCATAGAGGCTGAGAAAAAGGCAAAAAGCGCCCTTACAAAAAGCGCACACCTAGAATGGCTCTCAGAGCAGGAAGCCATTGAGCAAAATCCCAGCTCAAACGGTGAAAATCACCTCTACACAGCGTGCCGTCTTACTATAACCGAAGGAAAGTTTCATCAAGTGAAGCGCATGTTTGCCGCCCTTGGCAACGAGGTCATTTACCTGAAGCGCATAGCACTCGGAAAACTCTCTCTTGACCCCGCCTTGCTTCCGGGAGAGTATCGCGAAATGACAGCCGAAGAGCTTATGCTGCTCATGGAACAATAAAAAAACAAGGGACAGACGCCCCTTGCTAAAAATCAAATCAATTTTGCCTTATTTCTGTGACTTTTCAAGCGCTTGCGAAATGTCGGCAAGCAAATCGTTGACGTTTTCGATACCAACCGAAAGGCGAATCATATCGCCGCTCACACCGCATGCTGCCAGCTCCTCTTCAGAAAGCTGGTCGTGCGTCGTGCTGGCCGGGTGCAGGCAGCAAGTTCTCGCGTCAGCCACATGTGTCGCAATCATGCCCAGCTTCAGCGCGCTCATGAACTTCTGTGCAGCCTCTTTTCCCCCTTTCACGCCAAAAGAGATAACGCCGCAGCTGCCATTCGGCATATATTTTTTTGCCCGCTCATAGTATTTGTTGCTAGGAAGCCCTGGATAATTGACCCACGACACATTTTCGCTCTCTTGCAAAAACTCCGCGATTTTTTGAGCGTTCTCGCAGTGTCTCTGAACACGAACCGCGAGCGATTCCAGCCCCAAATTCAAAATAAAGGCGTTCATCGGCGACTGGATTGAGCCAAAATCTCTCATAAGCTGGGCAGTTGCCTTCGTGATGAACGCGCCTTCCTTGCCAAACTTCTCCGCGTACGTAATTCCGTGATAACTTTCGTCCGGAGTGCAAAGACCAGGGAATTTTTCAGCATGTTTGAGCCAGTCAAAATGCCCAGAATCGACAATGCAGCCTCCCACGCCTGAATCATGACCGTCCATGTATTTTGTCGTGGAGTGTGTGACAATATCCGCGCCGAACTTGAACGGATTGCAGTTGACAGGCGTTGCAAACGTGTTGTCAACAATCAGCGGAACGCCGTGTGCGTGTGCAGCCGAGGCAAATCGCTCAATGTCAAACACCCTGAGCGACGGATTGGCGATAGTTTCTCCAAAAACAGCCTTTGTGTTCGGCTTGAAAGCCCTCTCAAGCTCTTCGTCAGTGCAGTCTGGGTCGACGAAAGTGAAATCAATGCCCATTTTGCGCATTGTGACATTCATAAGATTGTAACTGCCGCCATATATCGCTGAACTTGCGACAACATGGTCGCCCGCAGTCGCAATATTGAAGATTGCATAAAAAGTCGCTGCCTGCCCGCTTGAAGTCAGCATCGCTGCGCTTCCGCCCTCCATGGCGGCGATTTTTGCTGCCACCATATCATTAGTCGGGTTCTGCAAACGAGTGTAAAAATACCCGTTTGCTTCCAATTTGAACAGCTTTGCCATGTCCTCGCATGAGTCATACTTGAAAGTTGTGCTCTGAATGATCGGAATCATTCTCGGCTCACCGTTTTTTGGCTCATAACCTGCGTGGAGCGCCTTTGTTTCGATTTCCATAATGTCTTCTCCAAATTTTTTCAAAGAGGCAGAAGTCTCTTGATGTTTGTCTTTTTTATAATATCGTATTTTTGCAATTCTCGTAAATGCAAATTATTCGCCCGCCTTGACGCCGTCAAGAACTGCCCGCAAAGCGCCGAGCTTTTCGTTCGTCTCTTCCCATTCACGCTCGCTGGAACTGTCGTAGACAATGCCGCCGCCAGCCTGAAGACTCCACAATTTGTCCTGTTTGAGCGCGCAGCGAATCGCAATGCAAAAGTCAAGGTCGCCGCTTGACTGCAAATACCCGACAGCGCCCGCGTAAAATCTTCGCTTCGTCTTCTCAAGAGAGCTCAAGATTTCAATCGCGCTGATTTTTGGCGCTCCTGAAACAGTTCCCGCAGGAAAAGCAGAGCGGAGCACCTGAATTTGCTTCACACCCTTTCTCACCTTGCCCTGAACATCGCTGACCAAGTGCATAACATGGCTGAACATCTCGCAGTCCATATAGCGGACAACATTCACCGAGCCAGCCTCGCACACGCGACCTAAGTCGTTTCGCGCAAGGTCAACGAGCATAAGATGCTCCGCCTTCTCCTTGGCATTCGAGAGCAACTCCGCTTTAAGAGCAGCGTCCTCTTCGGCATTTTTTCCCCTGCGCCGCGTTCCAGCAATCGGCTTAATCGACGCAATCCCGTTACGGACGCGCACAAGACTCTCAGGTGAAGAGCCAATGAGCTGGTGGCTTCCAAAATCCAAGTAGAAAAGATAAGGAGAAGGGTTCACCGAGCGAAGACGACGGTAAATTTCAAGCGCGCTCGTCTCGCACTCAAGCTGAATGCGCCTGCTTGGAACAGCCTGAACGATGTTTCCCGCGACAATGTGCTTCTTTAGCGCCTCAACCTTCTCGATATACTCCCGTTTTGACTGCTCAAGGTCAGTTATCATGCTGCAAGGAGCTGGGTCTTCAGGCGGTGTGAGATAACTGAAGTCCAAATCCTCAAGGCGGCGCTTGAGTTTGTCAACAGTCTTCTGCAAATCAATCTGGTGCTCCGTGTAATTGAGCGCAAAGACATGGAGACGCTCCGTGAAATGGTCAAAAATAAGATACAGATGCCCTGCGACAAACTCGCTTTCAGGAATGTGAAGCTCATCGCTTTGAGGACTAAGCGTAATCGTGTCGCATCGAGCGCAAAACTCATAGCTGAGATAGCCGATTCCGCTTGCCGGCACCGGAATATCATATGAGCTCAAATCATTTTGGTCTGCCACATATTGCAAAGCGTCCAAAATATCCGTTTCGTGCTTCTTCTTGCTCCCCGGAATGACTACCGTGTTGTCGTTCTGACTGTCCTGCTTGTAAAAAGGCACACGCCGACCGTCAATTATGAACGCCACGCCGTCATCATCCTGCAAAATATGGAACGCTTCCTCTGCCATCAGAATCGAATAACGCTCTTTTCCCGCGTTGAACCTTGCGCTCTCAAGAATTGCCTTAGCGCCAATCTTTCGGGCAAGAGAATATGGCGTATAACGCTCACTCGCAAGAGAAAGATATATACAATCAGTCCGTTTTTCCATCGAAAACTCCTTTTTGCACCATGTTTTTCAGTGCTAGCGCAAAACATTTGCCGATTTGCTGTCGGTTTTTATTATGTTTCTAAGTATAGCACTCTATTTTATTATTATCAAGAGAAACAGACGCTAAAATAATACTTTTTTTCTCCATCATTTCACCATATAATGAAGAGCATGACAAAGATTTTATTCATTGATGTAGACGGGACACTGACAAATTACGAAAATCAAATCCCTTTGAGCGCAAAGACAGCCATAAAAATGACGCGGGCGAGGGGAAATCGAGTGTATATATGCACAGGAAGAAGCAGGGCAGAGGTCTATAGCGAAATTTGGGACATCGGACTCGACGGAATGATAGGCGGGAACGGCAGTTACATCGAAGACGAGGGAAAAGTGATATTTCACAATCACCTGACACAAAGCGAATGCCGTTCCGTAGTCGATTATCTGACGCAAGAAGGCTTGGATTTTTATCTTGAGAGCAATAATGGCTTGTTCGCAAGCCCAAATTTTGAAAACGGAGCGCTGAGAGCGATTCAGGAATACAGCAAAAAGAAAGGCAAGAGCAATGCTGGCACGCTGAGTGTCCGCGACGCCTTTCCCGATATGATTTTTGGAGCAAATTTATATCGCGACGACGTCAACAAGATTAGTTATGTGCTCCAATCATACAGCGATTTTGAAAAGACAGCCAAAAAGTTCCCGCAAATGCAGTGCGGAACGTGGGGAGGTGAGGGCGGAAAAGCCCTTTTTGGTGACATCGGCGTAAAAGACATCACAAAAGAGAGCGCGATAAACTGCCTTCTTTCGCATTTGGGCGCAAAGAAAGAGCAGACGATTGCATTCGGAGATGCCGCAGTCGACATTCCGATGTTCAAAGCCTGCGCCATCTCTGTCGCAGTCGCCTCCGGCTCACAAGAAGCCCGCGCCGCCGCCACGCTGACCACCGAGAGCGTTGATGAGGACGGACTTTACAACGCTTTTTCGCGTCTTGGCTTGCTGTGAGCGTGAAAAAGCGGTTTTTCTTCTAGCGTGCAACACATTCGTACATGAGAGCGTTCAAAATTGCCGCAGCGATTGTGCTTCCGCCCTTTCGCCCAGTCGCGACAATGTAGTTTTCAAAAGTTTGGACGGCCAAATCTTTTGATTGAACGACATTGACAAAGCCGACTGGCACTCCAATGACAATTGCAGGCGAAAAGACGCCGCTATCTTTTAGCGAGCAGAGCGTTATGAGTGCCGTGGGCGCATTGCCGACAGCATAAATCACATTTTCTTCGTTATTCTTGAACAAAGACGCTGCCTTCTGGGCGCTTGCGCTTGCCCGCGTCGAATTGCTCACTCGCGCGCTAAGCGCCACGTCCTCGTCGCTCATAAAGCAATGGCATTCGGCTTTGAGAGAGGCGAGTGCGCTCTTGTTCACCCCGGATTTTGCCATTTGCGTGTCGGTAACAATGACAGCCTTGCCGCTATTGAGGATTTTCTTTGCCTTTTCAACAACATTGTGCGAGAAAACGAGCGTTTTTGCGTACTCAAAATCAGCAGAGGCGTGAATAACGCGCTTTATCACCATCTCGTTTTCCTCACAGACAGCAATTCCCTTTTCTTTCAGCTCGTCTGTGATTATCTCAAAGCTTCTTTTTTCGATTTCAGCAGGCTTTATAACTTCAAAATCCATAAAAATCTCCTTTTTCATTGTCCTTGAAGACGCAAAGATATTGAAAAAATGTTTTTTCGGCATCTTTGTTGTCGCAAGGATAACGAAAATTCATTTTGCCGACAACATTGCAAGCGCAAAGATGATGAACTCTCCCTTTTTCACCGTCTTTGCAAGTGCAATGATGATGAAAAAACACTTTCGCACCGTCTTTGCATTTTCAATTACGGCAAAAAAGCGTTTTTGCTAGTACTCGATGCCCTCACGGGCGGCAAGACCGCGGTCGAACGGGTGCTTTATCTTTTTGAACTCCGTGCAATAGTCCGCGCTCTTTATAAAAAGTTCTGGCGGGTTTCTGCCCGTGAGAACAATCTCGGTGTTTTCGGGGCGGGAAGAGAGAAAACGCTCCACGAGAGAGTGTTCGATAAGATTTTCGTTCCAAGCGGCGCAAATTTCATCCAAAATGAGCATCTCACACACCCCCGCAGAAGCCGCGCTCATTGCGCTCAAAAAATTTCTGTCTGAAATCGCCTTTGTCGCTCTCTTTTCGTCCTCAGTCATGGCGGAAACGAAGTTTTTTCCGCTCTTGCCGCGCAAAACCGTAACGCCCGGAAGACTTTCCAATATCTTTATCTCGCCCGACGCCCTAGATTTGAGGAATTGCACGATAAAAACACTCATTCCCGCACTGACAGCGCGAAGAGCAAGCCCCGCTGCCGCTGTCGTCTTTCCTTTTCCGTCCCCGAAGTACAAATGGACAAGCCCGGAGCGGTATCTGTATTCTCTGCTCACCTTAATTTTCCTCCTCAAGAATCTTGTAAATCGCGCTCATATCAAGATTTTTCCGAACATGAGATGAAAGTTTTGAGAACTCTTTTTCTTTTTCTGATTTCATCAACATCAAAAAAACCGTGCAAATATGTTCCAAAGACTTCTCCAGAGACCATTCCGTCAAAGTTTTTGTCGCAGCCATTTGTTCTTCCGCAGTGAATCTCGTATCCTGACGCCTCTTTTTCGCTCCAGAACGAGAAAAATCCTTCGATTTTTGGAAGTTTTTGGCTGACATTAGAAAGAAATTTCTCTTTTTCAAAGTCCGTTTCTGCTTCCAAAAGCGAAAGCGCGCTTTCTTCTCGTTGCTTTTCGCTCTCGACGCCCTCAAAATCGCGGATTTTCTTTCCGAGCATCTGAAAACCGCCGCAAATTCCGATTATTACGCTCTTTTTTTCGCTCACAAAAGTCAAAATCGTATCAAAGAGTTGTGTTTGCTTCAAAAAATCCAAGTCAGAAAGCGTGTTTTTCGTTCCCGGAAGAATAATCAAGTGAGGAGAGAACTCTTTTAAGTCCTCTGCGCTCTTTATGAAGCGGACATTGCATGTTTTTCGCATGATGAAAGGCTCAAAGTCCGTGAAATTTGAAATGTGCGGAAGCCTTATGACTGCAATCTTTATCGCCTCTCCCTTGTTGTGCTCGATTTCGAGAGTTTGGGACAAGGAATCTTCTTCGTCGAGCCTTATGTCAATCATCGGGATAACGCCCGCGACCTTTTTCCCTGTCAGCGCCTCAATTTGCTCGACGCCGGAAGCCAAAAGCGCCTTGTCGCCTCTGAATTTGTTGATGACGAGCGCTTTTATGAGGCGTTTTTCCTCATCGTCAAGTAGCGAAATCGTTCCGTAGAGCTGTGCGAACACGCCGCCACGGTCAATGTCGGAGGCGAGAAGCACTGGAGAGTTAATTTTTGTTGCCAAGCCCATATTTACGATGTCATTTTCACGCAAGTTTATCTCGGCAGGGCTTCCCGCGCCTTCGATGACGATAATGTCGTTCTCGCTTGCAAGACTTTCAAGGCATTGCAAGACAACAGGCATCAAATCTTTCTTTTTTTTGAAGTATTGAAGCGCATTCATATCTGAGACAGCCTTTCCGCACACTATCACTTGGCTCGAAGTGTGTGAGGTGGGCTTTAGGAGTATCGGGTTCATTCTATAATCGCTCAAAACTCCCGCCGCGCGGGCCTGCATTTCTTGCGCGCGCCCTATTTCTGAATAATCCGAGGCGACTGCGGAGTTAAGAGCCATGTTTTGCGCTTTGAAAGGCACTGTGCGAAGTCCGTCCTCATGAAAAATGCGACACAGAGCCGCCGTCAAGAACGACTTGCCCGCGTTGCTCATTGTTCCCTGTATCATGAGGAATTTGCACGCTCCTTTTTCGCTAAGGCACGCTCTTAGCGCGCTCAAAAGCTCATCATTTTCTCTTCGGCTCTTTATCGCGACACGAAAGAAGGCAGGATTGAGTCCGTCGAAGGAAGAACACGAGCGAATCATGATGCCTTTTCTCTCAAGCTCGCTCTTGAGTCCTATCCGCGAGCGGAAAAGAAGGAAATTTGCTCTTCCCCAAACTTTTTTTATGCCAAGACAAGAAAGTTTTTCCCTCATATATTCCCTTTCTTCATCAATCAGCGCTTTTGTTCTCTCTTTGAACTCGCTGTCAGCGAGAGAAGCGACTGCGGCGACTTGGGCTGCTGTTGAAAGAGACCACGGAGGCGCGATTTCTTCGAGTGTGCGCGCTGTTTTCTCGTCAGAGCAGAGCGCGAAGCCAGCCCTTAATCCTGCAAGGGCGTAAAACTTTGTGAACGCTCCTATTATGACGATGTTTGAAAGGCTCTCGTCGCTCATTTTTTTGCATAGTTTTAGCACGCTTTGCTGCGCTTCGTCGTCGAAGGGCGAAAAGCATGCGTCAAGAACGAGAATTGTGTTTGTTTTTTGGCATTGGAGGGCGCATTTTTCAAGAAAATCGTAGCTTGTTACTGCTCCTGCTGGATTTGAGGGGGAGCAAATGAAAAAAAGAGCGCAGTTTGTTGTGTCTGGAACGCTCGAAAGAAGAAAGTCGTCCTCTTCTTTTGCGATGACGCTCTCAATTTCGCTTGCTCCAGCCCTAGTGAGCGCATTTTTGTACTCCGAGAACGCTGGGGAGGCAATCAGCGATTTTTTTCCGCGTGAAAAAGCGAGCGCGACATTATAAATGATTTCAACAGCACCCGCGCCGCACACGATTTTGCTTTCTTTTATGCCATATTCACCTGAAAGCGCCGTTTTTAGCGCTCTTGAGTTCCTGTCAGGATATGAGGAAAGAGATGTGCTGTCTTCAAGAAGTGCCGATAAAGCCTCTTTTGCTTTTTTTGAGATTCCCAGCGGGTTTGTGTTCGCTGAAAAATCCGCGACTGGCTTTCTTTTGTATTGCTTTTCATAAGAAAAAACGTCTCCGCCATGTTCTGTCATTTGCTGTCTCCTTGAAAATTTTTCATTTTATCATCTTTGCGCTTGCAATGTGTGTGTCATTCTGAGCGGAGAACGGCATTTTGCCGTTTGGAGTCGAAGAATCTGCTTTATTATTTATCATTGCTCTTGCAAAGTGTGTGCTAGATTCTTCGACTACGTTCGCTTGCGCTCACTTCGCTCAGAATGACACGGATTTTGTCCTCTTTGAACTTGTTTTGCTCAGAATGACATTATGCGCCTAAGTGCGAGCATAAAAAATAGACCTGCGATAATGGCGTATGTGTACCACATGAGTTTCACGGCTCTTGAAATGTCTTCGATTTCGATTCTGTGCGATGTCTCGTCGCCCAAAAATGGCTTTTCTTCCATCTTTCCCTCATAAAAAGAAGGGCCTCCGAGCCTTATTCCGAGCGCTCCTGCCGCAACGGACTCTGTTTGCGCTGAGTTCGGGCTTTCGTGCTTCAAACGGTCGCGCAAAAATATTCTTTTTGCGCTCTTGTAATCGTAGCCGAGGACAAAAGAAGCGAAAATCATCGCGATTGCACTAATTCTGGAGGGAAGAAAGCACGCGATGTCGTCGGCTTTGGCTGAACAAAAGCCAAAATCACGGTATCGCTCGTTCTTGTAGCCGAACATGCTGTCAAGTGTGCTTATCGCTTTGAAAAAGAGCGCGAAAGGAACGCCGCCGACGATTAGCGCGATGAGCGGAGCGGTAACGCCGTCTGTCGTATTCTCTGCGACGGTCTCTATTGTGGCTCTGATGACGTCATCTTGGCTCAGGTGCTGTGTGTCGCGCCCCACGATGCGGGAAACTGCCGCGCGTGCCTTGTCGATGCTCTCAGAGAGGGCGCTCTGGACGTTTTTTGCCTCGTCTGAGAGTGTTTTTGCGGCAAGGCATTGCCAGGCAAGTATGATTTCAATCGCTAATGGCGCAAAAAAGTTCAGTCTGCGCAAAAAATGGAACAAAATGGCGCTCAAAATGAACGGCGGCAATGTGATTGCTGCCCAAGTGAGCGCGCCCGCTGTTTTTTGCAATGCGGGTGAGTCTTTTTTGAACAGCGGTCGAATGATTTTCTCGGCTTTTGAGGCTGATTTTCCAAAGAAAACTACGATGTGCGGGAGGTTTTCGGGGTCACCAAAGAAAAAATCCAAAATCACAGCAAAAAAGATTACGATGAGGCGA
>CACYWZ010000041.1 GCA_902778325.1 uncultured Spirochaetaceae bacterium
CAATTTGCTTTCAAAAAAGACGTTCAACGTTGATGATAAGGACTTGCACAAGTATCTCGGAAACCCGATTTTCGACGAGAGCCAGATAAAAAAGGCAAGCGTTCCGGGAACAGCGATTGGCTTGGCTTGGACGAGCATGGGAGGCGACACGCTTCTCATCGAAAGCATTGCGTTTTCGGGAAAGGGCGGCTTGCAGCTCACGGGACAGATGGGCGACGTCATGAAGGAAAGCGCGAACATCGCGTTCAACTGGGTGCGACAGTTCGTTATCGAGAACAAGATAAAGTCGCCAGATTGGTTTGAGTCGAACACGATTCACCTTCACATTCCAGAAGGCGCAACGCCGAAGGACGGTCCAAGCGCTGGTATCACGATGGCGACAACGCTTCTTTCGCTCATTTCGGGAAGGGTCATAAAGCCGCACTTGGCAATGACGGGCGAGCTGAGTCTTACGGGAATGGTGCTTCCAATCGGAGGGCTTCGCGAAAAGACGGTTGCGGCAAAGCGAAACGGAATCAAGACGATTATCATTCCAAAGCCGAATATGCGCGACCTTGAGGAAATCCCTGAGCATGTGAAAAACGGCATTGACTTCATTCCTGTCACGAATGTGCTTGAGGTTGTGAAGCAAGTCTTCCAGCCAAAAAAGGAAGAGAAAAAGACAAAAGAGATTTTCTAGGCTAATCGCTTAGCCCGAAAAAAAACGACCCTATGAGGTCGTTCGGTGCGACCCTATAAGGTCGTGGTGTTCTCCCCTATGCGGTAGATGAGTCCTCCCCTATAAGGTTGAAGTGTTCTCCCCTATAGGGGAGATTTTTTATATCAGAGCGAGGACGAGAGAAAGCGCTATGAACAAAGCGCCGACTGAGAGCAAATGCGCGAAAGGCGCTTTCTCTCGCGCTTCACGGGATTTGACGTATTCATAATAGCCGTCGTTATCGCGCTCTTCGAGTCGGGGGTGAATGAAGCGCTCCTTCAATCGATAAAAGGCGTATCGGATTGCGTCAAGCCCGCCATGCTCTGCGATTGCGACAAGCCCGCCAAAAGACAAAATGAGAGCGCCTGACACAAAAAAGCCGTCACAAATGCGCCTCTTCAGCGAAAAGTCGATGTTTGGCGACGACAGCGCCAAAACTGCCGCCTCGTAGCGCGAAACGAGCAGCGTTATCAAAATCGCAACGGCGAGCGTGACAATCCACGGCAATATTTTTTTCATCTGGAATATTCCTGTCTGTATCGATTGAGTTCTTCTGTGTTGCAACGGACAAAATGACCAGGAACGACCTCTTGGAAAGTCGGCTCTTCCTTGCTGTAATCGTGGTCAATCGTCGGCTGATAGACAATGCGCACTCTTCGCTTTTCATAATTCGGGTCTGGAAGAGGAATTGCAGACAAAAGGCTCTTTGTGTAGGGGTGAAGCGGGTGATTGAAAAGCTCCTCGCTCGTTGCAAGCTCTACGATTTTTCCAAAGTACATAACAGCAATTCTGTCAGAGAAGTATTTTACAACTGACAAATCGTGAGCGATAAAGAGAAGCGTCAAGCCCATATTCTTTCGTAAATCGTTCAAAAGGTTGATGACTTGAGCCTTAATCGACACATCGAGAGCAGATACAGGCTCGTCGGCGATGATAAGCTCTGGTTTCATCACGATAGCGCGCGCGATTCCGATACGCTGACGCTGTCCGCCAGAGAACTCGTGCGGATAGCGGTCTGCATACTCAGGCACAAGTCCGACCGTCTTCAAGACTTCGCTAACCGCTTCCGAGATTGCGTTTTCATCTTTCACGCCCTGTATACGCAAGCCCTCTGCGATAATCTCTCGCACAGTCATACGCGGGTCAAGAGAGGTTACAGGGTCTTGGAAAATCATCTGTATTTTAGTGATGAGCTTTTTATCGACACTCTTTTTGTCTTTAATCGCTTCTTTCAAAAGCTCTTTCTGCTCGGCGATTTTCTTCTGCAATTCTTTCTTTGCATTTGCCGCGCCTGCATTGTCGCCTCGTGATTTGCAATCAGCGATAAGAGCAGAGGCGATTTTCTTTTGCTTCACGATTTCGTCGGTGTAATCCCTCAAGCCTGCGTTAATGCGCTGGCCTTTGAAATAGATGTTGCCGCCCGTGATGTCGTAGAGCTTTATGATAGAGCGTCCCGTCGTGGTTTTTCCGCAACCAGACTCGCCAACCAAACCCAAGACTTCGCCCTTTTTTATGTCAAAGCTCACATCGTCAACAGCCTTGAAAGAGCCGCCGTTGAAATACTGCCTCAAATGCTCAACGCGCAAGAGGATTCCGTTTTTATCGTTGTTTTCGTTACTCTGCATTCTTTCTCTCCTCTTCTTTTTCTTTCATTCGCTTGATGCGAGCACTGACGCTTTCAGGTATCTCAATCTTCGGAGCGTTCGGGTGCAAAAGCCAAGTTGCCGCGCTGTGAGTGTCTGAAATCTGGAACATCGGAGGCTCTTCTTCAAAGTCGATTTCCATTGCGTACTGATTTCGGGCAGCAAAAGCGTCGCCTTTTGGCGGATAAATCATATTCGGAGGAGTTCCCGGGATTGCTTCGAGGGAATCTTTTGTGTCAAGGTCCGGCATTGAAGCAAGCAAAGCCCAAGTGTACGGGTGCGCTGGTGAATAGAAAATATCTTCCGCTGTACCCTTCTCCACGACTTTGCCTGCGTACATTACAGCGATTTTGTCCGCAACGTTTGCCACAACACCGAGGTCGTGAGTGATAAAGATGACGCTCATATTGCGCTTTTGCTTGAGCTTGTTGATAAGCTCCAAAATCTGTGCCTGAATTGTAACGTCAAGGGCTGTCGTCGGCTCGTCGCAGATTAAGAGGTCAGGGTTCGCCGCGATTGCAATAGCGATAACAATGCGCTGTCGCATACCGCCAGAAAACTCGAACGGATACTGATTGAAGCGTTTTCTAGGGTCACGAATACCGACTTCTTCCATAATCTGAATAGCCTTGTCGTAAGCCATTTGCTTAGTAACGTGATAAGCCGCGTCGTTTGAAAGCTCTTTGTAGCGGTCGATAATCGCAATAGCCGCCGCACCGAGCTCCCTCAAATCTTCCTGTACACCGACTTCAAGCGTGTGATTATACAAATCGCAGAGGTCTTTGAGAGCCGATTGTGCATTCTTTCTTGCATACGCTGGCGTTGTTTTGTAATGCTCGAGAGCCGTGTTTAGCGTATTCTTTAGCGTATAAATTGCACGGTCAACCGAAAGCGCAAGGCGGTTCACGGCTGTGTCAACAAGGGCGCATAGCTTTTTGATTTCGTCTTTGCACTCTTTTGTGTTCCATTCACCGTCACCAAAAATCTTTTTTGCCCTGTCAGCTTCTTTGAAAGCCTCGGCTGTTGCACGGATTGAACGCTCTCGCTCTTCTTTGATTGCAGCTGCAATGTCGTCGCGGAAAGCAATCATAAACTCTTTGTCTACGATTTCGCGAGTCTTTTTGTTTGTGTCTGCCACATCGTCCCAATCAAGGTCGTCTTTACCGCGGCTCATAACGTAATAGCCAAGAGTAAAGAAGTTAGGCTTTTCTTCTGAAAGCTTTTCTGACAAGAAAGAAGAAATCTTATTTAGCAATTCCGCTATTTTATCCGCAGAAGCAGTTTTTGGCTTGTATTCATTGCAAAGATTCAAAAGATTTGCTCTTGACTCACCAAAGCACTTGCATTTATCCGCATTGACAAAATACGGATTATAGACTTGCTCCATCTTTTTCAAAAGGTTCTTTATTTCCTCTTGAATTGGGTTGTTGTCTTCGTCGTGCAAATCTACGAGAATCTGCTTGATGTCAAAAACAATGCTGTCTGCATACTCGCAAGCATTATTGTAAGCCGTCAAAAGCTTTGAGCCACAAGCGATAAACTTCTTGAAAGTTGCAATTTCGCTCTTTACTTTGTCTGCGGTAATTCCTGCGGCAAGAAGAGCCTTTGACAAGTTCTTGAGATTGTCGTTCAACTCTTTTTTAGCGAGTTTCTGGTTTGTCTTTCCGTTTAAGATAGAAGCCTCTGTCATCTGTGTTCCGATTTTGACAATCGGGTCAAGAGAAGACATAGGGTCTTGGAAAACCATAGTGATTTTGTTTCCGCGGATTCTGTTAAACTCTTCCTCTGAGAAAGTGAGGAGGTTTTGTCCGTGATAAAGCACCTCGCCGTCTTCGATAATCGCGTTAGGAGCTTCTATTCCGAGAATAGCCTTTGCGCTCACTGACTTTCCGCTTCCGCTTTCACCAACGATAGCTAGCGTTTCTCCTTTTTCAAGCGTCAAGTTGATTCCGCGGACTGCGTGAACAATACCCTTGTTTGTTCGGAATGAAACGACGAGATTTCTTATTTCAAGCTCTTTTGCATTAAGCATCTTCTGCACCTCTTAATGTTGGGTTAAATGCGTCGCGAAGTCCGTTACCAAACTCGTTGAAACAAATCAAGAGCAAAGCAATGAAAAGCGCAGGGAAGAAAAGCGCGTGCGGACTTGTGGTCATTGCGCTCTTTGCAGCCTCTAGCATAGTGCCGACGCTTGTCTGCTTGTCGCCCTCAAGGTTGATGATTCCGAGGTAAGTCAAGTTTGCCTCGCTGTAGATGACAGACGGAATGACAAGAACAGAAGACGTGATGATAAAGCCGATTGAGTTCGGGAGAATGTGGCGGAAAATCAAGCGCAAATCGCTTGCTCCGAGAGTGCGGCTCGCATTGACGTAATCCTGACCTTTGAAGCGGTAGAACTGAGCGCGGACTGTTGAAGACGTGCTAATCCATCCGTAGAAGATGAAAGCAAAGAACATTGACGGCAATGCACCGACTTGGTTTGCAAGATAGAGCTGGAAGAGAGCGAATATAAGCATCGTCGGAACATCATAAAGGATTTCTTTTATGCGCTCAAAAATTAAGTCAAACGTGCCACCATAGTAGCCTTCAAGAGAGCCAATGATAATGCCTATGCAAAGGTTCACCGCAGACACAACAAGGCTCAAAACAAGCGAAAGACGTGCACCGTGTGCCAAACGGGTGAAAATGTCGTAGCCTGAAACTTCAGTGCCGAACAAGAACGACGCATAGCGCCCATTTTTGTAGCGATACCACTCAGAATACATAACGCGACACTCTTTTTGCTTTCCGTTCATACGGCTTATATAATACGAAAGACCATCAGAAGAAGTTTCGTCCTTGAGATAAATATCTTTGATTTTACCCGTCGGAGTGCGCTCAATATTTCCTCTTGCGTCAGTCAAGAACCATGCATTCTGGTCTGTCTTGTATGCAGGATTTTTTATCTTTGACGAATCCAAAACAGGATAGAAAAGCTGGATGCCGCTTTCTTTTTCATACGCGCGCGCCTCGTCGTACTCTTCAGAGGTCAAAAGCATTTTCACCCAACCGACTTTTGCATAAGTATCGATTTTAATTTTGTGCCACTTCTGCACTCTTTTTGCAACAACATGCTCAACAACTCCGTAATCTTTGAGGATTGCTCCTGGCACATTCTGCATATACTCGTAAGTCTGCTTATTCACTTCAAGAGTTTTTGAGCCGTCCCAAAATCCCAGAGGTGCGAACAAAGTGCATTTCGGAGTAACGTATGCGTAATAAGAGTCTCTCGTTGATATTTTGTAAGGAGAGAGAACAGGTCCTAAAAAAGCATAGATAAAAAGAATGACAATTATGCCAAAACAAATGACAGAGCCTCTGTTTTTCACAAAGCGAGACATAGCGTCTTCAAAATACCCTGTTGGCTTTGTCTGAAGTTTTGTATCAGTCAAACGCTCGCCCTTATGAACGAACTTAAATTTTTCCTTAGGGATATTCTCGAAAGTTGTATCTTCATTATAAAGCATTGTTCTTGTTTCCTCCCATACGGATTCTTGGGTCAATAAGCCCATAACTCAAATCCATAAGGATTTGCGCTGCAAGTCCGATTCCAACATAGAACATTTCGCACGCCATAAAAACGCTGTAGTCCTTGTTGTAAAACGCTGTCAGCGTTGTGCGCCCAATTCCCGGTACTGCGAAAATCTGCTCGATAATCATAGAGCCTGCAATAATATAAATGAACTGCGCCAAAATAGATGGCATAAGAGGAACAAGGGAGTTTCTAAGCGCGTGCCGAACAGTCGCCTGAGCCTTCGTCAATCCCTTCGTTATGGCAAGAAGCATATACTCGCTAGTGAGCGTCTCCGAAAGTTCGGCTCGCACAAGACGCATAAAAGACGCGATAACACCAAACGACAAAGCCAAAATCGGAAGAATAGCGCTCTTGAACATTGCCCATGAAAAATAATCGTTTCCGCCCTTAAAGACAAGCGGAAGAAGATTTAGCTTAAAGCCCACAAAATACTGAAGCAAAAACGCGTAAACGAAGGAAGGAACAGAAATAAAGAGCATAATCATCACTTGGATAATGTGGTCTTGCCAGCGATTTTTGTAGATGGCTGCAATAATGCCGAACACAATTCCAAGAGGAATAGAAATCAAAACTGAAATGACATTAACATAAATTGTCGCAGGAAGCTTTGAAGCAATATAACTTGTCACAGGCATCAAGAATGTGCCGACTGTCGTGCAAAATCCCCAATCACCTTTTGTAATAACATTTCGCAAAAAAATCATGTACTGAACAACAATCGGCTTGTTGTATCCCCACGCCTCATGCATATCGCGAAGAGCCTGCGCAAAGCCACCAGGTGCTTCAGGAACAGGATTCGGAAGCAATTTGAACAACGTGAAAATCATCGTCATGATAATGAAAAACACAAGAACCGCGAAGAGAGCGCGCTTGAAAACATACTTGCCCATCTTAAAAGACCGCCATTTTTTTATTTTCTGTCATTTACTGCATTAGGATTTGACAGAATTACTCATTCTTTAAAGAAATCGACATATTCTGTGAAAGAATACACCCATTCCAAAAAAGAATGTGCGCATTCCGTGAAAGAATTAACAAGGGACACTCGTCCCCTGTTAATTTCCATTCGTTAGTAGTTGAGCTGGTTATTCTGCTCTTTGCAATATGCAGCCCACTCATCATCGTCCATTGTGAGCTCTGTCATAAGGAGAGTCTGCATAGGATTTGAAACAAGTTCGTTGATATAGTGGTCGCTATATCGCTTTGTTCGCTGTGAAATGAGGGCGCAAGAGTTCAAATACTGGATTGGAATCATGTTGTAGTAACTCAAAAGACCTTTCTCGCAAGCAGCAAGGATTGTGTTCTTCACATCGCTTTCCGCTGTCGAGTACTCGCCGTTAGTGAGCGCCTCATACCAAGCGTTGTATGATTTTGTGATGTCCTTTCCTGAAAGATTTACAGTGCAAGTTTCTGTGTATGGGTCAAAGCCGTATTCGTTCTTTGCGTCGTTTGTGGCATAGCACCAAAGAATGCCGTAAGGATTGAATCCAGCGCCGCCCCAAGCTGTGATTGCGACATCGACATTTCCCGTCTTCATGTTGTCGTAGTAGTTCTGGTCAACAACGTGCTTGACGCTGATTTTGCCCTCAAGAGATGTTCCTTCCGTCGCCTTATTGATAGAATCCTGCAAGAATGTCGTTCTTCGCTGATAAGCCTCATCGCCCGCATACTGGTGAATGTCAATCTGAATCTTGTCGCCAGCGCTGAGTCTGCCTGCTGAGACCTCCTCATCATACGCCTTCTGGAAATACTCGCGAGCGCTTGCAAGGTCGTATCCTGTGATGTCGTCAATGCTCTTTGCCCCGTAGAACTCAGTGAGAGCCGCTTTTGCCTGAGGCGTGTCGCGATAGAGCATTCCCGTTTCTGGAACAGCAACATAAGCATAGTTGATGAGACCATAGCCCGCAGAAGACGCAGGCGCGACAGTCTCAATCCACTTCTGGCGGTCAAGAGAAAGAGAGATAGCGTGTCGGAAGTTGATGTTCGCGATAATCGAGTGGTTGACGCCAGCAGTGTTTTCTTTTTCAAGAGACTTTCTGTCAATGTTGAACGAGAACTTGTAAGTGTAGCTCTCTGGCGTGTCGACGCGGTATTCGCTGTTTCCGTACTTGTCCATATCGGTTACAGAAAGAGCGCTGTCGTCGAGATTTCCCTGCAAGAACATATTGAGAACAGTGTTGTGGTCTGTGAGGAACTGGAACTCGTACGCTGTGATTTTGCCCTTGTAATCGTGCTTTCCGTCGTAATAGCCGTACCAGTTGTCGTTTCGCTCAAGCTTCATGCTCTTGTCGCCCTGATAGTCGACAACCTTGTAAGGACCATAAGAAGCAGACTTTGCAACATCTGTTCCGTATGAGCTCTTTATGATGTCGCCAGCTGCCTGCTTGTTTGCCTCGTACAAGTCTTTTCTGACAAGAATGAAATCCTCGCTGTGATACAAGAACATGAACGGAGACAAAGACTTCGTAAGAACGACAGTGAAAGTGTAATCGTCGTTTCTGATGAATCCGACGTCCTCCCAAGGAGTTGCCTTTCCCTCAGTGCGAGAGAAACACCACTCTTTGTATGCCTCAGGATTCTTGTCGCCGAAAGCGGCAGAAACCTTCTGGTAGATGCCCTTCACCTCGTCTGTGAGAGGGAAATAAGTATGCTCGCCAGCGATTTCCTTCAATCTCGCCCAAAGGTCAACATCGCCGTCCTTCCACTTTTCCGCGTATTTCTCGTTCTCGCCGCCGTAGCTCTCAGCACTGTCGTCAAAGAACTTCACAGGAAGAGTGATTGAAGTCCACATATCCTCATCTTTCACATCAGCATAGCCTGAGGCTGTGAGAATATCGTCATAAGCGACAGAGCCTGAATAATACGCCCTCGCGTTTGCAAGAGGAACATTCTCGGCATACAAGTTTGACGCACGGTAGTTCTTCATCTCCGGGTTCAATAGCTGCTGCGCCGAATAAATGAAATCGTCAACGTTGATAGCCTCTCCGTTGTCCCATTTCATATCCTTTCGGATTTGGATTTTCCAAGCCCAGCCCTCTGTCGCGTCAGCAGGCACGCCGTACTTCTCGTTTCCCGCATACTCGGCAGTGACGTCCTCAGGGAGCGCGACAGCCATATCAGGAACGACCTCATAGCCGTCCTGATTCTCGTTCGGGATATAGTCATATAAAGGAGATGAAGTGAAAGTGAGGATATAGTTTTCCTCGTTCATCTGCCAGTCAGTCGGACTCCAAGTCTTTGGAGTTGCGAGCACAGTTCTGTAAGTGTAAGATTTTGCCTTTGTTGAGTTTTTTTCTTTTCCGCAGCCCACAAGAAGAGCCGCAAGCGCAGCAAGAGCCGCAGTCATGACCACAGCTTTTTTCATTTTAATGCCTCCATTTGCATTTTCAAAATAAAAAGGACGGCGCTTTTATTTCCGTCGTCCTTGATTGATAGTCATTATATCGAGCGCCCTTCTTTTCTGCAATACCTGTCAGATTTTTCACGCCCGCACCTTCGACTACGCTCACGGCTTCGACTACGCTCAGCCACCCATTCGGTTATAGAGCGAAGTCGAAATAACCCGCCTTCGACACTCACACATGCTCGATGTGCATACTCTCACACGAGCGAAACAGACTCCTCCTCTAACGTTAAAGGAGACATTCCTCTAAAGTTAAAGGTGACTTTCCTCTAATGTTAGAGGAGAAGTGCGATACGGGAAGATGAAAAGAGTCCACTCGGGCGGTGTGCGCATTGTGCAGCGCTCGTGTGGAGAGAGCGCGAATGCCAGAGAGGGCTAATGATGTATCGTGAAGGTGTTTTTGTATTGCAGGACGTCATCAGATGTCAGGCACACAAGCATTATTGTTCCTCCAGATGGATAATCAGAATAATTGATTGTGCAAGAACTTGTTTCAGAAACTTTTGTGCCGTTCACACTCCAAATGCAATATCCGCTTGCGCTGGTTGTAAGCGTCACGGAACTTGAGCCAAGTGTCTGCACTGACACGCTGGCGGTCGCTGTTGTTGGTGTGCCAAGCTCAAAGACAGGCTTCCAGCAAGCCACAAATGTATCGTCGGCGTTCGGCCATTTGCTTTCCGTCAGAACTTCGCCTGAGGTGTATGTGAAAGAAGATACAGTGCTTTGCCAATGGTCAAAAACGTGATTTGCTTTGCTGAAGGCGCAAGCGGGCGCGGCTGTTTCGTCGACGGTTGCGCTGATGGCGCTCATTGTGCCAGTTCCGCCGTTTGCGTCAAAGCTGATTGTGATGCGGGTCTTTAGCCAGAGCGCATAAAGGTTCACTGTCCTTTCTTTTGCGGCGGTGAGGTTCTTCACTGTCGCGCCGTCCGCGTACTGCACGGTGCTCGCCGATGAGTCAGTGCTCCAGCCGCGGAACTCGTAGCCGTTTCGCGCAAAGGCATTGGCGCTCAAGGTGGCAGAAGTGTCGTAAGTCATTGTCATATCGCTCATTGAGCCGTAGCCACCGTTTGCGTCAAAATGGACGAAATACCTTATCGCACTCCAGCCAGAAGCGTAAAACGTGGCACGGGCGGGGTTTACGCGAAAACTTGTAACGAGTCCGCCGTCATTGATATCGACGTTCACGGCGTCCGTGCTTCCTGTGTCGCTGTTTTTCCAGAATATCCAGCCGTCTGGGTAATAGCCCGCCTTGAGCCTGTTCACGCCGTCTTCGCTTTGAAAGTCGGGCAATGTGCTGACGCTCTGCCCTACTTCGTACGAGACGCTTTCGTTTGCCGAAGATTCATCTTGATAGGCGAAAAATGTGTAAGGAGTGTGAATCTCATCGTCGAGGTTTTCGTCAAAACTGAAATCGCAGGCGACGAGGAGCAAGAACACAAAAAGCAGCATCATTATTTTTTTCATCTTCGCACCTCCTAAAATCTAATGCCCAGCGCAACGTACGGGTTAACAAATCCGACGTGGGATTTTAGGGCGAAAACCGTGTGCGTGTAATCGACTCCCGCCTCAAAAACGATGTACTTCAAGGGGATTGCAAAAAAGGAGACGCCAACTTGAGCGGTCGGCAGGTTGTATGTCTTGTCCTCGGGTGCTTCCCGCCCTTCGACATAGGAATCGTCATCGTATTGGCTTTTCTTTTGTATTCGCTCAAGTCCGAAGCCGCCTTTTAGCGAAAAGTAAGTTCTGTCGGTAAAGATTCTTCTCTGGAAGACGTAGTTTGCTTGAACAAAATTGCTTTTCAGCTCCAAGTTGTAAGCGTCGTTGAGCTCCCAACTTGTTTGGCGATAAAGATGTGTGAGCTCAACTCCGTAGCGCTTTTTCTCGTTCTTGATTGGGAAATACGAAATGCGCAAGTCAGGAAAAAAAGAGCCTGTTTTAACTTCGTCTTTGAAAATTGTGTCCATCGGAGAAACCATCGTGTTGAAAGCACAAAGTTGCGTGTCATAAAGCGTCATGATATTGATGTCCTTGCAGACATAAGGAGGGCGAGGAGGTTTTTCGCTCTTGTCTTTCTTGTTGTCATTGGCTTCTTCCTCGGCCGTATCGCTCGAAGGCTCTTCGACAGTGATTTCTGGTTCGGCTTCTGTGCTTTCTTCTTTCGCTGGCTCAGCTTCTGCGGCAGGCTCTTCTTTTTCGCTCTCCTGCTCTTTCTCGCTGACTTTCACGACAACGCTCTTTTTCTTTATGTCGATTACATCAGATTCGCTTGTAAGTCCGCTTGGATTTATGACGCGAAGTCTCCATTTTCCTTCTGAAACATCATCGAAATTGATTTTTGAGGCATTTCCTGTTTCCGAGGTGGCGCTCTTTTTTCCCGAAACAACTTTGCCCGAAACAGGCTCTGCCACAAGTTCAATCACGCTCTCTTCGCTGATGCCATCGATATCGACATCAAGCGACAACTTTCCGTTCTCGTCTGCTTCAATCAGCGCACTAGGCTCTGCTATGGCAATCTTTGGAAGGGTTGCCTTGATGATTTCAAACTTCGTCCAAGGGCTAACAGCCGCTTCTCGTCCAAGAAGGTCATAGACAAAGACGCGATAAGAGTATTTTCCGGGTTTCAGGTGCAAATCCAAAAATGTCTTTTCTGTCGGATAAAAAGTCGATTTCGCCTCTGACAAGTTTTTGAGCTCAACGCGATATTCAAATGCGTTCTTGTCGGCTGTCCATTCAATGCGCTGAGAAAATCGCTTTTCATCTGCGCCCGCTTTTGCCAAAAAAGAGAAAATCAACAACAATGCCAAAAGTCTTTTTGCTTTCTTTTTATTCACCATACAGTTTTCCTGGCTCAAAAGCCCTCACACCATTCGGTTTATCAAATCGAATGCTAAAACTTGCAGTGGACAAAGGACTTCTTTGCTCCTCAAAGCCGTCTCGCGCATAGCAGTAGGCACGAACACGCCATTCAAATTCCCCAACATCAAGAAGCGTCAAATCAGAAAGGCGCACTTGAGGCTCGTGAATGTTTGTCTTTGAAAGAACAACTTTGCCTGAGTCTTTTTTCACAAGTTCAAAATCATATGCTGTCGCAGATTTTACCCTCTGCCATCGGAATGTGATTGTTCTGTGTTTTCGAAGATAATCAGCTCCCATCACAAGCGCATTCGCAGGTTCTGTGAGCACTGCCTTTTTCAGTTCGGGAACTTTTTTTATCACAAACGAGAACTCTTGAGAATCAAGAGGAAGCCCCGAAGCCATATTTGCACGAACGCTCCAGCGATATTTTCCTTCTTTCACTCGCTTTAGCGAAACGCTGTTTCCGCTTCCTGAAATAGATTCGACTTGCTCATATTTTCCGTTTTTCTGCTCTTTTTGCAAAACGAACGTGTACTCACTAGCCTTGTCTTTTCCTGTCTGCCATGAAAAATAAAGAGGATGTCTGAGCGCTTGAAGCCCGTCAATTTCGCTTTTGTCAGCAGGCATAGAAAGAACAATCGTTTCAGGCCCTCGCACGGAAAAATTGCCAGAAGAAACGCTGCTTGTTCGAGCAGCAGATGTTTCTGTGGCAGACGATTTCGCAAAAACATGGAATGTATATTTTCCGGGAATAAGGCTAAACGAAGCGCGTGTATCTGCCACAGAAAGATTTTTTGCAACAACATTCTCATTTTCATCAAAAACGCGGACACCATATGAATCAGCACCATTTACAGCCTTCCAGCTGATTTCCACAGGCTCAAACTTTTTGACAACAAGCTCCTGCCCAAGAGCTGGAAAGATTATTTCAGGCACAGGAAGTTCGCCGAGCACAACAAATTTGCGCGAAGATGTAAGACCAGCAAGAGCATTTTCGCCCTCAACAAAAGAGCCAACACGCCACCAATAAGTTCCAGGCGAAAGAGTGATGCCTCCAATGAACGATGTATCAAGTCTCTTTTCAACAAGAACAGAAGAAAAATCATTTTTCTCTGATATCTGAAATATGCACGGATAGTTCTTCAGTTCATCAGAAAGTTTCCACAAAAACTGTGTTGAGGCAAGAATAGAGTTTTCCGCACTAAAAGATTCTGGTGGATACAAAAGTTTTGTTACTTTTGGGACATAATTATACACAGAAAAAGAGCGTGTTTGAGACTCCTCTTCTTTTTCATCTGCTGATAATCTGACTATCTTCCAAAAGTATTTGCCTTCAGCAAATATGCTTTCGTCCAAATCGCACACAAGCCTTCCGCCATCTGATTCATCAGAATAAACAAGCTGTGAAAACTTTTCATCGCGGGAAATGAGAAGAGTGTATTTTGCATCTTGAATATCATTTTTCCAAGAAAACAACGCAACACTCTTTTCTCCGCTTTTTCGAGTGAACTCCGCATCTTGAGAAGGCACAATCAGTTCAGGAGGCTTTGGACGGTCGGCATGAACAACCGAGAACGAACATATCTCGCTTCCGCCTGTATAACCGATATTGTCGAACGGATAATAAGGCATCACTTGCCAAAACCAAGTTCCTTCTTGAAGTGAATCCAATGTTTCAAAAGCGTCTTGAACCTCGCGCGTCGCCACAACATTTTTCATATCGCGAGTCGATGAAACAACAAGACGATAGTGAGAAGCATTTTCATTTCCGCTCCAGCGAAACTTTATGCGAGGAAGTTCTTTGTAATACATAAAAGAAGCCTCTCTAGATGGCGCAAGCACATCCATTTGAGTGTCATTGTCTATAACGATTTTGCCTGTTACAGGAGAATCAATCGTGTACATCGTAAGGACGCGCCAATATATCGTGCCGTTCGGGACTTCCATTGTATAAGTCGAAGCGTATTGAACAATATCATCGCTTTCAAGAGTCGAGAAATTCTTTAGCCTTGATGTTTGGACGATGACAGGTGTTTCGTATTCGTTTTTCCACTCAAATTCCACGTTCGTAAAATCATTGTCATCAGTGTTCAAAAGCCGCAATTCTTTCGGCGGATAAACAACAGTGAGAGGATTCTTCAAGATTCTTCCCGTCTTTCCAACATTCACCGATTCACCAACAACCAAATCCATAGCGTCGCCAGTTTCTGTGGTAATCTGTGCCGTGCCGCTTTTTATTTCGATATTTGTGCTGCTTTTTTCTGCATCTGCTTGAGCGGAAAGAGAGCTTCCTGCATCAATCTGGACAACAGAGCCATCGTCAAATTGAACTTTCGCTTCATTCTTTGCCTCTGTCGAATCGAGCATTATACCGCCATCATCGACCTTAATCTTCAAGCCAGCGCTTTCAGACCAAGACACTTGAATCATCGTGTTCTCATACAGGTTCAAAACTGTGTTGTCTTTGAACTTTATGACAGAATAAGAAAGGTCAGAAGTTCGAATTGTGTCGTTGTTGTAAAGCTCTGCGTTCTGAGAAACACGCTCCCAGACAACGCGGTCATCAAATTTGCGCTGAATCACACGAGAACTGTCATAAATGTGACCGATAGGCTTTTTGTCAGAGCGAAGAGTAAACGTGTTCAAATCGCGATAAAACATATACGCGAAAAAAGCTGAAAGAGAAAGACAAAAGATAGCAACAAGAAAATCAGCTAGATGCAACTTGGATTTTATTTTCTTCTTCATTCAAATTAACCTGTCCAAAATCTGGCTCTGCAATGCCCAATAATTCTCGCATCTCCTTCAGAGTGCGAGGACCAAAAGGTCCTACAACCTTCTCACAATCTGGGTCAACTTCAAAACTTGAATCTCCCGCTTTGAAAAACTCCTCGATGTCGAAACGCGGCATATTCACAACGCCATAAAAATGCTGGATTCCCTTGCCTTTCACCTCAAAGCCAACAGGGATTTTTTCAACAACGATTTCGCGCTTCAAGTTCTCAGGCTTCAGCGCAAAATCATTTTCTTCACATCGGATAAAATCATACTTCAGCAAATTGTAAGTGTCTTCGGTGATAAGAATATCAGTGCCACAAGGCTTGTTGCTGGCTTCCGTGCGGCTTGCGAAGTTCACGGCGTCTCCGATACTCGTGAACTCCATCTTCTCAAAAGAGCCCATAAAGCCAACAGTTGCGCGCCCGCTGTTCAAGCCCGCTCCAATTCTAATATGAGGCTTGTACTGTGCAAGGGCTTCTCCCTCGTGCGCCTTAGTGAACGCCTCAGCGTCTTTGTTGTATTTGGCAAGCGAATAACGCATTGCGATACAGCAAGTAATCGCGCTGATTGCGTCGTCCCTGACATATTTGTCGTGAGCGTCCTGCTTCAAAGCGCGAGTAACAGAGCCTTCCTCTTTTTGCTCCCATGACAAATCATCATTTCGCAAAACACCCCAGCACGCCATAATCGCGTCTCCCTCAAACTTGTCAACAACACCGCCAGTGAGCGAAATGCAAGTAACCATGCGGCTCATATAGTCATTCAAAAATCCAATGATTTCAGCCGCGCTCTTTTCGCCAAAGCGGTTCTTGAAGCCGTCGGAAATCGCCGTAAAACCACGAATATCGCTAAAAAAAATCGTAATGTCTTTCAAGTGCGGCTCAAAGTCGATTTTCTTCGTGATAACCGCTCGTGTAACACCTTTGTTAGTCAGTTTCGCAACAGTATTAAGAATGTCGCGCTCGTTTTTAGTGCTGTTCTCAAGAACGCCGATTTCGTCCTTTCCCTTGTAAACAAGAGTTGAAAACAAATCTGTGTTGAAGTTTCCCTGATTGATTTCGTTCGCAACAGCCGTAAGCGATTTTAGAGGGCGAGATAGCGATTGTGAGAAAAAATACAAAATCATAACCGAAAGCGACAAAATCGAAAGCGTCACAAAAATATTCCGCCTCGTCATCGCTCTCACGCCCTCAAGAACGACAGAAGTGCGCACCGTCGTGATAACAGCGCCCTTAGCGCCCGAAAGCTTTCTGAAAGCGCCGATATATTCCGCGCCATCTTCCCCGATATAAGTCATCTGGCTGTTGCTCTGCGCGCTCTCAAGCATCATCTTGACAATCGCGCTGTTTTTTTCGTCCTCGCCGTCAAGAATCGCCCTCACATCGCTTTGAACAAGAAGCTGTCCGTCCGCGTTCACAAGCATTGACTGATTCACGCTGTCAGAAGAAAAACTCGCTGCCATTTTATCAAGCGAATAAAGCACACCGACAGTATTTTCCTCAAAGACATAGAACATGGCAAGAATCGGAAAGCCAAAAAAAGACGAGGCATTTGAAAGAACAAAATCCCCTTGAAGAGCGCTTTCAAAGCCGTCTGCAGAACTGAGAAAGAACTCCTTTGCAAAACTCTTGTCTTTCTCATTCGACAAAAAAAACACATCATTTGCAAGAAGCAGTGATTTTTCCTTTGAGTAAACCGCAACAACATCGTTACCCTTTGAAAAAAACATAGATTCAATCTCTTTCACTTCTTCTTCATTTTCAGCGCCCTTCAGCAAATCAAAAAGAAGATTGACACTTGCCCTTGCGCTTTCAATGCGGTTTTCGCAGTCGCTCGCCGTTCTGGCATTTATCGAAAGATTATTCTCCTCGCTCGAAGCCCTGACATCCTCAGTCGAAAAATATGTGACAGCAGCCGTAACACCGCCGAGCGCCGTCAAAAGAAGAGTCGTAACAATCAGAATCAGCTTTGCTCCGATAGAAAAAAGAATCTTGTTCGCCCTCTTTTTTTCGCGCTCCTCAAGAGCTTTCTGCTTTAATTTTGCCTTTGCGACTGATTTTTCCTGCTTGATTTTTTCACGGGCGCTCTCAAGTTCCTTTTTGATTTCCTCTGATGAAGGAGTTTCAGCGACATTCTCAGAAAGTTTTTCCGATTTTTTTTCGGCATCCCCATTCGAAATCCCTTCAAAAGTGCCGTAATCCGTTATATTTTTGAGACTTTTGATAATAGTTCCTCCATTGTTTTAAATATCGAAAAAACTCAAGAAAACCAATAATGCAAGCAAGATATTTTTCTGTAATAAGAGCGTCATTCAGAGAAAAAACTTTGGGGAGGCCTCGCCCAACTTTGGGGAAGCTCTCCCCAACTTTGGGGAACCCTCGCCCAACTTTGGGGAACTCTCGCCCAACTTTGGGGAACGCTCGCCCAACTTTGGGGAAGTTCTCCCCGACTTTGGGGAAGCTCTCCCCGACTTTGGGGAAGCTCTGCCCTACTTTGGGGAAACGCTCCCCTACTTTTTCTCGTAGCTTGAAATCCAGCGCTGGACAGGCTCCCGCCAGTCCTCATAATGAAGCCCTTCGAGATAAAAGCGCTCATACATATACTGAATGTGGCTGTTGATTGCCATTTTGTCCTCGTTCGGAATGTCCGTCTGCTCGCGGAAAAGAGCGTTTATAAAATCAATGCATGTGTCGGTCGAAATGATGTCGCTATGTATTTTCGTCATCATGTAAAGCGCGGCCGGAATGCAATTCACGCTGTGCTGCTTGACGTAAAGGACGGTCTCACCGATGGCGACGGCATTTTCATAAAGCTCTTTGTTCCATCTCTCTTTTTCTTCTTCGCCAAAGCCTTCGCGAGAAAACAAATCGCGATAGAACGAGAAGCACAAGACGACAATCGCGATATGAAGGCTCGGAACGCAGCAATAATGCGGGTCAAGCAGATGGATTTTCAAAAACGACGGCGACTTAAAATACTTCGGGCGCTCTGTCGTGCTGAGCGAAAAGCGATAAAACTTCGCCGCTTCTTTGTATGTCGTCTTCAGCCTCTCAAGCCATTCACGGCAAAGGACGATGCCCTTTTTTGTTCCAAAGCGCGAAAGAAGCATTGAAAGAGGGCGAATCCAAATGTTGATAAAGTCAAAATAGATTCCGACGCGCTCAGGCGTGAACGGAACTTTTTTGTCGAGCGGGTGGTCAACATGGACGACAGGGATTTTCAGAATGTGCCATTTCTCAAGGAACTGCAACAAAAAGAAATCCTTTATTATGACGTGGAAAAGCGGATAAACTGCCGACACTGCCCGCGGGTGAAACGGCAGTGTCAAATATGCTCTGAGCACCGAAAACGAGCGCAGATTCTTTTTTTCATCGATTGTGTTTTTTTTCATCAGGCAAAAACCTCCTTTGCGATATTGACGCTTGCCATTGCGTCTTTTGCGTAATAATCAGCACCGATTTTTGTGGCGTAATCCTCGGTCAAGACAGCGCCTCCCGCCATGATTTTGCATTCGCGACCGATTTTTGAAAGTTCTTCGTGGAGCATTTTTATCGTCTTTTCCATATTTGCAACTGTCGTTGTCATAAGAGCCGACAAGCCCACGAGTTTTATGTCCTCTTCGATGACGACGCGCACAACTTCTTCGGCAGGAACATTTTTTCCAAGGTCAAGAACCGTGTAGCCATAGTTTTCAAGCATTGCCCTGACGATGTTTTTTCCAATGTCGTGAATGTCGCCCTCGACTGTCGCAATGACAATCTTGCCCTTGCTCTCGCCAGCGTTTCCGCTAGCGTCAAGGCTTTCTTTTATGACTGCGAACGATTTTGAGACAGTGTCCGCGCTCAAAAGAAGCTGAGGCAAAAACTTCTTTCCGCTCTCAAAGTCCTTTCCGACGCTGTCGAGCGCTTTTACAATGCAGTCGTCAATGATTTCGACAGGCTGCATTGTCTTCAAAAGCTCTCTTGTAAGCTCTCCTGCCTGTTCTTTAAAACCTTTGCAGATGATATCAATGAGTTTTTGCTTTTCACTGTTATCAACTTTTTCTACGCTTTCAGTTTTTTTTTCCGCGCCACTCATTTGGGCGACAGAAAGCACTTGAGAGGGAACGCTCTCCCCTTTTGCAATCGCTGCCGCCCGCAAAATCGCATTCTGGGCAACAGCGAGCGCGTCATTTATCTCTGCGGCTTTCTTCTGGTCAATCGCGTCTTTTTTCAAAGCGCTCTCTGAAGAATAATGCTCGATATATTCAAGGCTGTTCTCGTCAAAGCCCGAAAGAGCGCGATAAGCCCTGAAAGAGTCCATCATCGGCTCGGAAAGCGGATTTATGATACAGGCGCTCAAGCCAGACTGAAGCGCCATCGAAAGAAAGCGGCTGTTCACGATGTCGCGACGCGGAAGCCCGAAGCTGATGTTTGAAACACCAAGAATAAAGCGCAAGCCTTGTTTGCCGTATTTGCTCTTGAGGATTTCGATTGCCCTGAGCGTTTCAAGCGCTTCTTTTTGCTGAGAGCTGACGGTGAGCGTGAGCGTGTCAATAAAAATGTCCCGTGGCAAAATCCCGTATTTTCCAGCCTCGCTTATCATCTTCTCGGCAACAGCGACGCGCCCTTGAGCCGTCGGCGCAATGCCGTCCTCGTCAATGCAAAGAGCGACAACAGCGCCACCGTATTTTTGCACGAGAGGGAACACTCTTTCCATCGTTTCTTTTTTGCCGTTGACACTGTTCACCAAAGCCTTTCCGTTGTAGTAACGAAGCGCTTTTTCAAGAACGGGCGGCTCACTTGAATCGAGCTGGAGAGGAGTGTTGAAAGCAGATTGTATCGTTTTTACGGCTCTGACCATCGTCTCCGCTTCGTCAATTCCCGGAAGCCCGACGTTGACGTCGAGAACATGAGAGCCTGCGTTTATCTGCGATTCTGCTTCGTTTATCACAAACTGCATATCGCCTGAGAGCAAAGCCGCCTTGCACTTCTTTTTTCCAGTCGGATTGATTCTCTCTCCGACAATGACAGCGCCCGCCTTTCCGCCGATTTCCACAGTTTTGTTGCCGCTACAAACAAAAGTGCGCTCCTCAAGCGGACAGCACTTTTTTGACTTGTCCGCTTCTGTTTCTCGCGCCAGTTTCACCATTGCTTCGATGTGAGCAGGCGTCGTTCCACAGCAGCCGCCAAGAACAAGAACGCCAGAATCCCTGTTTTTCATCTGCGATGAGGCAAATGTTGACGGGAAGACCTTGAAAACAGACTTTCCGTTTTCCACAACAGGAAGCCCCGCATTCGGCTGGGCAAGAACAGGAATGTGCGAATACGAGCAGAAAAGACGCGCGAGTTCTTCGTCCTCGTTCAAAGGGCCTCCGCAATTAAAGCCGAGAACATCAACACCAAGAGATTCCAAATACGTTACGCACGTCAGAACATCAGCGCCCGTAAGAGTTCTCAGATTGCTCTGGAACGTCATTGAAGCAACAATCGGAAGCGACGTGTTTTCCTTGACCGCAAGAACAGCCGCCTTCACTTCGTACAAATCGCTCATCGTTTCGATTATCGCAAGCTCAGCGCCAGCCTTCTCGGCAGTCATCGCAGCTTTCGCATAGCTTTCATAAGCCTCGTCGAACGTGAGAGTTCCCATCGGCTCAAGCAGCTTTCCAATCTGACCTGTGTCCCAAGCCGCAAAATGCGCCTCAGCTGCATTTTTTTCGCTCGAAGACTCAAAGCGCGAAATCGAAGAGCGCACAAGACAAATCGCGCTTTCGATAAGACGCTCGCAAGGATAATTCGACTCTTCGCCCAGCTTTATCGGATTTGCGCCGAAAGAGTTCGCCGTTATGACATTCGCTCCCGCCTTGAGATAAGAATCGTGAATCGAGGAAATCACATCGCTGTGCGTGATGTTCAAGTCCTCAGGAATGTCGTAATCGCTGACGCCGGAGGCTTGAATCATCGTTCCCATTCCGCCGTCAAAAAAGAGCGGAGTATTGCTTTCTTTGCATTTTGCAAGATATTCTCGAAAACTCAGTTTTTTCATACTTCCCCCGATTTTTACTTGTTTATCGCATTGAAAATATCGCGAGTGCTTTCAAGGATTTTTCGAGCAGCCTCGCTTTTGTTGAGCGTGTAAATGTGGATTCCGCGCACCCCGTTTGAGACCAAATCGATAATCTGGTCAATCGCATAAGCAATTCCCGCCTGCTTCATCGCCTCATTGTCGTCCTGAAAACGGTCGCAAATCGAAAGCAACTTTCGAGGAACATACGCGTCAGACAGCGTTACCATGCGCTTCACCTGCGAAGAGCTCGTTATCGGCATAATCCCTGCGATGACAGGAACACGGATTCCGCAGTTTTGAAGCTGGTACAAAAACGAATAGAGCAAATCGTTGTCAAAAAACATCTGCGTCGTCAAAAAATCCGCGCCAGCGTCAACCTTTTTCTTCAAGTTGTCGATGTCCACAAGCCTGTTCGGGCTTTCAGGATGCCCCTCAGGATAGCACGCGCCTCCCACGCAAAAACCCGACGCCTTGAGAGTCGGAATCAAATCCGAAGCGTGCGCATACTTTCCGACCGCCTCCTCCTTGCTCATT
>CACYWZ010000042.1 GCA_902778325.1 uncultured Spirochaetaceae bacterium
TTGAATGAGTATTGAAGCCTGGCAAAAAAGGAAGCAATGTCAACTTGAATTTTGTCTCCTTTTTTAAAAAGGAAGCAAACTCAACTTTTTCATTGTCTGTATATGATGTTTTTGTCATTCCGAATTTGTTGCGGAATCTCAGTATGACGGATTTTGAAAGATTTACGAAAAGTTATTGCTTGTTTTTGACGGATTTTGAAAGATTTTGATTGACTTATTGAGAATGGTGGCTTATAGTTTTATCAACAGGGAGAAAAAATATGCTTTCAAAAGAGCGTCAAGCGATTATTCTTGACGAACTGAGCAAATATAAAAGTATCACGATACAGCAGATTTCGGAGCGGCTTGACGTTTCGGAATCGACGGTGCGGCGCGATTTGGCAGAACTTGACGCAGAAGGGCAGCTCACGAAGGTGCACGGTGGCGCGGTTTTGCGTTCGATGTCGCAGATTAGCACGAAGGACTCGACGGTTTTTGCGCGAAAGGCTTTCAACATCGATGAAAAGGAGCAAATCGCAAAATACGCGGCTTCTTTGATTCTGGACGATGATTTTGTGTATTTGGACGCAGGCACAACGACGGATTCGATGATTAAATACATCAAGGCGAAAAACGCTGTGTTTGTCACGAACGGTTTTTTTCACGCGCAAAAGCTCTCTGAGGCGGGTTTGCGTTCTTATATTCTGGGTGGCGAGATAAAACTTTCGACTGAATCGATTGTGGGCGAGGAGGCTTTGGAAAGTCTTTCAAAGTACCATTTCACAAAGGGTTTTTTCGGCACAAACGGCATTAGCGCGACGCTTGGATTTTCCACGCCAGAGGTAAAAGAGGCGCTTATAAAAAAAGTGGCTATGCAAAGGACGCGGGAAAAGTTTATTTTGGCTGACCCGACTAAGTTTTCAAAGCTTTCGAGCGTAACTTTCGCCGATTTTACTGACGCGATTGTTATCACGACGGCTCTTGAGGACGAGGGCTACAAGCAGTTCAAGAACATAATCGAAACTTCTTTGATTAAAGAGGTTACGGAGGGAAAAGAATGATTTACACATTAACGGTCAATCCGTCTTTGGATTACATTGCGGACGTGGAGCATTTTGAATGTGGCAAGGTGAACCGAACGTCAGGCGAAACGATTTTTGCTGGCGGAAAGGGAATCAACGTGTCGATTGTGCTTCACAATCTTGGAATTGAAAACCGTGCGCTCGGCTTTACGGCTGGTTTCACGGGACAGGCAATCGAGGGAATGCTCAAAGAACAGGGCATCAACACTGATTTCATTCGCCTTGAAAACGGGGTTTCCCGCATAAACGTGAAGCTTAGAAGCGACGAAGAAAGTGAAATCAACGGGCAGGGACCGACGATTACCGAGGGCGCATTGAAGCAACTTTATGCAAAACTTGACGCGTTGAGCGAAAACGACACGCTCGTTCTTGCGGGAAGCATTCCGCAGTCTTTGCCGAAGTCTTTCTACAGCGACATCATGGCGCACTTGTCTGAAAAGAAAATCCGCTTCGTTGTTGACGCAACTGGCGATTTGCTCAAGAACGCTTTGCAGTACAAGCCGTTTATGGTAAAGCCGAACAATCACGAACTTGGCGAGATTTTCGGCGTTACGCTTAAGACCCGCGATGAGGTTGTGCCTTACGCAAAGAAGTTTCAGGAGATGGGAGCGCAAAACGTTCTTGTGTCGATGGCGGGCGAGGGCGCGGTTTTGGCTGCTGCGGACGGCAACGTCTACAAGGGAAGCGCTCCAAAGGGCAAGCTCGTGAACTCGGTCGGAGCAGGGGATTCGATGGTTGCGGGATTTATCGCGGGATTTTTGAAGAGCGGAAAATATCTCGACGCGCTAAAATCAGGGCTTTGCACTGGAACAGCGAGCGCATGCTCAGAGTTCTTGGCAACACAAGATGAAGTGAATGCGCTTCTTAGCACTTACGATGGAATTGAGGCATAAACCTCGTATCGAATTGGATTTTACAATGGGCTTATGTCCATTGTCAGATATAAAGAAAAGTTGGTTCTATTTAAGGAGGACACTTTATGAAGATTTCTGAGTTATTGAGCAGAGAGAGCATTGAGCTTAATGCTTCTGCTAGTGACAAAAAGGACGCTATCAACAAAATCGTTGACTTGATGGCAAAGAGCGGCAAAATCGCAGATGTGGACACATATCGCAAGGGCGTTTTTGCTCGCGAAGAGGAAAGCACAACCGCTGTCGGTGAGGGTGTTGCAATTCCGCACTGCAAGAGCGACGCAGTGAAAGCGCCTGGATTGGCTGCGATGATTGTTCCGAACGGTGTTGACTTCGACGCTCCTGACGGCGACAAGGTCAATGTGATGTTCCTTATCGCAGCCCCAAACACAAAAGACAATGTTCACGTCGATGTTTTGAGCAAGCTTTCTGTGTTGCTTCTTGACGAGGGCTTCACGGCTTCGCTCAAGGCTGCAAAATCTGTTGATGAGTTCATCGCTGCGATTGACAAGGCTGAAAGCGCAAAAGATGCACAAGAGCAAAAGAGCGTGAACAATGCGACAGTGCTCGCTGTTACGGCTTGCCCGACTGGTATCGCTCACACATATATGGCTGAAGAGGCTTTGAAGAAAGCAGGCGAAAAGCTTGGCGTTGCAATCAAAGTTGAAACACGCGGCTCTTCTGGCGCAAAGAATGTTTTGACAGACGCAGAAATCGCTTCGGCAGCGTGTATCATCGTCGCAGCAGACACAAATGTCCCAATGGCACGCTTCAACGGAAAGCCTGTTATTCAGGTGCGCGTCGCAGACGGAATCCACGACGCAGAAAAGCTCATTAACCGCGCTGTTGCAAAAGATGCTCCTATTTACCACGCAGGCGCAGACGAAAGCAAAGAATCAAGCGCAGGCTCTGGCGGATTCTCGCTCTACAAGCACTTGATGAGCGGCGTTTCACACATGCTTCCGTTCGTTGTTGGTGGCGGTATCTTAATCGCGCTCGCATTCCTCATCGACGGTATTTACTGCAAGATGAACAACATTGTTCCAGATGGAACATTCGGTTCTATGCTCCCGATTTCTGCATTCTTGAAAGGCAAGGTCGGTGGCGTTGCATTCGGCTTCATGCTTCCAGTTCTTGCGGGCTTCATCGCAATGAGCATTGCTGACCGCCCAGGTCTTGCGCTCGGCTTTGTTGGTGGCGCAATGGCTGCAAACGGAACATCAGGCTTCCTCGGCGCATTGGTCGCAGGCTTCTTCGCAGGATACACAACACTTTGCTTGAAAAAGGCGTTCTCTTCATTGCCAAAGAGCCTTGATGGTATCAAGCCAGTTTTGCTCTACCCTCTCGTTGGTATGCTCATCGTCGGTATCGGAATGAACTTTGTTGTAGAGCCAATCGTTGGATTTATCAACACAATTTTGAACAACGCATTGAACAGCTTGAACGGCGCATCTGGCATTGTCTTGGGACTTCTTCTCGGCGGAATGATGAGCGTCGATATGGGTGGCCCTGTAAACAAAGCGGCTTACGTCTTTGCAACAGGTATGCTCGCACAGGAGCACTTCAACATCATGGCTGCTGTTATGGTTGGCGGTATGGTTCCACCGATTGCTATCGCAACAGCAACACTTTTGTTCAAAGACAAGTTCACAGAAGAAGAGCGCAAGGCAGGTCCTGTCAACTTCGTAATGGGTGCGGCATTCATCACAGAAGGCGCAATTCCATACGCCGCTTCTGACCCAGCACACGTTCTTCCTGCTTGTATCGCGGGCTCTGCTGTTTCTGGCGCTCTTTCAATGGCGTTCAACTGCACACTTCGCGCTCCACACGGAGGAATCTTCGTATTCCCTGTAGTTGGAAATCCAGTGATGTATGTCGTCGCCCTTTTGGTCGGTTCTGCTGTCGGCGCAATACTTCTTGGAACGCTCAAGAAAAAAGTTTCTGAATAAGTTTGTGTTTTTATTGCCCATTTGCTAGACAAAAATAGCAAATGGGATTTATAATTCACCCTAAGTTTTTCGCGTTTTGAAGGAGTACATATGAAAACTTTTGAGTACACAATTACAGACGAGCTTGGTATCCACGCACGCCCAGCAGGAGAGCTTGTAAAAGTAACAAAGCAGTTCGCTTCAACAATCAAGCTTGATTGCAACGGAAAGAGCGCAGACGCAAAGCGCCTCATCGCAGTTATGAGCCTTGGTGCAAAGCAGGGCAACAAAATCACGGTGAGCGTAGAGGGTGCAGACGAGGCTGACGCAGCCGCCAAGCTCGAAGAGTTCTTCAAGACTCAGCTGTAGTATTTCGTAATCAAACAGCGAAAAAAAACAGACCTGTTTTTCGGGTCTGTTTTTTTGTGTGTCATTCCAAAATTGTTCCGTAATCCAGCGCAGATGCTGAAACAAGTTCAGCATGACAAAAAACAAATGTTTCTGGCTCTCAAGAAAATCTATCAGGCAAAAATCAAATGTTTTTAGGCTTTCCCAAAACGGGAAGAAGCAAAATCAAATGTTTCTCGTCTTTCCCAAAATGGGAAGAGCCAAAATCAAATGTTTCTCGTCTTTCCCAAAATGGGAAGAGCCAAAATCAAACGTTTCTCGCCTTTCCCAAAATGTCAGACGGTGAATTGGACCATCTGCTCGCTGATGTCCGAAATCGCATCTTTCATTCTGATTGACATGCCCGAAAGGTCGACGCCGCTTTCGCTGACTCTGCGCGCGCCTTCGCTCATCTCCTCCATGTTGATGCTCATGATTTCGCTTGAGTCCTGCAAAGTTGTAATGTTGTCAAGAATCGTGCTGTTGTCGGCGCTCATTTCTTTTGACGCCCTCGAAACAGCATCAGAGCTGTTCTTCATTTGCTCAAGCGTTGAGATAACGAGTTTTGAGCCGTTGTTCTGCTCTTCCATCGAATCTTTTATCGTGCGGACAATCTGATTTGTGCGCACGATTTCGTCCGAAACAGAAGTGAACGCTCTGCTGGACTCTTGGGACGCCGCGACGACGTCAACAATCGAAGATTGAATCTCTTTTAGCTGAACGCCGATTGTTTTTGACTGCTTTGAAGACGTTTCTGAAAGCTTTCGGATTTCCTCGCTGACGACAGCAAAGCCACGCCCTGCTTCCCCTGCGTGAGCCGCTTCAATAGCGGCGTTCATTGCAAGAAGGTTCGTCTGGCTTGCGATGTTTGCAATTGTGCGGTTTGCCTCCTGAAGCATTTTCGATTTCTCTTCAATCTGCAAAATCTTTTCGCTCACAGCCTTCTCTTTTGTCTGCCCTGACTGCGCCTGCTCCTCAAGGTTCGTGAAAACGCTCGCCATATTGTCGACAGCCGCATTAACAGAACTGATGTTCTCGACCATAGTTTCGATTGCATTTGAAGCGGACGAAACCTCTTGCGACTGCTCGCTGATCATCTTTTCGAGCGACGTGATATTTTCGGCAATCTGATTGACAGCGTGGGCGGTATCTTGAACGCTCATATTCTGGTTGTCGATAGACGAATGCACTTTCTTGATGTTTATGATGATATGCGAAATCGCCTCAGTCGTGTTGCTCGTTGAATTAGACATATCAAGACCAACAGTATTAAGCATTTTCTCGCTGTCCTTGACCTTTGCGATAATGCTCTGGAATTTTTCCAAGAACTTATTTTCCTCTGCCACAAGCTCATCAAAGACCTTGAAAACTGATTTCTTTTTCATAATGACGCGCTTGGTCAAATCGGCGTTTCCGCTCGAAAGCTCTGCGACAGCGTTCTTGAGGCGTCGAAGCTGATTTACCATTCCAAGAATCGTAACAGAAAGTTCCACGATGACAAGCAAAACGACAGCGGCTACAACAAGCCAGAACCAAATATGCTGATAAAAGAACGCCTTTTGAATCAAAACGATTTCATTGCTTTCGTCGCTTAGCACTTTGTCGCCGTTTGCCGCAACAAGGCGGAAACGATACTTTCCAGGCTTGAGGTTCGTGTAATAAGCAGCCCTCTCTTTTCCCCACGCAGAAAAATCTTTGTCGAAGCCTTCAAGTTTGTACTTAAAGCGCATCAACTCCGACGAAACAAAACTAAGACCTGCAAAATTAATCGCGATACGTCGGGCGCCAGCAGGAATCACAATCGGATTTTCGTTCGGGAATGAAAGACGCTCGTCAATGTTAATTCGCTCAACATTGACAACAGGCTTTATCTTGTTCGTCTGAATCTTCATCGGGTCGCAAACAGCAAAGCCGTCCACAAGCGTGAAATACAAAAGCCCTTGAGAATCGCAGATGCTGAGACTTGTTGAAGTCGTTCCGACAGTCTTCAAGCCGTCAAATCGGCTGTAAAACTTCGGCGCAATAATAGCGTTCGCGTCTTTTGCCTTTTCATCCAATGCCTGCTTTTTCACGCTTGAAATACCAGCGTTGCTAGTAAACCAAGCATTGCCCGCCTTGTCCTCGATGAGCTGGAAAATGCTGTCTGTTCCAAGACCTTCCGCCTTTGAATAATTCGTGAACTTGCCATTCTCAAGGCGACTTACGCCTGTTCCAGTACAAATCCAGAACGCTCCTGAAGAATCCTTTGAAATCTTGAAAACAATATTTCCGACAAGCCCTGATTCCGTCGTGTAATGCTCAACAAAGCGGTTTCCGTCCATAACAATGACGCCGCCGCCGTCCGTTCCGAGCCAAATCTTGCCGTCAGACGGGTCTTCATAAATTGCCATAATGTAGTTGTGCGCCAGCCCGTTGTCTTTCGTGAATCGCTCAACAGCACCAGTTGAAGCGCGCACAATGTTCAAGCCCGAAGTCGTTCCGATATACAAATCCCCGTTTTTGCTCTCAACAGCCACACGAACCTTTTCGCCCGTAAGCCCGTCCTCTTTTTTCCACTGCCCGACAAGTTCCCCGTCAGGCGAGAAGCGAAGCTGCCCAAGATTTGCGTAAGTGCTGACAAGAATATCGCCGTTTTTCGCAATACCGACGTGTCGGACTCGTGCGCCCATACAAAATTTCGTGATTGCGTTCACCTCGCTCTCAAGGTCATAGCCGTCACGGCGATAACACACGACGCCCTTGTCGCACGCAAACCAAATGCGATTATCTTTTCCCTCAGCAATCGCGTTCACCGAAGACAAAAGCGGATACACCTTGAAAATACCGTGATTGAGCTTTTGAATACCAGCGTGGTCAGTCGCAAACCAAATATTTCCCTCGCGGTCCTCAAGAATCTTGTTGACGCTGTTGTCAACAAGCCCGTCGTTTTCCGTGATTTGCGTCAGCTCTCCTCCACGAAGCGTAACAATTCCCGCGTCAGTCGCAAACCAGATAACGCCGTTTTTGTCCTCAACGATACTGTTGACGCAAGTGCCTCTGCCAGAAGTCACCGCAAGGTCATATGTCGCGGCTCCTGCTCCCTCGCCACGAACTGCAAAATGCGGCGAAAGACCGAACCAGAGCTCTCCTGAATTGTCCTCAGAAACACAAGTCACAGTATTTTTATCAAGAGAGCTGTCATTGAAATGATATTCAGAAAAGCGCCCGTTCTCAAAATAATAGATTCCGCCAGCGCTGTCCGTCGAAACCCAGACGCGACCGTTTTTCGCGCAATAAACTTCATTGCAAATGCCCTTCAAATCGCTGTGCGAGTTTTGGAACGCCTCGTCCGGATTTTCGACCTTGAAATCTGGAGTAATGTAGCGGATTCCTCCCGACGTCGCAACCCAGATATTTCCTTTCTTGTCCTCGCAAAGAGAGCGGACAGAGTTATTCGCAAGCCCGTTCGCCTTTGAAAACGAAACGACATCCTCGCTTGAGTCCATCACAATCCTAAAAACGCCCTCGTCGTTGCTACCGACCCAAATTGCGCCGTCCTTTGACTGGCAAACAAAGCGAGAAGACACAAACGCAAACTTCTCGTCAAGAGAGCGGTTGTAAACATTAAAATTGACACCGTCGAACCGCACCAAGCCTTCGTAAGTGCCAATATAAATATAGCCTTTATCGTCCTGAAAAATGTCAGAGACAGTATTTGCAGGAAGCCCTTCTTCTTTCGTGTAGCCACGGCTCACATACTCTGACAAAAAGTCCATTCCGTCTGCCCAAATAGAAATCAGAGCAAAACAGCAAACAAAGAAAATGAAAAATAGTCGTTTCATTCGTTCTTTAATACCTCAACATTTATTCTCGCTCTTAATTCTAACACACTATTATTCAGATTTCACCAAAGAAAAATCCCAAAAACCCGTCCGAACGCTCCGACGACCTTTTGGGATTTCACAATTGCCTGTCCGGACGTTCCGACAGCGTTTTGGGATTTGGAAAAAACTTCCCGAATGTCCAGACGGCATTTTTCCGTTTGGAAAAACCTTCCCCGAACGTCCAGACGGCATTTTTCCGTTTGGAAAAACCTTCCCCGAATGTCCAGACGACCTTTTTCCATTTGGAAAAACCTTGCCAGAATGTTCCGACGGCATTTTTCCATTTGGAAAAACTTTCCCCGAACGTCCAGACAGCATTTTCCTTTTGGAAAAAACTTCACCGAATGTCCAGACGGCATTTTGCAAAAAAACTTTTTGAGGCATAAAAAAACGGGGTGAAAAACCCCGTTCAAAAACGATAAAAAACCGCTTAACTACTCGATGATTGCGATAATATCGCTGTTCTTGAGGATAAGATAGTCCTCGCCGTCAATCTTGACAGCAGTGCCTGCGTACTTGTCGTACATAACGCGCTCGCCAACTTTCACAGTAATCTTCTCTTTCTCTGTTCCAGGACCTACTTCAACGACTGTTGCAGTCTGAGTCTTCTCCTGTGCAGTTTCTGGAATTATGATTCCGCTTGCTGTCTTTGATTCGCTTTTTTCTGTTTTGACAAGAACACGGTCTGCCAACGGCTTAACTTTCATATAGATTCCTCCATAAATGATTTTGAACGAAAAATTGTGGCATTTTCGTTCAGTTTATTGTTTGTTTATCTCAAAAATCGGGTCAAAATGACACACCAATTCACCATGAAGGTTATTTGCGTATCACTTTGTAATCCAGTTTTCATATTTAAAGATAAGAAATTCAATTTTAATCGTCAAGGAAAATTTGCTTTTTTTGTTTCCATTTTGTTTTTCATCTCTTTTTCTTTTGCTCTGACAAAAAAATCACAATTTTTTTGCAAAAATAAAATAGTTGGCACGATTGTTGCGAAATCATAAGTGTAATCAATTCACGAGAGGTTTTTTTATGATGAACGACGAATCAGTTTTGACCACATATCTTAAGGAAATCAACAAGATTCCGCTTCTTTCACGCGAAGACGAGAATGAGTTGGCTATCCGCGCTTATAATGGCGACAAGGAAGCAAAACAGCGTCTCATCAAATCGAATCTTCGTTTTGTGGTTACAGTCGCGAAAAAATATCGAAATCTCGGAATGGAGCTGGGCGATTTGGTCAGCGAGGGAAATATCGGACTGATGACTGCTGTTGAGCGTTTCAATCCAGAAAAGGGCTTCCACTTCATCTCTTATGCTGTTTGGTGGATTAGACAGGCAATCATCAAGGCTCTCAGCGACAAAAGCCGCGCAATCCGCCTTCCTGCAAACAAGGTTTCCGACATGCTCAGAATCGAGCAGACAGCGCACAAAATCGGACAGACAGACAGCGAAGACCAAAAGATTTCAAAGATTGCCCATTCGCTCGGAATGGAAAAGAAATACGTTTACGAAATGCTCTCAATCGGAGATGACATTTATTCTTTGGACGCTCCAATTTCAGAGAACAACACAAATGTTTTGGGCGATTTCGTCGAGGAAAACCGATACGCAGCGCCAGAAGACAATGCTATTGAAGAGTGCATGAAAGATGATTTGACAAACACTCTTTCAACGCTCCAGGGCCGTGAAGCCTCAGTGCTGAAGCTTCGCTACGGTCTTGAAGGCGGAAAGCCGCTTTCTCTCGAAGAGATTGGAAAGCGATACAACTTGTCAAAAGAAAGAATCCGCCAGATTGAGATGTTTGCAATGAACAGAATGAGACATCCGTTCAGAGCGACCCGTCTTTCTTCATACGTTGCCTGAGGAAGTCGAAGGCGTCAGTCCGCGCCTGCATCAATATTTCTTTGTCGCGGCTGATGTCTGCAATGGCGAACGTCAAATAACCAGATTGTGCCGTGCCGGAGAACTCTCCAGGCCCTCGAAGGCGCAAATCCTCTTCGGCGATGTGAAATCCGTCGGTGCTTTGTCGCAGAACCTTCATTCTTTGAATGCCGATTTCCGTTATGTTCTGGCTGTAAATCAAATAGCAATATGACTGCAAAGCGCTTCTTCCAACACGACCGCGAAGCTGGTGAAGAGCGGCAAGCCCGAAGCGGTCTGCGTGCTCGATAACCATGCAAGTGGCATTCCCGACATCAACACCGACTTCAACAACAGTCGTCGCAATAAGTACTTGAACCTTTCCGTTTTTGAAATCCGACAAAATTTTGTTCTGCTCGTCCTCATCAACATTGCTGTGAACAAGGGCGCATTTGTATTCTGGATAGATTTGCTCGCTCAAAACGCGATACATATTCTCGGCGGACTTTAGATTTTGTCTTTCGTCCTCAACTGACGACTCTTTTGCATTTTCGCCCTCAATTCGAGGGTACACAAAATACGCCTGATGCCCTGCCGAAAGCTCTTTTCTCACGGCGTTGTAAACATTCATTTCGTGTCCCATCTTCGTCAAATACGTCTGTATTGGCTTTCGCCCGCCTGGAAGCGTTCTGATTGTCGAGATGTCCAAATCTCCGAACGACGTGAGCGCGAGCGACTGCGGAATCGGAGTTGCGCTCATCATCAGCAAATGCGGCGTGAAAATGTCCTGCCTGCCGTCCTTTTGGGCGGCAACACTCTGTCTCCCTTTGTCTAGAATCGAGTTTCGCTGAGCAACGCCAAACTTGTGCTGCTCGTCGATTATCGCAAGTTGCAAATCCTTGTAGACAACCGACTTTGAAAAAAGAGCATGCGTGCCGACGACGAGCGAAACGTCCCCTTTTTCAATCGCCTTCAAAAGGTTCGCCCTCTCTTTCGCCTTGATGTTTCCAGTCAAAAACGCCACACTTGCGCCAAGCCCCTCAAGCAGATTCGCAGCATTTTCCGCGTGTTGCCTCGCCAGAAGTTCCGTCGGCGCCATAAGAGCGCTCTGTCCTCCCCAGTCAGCAACACGAAGGCACGCAAAGAACGCCACCAGCGTCTTTCCGCTTCCGACATCGCCCTGCAAAAGACGCTGCATTGTCGTAATGCGCTCAGTTTTTTCGCCCTTCTTTTTCAAAAGCTCCTTGTTGCGAGAAGAAAAGCCTGAATCAATATCCTTGTCCATCTCGAAAATCACGCGCATCTGGTCGCCTGTGAGCGAAAAGGGAAGTTTGTCAAAAAGCTTTTTCTGCAAAGGCGAAAGAGAAGAGGCAAAACTCTCTTTCGTAATTGGCGTAAAATCCTCGAACGCTTCCTTTTCGATGCTTTCGTCAGGGAGATTCCCGCGATGCTCAAAAGCACGCTTCGCCATCGATTTTTGAAAATTGAACAACTCCTCATAAACAAGCGTTTTCCGAGCTTCTTGGGTGTCGCTTAGTTTTTCGGGCAGATGGATTTTCAAGAGCGCTTCTTTTTTGTGCAAAAGCCCGCGCTTTTGGCGATATTCCTCGCTGATTTCGTCTTCAATTCCGATTGAATATTGCTTCAGAGCCTGCTTGACAATTTTTCGGAATGTCTTTTGCGAAAGCCCTTCCGTCAACGGATATACGCTGAAAACCTCGCTGTTCGGAATCGAAAGCGCGGAGGCCTCGGAGAGCGTTTTTTCGTTCGGCTGGAACATTTTTTCAATCTCGAACGACGTCGACTGCAACTTTCCATATTTTATCTCGAACTTCCCCGTAACACAGGCAATCGAGCCGACAGGAAGGCTTTTTTCAAGAAAAGAGCGATTAAAAGCGACAATTTCACCCTGAGCCGTGCCGTCGTTGATGATGATTTTGAGCGTCTTCATCCGCCCGTAGCCGAACCATTCGTGTGCGACAATCTCGGCAATCGTGTGAACCTTGCCTTTCTGAAAATCGCAAAGCGGGAGCCGCTGTGTTCTGTCGTCGTACTCGCGAGGAAAAGTTGAAAGCAAATCTGCGACAGTAAAAATATTCAATTTGGCAAAAAGAGCGGCGGTGTTCGGTCCGACTCCGCTCAAATTTGATACTGGCACCAAAATTTCACAAAGTTTCATTTTTTCCTCCGTCTTTTATCATAATCAAACAGTTTTTCAAAAAAGTATCAAGAATAGGAAATGTTTTGAAAAGTATACTAGAAACTATTGTCATGCTTAACTCGTTTAAGCATCTGCCTTGATTGAATAGATTCCGAAAACTTGTTCGGAATGACAAATTGTCAAAAACAGCATACTTTTTGTAACACAAATCCAAGAATATGCCTTCTCCAAGTTGGAAATTCAATCTCCGAGTTAGGAAATTCCTTCTCCGACTTTGGAGGAACAATTTCCAAGTTAGGAAAAACAATTTCCGACTTCGGAAAAACAATCTCCGAGTTAGGAAATTCCTCCTCCGACTTTGGAAAAAGAATTTCCAAGTTCGGAAGAACAATTTCCAACTTTGGAAATCAAATTTCCTTGATATGAAAAACAATTTCCAAGTTGGATTATGAGATAATCCACATAAAAAGCAAAATATTTCGGCGAAAAATGACAAAATCAGACATTATTTCGCGCATATTCTGACATTTTTTTCACGATTTTTTGTTTGCCGCAACAACTCGGAAAAGTATAACACAAGGGCTTCAAAACAAAAAGAGTGCTTAAAGTAGTAATTTTATTTTATTTATGTTAGAATGAATTATTGTGGATGCAAAGAAATCTTTACTGAAATCAGAATTTACGAGTGTCGACCTCAACACGTTCTTTGACGAAGAAGACAAAAAGAGCGACGACCTTTCTGCAGGAATCGTGCTTTATAGCGCGCATGAGCAACAACTTATCGGAGAAGTTATCAACAAACTTTGGAAGCAGGACCCGGAGAGAGTTGAGCCTCTTCAGAAGCGGCTTGACCATCTTGAGCATCTTGCCCGCGCTATTGCAAAATTTCCAAGTCTTCTTGAGCGCTCGACGCTCACGGCAAGCGTGAGAACACCGCAATCACTCATTGAGTCTTTGATTGCAAACCAGTACGACGGTGATTCTATGCTTCATTTGCCTTCAAAAGCGTCTATGGGCAAGGGCTATCTTGTGGCAAAGATTCACACGTTCTCATCGATTGCCAAGCTTGCCAGAAGCGCAAAACTCGGAGAAGCGCTTGCAAGCGGCTTTGAGGACTTGACGGTGTCTCTTTTGTTCACTCTTATGGCTGAGGACGTGTATCTCAATCTCATCAAAGACACGTCGCTCGACATCGATGTCCGAAGAGAGCTCGCAACATCTCTTATCATTTTGTGGGAGCACAGCAGCGACCAAAATGTTGCGGATATAGCGCCTGTCTTGCAGTCGGTCTGGAAAGCACGTCGTGAGCTCGCTCCTGCGTTCGGCACGATGGTCGGAACAAGCGAGCTTTTGCTTATGTCAATCAAGATGGACGAAAAATGGATTAAGTTCATCAAGCAAAAACTTGGAGAAGCTGACGTTTCTCAGGCGATGGAAGAGTTCTTGTTCGGGCTTTCTTATGAGCAAGTCCAAAAACTCAGAAGCACGCTTCGTGAAAAGAAAATCCCGTCAATTGGACGCGATGAGGTTTCAAACTTTTTGGGGCAGCACATAAAAACGGATATCACGCTTGATTATCGCGATTTTTATTTGCTCTACACAGTCCGCCGTGATAATGCACGCGCAAGAAAACGCCTTAATCTTGAAGGCCCGAAGAAAACTCTCGAAGACCATTTCATCAGTTTCGTAATGGAGCTTAACCGAGAGAAACAAATTAACGATGTCTATGCAAAATAGGCAACAGAGGGAAATATGAGCGAAGGAAATGAAAATATTGAAAAAGTAGTTCGTCGTGTGCCGTATCGCTTCGGCGAGAAAATCCGAAAGGTTCGCGAAAGAAAGGGCTACACGCTGAAAATGGTTGCAAGCCGTGCTGGAGTAAGCGAAAGTCTTGTTTCGCAAATCGAGCGAAATCGCGTATCTCCAGCAATTGACACGCTTCTTGTTCTCGCAGACGTTTTGGACATCAATCTTGAATATTTGTTCGAGGAATATCGCCGAGAGCGTCCTGTTCAGGTCATCAAGGCTGACGAAAGGCGCACAATCGCAGAAGACGATGTTCTTTATGAGGAGCTCGCAAAACCTGCGGAAAGCGACGGAAAAAACGCTGTTGAGTCTTATGTCGTGAATATTCCTGTCAACGGACACACTCACCGCGGCTCTTACGGGCATTTGGGACGTGAGCTTGGTGTCATTGTTCAAGGGAAAGCGCGTCTTCACTATGAGAATCTCACATTTGACCTTGATAAAGGCGACAGTGTTTCTTTCTCGGCAAGTTCGCCTCATACGCTTGAAAACACAGGCTCTGAAACGCTAAAAGCATTTTGGGTCGTAACACCTCCGCAGCGTTTTATTCAATAGAATTTTTCTATGCAAAAACTCATTCGCATTGCCGCCTTGTTTTTTCTTCAGGCGGCTTTTATTTCTTGTGCAACACTTTCTCTGCCTTCACAAAATCCAAAGGAATACGAAACAGCACAGTATATCCCAGAAAATCCTGACTGGCAAAATGCAAGCGAAAACGGTGAGATATGCTTCTTCTCTTTTGAAAATCCAACGCTTCCACTTCGATACACTGTTGCAAAAATTGACCTTCGCGCAAAAAATTTCCAACTTGTCGCCTATCCTAATTCAGAAACGCAAATCTCAACAAAAGATTTTTCTTTCGACGGTATCACGATAAAAGATTTTCAAAGACAATCAGGCGCATTTATCGCAATAAACACGACTCAATATGCAAAAGCAAATCCTTTTTTCTCACGAAAGCGCAAAATAATCGGGCTTCAAAAATCCGAAGGCACATTGTTTTCGCCTCCAATTTCACGCTATGCCGCGCTTTTACTTTGCTACACACAAGATAATGAATTGAAAGCAAAATGTATCAGCTACCAAGATGAAAAAAGCTCTGACGCAGATTTTGCAATCGGAGGCTTTTTTATGATTTTGAGCGGCGGAGAACTTTTCGACAGTTCCGGAAAAAACTTTTCGTACACATCGAGAAACTCACGAACTGCCGCTGGTGTTTCAAGCGACGGACAAACACTTTTTTTGCTTGCGGTTCAAGGTGAAAAGCGAAAAGAAAGCGCAGGATTAACATATCCAGAATGTGCAAAACTGCTTTTGGCATTGGGAGCAAATAGCGCAATCGAATTCGATGGAGGAGGTTCAACAGGAATGATAATCGCCAAAAAAGACGCAATAAAGCCACAATCAAAGCGAAAAAATGCGTGCTATATCGGTTTTTTATTTACAACAAATAACATTTTTAATTGACGAACAATTATTTATAAACTATTATAAAAGTATGGGTGTTACAACTAGTCAGCAACTAACTAAATACTACGACCTTTTTAGGGACACGGAGATTCCTTTTACTAAGGACGTTATTCTGACGCTAAAGATGGATCCTCGTCAAGTTTATATAAAGTGCAATGGCGGACAGTGGCCTTGCATCGTTAATTCAACTTCTTTTCAATTAGCGAGAATTATCGTTGGAATAAAAGGTGGTGCTTTTCAAGAACTCTCTCAAGAAGTAAAGAAAACAGAAGACCAGAAAAGAGTATTCCAAATCAGATTTTGCTTTTATGACGCCAATAACCAGCCTATAAACTTTTTCGTTTCTGGAAAAGTTGATGCGATTGCAACATATATGCAATCAAAAGACCTTGTCATTGTAACGCTAAAATTTACGCAGCGTCCGCCTGACGACTTGATTGAGCCTGTTGGACGTCTTCTTGAAGCAAATGCAAATGCGCTCAGACGAAAAGAAGAGCGTATTTCAATAAATGCTGACAGCATGCGAAAACTTTCGCTCACAAAAGAAGAGACTTTTGTCATGATAGACGAAGTTCCTCGAAAATGTATCGTTCGAGATTTGTCTTTCTCTGGCGCAAAAGTTATTTTGCTTGGAGTCGAAAAATTCCTAACAAACAAAAGCACTGTTTTGAAACTTGATTTTGAAGACCCTGTCGAGAAAATTTCTATTGCAGGAACAATTGTTTCAGCAGACCTTGTTGAAGGAAGAAAAGATATTGTTGCGGCAAGTATCAGTTTTGAAGAAGCAAAAATTCCTCTTGCATACAAACTGCACATCAACAATTTTGTGACAGCTGTTCGAAAGAATCAACTCCCGCAACAGGGCGAACAAGCACAGTCACAGAAATAATTCTTGATTAAAAAATACAATATTCACAAGGAAATCTCATTTTTATGAATCTGTCTAAATCGCTTGATTCAGTTTATTACATTACTTTGCCTGAAGAGTTTAAGTTCTCTTCAGCTGCAATGCAAATCGATGTGACAATTCCGCTTCCCGTTCAGAAAAAAGAAGAAGGGGATGCGGATTCTTTTGATATGACAAGCCTGTCAGAAGAGCAAATCCTTGCAGGCTTGCTCACTGTTTTGGCATATGACAGAACGAACAAGCACCTTGATTATTATCGCTCAATCTTAAAGCAAGCGCGCCCAAATCTCAAAAAAGAGCTGACAAATGCCGCGATTCTCAAAGCGAAAAACGAAGATTTCGACCTTGCAGAAGAGATTTTCGATGCACTTCACGGCTACGACCCTGAGGATTTGGTAACGATTTTGAACATGGCGCTCTTTTTTGACCAGAGAGCTGAATCTTATCGTCGGGCAGGTTTGACAGAAGACGCCGACGCCTACGATGCAAGCGCAATCGAGTATTACACAGAAGCAATGGATGCTGACCCGCCGCTTCCTGACGCATATTTCAACGCAGCGTTTTATTACATGAAGCAAAATGATTATATTCGCGCAAAAGACTGCATGGAGACGTATCTTGCGCTCACTGTCGATGTTCCTGACAAGGAAATGGGCGAAAACGGCATTTACAAAAAGAACCGTGCGCAAGAAATTATCGACAAAATCAGGAATGGAAGCCTTGAGGATGTCCGTTTCCACAAAGCATACACGCTTATTCGCGATGGTGAAGAAGAAAAAGGCGTTGAGCTTATCGGTGAGTTTTTGCAGAAGAATCCGAAGGTCTGGAATGCGTGGTTTATGCTTGGCTGGGGATTAAGGCGGCTCTCAAGATTTGAAGACGCCGAGAAATCTTTCCTGAAGGCTCTTGAAGTTGGAAAAGATTTTGGCGCTGAAAACTGCGACACATACAACGAACTTTCAATTTGCAGCCTTGAAAAAGGAAATAGTGAAAAAGCAAAAGAGTACTTGTTCAAGGCGCTTGCGATTGAGCCTGAAAACACAAAAGTGCTTTCAAATCTCGGCTACCTTGCGCTGAAAGCAGGAAAAATTGCGGAAGCGCAAAAATATTTCTCGACAGTGCTTGAGATTGACCCGAAAGACAAAATCGCTCTCGTCGAGCTTACAAAACTGGAAAACGAAGCGCAATAAAAGAAAAGGCCCTTGTGAAAATCAAGGGCTTTTTTATTTAGCGGCTGCCGTTGAAGATTTTGTATAGCGGCGGGCAGAGCTTTTTCAGCGTAATGCCGACTGCTGTTCCAATCGCGACACAAAGCAATGACGGGACGATGAACTGTACCAAACAGCCAAAGCCATGAAGCGGGATAAGCCGATGGCTGATTTTGTTCAGACTCGTTCCAAGAAATGGCGTGTGAATTGCATACAAAAAGAAAGAAAATCCTGCAAGATATTTTGAAAGTGCAAAAAGTTTTTCGTTTTTGATGATTGAAAGAGAAAGTTTCAAGAAAAACAGACAACTAAAGATAGTTCCAAGACCGTGCAGTTTTACGCATTCAGGATTTTTGATACTGACAAACGCCGAAAGCAAAAGCAAAATCGCATATTCAAAGTAGCTGACTTTGTCGGCAAGCTTAAAGAACGAGATGCCGTATTCTGCGAAAAAGAAGCCCGCCATATAAAAGAAAATCGCAGTGCCAAAACCCATCGGAACAGGATTCAAGTAGCAAAGCGTAATTGCCACAAGAGTCAAGAAAGGAGCTTTCTTTGCGATGAAGCGCAAAAGCGGCGAAAACACAATAAGAGAGATTAAATCCCTCACAAACCAAAATTGAAAAACAAGAGGCATTTGATGTCCATTTCCAACATCATGAATCCAAAACAAATTGAGCCAATCAACAAAGTTCCAGTTTCTCACAATGTTGTTTTCGTTTTGAAAGAACGATGAAAGTTGAGGAATGGACTGCGCAATAAAATAAAAAAGAACATTGAGCAGAGTCCACGCAATATACGGCACTAAAAGGCTTTTTGCCCTCTTTTTCAAAAGCATTTTGTAGCTGTCGTCTTTTGAAAACTGCAAGAAGCCAGCAAACAAAAAGAAGAGCGGAACTGCCGCACCACCAAGCACATTAGTTACAATCGCCTTTAGCCAAGTAATTGCGACAGGCTCTAAAAAGTCAAGGTGATAATAGTTTATCGCCTCATCGGCTTTTAAATTGTTGTGAATAAACACGACAAAAACAATCAGCAAGAAACGCAAGGCTGTTATGCGTTTTGAATCTTCTTCTGTCAAACTTTTCATACAAAAGATATCTCCTTTGAAACACAATTGTGTTTTTAGAAAGATAATTACACAATATTGTGATAAAAGCAAGGAGATTTCACAATTGTGTTAGTCTGGCGCTATGAATTTTTGGGAAAACGTAGATTATGTGCGCGAATACAGGGAGATGACGCGCAAAGAACTGGCGTTCAAGGCTAATTTTTCCGTAAACAGCATTTCGACAGGAATAGCGCGAGGAAGTTTTCCTGCGGTGGACGTGGCTTGCAGAATTGCGAAGGTGCTTGACGTCAGCGTGGAGTTTTTGACCACAGGAGACGCGATGAATTGCGATTTTTCCAAAAAATCAAAAAAACAAGAAAACGAAAACACGATGAAAGACGAACTCGAAAAAAGATTTCAGAACATGCTCAAATATTCATCTCTGATTTCGGATTTTGCCGTAATCTCGCCGGAGTTTCAAAAGCCAATCGAAGAACTTGTACACAAAATGGCAGCAAAATAAATACAATATTTTTCTTTTTTTCTCATCAAAAACTTTCTTAAGCACAAAAGATTTCTTTTTTCTTTCGCAACAATATCACCAAACACAAAATTTTTCTTTTTTCTTATCCTACAGTAGAACCAGACACAAAAGATTTCTTTTTTCTGCTTCCACAATGTCGCACAATACAAAAGATTTCGTTTTTTGATGCCAAAGATATTGGCAAAGAAAATTTATTTCTTTTTTCTGATTTTCAAAATGATACAAAGAAAATTCATTTCTTTTTTTTGTGAAAATATTCGGATATGAAAAAAGATTTCTTTTTTTTGTGGAAAAAGTTTCAAAGAAAAAAACGCCCCGATATTCTCGGAGCGCTTTTTCTTTGTTCGCGTTATAAAAAAGGCGGACTTTAGTCGATTGAGCGGATTTTCTCGCGAAGCTCAAGGATTCTTGACGGGCTTACAGAAAGCTCGTCGATACCGTAGTTCACGAAAGTCTGTGTAAGCTCTGTGTCAGCACCAAGCTCACCGCAAATGCCAACCCAGCAGCCGTGCTTGTGTCCGTTGTCAATCGTCATCTTGATTGCCTTGAGGACGGCAGGGTGGTGCGGATTGTAGAAGCTCTCAAGCTTTGAGTTCTGGCGGTCAATCGCGAGCGTGTACTGCGTGAGGTCGTTCGTTCCGATTGAGAAGAAATCCACTTCCTGCGCAAGCTCTTCGCTCATCAAAACAGCCGCAGGAGTCTCAATCATAATGCCTTCCTCGACCTCGCCGTAAGGAATATTTTCCTTGTTCAAAGCGTTACGGACATCAGCGGAAATCTTCTTGATTTTCTGGACTTCCTCAACGCTGATAATCATCGGATACATAATCGCAATGTTGCCGAACGCGCTTGCACGGTAAATCGCGCGAAGCTGTGTCTTGAACAACTCTGGACGCTCCAGACAGATGCGGATAGCGCGGAAGCCCATAGCAGGATTTTCCTCAGCGTCGAGCTTGAAATAATCAGCCTGCTTGTCAGCACCAATGTCGAGCGTGCGGATAATCACCTTCTTGCCCTTCATCTTTCGCGCAACGTTCTTGTAAGCCACGAACTGCTCTTCTTCTGTCGGATAAGTTGAGCGGCCAAGATAGAGGAACTCGCTTCGGAACAAGCCGATACCCTCTGCGTCGTTCTCGTTCGCCTTGTCTGCGTCGTCCACGTTTCCGATGTTCGCGTAAAGATTGATTTTCTTTCCGCCCTTTGTGACGCTCGGCTGACCTTTGAGAGTGAGAAGCATTTCTCTCTTTTTGAGCTGCTCGGCTCTCTTTGCCTCTTTTTCCTTGAGAATCTCCTCATCTGGCTCAATGATGAACTCGCCAGTGAAGCTGTCAACGATAGCCATTTTGCCGTTCCAGTCGTTGTCGATGATAACGCCTGTGAGAGCCGGAATGTTGATTGTGCGAGCCAAAATCGCAGTGTGTGACTGCGCTGAGCCGTATTTTGTTACGAAAGCAAGAAGATTGTTCTTGTCGAGCTGCACCGTCTCGGCAGGAGTGAGCTCCTCGGCGACGATAATCTGCGGCTCGTCCGCGCTCACTTCGCTTGAGCCACCGCAAAGAACCGTGACAACACGGCGGGCAACGTCCTTGATGTCGGCGCTGCGGGCTTTCATATACTCGTCTTCCATCTCGGAGAAGATTTTTGAAATCGTCTCTCCTGCCTGGAATACAGCGTATTCTGCATTTGCCTTCTCGTTTCGGATTGTATCAAGAACAGCGTCGTTGAAATCGTCGTCAGCGAGAAGCATTGACTGTACGTCAAAGATATTTGCGGTTTCCTCTCCGATTTCCTCGCGAGTCTTTCTGAAAAGTGACTGCAAGTCTTGGATTGCGGTGTCTCTCGCAATTGCATATCGCTTTTCTTCAGCGTCCGTGTCGCTGACTTCGCGCTTGTCGGTATTGAAGACCGCTTTTTTCAAAATCCTGATTTTTCCAATGGCGATGCCTTTGAAAATGGATTTTCCGTTATAACGTTTCATACAAAAAGACCTCCTGGTAATGCTTATGTCTTTGTACGATTTGAAAGAGTATTAGCAATTCTAATAGAAAACTATACTTTTTTGCAATAATTTTTTTCCTGTTTGTAAAATAAATACTTTTATGTGTCCCAAAATTGTGGTGCAAAAAATCTATTTCGCCAAAAAAGTCAAAAAACGAAAATTTTTTCGCTCCCTTTTGCTCAGGGAAGCAATAAATTCAAATTTAATTACTACCCATAGAAAAAGAAGCCAATAAATTTGAATTTTTTATCTCCCCAAGTCAAAAGGATTTTATCTCCCCAAGTCAAAAGGAAGCAATAAATTTGAATTTTTTTACTATCAATAGAAAAAGAAAGCAATAAATTTGAATTTATTGGTCGGATTTTAAAAAAGGAAGCGAAAAATTTAAATTTAATTACTGTCCATAGTAAAAGGAGACAATAAATTTAAATTTTTTAACTCTCCATAGAAAAAGAAGCCAAACTCAATTTTTTGTGGAATAAAAATGAGAAAAAGCGTGAAAAATAAAAAGAGCGCGTTAGAGTAATGAATATGAAACGAGCAAACCTTAAAAGACATTTCATTTTTCTCGATATGTGCTCTTCGTTGAGGGGGGGGGGCTCGATTTTGGCGTAATTTTGTTTCAAAAGTCAAATTTTCTCTTAAACATATAGAAGGACGCACTTTTTGCCACAAAAGCAAAGGAGGGCGTCCTTTTTGTGTCTGCTTGGAAAGCGCTTAAGGAGGTCGTTCTATTTTTGTTTTTGGTGTTTTGGCGGTTTTCATCAGAAATCTGTCATATCGTTTTTGCTTTTTTTGAGGAGATAACATTATGAAGAAGAAACTTTTTATCATCGCTGCTTGTGTTGTTTGTATTTTGGGCATTTTCTCTTGTGATTGGGATGCTCTTGCGTCGTCTTCTAGTTCTAGCAGTAAGAGTTGTCCTTCTGGTGGACTCACATTGAGTTCTTATAACGGATATTCGATTACAAGTAGTTCTGCTTGTAGTTCAGGTTGTGCAAGTGAATATGAGTACTACAACAATTATTATTGTTGGACGGGAAGCACTTGCTACTGCTACCACTAAGGATTTTCGAAGATGAAGAATAAGTTGAACTATGTTGTTGTTGCTGTGGTGTTCTTCTTGCTTGGAATGGTTCTTTCTCCGAGTGCGCCTTTGGTAAAAAGCATTCGCAAAAAGTTCCTGTACACAAGAGGAGTCGCACAGCGACTCTATAACAAATGGGACAAAGACGACCTCATTTTTGCAGAAGATGAAAAATCTTTTGCTGAGTTTTCTCGTGAAAATGAGAAGTTCATTGTGTATTTCTGGGCAACGTGGTGTCCATATTGTCGAGATGTTACCGATGTAATCAATTTGATTTCTATGGATGCAGAAATCCCTCTTGTTGCGCTTACGTTCGACGACGACAAGAAAAAACTTGCGGATTACAGGAGCGAGAAAGAAATTAACTGGCGTAATATCGTGAAAAAATCCGATAGTGGCTGGGAGTTCGTCAAAAGGGAAAATCAATATAATATCCCGCTCATTCCTTCTGTTTGGCTTTTGGAAAATGGCAAGGTAAAACGGATTTTTGTTGGAAGCGATAAAATTAAGGAAATCCCTGATTTTTTGATTAACGAAAATCTGATGAAAAGTGGCGCTGAGCCTATTTTCGATTAGTTTTGATAACACCTCAAGGAGATTTTTCCTTGAGGTTATTGAGCAAAGAAAATATAAAAAATTAAAAATCTGTCTTTCACGTATTTTTCAAAGTCTTTTTTTTAGCAATTTTAGTTTGAAGTATGGCGGGTTCGTCATTTGTGCTTGAGCGTTTTTGGGGGTGAGATGAGAAAGTTATCTGCATTTCTGGCGTTTTTTGGTTTTCTCTTTTTTACGTCTTGCGAAAGTACGCGTGTTTATATGCAGTCAACTTTGCGCACTTATGAGGATGATGTTCTTGTCGCTGAGTCTTACAAGGAAGTGCTTCAGCACCAAAGCGAAAAGGGCAAACTGCAAAAGCGAAAGGACAAGCTTATAACGTTGGTGAAAAACTACGATTTGTCGAACTCTGGCTTTATTGTTGTGGACACGACGACAAAAACGACAACGGAGGGCAATGTTTCCAAAAGCGAAACGGTGCTGACGCTTCATTCTTTTGTGGCGGAGAAAAAAGAGAGTTCGAAAGAGGCGAATGCGCAAATCACTTATACGCTTGTTGAAACAAAGTATTTTGAAAAGACGACAACGCAAGATGGCAAAAGTTCTGTGAAAAAGGAATATAAGACGGACACGAAGGGCAAGAAGACTTTTTTTGTCAATTCAAAAGGCGCTATTGTTGCAAAGTCAAACAATGGGGGAACGTCTGTGAAAATTACAGGTGATGTTTTTTCAAGCGAGGATGAGGCGTTTTTTGAGAACATTTTGTCTTTGACGTTGCCACTTATCACTGCACCTGAAACGCTTGGCAATATCGCGGAGGATTCTGGAAAATCGTACAGGACGGAAGAAACGCGAAAAACTATAACGGTGGTGAGTCGTCCTAACGGTGAGTATATTTTTTATCAAATTGCAGGAAAGCCTTTTGTTATCGCAGGCTGTGCGGCATGGAATCTTTTGAAGTGCGCAGGTTACGCCATTATCAACTTTGCTGGTGGCTATCAGTTGACGACGGGGGGCTCTGGCTGGGGTGAGGGCGGAAACTCGTATTGGCTTATGCCGAGTATCAAGACGGCAAAGGATAAGTTTGAAGATGCGCGTTCTGATAACAGGATTGCGTATTATCCAGAGTATCATATCCCGTTCACGAACAACGAGATAACGGTGAAAAAGATTGAGGTGGAAGCGCTTTCGGCTTTTTTGGACGAGAAAAAGGCGAATATAAAGAGCGAAACAACAGAGCATTTTTCAAACAAGATGGTTGTTTCTCGCTCTGCTTCGGCTGATGCAAAATATACAGCGGGCGTTGTTGGCGTTATCGGAACGGGAACGACGATTCCTGTTTCTGTGCTGACGTGGATTGGTGGCGCTGTTGTTGGCGTTATGGGACAAATGAGTGGCAATTAACTTTTGTTAATAGATTTTTTTAGCGAGGTATTTTTATGAAGAAGGTTCTTGGTGTTTTGGCTCTTTGTGTTGCGCTGGGCTTTGCTTTTTCTGGCTGTGCAAGCACTTCGGGGGCAAGTTCTGGAGCTTCGGCTTTGCCTTGGTGGTGTGTTGACGGAAAGGTCTATGACACACGTGAGGCTGACTTGAATCCGGGTGTAAAGCCTGCGGAAATTGGTATGTTTGGTGTCGGAGCTGGTTACGAGGGAGATGTCCGCTCAAGGCAGATTTCTGCTCGTATTGCGGCAAGAACGGCTTTGGCTTCAAAGATAAAGGCTGAGGTTGCGAATGCTGCTGTTGCAATGGGTGTCGGCGATGAGCTTGGCATTGAGAAGGTGGACGCTGTTCTTGTCGGCTCTCGTGTTCTTGACACTTATCAGGCACCTGACGGCAGGGTTTTCACTGTGGTGTTTATCTCAAACAACGATATGAAAGAGAGCGCAAAAGAAGACCCAACGCTGCTCTCAGTTGTGGATGAAGTGATAAAGAAGCACGTCGGTGAATAATCGATTTTAGTGTGTTTTTGTGCAATGGATTTTTTTAGGAGAAGACTTGATGAAACGGATTTTGTTGTCGATTGTTGCATTTTCATTTTTGGCGTCTGCTTCTCTTTTGTTTGCGAAAACGGAAACGATTGTCTATTCTTCGTCTATTTCCATTGCACAGCGCCTTGCTTCAACGCCTTCTAGGGAATTTTCGATTTTTGGAAAGACTTTCGTTGTTTTTGAGCCATCAAAGTTTGGATTTTCTGGTTCTGAGCCAAAAGAATTGTCGTCAAAAATCCAAAGCGCTCTTTTGAGTAATTTTTCAAGATACACTGGCGCTGTTTCGATTAAGGATGAGCTTTTGCAAAGAGATTTGAAAGCCAATTTGCTCAAGGTTGACATTCGAAACGAATCAAAAGCCGCAGAACTTTCCGAGAGCGTTCAGTTTGCGCTTTTTCCTGTCATATCGAAATCGTATGTTCAATATACGCTTTCTGTTATGGTCTTGGAAATTGAATCGGGAAAGATTGTTGCGTCTGTAAAATCGCAGTTTTATCAAGATGTGGCGAAACTTAGCATTGACGCTGTGAACGAAGCGACATTGCTTTTGTGCAAAAAACTGAATGTGCCTCTTTCTTCGGAAGACAAAATCGCTCTTCAAAAGAGCATCGACAGCGCATCTTCTGCTGCGGCTTTGGGCTTGAATCCAAAAAAACAGAAAAAGCCTTTGTCAGAAAAACAGCTCGCCAAGGCGCAAGCAAAGGCGAAGGAAGCGCAGGAGAATCTCAGGCTTGCGAATATTGCCTTTGCTGAAAAGAACTATGAGCATGCGCTAAAGCTTTACAAGAAGGCGGCAAAGCGGAAGATTCTTGAAGCGCAAAAGCAGATAGCGCTCATTTATTACGCTGGTCTTGGCGTTAAAAAAGACACTTTGACTGCGGCTCTCTGGTACAAGAAAGTCGCTTGTCAGGGAGACGCCGAGAGCCAGACTTATCTTGCGCTTCTTTATGAAACAGGCGATGGCGTGAAGCAAGATGTCTTCACTGCGGCAGTTTGGTATGAAAAGGCTGCTGAAACAAATGCCATTGCTCAAAACAATTTGGCTCGAATGTATGAAACTTCGATTGTGTTTGGTTTGAATTATGACAAGGCGCTTTCGTTGTACACGCTTTCTGCAGAGCAAGGAAATGCTGTTGCCCTAAACAATCTTGGCGTTATGTATGAAAACGGGAAAGGCGTTGCCGTGGATTACGAAAAGGCGCTTTCGTTTTATGAACAGGCTTCGAGCAAAAACGTTCCTGCGGCATTTTTCAATCTTGGCGTTATGTATGAAAACGGCAAAGGAGTGAAACTTGATTGCGAAAAGGCGGCTTCGTATTATCAGCAAGCGTCTTCAAAAGGATATGCGCCCGCTCAGAACAATCTTGGTGTTTTGTATGAGTTAGGCATTGGCGTGAGTTATGATTTGTCGAGCGCAAAGAGCCTGTATGAAAAGGCGAGTGGAAAAGGAGATTCGTTTGGAAAAAGCAACAAAAGCCGTTTTGTGCAAAGTTTTGATATAAACAAATATTCTGCTGCGATTTGTGCATATGGAAATGGTCTTTCTGAAAGAGCGCTCAGGCAATAAGGCGGAGGATTTTTATGCGAAAATTATTTCTCGTTTTCATTTTAATGTTCTCTGCTACTGCGGGGCTTTTTGCAGATATTGAGATTAGAGTTTCAGCAAACAAATCTGGTGTCTCTGTCTATTCAAACGGCTCTTACAAAGGAACTGCGCCTCTGACAATCTACGGCGGATACGGATATTATCGCATCGTTTGTAAAAAAGATGGCTATTATGACTGTGAATGGTCTGGTTATGTGAGTGACAATAGCACGACTGATGTGTATTTTCCAATGCAGCCATCAACAGGAAGCATTCGTGTTAACACGAACGTGCGCCTTGCGAGAGTCTATGTTGACGGCTCATACAAAGGTCTTTCTCCATTGACCGTTGACGGTTTGAAACCAGGAACGCATACAGTCACCGTCACACACGACGGGCTTCTCGATGAAACGCGATATGTCACAGTCTCTGCGGGATACGAGACGACTTGCAACATCGATTTTAAGCTCTCAGATTTGAAAGTTATAACATCGAATGTGACAGGGGCTAGCGTATATCTGGATAACACGTACAAGGGAAAAACGCCTTTGACCATAACCGACATTTTTCCAGGAAATCACAATCTCCGCATAGAAAAACAGCACTACGAGACGATTCGCGAAACCGTAACGCTTGAGCCGAATTATATTCACACGGTAACACGCTCTATGGTGCATATTTCTGGCTATATCACAGTATCAACAAATACACCGAATGCCCATGTTTTCATAAACGATTCGCCTATATCGGGAAGAACGGAACTTGATGAAGGCACTTATCGCTTGAAAGTGCGCGCGTTTGGCTACGAAGATTATTCAGAATACGTCACTATCGTAAGATTGAAAGAGCATCCAAGAAACATAAATATGAAGAAAGCGGCTTTCGACATAAACTCATTCTCTGCGAGTGCCCAGAATTTTTATCCAGAAAGAAAAACAGGCGCTATCAATTTTAGCTGGAGTGTTACCGCTCCGGAGTTCGGCTATCTCACCGTAAAGGACAAGAGCGGTGCTGTCGTTTACACAAGCAGCGTCTTCTTCTCGACATGGCTCCAGTACACCGAATGGGACGGACAAGTCGGAGGCGTCGTCGTCCCTGACGGGCAATACAGCGTTGAGTTCGCTGCTGGCGGAAAGACACGCTCTTCCACGTTCACAATCTCGTCAAAGCGGAATCCTGACAAAGATTTGCTTGATTTTGATGCTGCTCGGACAAACGTGAACAAAGAAATCGCCAAAGAAAATGAGCGCGAGGAGTTTGATTTCTACGCATACCAAAAGAGCAAGAAAGGCGCATATTTGAACATCGGATATGCAGAAGGACGCTTCTTCAACGGAATGATGTTCGGAGCTGAATATTACCATTGGGGAGGTGAGCATTGGTTCTTGGGAGGAGATTTCGATGCTCTTCTGACCGAAATCGACGGAAAATACCGTGATGAGCACAACAGCTACGGCAACGACACAGATGCAAAAGACATCAACTTCTTTGACTTGAACATTGTCGGAGGCGTTTCCGTCAATCTGTGGCGACTTCGACCTTATGCCTCGCTTGGACTTGGCGGCTACTTTAGCACAATTGACCACCCAAAAGAAAATGCGCCTGCAGGTTTGTCGCTTGAATCGTGTGCGGGTCTTGATTTCACATTTGAGCATTTAGTCATAGGCGCAAAATACAAACTCAAATATCTTATGGGCTCAGGATTCCTTGACACATATATGCTGTCGGCTGGTTGGTCTTGGTAAGGAGGAAATATGAAAACAACAATTACAGTTAGCATTTTGATTATTTCTCTTTTCGTCACAAGTTGTGCGCAAGCGTTGAACGACAAATTTGATGACGCATCAGGCAAATTGCAAGCAGCGACAGGCATAGAGAATCTCGATAGAATGGACGGTGGTGGTGATTTTAATGAGCATACTTATGTTGAAGTAAAATCTTGTTACTCGCTTTATTGGGACGATTACACAGAAATCTATTTGGAAGCAGGAAAGCCAAAAACTTTTCAAGTCACGATAAGCGAAGGATACTGTTTTCAACTTTGGTTTAGCAATTCACAAGATTCTGATTATGTGGAGTATTGTTCTGGAAACTCTGTAAGTGCTTCTGATGCAACTTTGACGCTCTCAGATAATGACGGAAACTCTATTCCTTTTTATGAATATGGTTGGATTTACGGTTCTCCTGAAACAGAAACTTATACATACAATGTCACATTTAACCCGTCAACAAGCGGTTATGTAGCAGTTTATTGTTGGCAAGTTCCATCGTTAAATTATGTTAGTTCTGTTGATAATACAAAATCAGTCTATTTGTCAACTGACAATCCTTCTAGATATGGCTCAATTTCTCTAAATGCTGGACAGTATAGTTTGAGTTTTACTTCTTTGGGAAATGTGCAATATACAAGCGGCTTGATAATCATTTACGATGTTTCTGATGGAAGTTGTGTTTGCTTGCTGTCAGGTCTTGCCTCTCAATCTCAAAGTACAACTTTCACAATAAACCGCACTGGGCAATATATTATCGGAGTCCAAAAACTTGGAAGCCCTGTTGATGACGGTTTGGTTGGCTGGTCAATATCAACAAGCAACTGAAAAAATGTTTATTGCTTCCCTTTTGCTCAGGGAAGCAATAAATTCAAATTTAATTACTACCCATAGAAAAAGAAGCCAATAAATTTGAATTTTTTATCTCCCCAAGTCAAAAGGA
>CACYWZ010000043.1 GCA_902778325.1 uncultured Spirochaetaceae bacterium
GCAAAAAAAAACAATCCGCAGGCGGACACAAGCGCGGAAGAAGCAGAAATCGACCGCCTTGTGTATGCGCTCTATGGTCTGACGGCGGAGGAGATTGAGTTTGTAGAAAAGAAATAAAATTTACAATCTACATTATTCTTAAGATACACTCTTTTTACTCCGAAAATACGTGATACAACACAAACTTTCAGAGTAAATATGATAATTCAACGAAAAAAATACCTTGATATGCTGATTTCTGGAGAGGGAAATAATCTTGTAAAAATTGTTACAGGTGTTAGGCGATGTGGAAAATCTTTTCTTCTTTTCAAACTTTTTCGTAATTATCTGACCGAAAAAGGCGTTGTTGAACAGCAATCATAGAACTTTCTCTTGATGACCTTCGCAACAAAAAACTTCGCAATCCTGAAACTCTGCTAGAATATATTGATTCACACCTTAAGAATGACAAAAAAAACGACATACATAATCCTTGACGAAGTTCAGTTGGTACAGGATTTTGTTGAGGTGCTTTTAAGTCTTCTGCATACGCCTTTTGTTGATGTGTATGTTTCTGGAAGCAATTCAAAGTTTTTGTCAAAAGATGTTGTTACAGAATTCAGAGGACGAGGAGATGAAATTCGTGTGTTGCCGCTTTCATTTTCTGAATTTTATTCAGCTGTCGGAGGAGACAAAGCTGATGCATGAAAAGAGTTTTATACTTATGGTGTTTTGCCTCAGATTCTTGAATTTGATTCAGAAAAAAAGAAAAGCGATTATCTGAAAAACCTTTATGAACTGACATACATGAAAGATATTCAGGAACGAAATCATCTGCGTAATGCTGACGGACTTTTCACGCTCGTACACTTGCTTGCTTCCTGCATAGGCTCTCCAACGAACCCAAAAAGAATTAGCGATACATTCAAATCAGTTGAAAAAAAATCAGTAACGGATAAAACGATTTCGAATTATATCGAGTGCCTCAAAGACGCTTTTTTGATTGAAGAAGCTTTGCGTTACGATGTGAAAGGCAGAAAATACATAGGCACGGAAATTAAATATTATTTTGAGGATATTGGTTTAAGAAATGCCATTTTGAATTTTCGTCAGTAGGAAGAGCCGCACATTATGGAAAACATCATCTACAACGAGTTGAAATACAGAGGCTTTAATGTCGATGTTGGTTTTGTTGAAAGTTGGGGAACGAACGCTAGCGGTAAGTCGTTACGGCTTGGACTAGAAGTTGATTTTGTTGTAAAACGGCTTCCTGCAACGTGCGCGAAACAATTTTGCTTGCAAAAATGACTCCTGCAACGTGCAGAAGCCTTTTCAAGAAAAAATTGTGCGTGTGCGTTTTTGTCAGTCGATTTTGACAGCGCCTTGCCGCAAAATCGTGATTTTTCCATTGTCCAGCGAAACAATCGTCGACGGAATCGCGTTCGGCTTGTCGCCATCCTGAACAATCAAATCCGCCTCAGAAGAAAACTCCTTTTCAATCTCGCTCAACGCGGACAAAACAGGAAAACCGCTTCTGTTCACGCTCGTCGAATAAATCGGAGCGCCTGTTTGTCTCACGACTTCTCGTGCCCACTCATCGCCAGGAATGCGAAAAGCCATCGTCGGAACAATTTTGGCCAGCGGGGACGAAGTCTTTATTTTTACGATTGTGGTCAGCGCACCAGGCCATGCGCGAAGAATTTTTTCGGGGATTTCGTCGTCGGTGAAATCTTTGAGAGAGTCGACGCTCGAAAGAAGGCAGATAAACGGCTTCGTTTCGCTTCTTCCCTTGATTTTTCGGATTTTGTCATCGGTTGAAAAAAGCGGCGAGCCGTTCAAGTCTACTATTCCAGAAAAGCCGTAAACAGTGTCAGTCGGCATTATTACGATTTTTCCTTGCTTCAAAAAAGATGCCGTTATTTTTGCAGAATCTTTGCTAGATTTTTCGCATGTCATAAATCGGAATTCCTTGCGCTCTGAGCGTTTGTGCTCCAGATGTTGCTTTTGCGCTTTCGCTTTTGATGCGTGCAGCCGCAGGGGAGCGCGCAAAGTCTTTTAGAACGAGAATCAAAAGCACAAGAACAAATACAAGAACACCAAAGAGCTTGCAAACCCATTCGGGCAAGTAAAAAATATCTTGCCTCAAAAGAACGCTTCCTGAATTATGGAGTGGAAGAGTATCGTGGTCAAGTCCGTTCACTTTGACAAGTCTTTCGCCGTCAGAAATGAGGTCGAGTTGTCGTGCCTGTGCCTTGATTGCAGCAGAATCTCTGTACAAAATCTCGTTTTCCAAAGAAAGTTCGTCATTTATTTTTTGGACTTCCGCTGTGTGAGCGACGATAAGCGCTTTTTGAGCCTCAAGTTGTCGATTTGCGAAAACGCCGTCCTTGCCGCCAAGTAGAGAAACAATTACATAAATTAGAGTTCCGGCGCAAGATGCCATTAAAAATCGCATTTTTTCCATAATGGAATTAACATCGGCAAAAATATACGTTTTCTGAATTAGAATGTTGTGATATAATATAGGAAGCGCAGAAATCTGCGAGATGAACTTTATCTTCTAAAAACTATTGTTTTAGGCGTTTTGAGTCGATAAAGAATTAGCAATCAATTCTGGACAAGAGGGCATAAATATGATGGACTCCACAAATATAACTGAAAATCCGAATGACAACTTGGATGAATACGGCGTTTGGGTCAAAAAAGCGCCGAACTCGTCAGAAAATGACGCGGCTGGTGCGGACGCGGATTCTGGCAATGCGAAAAGTGAAGAGTCCGACGAAGTTTCTGATATTAAAGATGTTGGAAATGATTTTGACAGCCTGCCTGATATAGAAGACATAAGCCTTTCTGATAATTCTTCTTCCGATTCTGCTGGCGAAGGAGGAACTGAGGAGGTTTCTCTTGACGACTTTTTGGGAGATGAGGCGCTTGATGATTCTGTAAGCGCAGAAGACTCGAAAAGTGTTGAGCCTGCTGATTTTTCTGCGGACGAAGAAGTTTCTCTTGATGAGTTCCTTGATACAGATGATAAAGAAGACGCAGCTTCTGAAGAGCCTTCTGCAATAGAAGATGAAGCGCCTCTTGATATCGATTTGGATTTCAGTGATGAAAATCCTGTTGATTCATCTGTTGCAGAAGAAGCAGATTCATCGATTATTGCTGACACAAATGTTGCTTCTGAGTTTGAATCTGCATCTGAAGGAAAAACTGTTGACCTTGATAACTTTGATGATATTTTTTCAAGTCTAAGCGATGATGGTTCTAATGCTGCACCAGAGAGTTCATCGGGTGCTGACGCTTCTCCAACAGATGAGCAGGAAGTTGATTTGAGCGAGTTTACAAGCGATGAAAGCGTTTCTGAATCTCCTAGTGTTGAAAGTAGCACAGAAAGCGTAGACTTGTCTGATTTTGGTTTCTCTAATGATTCAAGTGATGAAAATGATATGAAAGTTGTTGACGAGTCAAAGAGTGAGCAGTCATCAGAAATTAAGATGAATGTTATTGCTGATGATGATATTCCTGAAAGCAATTCTTCTTCAATTAGTGATATTCCAGATACTTTTGAAGAAGAAACTGCAATTTTTTCTGAGCCTGACACTGCGAGCGAGTCAGAAGCAGAAAGCTCAAAGCCTTCTGCTAATGTTTCAAATGATGTTTTGAGTCAGCTTGTTTCTGAACTTGCGGCGTTGCGTTCTGAGATTTCATCTCTTAAAAATGATGTTGAAGTTTTGAAGAAAGCACCTGCTCCAATAACAGAAAGCGCTCCGGTTTCGGATGAGGTCGAAGAAAAGAGCGATGAGTTTGAAGATGAGGATATTGAAATTCCTGTTGCATCTCCAAGCGATTCTGAGGGTGGCTTCTTTGGTGCTGATGATGACGATGATGTTATTGCTCTTTCAGGCGATGAACTTGATGATATTTTGAACAATCAGAATATCATGCTTGATTCTGAAGAGCCATTGGAAGCATCAGAAAGTTCTGTAGAACCTGAAGAAAAAGAACCAGAAGAAACTGTTTTTGAAGGTCCTTCTTATGAAGAGCCAGCTACTGAAGAGGCAATCAGTGAGCCAGAATTTGATGAGCCGAAAGTTGAAAATTTGGCAGAGGATTCTGCATTTGAAGTTCCTCCTGAGATTACTGATTCAGAGCCTAATTTTGAAGAAAATGTCGATGACATTGAGATTCCTTCTGCTTCTGCAGATTCAGAGGGCGGCTTCTTTGGTGCTGATGACGATGATGATGTGATTGCGCTTTCAGGCGATGAGCTTGATGATATTTTGAACACTGCTGATTTCACGGAAGAGTCAGATATGACTGCTTCTGAGACGATTGACAATGTTACGGATTCACTTGTTGAAGAGGCATCTAATGAAGATTTGATTGGTGAGGTTGAAAAGCCTGCTAGTGATTCTGCGGAAAATGATTATGATGCGCTATTTGCAGAAGAAGCTCCTGAGGAAGTTCTTGAAACATCTGATGAAGCAGGAATTCCTTCGTCAAATATTTCTGAGGAAGATGCTTTTGCAATTTTGGACGGTGAACCAAGTGAGCCTGCTGCTAAAGACTCTGGAAATGACATAACTGGAGATTTGCGTGAGGAAATCAAGTCTGTTTTGTCTTATATGGATCAGTTGCTTGAGAGTCTTCCTGAAGAGAAGATTACAGAGTTTGCACAGTCTGAGCAGTTTGAAACATACAAAAAACTGTTCAAGGAATTGGGACTCGCTTAATGGATTGTGAAAGCGATGTTTTGGATAAAAGCGTAATAGAAAGTATCGTTTCGAAAAATATTACGCTTTATCCAGCTAGTCTTTTTTTTGTAAGTATTGAAATGAGCGAAAATGCGGCTGAAAATTGGTTTTCGTCCGCATTTTCGATTATAAAATCGATGTTTTCAGCGCCGAATATTTGTATATCTGATGCGCAAAAAGAAATCCGCATTGTGATTTTTTCTTCAATACCTGTTGATGAGCGTATGCTGAAAATGCTTTTGCAGACATCGCTTCCGAAGGTAATTGAACTTGAAGTTGCTTCTGCAGGAGTCAGTCGCTCAGAAAGTGATATTACGGCGTTTTTGCTTCAATAAGTTTCCTTTTATATGATTGAGTTTTCAAATGCACGAAATGGAAGTAAAACATGCTCTTTGGGCGGAAAATATCTCCATTCTGCATATAATCCAGAGCGTGAGGCTGAGCGATTTGTATCGCAGTTGAGTTGCGATTTTTCTCCAAAAATAGTTGTATTGACGGAGCCATGTCTTCCATATTGTGTTCCATTCTTAAAAAAGCGATTTCCTAATGCGCTCATTGCGGCAATTCGTTTTTGCACAGATTTTTCAGCATACAACGATTCTTGGGATTATTTTTTTTCTGCAAATGAAAACCTTGATTCGCAATTATTTGATTCTTTTGGTGAAGATGGAATAGCCTGCGCTCTTTTTGCTGCTTGGCAACCTTCTGAAATGCTTTTTCCTGCCGAATCATCTCTTGCATGGAATAAAATCCGTTGTGCAGTCTTGAAAAGCAGGGATGTAATTGCGACTCGCAGTTTTTTTGCAAAGCGCTGGCTAAAAAATACGTTGCGTTTTTTTTCTTTTGCGAATCGATTTGCTTTCGTAGAGCATGGAAATTGTGATATTGTTGTTGCAGCGTCTGGTCCTTCTTTGAAAATCGCACTTGCTGCTTTGAAAAAATATCGCGAAAAGTATTTTTTGATTGCTGTTTCTTCTGCATTAGAACCTCTTTTATACGAAGGAATAATCCCAGACTTGTGCATTTCAACAGATGGCGGACAATGGGCAAAGCGACATCTTGAGAAACTTTCATCTTGCCCAGAATTACCTCTTGCCACAAGCGCAGAGTCTGCGATTCCTTGTGATGTGCTTTTTGAAAATCCAATCATTCCTCTTGTATATGGGGACGCTCCTGAAAGTATTTTTGCAAATGAGTTTGCAAAAAAATTTGGAATTGCAGTAGCGAAGGCATATCGAAATGGAACTGTAAGCGGAACTGCTGTTCAGTTTGCTCTTGAAATGACGACTGCGCGTATTTTTTGTGTTGGGCTTGACCTTTGTGAAGCAAAAGGTTTCCAGCACTTACAGCCGAATGCCTTGGACAAAATAAACTCTGTAGCAGAATATCGTCTTTATCCTTGTTCAACGCGTCTTTCACTTGCTGGACGAAAAAATGGCTCACTTGCAATTTATCGTGACTGGTTTTCATCCAGAAGCGGCGATTTTTCATCACGCGTATTTCGTGTCGCAGAAAAGACTTTATCTCCTCTTGGCAAAATCCTCGATATTGGCGAAGAAGATTTTTCAAAGCGATTGAGTGAGGGCGGAGACAGAAAAAAGCCTGTTGTACATGTAAAAAATACAATTTCGCCTAGTGAAGCAAAAGAAAGGTTTGAAGTCATAAAAAAGATTTTGAACGATGCAAAAAATCTTTCGCTTAATGATGAAAGAGCAACATTTTGGTTTGAAAATATTTTCCCGTCTGAATATATCCATTACAAAAAATATTATGGTTCACAGCAACAAGAAATTGCGGAAAAGACGCTTTTTGAAAAGCGCGACTCTTTTTTTTCCGAATTGATTTCTGGCTTTGAGCAAAAATGGAAGTAAAATGAAATCGGTTTATAAAGCAGAAAAAGAAATAGCAAAGAATGGAAGTGTAATACCTGTTTTTGAAAATGGTCGCCTTATGCATTCTCGCTACAATCCAGAGGCGGAGGCGCAGAAAATGGCAGATATCAATTCACGATATACTGTCGTTATCGGTCTTGGCGGTGGATACCATATTCAAGCGCTTCTTCAAAAAAATCCAGAAATGAAAATCATCGTTGTTGAGTCAAGTGAAGATGATTTTGCTGTTCTTCAAGATATTCCTTGTGTGAAAGCAATCTTTGAGACTGGCAATGTTGTTTTTTGCACTAAAAAGGAACTTTCAAAAACGCTTCTTTCCTCATATATCCCGATTTTTCATGGTGATTTGGGCATTTTATCACAACGAGCATGGGCACAAAATTTCCCGGATGCTGAGTGTGAAATAAGAGCGATAATAAATGCAACACTGAAAAACATTTCTGCTGATTTTTCTGTTCAAGCCCATTTTGGACGCCATTGGCACAGAAATATTTTTCAGAACCTAAAATATGCAGCGACACACACGCTTTCGCCTTTGCCAATGTCTGATGGAAAAACTGCGGCTGTGATTGCGGCAGGTCCAAGTCTTGATAAATCGCTTTCAAAGATAGCGCAAATGCGAGAAAAATATTTCGTGATTGCTTGTGACACAGCTTTTTCTGCGCTTACTCGGCGAGGGATAAATGCAGATGCAGTCGTTTCGATTGACGCTCAAAATGTATCGCATCGCCATTTTTTTCATTTTCCAGAGAATCCGCCTCTTTGCGTCTTTGATTTAGGCGCTCCTCATTCTTCTGTTCTTGCGGCTGAAAAAAGTGGCGCAAAGATATTGTTTTCGTCTAGTATGCACCCCCTTTCCGTCTTGGCACGCGAGTTTGGAGATTTCCCGTATCTTGAAAGCGGAGCGGGGACAGTTGCGATTGCTGCTTCAGATTTTGCCCGTATTTCAGGCTTTGACAAAATAGAACTTTTTGGCGCTGATTTTTCATATAGCAATGGAAAGCCATATGCGTCAGGAACGTATTTCGATGATATTTTTGGCGAAGAGTCAAACCGACTAAGAAACAGTGAAACTGCGTTTGACACATTAATGTTCAGAACGCCTCTAATCAAAAAAGAGAATGGAGTTTTCTCCACCGAAATGCTTGAAAAATATGCAAGCACGACAGCGGACTTTTTTGCAGAACACGCCTTTGTTCAACAAGAGAAAAACTTATATTGCGCGACAAAAAAGGCAAAGCCAAGAAAAGAGAGCGCAAGATTATTTTCGTTTGACAAATTCACAAAAGAACTGCTTTGTGAAACAGAGAAGTTGCTTTTAGAGAAAAATCCTGAAAAATACCGTGCAGCATTTTTTGCACATTTGCCAGTTATGGCTGCAATGCGAGATAAAAACATACCGTTTTTCGACTTGCTGAAACTTGCATACGAGTCGTCAGTGCGCTATACTAAATAGCATGGAACAGAAGAAAAGTATCAGCATATTTTCAGCAGTTGCGTTGTTTTTATATATATCTTCAATCGTATTCTTTTGTATTTCGTTAATATCTGAATACAAGACTGCAGAAAGGCATGTTGAAACGCGATTTAAGAAGCTCGCAAAAAGCACCGCTGACATATACAAAGCAGAAACAAAAAGCACAGCGACATTCACAAATTCAATGCTGCAGATAATAAATTCCACAAGCGATATTGCCGCTGTTTTCGTCTTGAGCGGTGGAGAAACAATCTTTGAATGGCCTCAGAGCAACAACTTTGATGCTTCATCTCCTCTCCTGAAATCCTGCAGCACAACAATTTCGCAAGACGGCGCAGGTGCTGTGACGCTGACCGCCTCCCTCTATGTTCTGAAACCTGAATCAATTTACAAGACTGCAAAAATATCGTTTATCGTAGTTCTTGCTGCGACACTTTGCACCGTTGTTTTCTTTGTGTATATCAATATCACAACATCAATGCCAAGTGAAAAGCCCTTTGCCGATATTCCGAAATTTTCCAGAAAAAAGCAGACAAAAACAGAAGAGCCGAACCTTTCAACCCAAAGCGACGGCTTTAGCGATGTCGTAACATTCTCGCCGATTTCAGAGATTTCGCCGACGCTCGCCTCTCTTCACACAATCTCTCCGTTTGAAAATGACAAAGAGAGCGAAAGCGAGAAGGGTGGGGCGGAAAGAGAGAAAAGTGCGACAAGCACATTCTCGCCTGTTTCGATAATAAACGACCCAGAAGCCGTCTCCAGAACATTCTCGAACCGCCTTGACGAAGAGCCGTACACGCTCACAAAAGAGACAATCTCGCCTGTTTCGATGACGCAAACAGACACAGCGTTCACCCTTGTTGATGAAACGATGTCGGGAATGACAATGGCGGGAGGAGAGCAAGCGAACGAAGCCGAAGCGCAAGTCCCGCCGATTCAAAACTCAAGATACTCGCCTTTTACAGGCTTTTCGTGGGAAAGTTTTATCGATGTGTCAACGCAAGAGGCTCTTCAGGACGCAATCGAGCAAGGAAAAGATGTGTCGCTGATGTTTATGCGTATTTCTGGCTTGGACAGAATGGATTACATTTCCGAGAGCGTCCGAAGCGTTCTTTTCAATGCAATCGCCAACAGAGATTTGCTCTTTGAATACAAAACCGACGGCTACGCGGTGCTTTTGCCGCAGACAGACATCGACGGCGCGATAAAGATTGCAGAGTTAATCGAGCCGAAAGTCGCGGAAGTCCTTCAAGCGCAGAACTTCCCTGGTCAGCTCATGATTGGAATTGCAGCGAGAACTCAGCGAATGATAGACGCTTCTGTGCTGCACGAAGAGGCGGAGAAGGCGCTTGCACACGCAGATTCATCTTTGCCGCTCATCGCTTTCCGCGTTGACCCCGAAAAATACAAAGAGTTTGTTGAGCAGCAGACACTTGTATAAAAAAACGACCTCTACGGTCGAACACATCTCCCTTCGGGGAGATTTTTTTGTCATTCTTAAAACTGTTGGAGCGCCTTTTCGTTTGGACGGTGAAAACCGCTTGCGGTTTTTGAAGAAATTCCGTTTGGACAAGCAAAACCGCAAACGGTTTTTAAAGAAATTCCGTTTGGACAAGCAAAACCGCAAGCGGTTTTTGAAGAAATTCCGTTTGGACGAGCAAAACCGCAAGCGGTTTTTGAAGAAATTTCGTTTGGACGAGTAAAACCGCAAGCGGTTTTTGCAAAAATTCCATTTGGACGGTAAAAACCGCATATAGAGCAAACTTTTCTTTTATTGACTTTCTTTTTTGTCGTCGCTTTTTTCTTTCGCCTCGTCTTCAACCTTTTCGCCAAGCGCGACTGCGATTTTCTTTTTTATATCGCTAATATCCTTGTCATCGGGGAACTTCGCCTTGAACTGCTCAAAAAACTCCTCTGCCATCTCCGCCCGCGAGCAAGAAAGAAGCACAGCGATAAAGTTTTTCTGCAAATCAGCAGAATCTGGATTTTTTTCGATAAGAGATTTATATTGCTCCAAAGCTTGTGAAAAATCGCCCCTCATCGCGTAAATATACGCAACAGACATCTGCAAATCCAAGTTATCCGCGTCTTTTTCAAGGAAGTCGTTAAAAATCGCCAGAGCTTTCTCCCAGTTTTTTGAAAGTGCATAAGAGCGACCAAGCTCATAATAAGCCTGCAAATACAAATCTTTGTCCGCCATCGCCTTTTCGTAGTAAGTTGCAGCCTTTGCATAATCTTTTATGCCCATGTAGCCCTCGGCGATGTTGTAATATTCCGTGCAGATGTTCTTTTTCTCTTGCGCTCTTTTGCCAGAGATTTTATCCAGCGTCGCACAAGAAAGAGTTATTGATAGCAATGTCAAAATGAAAAGGATACGCATAGAAAATAACCGTATAAAAACAAACAGAGGACTAAAAGCCCCCTGTTACAAAGAGAAAAGAAAATTACAGAGTGCCGAGAACAGTCTGCTCGATTTTTCTCATCTGACTTCGATACAAGCCCGCGATGTTTGAGCCGTAATCCGCGATGAGCTGAATGATATTGCGAGGCTGCTCGTGAGTGTCCGCACCGTTAAGTCTGTCGCCAGCGTCGCCCAAGCCTGGCATAATGTAAGCCCTCTCGTTCAAAACAGGGTCAAGCCAAAGTGTGTAGCAAGTGCAGTTGTCAAGAGCACGGATAACACGCAAACTGCCCTTGAGTGCGCTGATAACGTTGAAGAACTTAATGCTTCTCGGTCTAACGCCCTGAGATTGCAAGTATTTCACGACAGTAACAAGAGAACCGCCCGTCGCATTCATCGGGTCAGCGAAAATCAAATCCTTTCCGTCGAGTTCTTCGAGCTTGAAGAATGAATTTTTCAAGTTCAAAATGTACTGCATATCGTTTTCGTGGCGTGAATCGTCGCGATTAATCTTGAAAAGAGCGAACGGCGTTACATATCCGCTTGAAGAATACTCTTCAATCTCCTTTGACATAATCATACTCGGCAAAAGCGCACCGCGAAGCATTACGCACATCACGGCATTCTCGATTTTGTGGTCAATATCAGGGATTTTATGCACAGCGTAGTTCTGCACAGGGTCTTTCACAGGCGTTTTCACGATGATGTGGTTCTTTTTGTCTGTGTGCTGGTCTGTGTACGCCAAGCGGAAAAGCATTTCATAGGCTCTCTGGCTGTAATACAAGAACTCTTCGTGTCCAGTGTTCACGCTGCGAAGCTTTGCGATGACTCGGCTCGCCTCTGCGTGTGCGCCTTCCTCTGTGTCGAACGAATACACCTTTAAATTCGGGTGCTTTGAGCAAATATTCTGCATTTCGTGTCCCATTTCGTCGAAATCGCGGATAATTGCGTCTTTATCCTCGGCGGCAAAATGAGCAGTCGCGCCTTTATACATTTCCTGCAAGCGCGCCAAATCGTCTAAATCATCTTTTGTCAAATATCCGTCCAAATCTTCCGCTTTTAAAACAATCTTGTCCACGTTCATAAAAAACTCCTAAAAATCAAAAACATTCATATGTGTAAGATGAATTCTCTCTTTATCTTCTTCAACTTCAACGCCGATATTTTCGCCCGTCACCGACAAAATGAAATGAAGCACTCTCGCCACGCCGTTCAAAGCCTTCTCGTCTTTTAGCTCAAGATACGCATCAGAATCAAGCGTGCCGTCCTCTTTCAGATACGAAAATCCGTAAAGGCAGTCCAAATTCGGCAAAATCTTTTCAGCAACATCTCTATCCATGAAGTCGTAAACATTCGCCATAAGGAAAAGCAAATTTTTGCTGTCCATTTCTTCGAATTTCTCTTTAGCCCTCGCCGCGTTCTCACTCATCTCTGCGCCTACAGCATATCGGTTTAAGATTTCCGCCGCATTTCTCGACAGGCACATCATATTTTTGTCAACAAACGCAATCTGCATGCTAGAATCGCTTTCGTAAATCTTGTAATTCACGCCGTTTGCCGCCGTAAAGTCGTGATTTTTCCACTCAGTATACTTCTCTGCGTTCTTTACCATCGACGGAGGAAAATTTCCCTTGCAAATCCCCTCGAATCCGCCGTCATCAGCCCGCTGAACCATGTAAATCTCATCGATATACTTGTAAACCAAACCGCGAACTTTCTCTCCGTTCTCAGTAAAGCTGTCGAATATCTTGTCAAACATCGCTTTGTTGTCTTTCACAGGTATTTTCATATAAAGCACGCTATTTTCATTCAAAAGCGCATACGGCTCTACAACATTTTGCGCCACTTTCGTGCTTTGACAACCAAAAAGAACTGCGTTCAGCACAAAAAACGCCGATAGCACAAGCAAACGCTGCAATTTTCCCTTTAATCTCACCTATTTATCTCCTTTATAAAATACCATTCCCATACAAAACGTATAAGAATGGTATCTTTGAAAAGCAGGCTGTGCCTGTCTATGCCTTAGCTACACTAATCTGCCAAGATTTTTCGTCAGCCTTGACCTCTGTTGCGCCAGCGATGTCCGCGCTCCAGTTGGCAGAAGCCGCAAGCGTTTCGTTCGCCACGAAATCCTTGAACATCTCGAACGCGCTCTTGAGTTCCTCGTCGCCAGAAACGCAAAGATTGATTCTGTCGGTGATTTCAAAACCGCTCTTCTTGCGCAAATCCTGAATTCCGCGAACCAAATCGCGCACAAAGCCCTCTTTCTTGAGCTCATCAGTGATTTTCGTGTCCAAAGCAACCGTAAGAGTGCCGTCGTTGATGACCTTGAGGTCTTCTTTCTCTTTGCGCTCCACGATGATGTTCTCTGTGTTCAAAGCAACGTCTACGCCGTCAACTTTCACGCTGACCGCCTTGCCGTCAAGAATATCCGCAATCGCCTCGCCTGAAAGTTTCGCGATTTCCGCCGCTGCCAGCTTCATTTTTCCGCCGAGCTGCTTGCCCAAAACCTTGAAATTAGCCTTTGCGCTGTATTCTACCAACTCATCTTCGCGCTCATGGAAGTCAACCGACTTAACATTGAGCTCTTCCGCGATGGTTTCTTTCATGCTGTCAAGAACTTTCTTCTCATCTGCATTGCGAGTAACCAAAACCACAGAAGCGAGCGGCTGACGGTTCTTCAAATTGAACTGGTCGCGCAAAGAACGTCCCATAATTACGGCTTTTTGTACCGTTGCCATCTGGAATTCAAGCTCTGCATCGTGGAATCTCTCGTTGTAAACAGGATAATCCATCAAATGCACGCTTTCTTTGTCCTCTGCCGTCTTCAAATTCTGCCAAATCTCTTCAGAAAGGAACGGAATGAACGGAGCTGCAACCTGAGCAAATGTCTTCAATGCAATGTAAAGCGAACCATACGCCTCGAGCTTGTCCGCGTCGTTTCCGCTCTTCCAGAATCTGCGGCGGTTTCGGCGAATGTACCAGTTATTCACTTGGTCGATGAACGAAAGCATAGGGTCAATAGCCGCGCTCAAGTCGTATTTGTCCAAAGCCTCGGTAACGTCTTTTACCATCTTCTGACTTACCGACAAAATCCAGCGGTCAAGCGGATTAGACGGCAATTTCTCGTCGAACTCGTGCCCAGTGCAAGTAACTTTATCGATGTTTGCGTACTGAACAAAGAAAGAATAGCTGTTCCACAGTGGCAAAATAATGCTCTTCACCACGTCGCGAACGCCCTCGTCGCTATATCTAATCTCATCTGCACGAACAACAGCCGAATGCATCAAGAACAAACGGATAGCGTCTGCGCCAAACTTGTTAATCGCTTCAACTGGGTCGGTATAATTGCGCAAAGACTTCGACATCTTGCGACCATCGCTCGCGAGAACAATGCCGTTAACGATACAGTTCTTAAACGCAGGCTTATCGAACAAAGAAGAAGCCAAAATGGTCAATGTATAGAACCAACCTCGTGTTTGGTCGAGTCCTTCCGAGATGAAATCCGCAGGGAAATGCTTTTCAAAGAAGTCTTTGTTCTCAAACGGATAGTGTAATTGAGCGTACGGCATAGAACCCGACTCAAACCAGCAGTCGAAAACCTCAGGAATTCTCTTTTTCACCCCGCCGCACTTGCAAGGAATAGTGATTTTGTCAACAAACTGCTTGTGCAAGTCCTCAGGATACACGCCAGAGAGCTCTTTCAACTCTTCGCGAGAGCCGACACAAACCGTGTCTCCACAATCCGCGCACTTCCAAATCGGAATCGGGTTACCCCAGTAGCGATTTCGGCTGATTGCCCAGTCGCGAGAACCCGCAAGCCACTTTCCGAAGCGTCCTTCTTTGATGTGAGCAGGCTGCCACATGATTTGGCTGTTTGCCTTGAGCAATTCTTCATGATGGTCAGCGACTTTGACGAACCAAGAGCCGATACCGCGATAAATCAACGGGCTTCCGCAACGCCAACAGTGCGGATACTGGTGATTTACGGTCTCGCGCTTGACTAATTTGCCCTCTTTCTTGAGTCTGTCCATGATGTCTTTGTCTGCGTCTTTAACAAACACACCAACATAGTCAGTTACGTCTTTTGTGAAGCGACATTCTGCGTCAATCGGCTCAACGAAAGGCACGCCAGAACCCGCAAAGACCTTGCTATCGTCTTCACCGAAGGCAGGCGCGATATGAACGATACCAGTACCGTCTTCGGTAGAAACATAATCCGCGTTGAAAAGACGGAATGCGCCCTTTTCACACTTCTGTCCGCTCTCTGCGGCACAAACTGAAGCGTCTGCAAGGCGTGCAAAATACGGGAAGAGTGGCTCGTAAGTGCAGCCGATGAAATCCGCGCCCTTTTTCTTGTAAATTACCTCGTAAGCGTCTGCTTTTTTGTAGTAAGAAGACAAACGGCTCTCGGCTAAGATGTAATAATCTCCAGATTCCTTGTCTAAAATCTTCACATAGTCGATTTCAGGTCCCATACACAAGCCCAAATTACTAGGCAAAGTCCAAGGCGTTGTAGTCCAAGCAAGGAAATAAGTCTTTCCGTTCGCCAAATCCGCGTCGCCCAAAGTGTCAGAGCTTGTGAGAGCCTTGAAACGAATTGTGATTGCAGGGTCTTGCTTCTCTTTGTAGCCTTGTGCAAGCTCGTGAGTAGAAAGAACAGTCGCACAGCGCGGACAATACGGCAAAATGTACTTTCCTTCGTAGATTCTGCCCTTGTCCCAAAGCGATTTTGCCACCCACCAAATAGACTCCATGTATTCTGGATTCATCGTCTTGTAATCGTTGTCAAAATCGACCCAGCGACCCATGCGAGTGATGGTTTTGCGCCACTCTCCAGTGTATTTCAAAACAGAAGCGCGACATTTATCGTTGAAATTGGCGACACCATAAGCCTCAATTTCGTGTTTTGAGTTGATTCCAAGCTCTTTTTCGATAAGATTTTCAACAGGAAGACCGTGGCAGTCCCAACCGAAGCGGCGAGAAACACGTTTTCCCTTCATTGTCTGGTAGCGCGGAATGATATCCTTTATCGTAGACGGAATGAAATGCCCAAAATGTGGCAAGCCAGTCGCAAACGGCGGTCCGTCATAGAAAATAAAATCCTCTGCGCCCTCTCTTTGCGACACAGACTTCTTAAACGTATCATTCTCTTCCCAAAACTTCAAGATTTCTTCTTCTTGTTTCGGAAAATCAGCCTTCGGGTCAACACTCTTATACATATCGCCTTGAAACTCCTGTTCGTCTATTTTTTGCAAATTATACAGTATTACTTTTTTTTTATCTACACTTTGCAAATTTTGCTTTTCGGCAAAACAAAACTGCATTTGTCAATTTCGAGTTAGAAATTGGTTTGTTCAAAGTGAAGTAATCAATTTCTAGTCAGAAATTTTCTTCTTCAAAGTGAAGCAGTCAATTTCGAGTCAGAAATTGGCTTATGCAAGAGTGAAGCAGTCAATTTCGAGTCAGAAATTGGCTCATGCAAGAGTGAAGCAGTCAATTTCTAATCCGAAACGTCAATGCAGTCTTTGTCTATTGCGCATTTCGCCCGTCGCCGTAAATGCGCGCGTAGTATGCGCCGATTTGCTCGAGGATTTTTTGGGACGCCTCGCTGTTTTTTTGTAGCAGCGACAAAAACTGCTCTGAGGCGATTTCGATGATAATCGTGTTCTCGCACGCTTTTGCTGTGTTGTCGCGCGGTTTTTTGAGGACGCAGGACATTTCGCCAAAAAAACTTCCTTTTGAAAGCACGTTTTTTTCTTTTGCGCTCGAAAGCTCGACGCTTCCTTTTGCGATGTAGAACGCCGAAAGCGCTTCACTTCCGGCTGTGTAAATTATCGCTCCGCGCTCAAAATTGTGCGGAAAAAGGCTTTTTCGTCCGTTCAAAAAATAATCAGGCTCAACAAAAATCTTGTAGCGAAGTTTCGGGAAAAACGCTGTCCTGTCGCGGCTTTGAAGAAGGTATAACTCGCCTAGAAGAAGGTCGTCGAAGAACTGGACGACGAACATGAACTGAGCGAAAAACAAGAAGAGAACGAAGAAGACGTAGACGCCCAAAAGCATTACGATGAAGCGGCTGAAGACGCCATAGACGAGGTTGTAGCGGTTTACGTTGATGAAAACCGACATTGCTTTTTGAACTGCCATGAAAACAAGTGTGCAAAAGAGCGCCGATGAGAGCGAAAGTCGCAATGACGGGCGCTGTCCGCCGCCTGCGCTTTTGTACATCGCTGTGATGAAAAAGCAGATGTAAATGTATGGCGCGAGAAAGATTGCGATTCTTGCTGTCGGCACTGAAAGCCATTCGAGCGACTTTATCGGCACGATTTGTGAAAGTCGCCCGACGATTTCGTGCAAAATAGGGATTGAAAAGATTGTTTGCGCTGTGCTGCTCAAGAAAATCAGAATTGCCGCAGAGCCTACAACGAGCAGTTCTTCTGCGAACACGATGATTTGGTTCATCACTGGACGGGAAACGGAGCGCGCCTTGTAGATTTGCCTGAGCGACGAGGAAATCGAATTGAAAAAGTTTCGCGCCATCCAAATCGTGAAGGCGACAACGACAATCTCGAACTTTTCTGTTCCGCGTATTGATGCGATTTTTTCGATGATGTCAAAAGAGGGGAGGGCGCTAGAGAAAAAGCTGTCAGCGCCGAGAAGAATCGAGATTGAATCTGATGAGGCGTGCAAAAAGTGCAGAAGAATTGCGGCAATCATCATCAAAATCGGAATGAACGAAAACAAAAAGCCGAATGCACAAGAGGCTGCGCAAGTGGTGAGGTTGTTTTCAATGAAAAAAACAGCCGTCAAGAACGACGACTGTAAAATAACGCGAGGTGAAAAATCGCGAAAACTACGCGTTTTCTTCTTCTCCGTAGTGTTCATAATCTGTTTGGTCATCTTCGATATGCTGTGTATCTCCGATTGTCGTCTGCTCAAGCGTGTTTGCAACGAACTCTTGAATTGCAGGCTTGTTCATAGCAGGCTGGTTCGGCAGGAACAGCATTACCAGAATTGAAAAATCATCTCCGGGTTTTGTCGCAAAAATAACAGCAGATGCCGTGATTTGCTTTTTCTCAAGACGGAGCGTAAAGTTTTTCAAAAGCGAATTCTTGACGAAAAGCGGTGCATCTTCGTTGTTTGCTCTGCACGCAAAGCCCACGGAAGAAATGTCCTGAAGCTGCATTGTAAACATCTGGTTGTTTTTCTCGCACACAATTTGCGCCATCGGATTGTTTGCCGTGTTTGCGCGAACATACTGGCGACGACCTTTTGCGCCATTCACGTCAAGAATGTTCTTGATGGAATCCACCAGCTCTGTGTTTCCGACAGACGTTACAATGTAGCCCGCGCCAAGATTCGGCTGCATAAGAAAGTTCTCGCGGTCATTTTTTCTTGACCTTGAAGAAAGAACTCCCATTATCGTCGACTTTAGCTCATCATCGTCATGATATGATTTTATGTAATTCAGCCAAGACTTCACAGAAAGTTTCTGGTCGTCAAGATTGCAAAAACAAATAGAATCAGGATTATTTCGCAAAATCTCCCGTGCTTTTTTGTAGTCTGGAATTACATAAATTTCATATTCAAGTTCACGAAGTTTGTTTGTGACAAAAGGAAAAATGTTCGGCGGAGGTGCAATAAAAAATATTTTTCGTCCAAAAATCGGTTTTTCGTTATTCTCTTCACTCATATTTTTATTATCTTACAGTTTTTCTAATTTATCAAGAAAATAATCCCCCCCCCATTTGTATTTTTTTGGGGGAAGGACATTTTTTAGCCTATTAGAAGTCTGCGAGTTTTGGTGCGCGTGGATAAGGAACGACATCGCGAATGTTTGTCATACCTGTGATGTAGCGCAAAAGGCGGTCGAAGCCCAAGCCAAAGCCAGAGTGAGGAACAGAACCGAAGCGGCGGAGGTCAAGATACCACTGATAATTTGTCATATCCATTCCGCGCTCTTCGCACACTTTGAGGAGCTTGTCATAATTTTCTTCGCGCTCGCTTCCGCCTGTGATTTCTCCCAAGCCCGGAACAAGCACGTCAACTGCGCGGACAGTTTTTCCGTCGTCGTTCTGCTTCATGTAGAAAGCCTTTACATCTTTCGGATAGTTGTAGACCATTACAGGACTCTTGAAAATCTTTTCCGTCAAGCATCTCTCGTGCTCTGTCTGCAACTCTTTTCCCCATTCAATCGGATACTCAAAATCCTTGTTGTATGGCTCAAGCTCTTTTACAGCGTCTGTGTAAGAAATGCGCTTGAACGGAGTGTCGACAACGTGCTGCAACTGCGCAATAACGCCCGGCTGTATTCTCTTTTCAAAGAACTCCAAATCGTCGCGGCACTTTGTCAAAGCCCAGTTGAACATATATTTCAAGAACTCTTCTTCCAAATCCATATCGTCGAAGAGGTCAAAGAAAGCCATCTCAGGCTCACACATCCAGAACTCTGCCAAGTGGCGAGGTGTGTTTGAGTTCTCTGCGCGGAAAGTCGGTCCGAACGTGTAGACGCGGCTCAAAGCGGTTGCCATTGTTTCAGCCTCAAGCTGTCCGCTTACAGTGAGGTTTGCCTTTTTGCCGAAGAAGTCTTTTGAATAGTCCACGATTTTGTGAGCGTCTTCAATCTTCATTCCGCCAGCTCCAGCTTTTACGCCGAGTTCTGCGATTTTCTCAAGTGAAAGAGTCGTAACCTGGAACATCTCACCTGCGCCCTCTGCATCAGAGCAAGTGATTTCAGGAGCCATGATATACTGGAAGCCTCTTTCCTGAAAGAATGTGTGCAATGCCATCGCCATCTGATTGCGAAGGCGGAAGACTGCGCCGAATGTGTTTGTTCTTGCTCTGAGGTGTGCGTTTTCGCGGAGATATTCCATTGACATATTCTTTTTCTGCAATGGATAGCTGTCCGTCGGGCATTTTCCCAAGACTTCAAGCTTTACGAGTGTGATTTCAACAGCCTGTCCGCTTGCAGGAGAAGGGATAATCACACCCTCTGCCTTCACAGATGCGCCTGTTGTCACATCTTTCAGCTGCTCTTCGATTGCGGCAGCGTCAGCATTTGCGTGCGGTGAAGTGCGGTCAAAAGTGAGCTGGATTGAAGCAAAACAACTTCCGTCGTTTACCTGTATAAACACGAGGTTCTTTGAATCTCGCTTTGTCCTAACCCAGCCGCAAACGGTTACTGTGCGACCGTCTGGGCTAGATGTCAAAATGTCTTTAATCAACTGCGGTTTCATAGGCGCTATCTTAGCATTTTGACGTTTTGCTGTCAAACGCGGACGATACGCAAAATAAAACCGCCTCGTCTTCTACCCATTGAGGCGGTTTTTAGTTAAACCGAATGAAGACCAACCGAAACTTTGATTGCGTCTTTCTTTTTGTATTCTATTTTATTTTATGCGTTTCGTCAACTTTTCTCATTTTTGCAAGAAAATGTGTTTAACCTATTTAGTTTTTTCTCATTTTTGCAAGAAAATGGACTTAACCTATTTAGTTTTTCTTCATTTTTGCAAGAAAATGGACTTAACCTATTTAGTTTTTCCTCATTTTCGCAAGAAAATGGGCTTAACCTATTTAGTTTTTCCTCATTTTTGCGAGAAAATGGACTTAACCTATTTTAAAGAACCTGCTGATATTCAGAGCGGAACGAAGTGAAGGCAAGAGAATGTGCGTTTACTTCTTAAATTGCTACAAGTCTGCTCGAATACACTTTGTATACTGCTCTGATTGCTACAAATTGAGTTTTTTGCTCAAAGCACCGATAATAAAAATCGACGCAATCATAGGAGCGGTAAAACGCTCTGACAAGGTTGGCGGTTGGTTCTTCTGGCTCTAGTGGTGAGTAGCCGTATGGCAAAAATCATATTTTTAAGCTGGGAGGGCGTGCGGTGTCAGTACGAAAAATCATTATGATTTGTGTGATAATCGTTGTGCTTTTGTTGCTCGATTATCCAGTATTGTAACGTACCTCTCTTCGAATATTTTATTTAAGAGAGCAAAATAAAACCGCCTCGTCTTCCAAACTTAGGCGGTTTTTTACAAAATCGTGAACGAAGACCAACCGAAACTTTGATTGCGTCTTTCTTTTTGTATTCTATTTTATTTTATGCGTTTCGTCAACTTTTCGCATTTGTGTTTCCTTCCACAGCCGCAATCTCCTCAGCCGACAGTCCGTAGAGCGCATAGACTGCCGCGTTTATCGCCTTGTCGGTCGCCTCAATCTGCTCCGTGAGCGCACTGATTTCCGCCTTGTACTCATCAAAATACTCCTCCCACTCGTCCTGCTCTTTTAGCGACAGCTTCACCTTTTGCTTGCCCAGCTCTTTCACGAACTCGGCAAACGTGAGCGCATAAAAAGACTCAAGCGCGACAGAAATCTTTTGCACCTTCAAGTTGTCCTGCACGCGAGAAATGAACTTTGCGCTCTTTTTCTGCATTTGCTCATTGAGTGAGAGCATTTTGTCCGCAAGCTCTACAAGCTCGTCGATGTCGTGCGCATCGACCATTTCCGCGGCTTCGAGTCGTACTGGGAAATCGACGGCAAGGCGAAGACGGCCATCAACGGCCGCTGGATGCCGGGCCCCGGCAAGCCGTTCTTCGACGCCGTCAAGGCG
>CACYWZ010000044.1 GCA_902778325.1 uncultured Spirochaetaceae bacterium
GTCTGCTGAAAACGTGTTAAAGACTTTCTCTAATTCAATCAATATTTTCTTTAATTCAAAAGAGGCCGCGCTCAAGGGATTTTCTGATTCTGACCCTGTGAAAATGGCTGATGATACTATTCACTCTTATGTGAATGAGGTTGGCTCTATTAAGATTTCGACTTACGAAAAAAGCCCGTCAGAGCAGATGGTGCGCATTATTGCAAAGAGCTTTTCGCAGAACGACCACGATGTCGCAGAAATCTATCTTGGCACGAAGTGGGGAGGATATGCGACGAACCTTTCTTCTTCGATGACAGGCGGCTATGACCCGAGAAAACGCCCTTGGTACGAAGATGCTGTGAAAAACAATGGGAAAATGGCTATCACAAAGGCTTTTGAAAGCACAAACGGTGCTGTTGTTGTGGGATTGGCTAAGACCGTAGAGGATTATAATGGCAACTTTGTCGGCTGTGCGGGGCTTGAGATTTCGCTTATGAGTCTTACGAATATCCTTTCTACGCTTGATTTTGGTGAAGGCTCTTCTGTAGTGATGGTGCAAGACGATGGCTATATTCTTGCTGACACGGGAAGCAGAAGCGCGGCTTTCAAGAATCTCAATGACCTTGATATTCCTGAACTTGCCGAATATGTTAAGTCTTCTGCGACAGAGGGCAAAGTTGTGATGGACAACAAGGTTTATTTCACAAAATCTCTTATCAACGACAAAACAGGATATGAAATCGTGGTTTGCTGTCCGAAAGCAACGGTTAACAAAACTTTCCACGCAACAATGATGAAATCTTTTGTGATTTGTGTGTTGTTGGGCTTGTTCTTTGCGCTCTCTTCTGCGACCTTTATGCGAAAGAAGCTCCGTCCGCTTAAGTTTATGGTGAACGACATCAGCAAGAATGCGCAGGAAATCGCAGAGGGACACGGCAATCTTTCAAACCGCTTGAACGTGCAGGAAAAGAACGAAATCGGCGATGTTGCTGAAAGTTTCAACCTTTACTCAGAGAAATTGCAGACGATTATCGGCAGTATGAAGAACTCAAAATCTTCTCTTTCCAATGCGGGCGACAAACTCGGCAGCACAACGGTGGAGGCTATGGCGGCTATCGAGCAGATTACGGGCGGCATTAGTGCTCTCGACGGCAATTTGAAGAGCCAGAGCCGCTGTGTTGAGCAAACGTCTTCTAGTGTGGAAAGCATTTTGGATAATATCACTTCGCTTGAGGGCTTGATTAGCGCACAGAGCGCGAGTGTGGAGGGAGCTTCTAGCGCGGTTGAGCAGATGGTCGGCAACATCAATGAAGTAAATCATTCTGTTGACAAGATGGCGACATCATTCGCGAAAATCACAAAGAGCAGCGAGGACGGCGCAAAATCGCAAGAGGCTTTGCAGCAGAAAATCAGCGAAATTGAGAACCAAAGCAATCTTTTGAGCGAGGCAAACGCAGTCATCGCGTCTATCGCAGAGCAGACGAACCTTTTGGCTATGAATGCGGCAATCGAAGCGGCTCACGCAGGAAACGCGGGAAAGGGCTTTGCTGTTGTTGCTGACGAAATCCGTAAATTGAGCGAAACGTCTAGCGAGCAGTCGGCGACAATCGGAGAGCAGCTTTCTGAGATACAGAGCCGAATTAACGAGGTTGTAGAGGCAACAGAGAAGGGAGTAGAAAACTTTGCAGACCTTGCAAGCGAGGTGCGTTCAACAGATAATCTTGTGCATCAGATAAAGACGGCAATGCAAGAGCAGAGTTCTGGCTCAACGCTTATCACCGACGCACTTTCGCAGATGAAAGACAGCACTCACCAAGTTCAGAGCGCGTCTAAAGAGATGACGGCAAGCTCTCAGACGATTATCGATGACGTTGGCACGTTGCAGAACGAAACGAATACGATAAAAGAGAGTATGACGCAGATGAGTGCAAGCGCGCTCAAGATTAACGACGCAGGTACGGCTCTGAGTGACATTGCAGGTGTTATGAAGCAGTCAATCAACGACATCGGCGAGCAAGTGGACAGATTTACCGTTTAATAAAAAACCGTTTTTCTTTTATAAACACCCACCTATTTAGAGAAGTCTTTATAGGTGGGTGTTGTTTTTGGCAGAAAAACCCTTATAATAAAAGCAAGTACATTTTGTCATGGAGGACGATTATGAAGTCTAGGAAGAGAATGAGTTTGGCGGGGAAATTTGCACTTAGTGAGTTTTTCATAATCATCTTTCTTATTGGCATTTCACAAATTGTTGTAGAGCTTTCGTTCAAGAAAAAGGCTATGTATGACTTTTACACGTCGGCTGAAAACGTCTTAAAAGATTTTTCCAACTCTATCAATATCTTTTTTACGTCAAAGGAAGATGTTGCTAAATTCTTTTGTACGTCAGACGCTGTAAGAAATGCCGACGATACAATTCACTCGTTCATTAACGAAAGCGGCACAATTCAGATTTCAGGCTACGAGAAAAGCCCTACAGAACAAAGAATCCGCACTGTCGCACAGGAGTTTTCGAATATCGATAAGGACACGTCAGAAGTGTTCTTCGGCACGAAATGGGGTGGGTACGCAACGAACCTCTCTCATTCAAAGTCGGGCGGTTATGACCCAAGAACACGCCAGTGGTACAAAGATGCAACGAACGGAGGCGGAAACGCTGTAATCACGGACGCTTATCAGACAACGAGTGGCTCTTTGGTTGTGAGTATTGTTTCTAGTGTCTATGATTTCAACGGTGATTTCATCGGAAACGCAGGTCTTGATATTTCGCTTGAAAAGTTGACGAGCATTCTTTCGACGCTTAATTTTGGCGAAGGCTCTTCTGTTGTTATGCTCCAAAAAGATGGTTTTATTCTTGCGGACACAGGAAGCAGGAGCGCGGCGTTCAAGAATATTAACGACCTCGATATTCCAGAGCTTGCCGAATATGTGAAATCTTCTGCAACAGAGGGCAAGGTTATGATGGACAACAAGCTTTATTTGACGAAATCCATCATAAACGACAAAACAGGCTATGAAATCGTGGTTTGTTGCCCTATAAAGACCGTTAACGAAAGTTTCCAGAGGACGATGAAACAGTCGTTTATCATCTGCGTTGTGCTGGGTGTTCTTTTTGCGCTTTTGTCATCAATCTTTATGCGAAAGAAACTTCAACCGCTCAAGATTATGGTTGACGACATCAGCAAGAACGCGCAGGAAATTGCCGAAGGACGCGGAAATCTTTCTAACCGCTTGAACGTGCATGAAAACAACGAAATCGGAGATGTTGCGGAAAGCTTCAATCTCTACTCCGAAAAGCTTCAAAACCTCATTGGCAGCATGAAAAACTCAAAGACGTCCCTTTCGAGCGCTGGAGAAAAACTCGGCGACACGACTAATGACGCAATGGAAGCAATTGAGCAGATTACGTCGGGCATTCACGCCCTTGACGGCAATTTGAAGAGCCAGAGCCGTTGTGTTGAGCAAACGTCTTCTAATGTTGAGAGCATTTTGGAGAACATAAACTCTCTTGAGGGCTTGATTAGTGAGCAGAGCGAAAGCGTTCAGGGCGCGTCCAGCGCAGTCGAGGAGATGGTCGGCAATATCAATGAAGTAAACCATTCTGTTGACAAAATGGCGGCTTCGTTTGCAAAAATCGCAAAGAGCAGCGAGGACGGCGCAAAATCGCAAGAGGCGTTGCAGCAGAAAATCAGCGAAATCGAGAACCAGAGCAATCTTTTGAGCGAGGCGAACGCGGTTATCGCGTCTATCGCAGAGCAGACGAACCTTCTTGCAATGAACGCGGCAATCGAGGCGGCTCATGCAGGAGAGGCGGGAAAAGGCTTTGCTGTTGTTGCTGACGAAATCCGAAAACTTAGTGAGACGTCCAGCGAGCAGTCTGCGACAATCGGAGAGCAGCTTTCCGAGATTCAAAGCAAGATTAACGAGGTTGTTGAGGCGACAGAAAAAGGCGTTGAAGGCTATGCGTATCTTGCAAGCGAGGTGCGCTCGACGGACAATCTTGTGCATCAGATAAAGAATGCAATGCAGGAGCAGAACGAAGGCTCAACGCTTATCACCGACGCTCTCTCGCAGATGAAGGACAGCACTCATCAGGTTCTGAAAGCGTCAAAAGAGATGTCTTCGAACTCTCAGACGATTATTGACGACGTCGGCACGTTGCAAAACGAAACGAACACAATCAAAGAGAGCATGAACCAAATGGGCGAGAAAGCAGGCAAGATTAATAACGCAGGTTTTGCTCTTGGCGACATCGCAATCGTTATGAAGCAGTCAATCAACGATATTGGCACTCAAGTCGACCGCTTCACTGTCTGACCTTCTTCGCACACAAAACAAAAAGCGCACTGTCGTGGGAAAAAAATCCTTTGTGACAGTGCGCTTTTTTTTGCGTTATGCCGCGCCTGTTTTACTTCTTGCTTCTCTGTGAAATGGCGGCGTTGAGCTTCTTGATTTCGTTCTCAATCTCGTCAAATGCGCTCTTGTAGTCGCCTCCCTTCTTGCTCATCATCGAAAGATACGGCAAAAACTCCGTGTTCAAAAACAAAAGCATTTCCTTCTTCAATTTTGACGCGCACTCATCGTCCGCGCTTGCCACTTGAAGCGCGTTCAATTCAGTTGAGCGAGCCTTGAACGCATCGTTTGCGCTTCTCACTTTCTTTAGCAATTCCGAAAGCCCGTCAAGGCTCTCAACGTCATCTTTTGCCGCGTCGGTTTCCTCTAGCATGCTCTCTGTGATTGTCGTCTGCCGTGCGTAGCTTTCTGCCCAGACATTCGCGTGGCGGCCGAAAATCCCCGAAATCTTGAAAGCCGCCGCCTTTATCTTGTCCGACGGATGCGCCTCATAGCCGTGGCAAAGCTGGAACGCGTCGTGTGTTGCCTTGTCGCGCTCGATGTCCAGCTCCTCAAGATTAGAAGCCGTCTTTGAGCGGTTAATCGCAGTAACTGCCTTGTTTTTCATCCCGACAACAGTCGAGAGATTTTCATTGAAGAGCGCGTCGTTTTCAAGTGTTGCCGCTTTTTTGCCGATGTCCTCAATTTTGCCGAAAATCGCTGTGACCTCAGCCACGCGAGCCACTGTTCTAAGTTTTTCAAGAGACATAATGAAAACCTCGCAAATATTTTTTTTGACATTCTGCCGCTTTTGCAAAAAACAATGCGCGTCACCATGACACGAGCCGCCTTCGCCCAAAAAAACGAAACGTCACCGTGACACAGCACGCTTTTTCCAAAGTCAGCGCGTGTCAAGATGACGTTTGTTGATTTTGCTCAAAGTCAGTGCGTGTCAAAATGACAAAGCCTGCTTTTGCTCAAAGTGGTTGAATGTCGCCATGACACGAGCTGCTTTTAACAAAAGACAGCGTGTCATTTTTAGTTTCTGTATGTTCGTCCAGCTTGTGCAAGTGTTTTTAATCGTAATGATACTTGCACGAAGCGATATAAACTGTATCATTTTCGACTTTATAAACAAGTCGATGTTCTTGATTTATTCTTCTCGACCAAAAGCCTGAAAGCTCGTGCTTCAGTGGTTCTGGTTTTCCGCTTCCTTCAAATGGAGTTCGGCAGACTTCTTTTATTAAGTCATTTATTTTCTTGAATATTTTTCTGTCTTCCGTTGCCCAACTTTGATATTCTTCAAGCGATTTTTGCGTGAATGAAATAATCACAATTCAGCCTCTTTGAACGAAACTAAATTTGTGTGCCGATTTATATCCCCAACTGACTGCAAAAGAGAGGCTTTGTTTGCTTTGCTTGAGAGCAGATAGTCGGTTTCGTCATCGTCTTTTGTGCTGATAACGAGTTCTCTGTCGTTGAAAAGTGTTTTGAGCATATTAACAAAATCATCTGTGATTTCGCTCGGTCTAATCGTAAAAACACCTGTCATAAAAGCCCACCTCTGCCAATTGCATTTGTATAAGTACGGTTATATTGCAATGCTCTCCATTTGTCAACGAAATTCTGCTCTCAAAAAACAAGCGCGCTTAAGAAAGATTTTTTCCCTAAATTTTGTTAATCACAAAATCAACCAACTTTTCGTGTCTGGCATCTATCTTGTCTTTGTCCCAAATTGCCGAGTCTTTCGTCATATCCTGAACTTCTCTCTGTTGCAAAAGCACAGAATACGACGCGCGCTTTTCTGCAAACGGCACGTTTCCAATCGAACAGTTGTGCGACTTTGAAATCAAAAGATAATTGCCCAAGCAATCAAGATAGTTCTCTGTAAAATCCTCATCGTATTGTGCATAACCGGCCGCAACTGGCTCATTGTTCGTCGGCGTTTGAGGCGCGATATGCTCCAGTTCCGGCTTTTCAATCTGACTGAACGGCATAAAATTGTAACCGCTTTTTTGTTGTTTGAGCAAAAAGTTTTCGTACTTCCAAAGCAAATGTTTTGCAATTTTGTGGTCAATAAAGCCTTGCAAATGGTCTTCAAAACTATCGTTTGACCAATATTTCCACCACGCCCAATTTTCTGTCATTGTCTCAAGCCAGCGAATATGCTCGACAATCGGAGCAACGTCGCTGTTTTCCTTTGTGAACTTTCGGTAATCATCTTTGATTCTGTCCTCAAGATGAGCGCGCGTTCCGATAATGCGATGGCGCAGAACGAGCGATTCAAGAGCGGCGAACAAAATTGCTTTGTCCTCGGTTGAAACGCCGAACTCATACGCCTTGATAACAAACGGCATCATTTGAGTTTGTCCAAGCAAGGCAAGAGAATAAATCTCGTAGGTTTTGTTTTCTGCAAAAAACGGCTTCAAACTCTCAAAACTGCGCTCAAGCTCAAACGTAAAGCTCATAATAAAATCAATAGCAGAAGCCTTCTTTTTGAGTTGTTGCTCGATTTTTTCAGTTGAAACATCTATGTCGAACGTGTTGAAATAAACTCGGAGCGCGTACAAAAGCACATCGTCCTCGTCAATGTGGCTTTCTATCGTCGCAATCGATTTGTAAATATGCTCAAAGCGTTCCTGAAGCTCTTTGAGTTTTGCAGATTTTTCATCTTCTTCAAGCGCAGACAAATGAAGCTCATACATGAACTGCGCTTTTATCACTTCAAGTTTGGTCGGCTTTTTTCCGCGGTTGTTCTGAAAGATAAACATCTGGATAGCTTCTGCTTCCGCGTTGACAATGTGCGTTGTGCAAACAGCAGATGCAATGCAATTTATGTATTCAAGCAACTCGTTTTCAGATTTTGACGCTAACTTTTCAGTGAAAAAATCAAATGCGTCTGCAAGCCGCTCAGCCGAAAGCGTTTCAATGTTGTCTTTGTTTTTCTTTGTTTGGTCAATAACGTAATCTTTGAAAAACGGATTGTCGTATTCAACCGTAGCAAAACGATAGCGGCTTTTGCGCTTTAGCATATCTTCTTTCACGTCTTCTTCGTCATCGCTTAGCGCACGGATAGAAGCAAGGCGCGCAAATACCGCAGAAAGAAAAATCTCAATCGTGGTGAGTCGCTGTTGACCGTCGATTATGTCAAAATTATCGCCGTCGCTTTTGAGATTTTCAAAAAGAAAATGCCCAAAATAATACGGCGTTTCAGATTTGCTTGCAATATAATCGTCGATGTCTTGCAAAAATTGCTTAACTTGCTTGTCGCTGTCCCAAGCGTACGCCCTCTGATATTTTGGAACGCTGATGTAGTTTCCCGCAAGCATTTTTCTGATTGTCGTTCTTGCTTCCATATTTTCTCCTCTTTTTAATTCACCAAAATAAAGCACACTCAAAGTTTTATCTTCAAGTGTGCTTTTTGTTTACAAAATACTAGAAAGCGTTTTACAGTGCTGCCAAATGCTTCTGCACGAGTTCTGTTGCAGTCTTTGGATTGACCTTGCCGCCAGAAGCCTTCATCACCTGACCCATGAGCCAGCCGACAACATTCGTCTTTCCGCCCTTGAAGTCAGCCACAGCCTTAGGATTGTCAGCGATAACCTTGGCAACAATCGCGTCAATCGCGCCCGTGTCGCTCACGGTCTCCATGCCCTCAGCCTTGATGATTTCGGCAGGCATCTTGCCGTTTTCGAGCATCTTCTGAAACACGATTTTGCCCTGCGCGTTCGAAATCTTCTTGTCGGCAATCGCGTTGACGAGCTCTCTGATGTGCGCAGGTGTAATCGAAACCTCGCCAATAGAAATATTCTTCTCGTTCAAGACCGCCAAAAGCTCAGCAAGAATCCAGTTTGCGACCTTCTTCACGTCCTTTGCGCCCTTTGCAGCTTCCTCAAACCAAAGCGAAAGCTCGCGCGTTGAAGTGAGCGTTTCCACATCGAAATCGCTAAGACCGTATTCCGCCTTAAGCCTTGTGCGCTTTGCCTCAGGAAGCTCGCCGACCCTGCCCTTTGCTCTCTCGATAAGCTCTTCCTCCACGCTGAACGGCTTGATGTCTGGCTCAACAACAAAGCGATAATCAACAAAGCTGTTCTTTGTACGCTGAACAACCGTTTCACCCTTTGCTTCGTCCCAACCCATCGTAACCTTAAAGCCCGGGTTGAACTCCTGTCTGTCCTCTTGAAACTCCTTGAGCTGTCTGCCTGCCTCGTAAGTGCAAGCGTCGCGAATAGCCTTGAACGAGTTGAGGTTCTTGATTTCGCTGATTGGCGTGTGCCAGAGCTTGCCGTCTTCCCAAACATTCAGGTTGATGTTCGCGTCACAGCGCATGTTTCCTTCTTCAAGGTTACCGTTTGTTACTTTGACATAGCGCAAAATCTCCTGCACGGTTTCCATAAACAACGCGGCTTCCTCTGGGCTTGACATATCAGGCTTTGTAACGATTTCGATAAGCGGCGTGCCAGAGCGGTTGTAGTCGATGTATGAGTGCGCGCCCTGCAAGTGAAGCGATTTACCTACGTCTTCCTCAAGGTGAATGCGCTCTATTCTCACGCGGCGATATTTGCCGTCTTCAAGAATGCAATCCTCGCCCTTGAAGTTTGTCGGACGGAACTTTGCGCCGCCTTTTCTCTGGTCTTCAGGATACTTTGACATCGGCAAATCGACGTGTCCGTCTGTGCAAAGCGGAATATCGTACTGCGTAATCTGATAGCCTTTTGCAAGGTCAGGATAAAAATAGTGCTTGCGGTCGAATTTGGTAAAGCGTGCGATGTTGCAGTTAAGAGCCATTCCCGCCACCGCTCCAAGCTCAACGTAGCCCTTTGAAACGCGTGGCATTGCACCAGGAAGTCCCAAACAAACAGGGCAAACTCGAGTATTCGGCATTCCGCCATAGCGGTTTTCGCACGCGCAGAATGCCTTTGTCTTTGTCAAAAGCTGCGTGTGAATTTCGCAGCCAATTACGATTTCATATTTGTCTATAGCCATTGCTTTTACTCCTTTATCATTTCACATTGTCGTAATGTGTCCACATTCTGGCGACTTTTGAAACGGATTTTCTGCAATAACAGAAAGCAACGATTTTGCTTTTGCTTCAAGACCAGCACCCTTTAAAAGCTTTTTGTCTTTTTCCGCCTGTTTGCTGAATCGAATGACGAACATCACCATTCCTCTGAAGGATTGTAAATCGCACAATCTTCGAGCTTTTCTTTTCCAGCGTCAATAATTGATTCTGCCATTTTCGGAATCGAATTAAGATAAGCAGTTTCAGAAATTGCTCTCCAATTTTCTTCCGAAATCAGAACGCAATTAATCCCGTCGTTGCTGGTAATCATAACGTTGTCGTTTGATTCCGTTACGAACGTCATCAGCTGCTTCAAATTTGCTGTTGCTCTTGTTTCTGTTATTGCAGTCATAGACTATTTCTCCTTTACAGGAACGCCGCAGAGTGGGTGATCGTTTTCCCAGTTCTGAGCAATGCGCAAGATTTTCGCCTCGCTGAACATCGCGCCCGCAAACTGCACGCCCACAGGCATCGGAGTTCCGCCCTGAGCCGCGCTTCCACTCGTGTAGCCCGCAGGAACAGAAATTGACGGAATGCGAGAAAGGTTCACGAATGTCGTGAAAAGGTCGCTCAAATACATCTCAAGCGGGTCGTCAACCTTCTGACCGAGCTTAAATGCCGCAGTCGGACAAGTTGGGCAAAGAATAATATCGTAGCTCTTGAAAAGCTCTGCGACTTCCCTTTGCATACGAGCGCGAACGCTCATGCCCTTCTTGTATGTGTCGCCAGAGAATTGCTCAGACAAAACATAGTTACCGATGATAATTCTGCGCTTAACCTCAGGACCAAAGCCGTTGCTTCTTGTGTCCACATAAAGCTTGTCGTAGCCCTCGCCGTTGTCAACGCGGTTTCCGTAGCGAATACCGTCGAAGCGCGAAAGATTAGAAGCTGCCTCAGAAAGCGCGATAACATAGTAAGAAGCAATAGAAGCGTCGAGAATCGGAAGGTCAACGACATCGATTTTTGCGCCTTTCTTCTCAAACCAAGCGCGAGTTTCATCGAACACCTTTGAAACGTCAGCGTCCATACCCTTGCTTTCAAGGAACTGCTTCGGAACAGCGATTTTGAGTGCCGCAAACTCTGCGTCGCTCAATGCTTCGAGCTTTGAAAGCTCCTTTGCGTTCGGCAAGTCTGCGCTCGTGTCGTCGTACATATCAACGCCGCACATCACAGAAAGAGGAGTCGCGATGTCAGAAGGCGTGTGTCCGATAATACCAACTTGGTCAAGAGATGAACCGTAAGCCACAACGCCCCAGCGCGAAAGAACGCCATACGTTGGCTTCAAGCCGTAAACGCCGCAGTAACTTGCAGGCAAGCGCACAGAGCCGCCCGTTTCTGTTCCCAAGCCGAACAAAGCCTGATTTGCCGCAACAGCCGCAGCCGAGCCACCAGAAGAACCTCCAGAAACATACTCGCGGTTAATCGGGTTTCGAGTCGCGCCATAAATTGAATACTCAGTCGAAGAGCCCATTGCGAACTCGTCCTGATTGCAGCGGCCGAGCGGGATTGCGCCTGCGTCCATAAGACGATTGATTACAGTCGCATTGTATGGAGCAACATAGCCCTCAAGGATTTTTGACGCACAAGTCAATCTCTTTCCGCGAACGCTGATGTTGTCCTTGTTTGCAAAAGGCACGCCGAGCAAAGGCTTTTTCTCAAAAAGAGCGTCAATCGTGCCGTCAGCGCGTGCCGAAGTGATTTCTGCGTCTGCGTTTTTGGCAAGCGCCAAAGCGTCGTCGTACATCTCAAGAAATGCATTGAGCGGCAGCGAAGAGTTCTTGTCTGCCTCGAAAGTGTCTATAGATTTTTTAACCAGCTGTTCTGATGTGATTTTTCCAGCCTTGAGAGCTGAAACAACTTCTGAAATAGTCTGCATTTTTTACGCTCCCTCGCCCAAAACTTTCGGCACTTGGAAATATCCGTCAAGAAAGTTCTTCGTAACCTTTTTGACATCGTGCATCTCAAGCCCGCTGACAACCTCGTCCTCGCGAAGTTTCTCGGCTTGAGTCGAAGGATAAGCGTCATACGGATTTTCGCTGTCGTCGTATTTGGAAAGAATGTCGAAATATCCGACAATATCGTCAACTTGCTTTTTCAAAGTAGCCATATCGGTGCTTTCAGGGGAAAGCCTTGAAAGATACAACAATTTCTCAAGTGTATCTTCGTCCACAGTTCTTTTAGTATCACTCATAAATCACATACTATAAGATTTTAGCGATTTATGGAATACGGTTTTATATCGCGTTTTCCTCTCGTGCAAAATGAAAAAGCACGACTCAACAGTGAGTCGCCCCGTTTTCATGTGAAAAAGCCACGACTCAACAGTGAGTCGCCCAGTTTTCATGTGAAAAAAGGCAAAATCAACAGTGAGTCACTCCATTTTCATGCGAAAAAAGGCAAAAACAACAGTGAGTCAAACTTTTTTCGCGTACGTTTGTCAGACTCAACGTTGTTTTGCCCTCACCGTGCGTACGTTTTGCCAAAAACAATAGTGATTTGCCCTCGCCGTACGTACGTTTTGCCAAAAACAACAGTGATTTGCCCTCACCGTACGTACGTTTGGGCAAAATCAACAGTGAGTCGCTCAAAACGTATCGTGATAAATATTGTATTTATAGCGAAAAATGCGTGTTGTCAGAAAAGCGGCTTTGCTGTATGATAAAAAGCGAAGTTAAGAACAAAGAAATCGTGCGGAGACAAGATGAAAATCCATTTTAACAGCCTGAAAATGCAGAATTTTTTGCTTGCGGTCGGTATGTGTTTAATTCTTTTCGGCATTTATTTTCTTGTTGCGTTCCGCACCGATTCAACTGCGTGCACAGCAATTTTCCTTCGCTTCATGTGCTTGTCGGGTGTCGGAATGTTGCTGTTGTTTTTGTCGCTCGTCGTCATAAAAAGTTTCCTTCTTGTTTTTGTCGGTCTAAATCTTGTCTGTTTTGGAATCCTTGCGCTTGTGATTGACTCTCATGTTGTGAGTTTCGGGCTAAAAGAGCTTTGGCCTTTCCTTGTTATTAGCGCAGGTCTTTCGCTTTTTCCGACGGGCTTGTATCACGCGAAGCGCATTAAGTCGATTTATCTTTTTCCGGGAATTGTCCTTGTGTTCTGCGGGATTTTCCTTTTGCCGTTCTCGCTTCATCTTGCGGGCATATCGCTGAAAAAATTCTTCCTTATGTTCTATCCTCTTGCGTTCATTTTGATGGGACTTTCGCTTGTTGCTGTGTTCTTTATTCAGCAGACTCATCAAAAGAATTTTCCTTATATGAAAGATGATTCCGAGGTGGAAAACCGCGGCGAAGGTGCTAAATGAGAAGAAGTGCAAGATGCGCTCTTTTTTTGGCGGCAATTCTTAGTGCATTTCCTCTTTCTGCGGCAAAGAAAAAAAAGAAGTCGGCTGAAACAAAGCCCTCTCCGACTGAATCTACTGCGATAACTATCCCCAAAGAAGCAAAATATGTTTTTTTTGTGTCTTTTGGCTCTGACGTTCTTTCTCTTTTTGAGAACGGTTCTCCTGACTCAATCCGCTCTGCTGTCGCTTTAATCCGAAAATCGTCGACTGAGTACAAGGAAGATGAGCGCATAATTTTGAATGTGGCGCGCTCGATTATGGAAATCGTCTGGACAGGGGAGAGGGTGACTTGGGACGCGCAAAAAATCTCGACTGCAAACCCGTACACAGGCGCAATCGACAGCGTGAAAAGCGGCGTCTATGACAAAAGCACTGGCAAGAAGGATTTTTTGTCGACTGTGCTTCCGTCGCTCCTTGTTGTGTCGAATACGGCTCTTCGCGATGATTTTTATGATGATGCTTATGCTGATTTGAAGGCGGCTCTTGAAAAAAAGCCGAAGAGCGTGCTTGCGAATTATCTTATGGGAATGTTGCTTTCAAAGCAAAGCCGCTACACTGAGGCGATTTCGTTTTTGAAGAAGGCGCTTTCGGACTCTCCGCAGACGTTTGAGATTTCGTTTGCGCTTTGCGATGCTTACTTGAAGTCAAAAGATTATTCTGCCGCGCGAATGAGCGCCGATTTGCTCCTTGACCGCTTTCCGCAGAACCTCGATGTGCTAAAGCTTTGTGCCGAGACGGCTTTTGTTCAGCAGGATTATCCTGCGGCGGAAGAATATGTCGCCCGCGTTTTGCAGCAAGAGCCTGAGAATATGCAATATATTCTTTTTCGTGTGAAAATCCTTCTTGAGAAAAAGGAATACATAAAAGCCGCCTCGCTTTTGGACGTGTATTCACGAACGGACTCGTCTTCTCGCGATTATCTTTTGCTCCGTGCAAAGCTGCAGCACTATTGGAATCGCAACAACACGGCGGCTCTTGCGACAATCGAGGACGCGCTTGAAAAATATCAGGGCGACAAGGAGATTCTCGTTTTCGCTTCTCAGCTTGCTTCTTTGACGGGTGGCAAGGTCGCTGGCAAAAACGCTGGTGAGCTTGCGCGCGATATTTTGAGCGAAGAGCCTGACAATATTTCGGCCCTGCAAATAAGCCTTTCCGACATGGTGAAGAGCGGAAAGTGGACAGAAGCGTATGCGACGGCGGTGCGGCTTTCCGAAATCCTTCCCGACAGCGTTGACGTGATGTTTTCTTATATCGATGTGTGCCTTGCGCTCAAGAAAAACGAGGAGGCGTGGTCTGCCGCAGAGTCGCTTTATCTCAAAAATCCTCAAAACGACAATGTCGTCCAGCAATACATCAAGGTCTTGATTGCGCTTGGGCGAAAGAGCGAGGCAAAGACGCTCATCGACGGTCTTTTGCCGACAGCGTCATCAAAAATGCGCTCTTTCTTGTATTATCAGACGAGTTTCATCGTTGCAGGCGATGACGAAATCTTGAATGCGCTTCGCTCAAGCCTGACTTCAAACCCCCGAAACACGGATTCGCTTTTTCGCCTTTATTCTTTTTATTATGAAAAGCGCGAGTTCAGAAAAGCGCAGTATTACTTGAAGCAGGTTGTCGCTCTTAACCCGAATGACGAGACTTATCTGAAACTCAACGCTGAACTTGACACACTCATCAGAAAATAGTTCATGCTTGACGATAAAACTTTGAAATGCTATTCTTGCAGAACCTTATTTTTAAAACGCTAAGGAAGGAATGAATATGTCTTTTATTCAGTTACTGTTACAGAATGCTGCTGCTGCTCAGGGCAATGCGTTGATGATGCCGGTTACACTTGTGCTTATCATCGTGATTTTCTATTTCTTTATGATTCGCCCTGAAAACAAGAAGCGCAAGGAAACAGAAAAGATGATTGCCGCTCTCAAAAAGGGTGACAAGGTCGTTACAATCGGTGGTATTCACGGTGTTGTGAGCCAGGCGAAAGAGAAAACTGTCATCGTCAAAGTTGATGACGGAACTAAAATTGAGTTTAACCGCTCTGCTATTGCTACTGTCGAATTGAGCAAGAAAAACGACGAGAGCAAGGAAGTGAAGGCGGAGAAAAACGATAAAGCAGAAAAAGATGAAAACAAAACGGAGCAGGTAGAAGATGTTCAGAAGTAAGCGTGCACGTTTGGTTGTTCTCATCGCAGTTTTGGCCTTTTGTTTCGTCTGCTTGTGGCCTTCAATCTGCTGGTATGTGAGAACTCCGAAAGAAGAGCAGAACTTGGCTCTTGGTTCTCTTGAAAAAATCAAAGATTATTCTACTGACAAAGCGAATGCTGATATTGATTTGATTTTTGCGCAGGCTCGTGAAAATCCTGACTCTTCATTGAGCGTGGATTACGCATGGCTTGAGAAAGTCGCCCGCAAAAATTACAAGCTCATGGGACAGAGCGCTCCAAAAACAATGTCAGTTGTTGATGTTCTTGAAGCGTTTGACGACCGTCGCGAGCTTCTTCCTATTTTTGAGGCTCGTTATCGCGACCGCATTCTCAAAAACAAGGAATATTACGAAAACGCTGTAAAACTTGGTCTTGACCTTTCTGGCGGTATGAACGTTATCGTAAAGGCTGACCTTGATAGTGTTCTTGCGTCTCAGAAAACTGCTGAAACTATGATTAGCGATGATGTTTTGAAGGCTCAGGCGATGGAGCAGGCGATTGAAAACCTCACAAGCCGCATTGACCGCTTCGGTCTTTCAAATCCTGTAATCAGACAGCAGGGTGAAGACCGCATTTATATTGAGCTTCCTGGTGCTGCTGAGGCTGACCAGATTAACAGCATCATCATGGGACGCGGTATTCTTAACTTCCGCTTGGTAGACGATCAGGCTACAAACTCTTTCATGCAGTATTATATGTCGCACCAGAATAACACATTCGATGCAGCAGGAAATCTTGTTGACCCGTCTGTTATTCCTGAGGATTGCGACCTTTTCGGCTACTATGTGAAAGACGATTACGGTCTTGATGAGCGTGCTGGTTGGGTTGTTGTAAAGAAAGAGGTTGTTCTCGACGGTCAGCACATCAAGAGCGCTGAAGTTGGAACAGAAAACATCACAAATCGCCCGCAGGTCAACTTCGTTCTCGACAGCGAGGGCGCGCAGATTTTCGGCGATTTCACAGCAAGCCATGTGAATCAGTCAATGGCTATCGTTTCAGATAACAAAGTAAAATCAAGAGCAACAATTAACGAGCCGATTCCAGGCGGTCGTGTTGCAATTTCTGGCTTTAGCCTGAATGAAGCGCAGAACTTGCAGAAAGTTTTGCAGACTGCATGGCTCACAGTGCCTCTTAGCGTGGAAAGTCAGCAGGTTATCGGTGCTTCTCTTGGTGAAACAGCTATTCATCAGGGTGCTATGGCTTTGAGCGTTGGTCTTTTGCTTATTCTTATCTTTATGCTCGTGTGGTATAAGGGCGCAGGAATTAACGCTGTCGTTGCACAGGTTTTGAACTTGTACATTATGTTCTCTATTTTGTCAGCGTTCAACCTTACAATCACGCTTTCAAGTATCGCAGGTATGGTTCTTACAATCGGTATGGCTGTTGATGCGAACGTAATTATCTTTGAGCGTATCAAAGAGGAAATCGCGCTTGGCAGACCGAGAGCAACTGCAATCGCAAATGGTTTCGATAATGCATTCTGGGCAATTATGGACTCTAACATCACGACGTTCATCGCTGCAATCTTTATGTCTCAGCTCGGAACTGGAACAATTCAGGGATTTGCAGTAAGCCTTGCAATCGGTGTTGTTTCATCTGTATTCACAGCACTCTTTGTATCACGTCTTATCTTTGACTGGAACACGCAGTCAATGAAAAAGAAAACAATCAGCATCAGCTGGAGGAAGAACTAATGAAAAAGATTATTCAGTTCAGCAAAGGTTTCTTGCCTGCCGCTGTTATCAGCTGTGCTATTATCGTTAGCGGTATCATCGGTATCGCAGTGCGCGGAATCAACTTCGGACTCGACTTTAAGCCAGGTCTTATTGAAGAGGTTCGCATTGCTCCTCCTGCCATTGAGCTTTCATACTCTGGCAGTGCAAACATCAGAGCTGAAGCTACGGCAGCTTCTTTCAACTTGATTATCAGCGGTGCAGGTGCTGATAACCGCACAGAAGAGTTCGCTTATCACGAGTATCCAACGGTAAGAGAGTTGTCAGAAAAACTCAATTCTGTAGAAGGTATTTCTTCAAAGGTCGTGGGCAACGCAGACGCTTCAACATACAATCTCTTTGTTGATTCTGCCTCTTCTGCACAGATTACAAGCGAGAAGTATCGCCTTTATGTTCCTTCTGACGAGGATATTTCTGTTGATGAAGTTCGCTCTGCGCTTTCTTCTTTTGACGGCGTTGCTGTAAAAGAGCTTGGTTCATCTTCATCTAATTCATATCAGATTCGTTTGGGTGATTCAGGCGAAGAGAACAGCTCAAAGCAGCTTGCAGACGGCGTTACAAATGCTCTTAGCGACAAGTTCGGCGCAGAAAAAGTTGCTGTCGTGAAAACAGACTTCATCGGCTCACAGTTCTCAACAAGCCTTGTTCAATCAGCGTTCTTGCTCGTTGCGGCAACATTGCTCTTGATTTGGGCTTATGCGGCAGTGCGCTTCCACTGGGATTTTGCTCTCGGTTCAGTTGTGGCTATCGTTCACGATGCTCTCGTTGTTTTGGCATTTATGTCTTGGACTCAGCTTGAGTTCTCAACAACAACACTCGCTGCAATCCTCACAATCGTCGGTTACTCAATCAACGCAACAGTCGTTATTCTTGACCGTGTGCGAAGCGATATGCAGACAACAGAAGCAACGACATTCAACGATATTCTCAATTCAGCCCTCACTGGCACATTGAGCCGTTCGCTCGTTACAACAGTTACAACATTGTTCGCTGTTGTCTCTTTGTTCGTCTTCACATCAGGAAGCATCAAAGACTTTGCGCTTGCGCTTATCGTTGGTCTTTTGAGCGGTTGTTATTCATCAATCTTTATTTCAAGCGGCTTGATTTCGTTCATTCGTCGCAACTGGAAGCCTGGAAAGAACTCAATCCACGTTTTCAATCACGAAGTAAAGAACGAGCATGTTATTGAAATGCAGAGCGAGTAATCGCCAAAAACGATTTTAGCAAATAGGGGGAGAAAATCCCCCTTGTTTTTTTTAAGGAGACAAACAATGAAAATCATTCGGGCAAAAGTTTTGGGCTATTGCATGGGCGTGCGCCGCGCCGTAACAAGCGCAGAAAGCGCGCTTGAAAAAAAGGCGTCGCGTGTTTTCACTCTCGGTCCTTTAATCCACAACCCCGTTGCTTTGAATGCGCTCTCCTCACGCGGACTTGAGATTCTCGACGCTGACAAAATCGACTCGCTCAAGTCAGGCGATACCGTCATTATTCGCGCTCACGGCGTTCCTCCCGCTCTTGAGCGAAAATTGCGAAAAACGGGCTGCACCGTTGTGAATGCAACTTGCCCGCGTGTTCTCATCAGCCAAAAACGAGCCGCCGAATACGTTACGCAGGGCTTCACCGTTGTCCTCGCTGGCGACAAAAATCACGGCGAAGTTACAGGAATCGCGGGATACGCAGAAGAAGCCAGCGACGGAAAGACAGGCTTCTTTCACCTTGTCGAGAACAAAAGCGATTCAGAAAAACTTGTTGAAAGCGGAGTTTTGAGCCAAAAAAAAGTCGTTTTGCTCAGCCAGACCACATTCAGCCCAAAAGAGTTTGAGGCAATCTCTCAAGTGCTAAAAAATGCGCCGCTTTCCTCTTTGGAAGTGTTCAACACGATTTGTCCTGCCACGAAAGAGCGGCAAGAAGCGCTCTTTGAACTTGCGAAAGAAGTCGAGGGCATCGTCGTCATCGGCGGAAAAGAGAGCGCAAACACAAAGCGCCTTTTCCTCTCCGCGCAAAATCTCTGCCCGAATGTCGCCTACATCGAAAGCGCAAGCGAGCTTCCGACTTCGTTTGCCTCCCTTTCGTCCGTCGGTATCACAGCAGGAGCAAGCACGCCTGACAGCGTAATCGAAGAAGTCGAAGCGCGCCTGTCCTCGCTCTGAGCGTCATTCGCTAGAACGCGTGAATTGGGCGAACAATTCGCATTCCACTCTTTGAATCATGGTCGGTAGTGCTAGTGGTTGTCTCAGCGAGTTCTACGAAATATGCTTGGTTGACGATGGCTGAGCCATACTCTGATGAAGACCAGTAAGTTTCTGATGACATTATAGAAACGCCTGACCTTGAGTCAGCAATTAGGCTAATCGCAGCATTAACAGTTGCAACATTAGTTCTGAGTTCTCTCAACTCATATTTTGCAGGCAAATACCAGCCGCTTGTAAAACCTGTTGTTGAATAGCTGTTTGCGTATTGGAATGCTGGATAATTTGAAGGTGTTGTTGCCGCAGAAGAGTCCTTAGTAGTGATTTTTCCCCAGTTTCCGCTTCCGTCATATTCGTTTGTTGAAGCGTATGAGTTGTAGCAAACAGCGCCATTTACAGCCCACGCAAGTGTATTTTCGTTTTGAGTCAAGGCGACTCCGAGTATTCTCTCTCCAAGTCCGTCAGTGCCACCTACATAGAAAATGACAGCGACAGCTGCGTCCACCTGCTCTCCCGTAAGAACCAAATCTTCGCTGTATGCGACAGCGCTGCCGTCCGAGAACACAATATCGCCGACCGCGTCGGGTCTCGTTTTGCTTCCGATTCTATTCCCCCCCTTTGTATGAAGTCATGGTAATAGAAAGCGCGTTCTCGCCCTCAGCAATCGTGATTTCCTCGCTCGTTCCCTCCAGAATATATTCTTTTTCGCCGTCAAAAACCTTGTAAATCAGCGCATAAGCCCAAACCTCAGTGCCTTCGGGAATATCGCCAAAAGTCATGATAGCGCGGATTGTGTTCTCGTGTATCGGCATTGTTTTTTCTTCGCTGTAAGCGCCTTTGAGCGAGACTTGCAA
>CACYWZ010000045.1:0-19322 GCA_902778325.1 uncultured Spirochaetaceae bacterium
CTCTTTCCCATTACGCTGTAAATCGCCAAAGCGGGCGCGATTGCGAGCGTTGTTCCCGCCATAAGTCCGCTCCAGTCTGGCTGACCTTGCGGCGTTTGTGAGCGGAAGACTCCGAGCGCAACAGTGAGCGTGCGAAGGCTCTCTTTTTTGCCCACAATCAAAGGCCACATATAATCGTTCCATGTGTTGATGAAAATCGTAACCGAAAGAGTTGCGAGCGCGGTTTGCATAAGCGGCATGATTATCATAAAGAAAGTCATATACTGCCCTGCTCCGTCAAGATACGCCGCTTCTTCGATTTCTTTGTTAATGCCCATGAAGAACTGTCGCATAAAAAAGACGCTATACGGTGTCATCAGCACAGCAGGCAAAACAACGCCCGCATATGTGTTCAAAAGCCCAAGCTGGCGCACAAAGACGAAGTTCGGAATCATCATAACAACGCCAGGAACCATCATCGCCGACAAAATCAGCATAAAGATTTTATTCCGTCCAGGGAAAGTAAGGCGTGAAAAGCCATAGCCCGCCATTGCGCTAAACAAGACTTGAAAGAAAGTCGTTACCGTCGCAATGATAAGCGTGTTGCGAAGGTTAATCAAAAAGTTAACGCTCTGCCCAGTTCCTCCAAGCGCGATTGACTCTTCTGCGCTAACCAAGCCCAAAACGCGAGCGTAGTTTTTCATCGTGAGCTGGCTCGGAATCATTCGGGTTGCTTCAGTGAAAACCAATTTGTTCGGTGTGAGCGAGGTTCGCACGACCCAAAAGAAAGGAAAGAGCGTAACCACTAGCAAAATCACAACTGTTAATTTCACGATTATTGAGCCTGCAATGCCCAACGTAGTTCGTTTTTTAGCCATTTTTCTATTCTCCTAGTTATCTGATTCGTCCGCTCTCATCAGCTTCATCTGCAACTTGCTGACCAAAGCCAAAATCACAAACAAGACCATAGCCGCCGCTGAAGAATAGCCCATCTTGTAGGCTTCAAAGCCGTTTTTGTAGATAAACAGATAAATCGCATAAGTCGCCGTAACAGGACCGCCTTTCGTTGTAACCGCGATTGTGTCGTAGACTTGGAAAGAGCCGATAACCGTCGTTACAATCACGAAAATCATCACAGGGCGAATATAAGGAAGCACGACAGAAAAGAATTTTCGAATCGGGTTACAGCCATCGATAACAGCCGCCTCTTCGATTTCTTTCGGAACGCTCTGCAATCCTGCAAAAATAAGGAGCGCAGTGTAGCCCATATGTCGCCAGATGTTAATCATCGCAACAGAAACGAGAGCCGTTTTTGTGTCTGTCAAAAAGTTGATTTTGTTGAAGCCCATTTTCACGAGAAGCGCGTCGATGATACCAACAGGCGGATCAAGCATCCAGAACCACAAAAGACCAACAACGACATTCGACATAATCCACGGCAAAAGATACACGCCGCGCAAAGCTCGAATGCGCTTTGTTGTGTTGTTCATGATAAGAGCAATAATCATTGCAAGAACTGTTTGTAAAGGAATGTTCAAAAGAACATACATTACAGTTACTTTCATTGCAATCCAGAAGTCTTTATCCTGAAAAAGTTTTACATAATTTTTCAGTCCGACGAACTTTGCCTTTGAAAACAAATCCCAATCAGTAAAGCTATACCAAAACCCTCTCACCGTTGGAAGCAGGTAAAAGCACGCAAAACCGATAAGACACGGCAATACAAAACTAAAAGAAATCAAATTTCTTTTCATCACGTTGCTTTTCATATTTTCAATTCTAGCATGGCTTTTTTCAGTTGTCAAAGTTTTTTTCACATTTTTTACAAAATTTATGTAAAACTTTTCATAATTCTTTTCATTTTTATTTACAAAATGCCCTTTTCAGATTATTATATAAGACATGACGATTACAGACATTGCCGCAAAAGCTGGCGTTTCAATAGCAACCGTTTCAAGATTCCTCAACAATGGACCTGTAAAAGAAGAAACACGCAAAATGCTTGAAAACGTTATTCGCGAGATGAATTACGTTCCGAGTTCTCCTCTTCAAAAGGCATCTCCTAGTTCTTTGCAAAAGGAATCTATTGCAATACTCACTCATTCAATAAGCAATCTTTACTCAAGCGAGTTCGCCGAAGAGGTTACGAATCAATATTGCAAGAACAACACGATGTGCTACACGCTTTGCTGCACGAATATGGACGAAGAATATCGCTCTATTATGGATATGACGACAAGACGATTTTCGGGTGCGATTTTGCACGACCTTGCCGAAGGTGAGGCGCTGGCGAATCTGTATAACCGCGTCGGGCAATAGTTTCCGCTTGTAATCGTTCACTCCTACCCCGTCGACCTTGAGTGCAATTCAATCACAGTGAATCAGGAAAAGGGAATGAAAGACGCGATGGCGTATCTTTTGCGCTTGGGACACAAGCGAATTGCGTATGTTTCGGGCGAAATAGGATATTCTTTCAAGATAAAGGAAAAGATTTGGAGGGAAGAACTCGAAAAATCTGGAAATCCTCCGCCAAAGCAAGACGCAATTAAGGCGGAAAACACTGATTTTGAGGCGGGAGTTGAAACGACACATCAAGCGGTTTTGAAATATCTTCAAGACGGCAACCGTCCTAGCGCGATTTTCACGGCGAACGACATTATGGCTCTCGGAACTATCGCGGCATTGCAGGATATGGGCTTGAAAGTCGGAGAGGACATTTCGCTGATGAGCCACGACAACACGATGCTCGCCAAAAGCTACAATCTCACCTGCGTCGATATGAAAATCCGCTCTGTTGCGATTGCGGCGGTCGATTTGATGAATTACGCTCTGCACGGCTCCGACTCCACCCCGCGCCACATCACGATTTCGCCAACACTTGTCGAGCGCTCTTCGTGCCGCGCTGTGTGAGTTTTTTCGATTGGCAAAAACTTTTGTTTTTGAGCTTCAAATTTTCAATCGAAGCTTGCGCGAAATGGTTTTGTGCTTTAAATACATATTCGATGCTTGCGCGAAACGGTTTTGCTCTTTAAATAAGTATTCGAGACCTGCGCGAAATAGTTTTGTGCTTTAAATAATCATTCGAAGCCTGCGCGAAACGGTTTTGGGCTTTAAATACATATTCGAAGCTTGCGCGAAATGGTTTTGCCCTTCGTGTGACTACACTTTCAATACGCTTTTAAGATTCAGGCTTCGTGTAATTACACACAGCTTGCGCGAGATGGTTTTGGGCTTCGTGCAATAAAAAAAGCCTTCCGCTCTTCGATATTTTCCGATAAAGCATAATAAAACCGCCTAAGTCCAGTTTGCCAAAGGCGGCTGCAAGCTGTAAGACCACGCTTTTACTTTCCGAGCGTCTTTGAAAGAAGGGCGGCAAAGCGAGGAGCATCGATTCCGACAACCATCTGCATTTCATTTCCGCGGACAAGAACGTTGTGAACGCCTGATATTGTCGAAAGTTTTTCGCTAGACGCCTTTTTCACGTCCAAAAGAGAGACGTGAACGCGCGTGAAACAAGAGGCAACGCTTGAAATATTGCAAGAGCCTCCGCAATGAAGAGCGATAAGAAGGCAATCTTTTGACGTCCACATTTCACTTTGCTCCAAATTCCATCTGCAAGCGGTTAACGTGAATCATAAGATAAGTGCGCTCGTCAATTCCGACATCGTAAGAATACTTTTCTTTCACATACGAGACGATTTTCTCCATGCACGAAAACGCCTTCGGATACGCTGCACACACTGAATCAAACAAGAGCGCTTCTTTGTCGCTTTGCTTTTTTCCTGTCATTATGCGCTGTGCAAAAAACGAAAGATGCGTCAAAAATCTCTGCCATGAAGTCGATGATTCGTCAGCCTCGTTTGAAAGCGTCTCTTTAACGATGTCGCCGATGTCCTGCACAAAAGTAAGCACAGTATTGAACTCAGGCGTGCTTTCTCCGAGTTCCGCCGTGACAAAGTGCATCGACAAAAAAGCCGCTTCGTCTTGCGGAAGAGAAATGCCTGTTTCCGCCTTGATTATGTCGAGGGCGTCAAGCGAGAAATCAAACTCTTTCGGGTAAAAGCTCTTTATCGCACTTGTGAGAGGATTTGTGACATTAACGCCGTGCCGCGCCCTCTCCAATGCGCCTGACAAGTGGTCAGTAAGTGTTATGTAAATGCTGTCGTCGAACGGCTTTGCGCTCTTTTCTTGCGCGTGCGAGATGATTTTTTGCGCAAGAAGAATATCATCGGGAGGAATGTCGTTCATGAGGTTTTGAAAGCGATTTCGCTTTTCTTCTGTTTGCAAAACGAATTTCTTTTCGATTTTTGAGCAATCAACTTCAGAGCCTGCTTTTTGTCCGAACGCAAGACCGCGCCCCATCGCAATGAACTCTTCACCGCTGTCGCTAGCGCAAACGACAGCGTTATTGTTCAGCACTTTTACAATCTTCATAATTTCTCCCTTCTTTCAAATCAAGTCGAATTTCTTGAACGCATTGAAAATGCCGTTTTCACAAACGCTTTCGCAAACGTAATCTGATTCTTTTTTGAGCGCCTCTGACGCATTGCCCATTGCAACGCCGACGCCGCACGCCTTGAGCATTCCAAGGTCTCCGAGTGTGTCGCCGAATGCAAAAGAATGCGAAACATCAATACCGTGTCGCTTTAGCATAAAATCAACGCCGTTCGCTTTGTTTGCGTCAGGCTTTGTCATCTCGCCCATGTTCGCAGCGTCTCCGATGAGCGACCATTCGTTAATCTGCAATGAATCGCCAAAAAGAGCGCGGGCGTCTTTTACGATTGAGCCTTTTTGAAAAAAGTTGATTTTGCCAATTTCATCGAACTGTAAAGTGCTTTCAATCACGCTCGGAAACTCTTTTTTCATAATACGCGCTGATTCAACGCCTGCGATTCTCTCAAGTTGCGGGAAAAACTTCGGGCTTGCGCAAACGTAGCGATGACCTTCAAAGAAATAACCAGTGTCCCTTTCTTCAAGAAACTCCCCTATTCTCTTCACAAGATACGGCTCAAGGCTTTCCTCTTTCAAAACTTTGCCGTCTTGCTCAATATACATTGCATTCGAGCAGATAATTCCGTCGAAGCCGATTTCAACGAGTGAATCCACGACTTCAAGCCTGCATCTTCCTGTATTGATAAAAACGAGATTTCCTTTTTTGCGGGCAAGTCTAATAGCACTCAACGCGCTTTCAGGGACATCAGAAGTTCCAAACGGCAACAAAGTTCCGTCAATGTCCAAAAAGATAGCATTATTCATTTTTCACCTGTTTTCTAAAATAAAGTATGATTATTATCACTCATTTTTTTTGACTGCGCAAGAAAAAGCGCGTTATATTTGCGACATTTGCACACTCACGACATAAAAACAGCCCATGCAACGCACAGGCTGTGAAATGAAAAGGAAAAGATTTGGAAAATAGATTTATTCTATCACGCTAAGCACACGCTTTTCGTTGTAGAACATCAAGATTATGCCTCCGATTAAGCAGAGGACAGATGCACTGAACGCCGCAACACGACAGCCAAAGCCGTGAGTGCCGATTGTTGCAAGAGATGTGAAGATAATCATCGCAAGGCTTTGACCGAGTTTGAAGCAGAAGGTGCGTGCAGCAAAGAACATTCCCTGACGGCTCTCTCCTGTGAGTTTTCTGTCGTATTCAGCGCAATCAGCAACCATCGCCTGAGGCAAAATGCCGAAAATCGCAAGCGGAAGAGCGCCGAAAATAACAAGCACAAGACCTTGCACAAGTTTATACACAGGAACTTCGCCAAAGAAGTTTATGACGTTAGACTCATCGCCTTCGAACGTGCCAGAAAATGCCGTGAAAGCAAAAACAATCGTGAACAAAAGGAACGCCAAAAGCAAAATGCGCTTTTTGCCAAGCCTCTTCTCAGCCGCATTTATCGGGATATAGAACAACAGCGACACCGCCGTCATCAGAACGAGCAAAAGGCTTTGCCATGCTTCAGGAAGTCCGATTAAGTCTTTGACAAAATACGGGATTCCTGTCTGGAACATCGTAAGTCCAATCCAATAGAAAATGTCAGAGCCAATAAAGACGCAAAACGATTTGTTTTTGAACGTCTTTGAAAGAGATTCCCAAACGCCTGCCTGAGACGGCACTGTGTCAACGTAATCTTTTTCTTTGATTGCGAAAACAGGGATATACATACAAACAAGAGCGACAACGGCAAAAAGCACAAAAACTGCGCGGATAGCCCAAACGCGTCCCATGCTAGAAGCAAGCGGGCTCCAGATGATAGGTCCCATGTAGCCGACTGCCTGACCGACGATGAACGTGAACGAAATCGCAGAAGACGCCGTCATGCGCTCGCTCTCAGTGTGAGTGATTTCGCTATAAAGCGCTGTATAAGGCGTGCAGTAGCATGTGATGAAAAGATAATACGCCAGAACCGAAACACAAAGCCAAATCGCATTAAGGATTCTTCCCGTCTGTGTCTGGGCGAAAGGCGCGCAGAACACAAGAACAGTCGAAAGCGCGAACGGAAGCGCAAATGCCTTTATGAACGGGATTCGACGACCGTCGCGGCTCTTGCACTTGTCAGAAAGAGAAGCAACAAGAGGGTCTGTGACAGCGTCAAAGATGCGACCGAGAGCCGTAACAAGCCCGATAACAGTCAAAAAGCCAAAAATCGCTCTTCCTTGCGGAATAAGGAGCGGCTGACCGGCAGCAATATCAGCCTCGCCAGGAAGATAAAAGTTCACAAGATAAGTTCCGATTAAGCCCGACAACAGCGCCCAACCGAATTGCCCGACAGCAAAAAGCCATATTTTTGTTTTAGTCAACGATTTCAATTTTTATTCCTCCAAAAGTGTAATTTTGATTTTATGCGCCAAAACCGCTATTTCACTCTTGAAGAAACAGTTTTAGCGCAATGATTCAAGCATGATATTCACCAAAAGCCGAATCTGCTTGTTTGGCTCGACGGCTCTGTCCATCGCCAGAAGCTCAGCCGAAATCGAGAGCTTTTGACCAAGGCAGAACAGCGAATGAAGAAGCGTGAAGTAAATCTCCTCATCGCTTGCGGACGCTATAACATCGTTTCGCCCGCCTCCAAGCGTGATAGAGCCGTCCTTTTTGCCCTTATCAAGCGCGTTAATCATAATGTTGTTAACGCTTGAGATGACCTGCTCGTATTTTTCAAGGCGGGAAGGAACAATCTTCTCCTTTTTCACGAACGAGTCAAAGTAATAAATATAGCTAAAGAAACTCCTCTGGCTTATTATCGCCTCTTCGAAAACCTCAAGAAGAGCCTTCATCTGCTCAAAGCCCGAAAACGCCTTGTATTGCTCAGAGTCAAACAATTCGCTGAAGAACTTCAGCTCCAAGTTCCAAGCATAGATTGCAACCTCAATCGCCAAATCCTCTTTCGTCGAAAAATAGCGGTAAAGCGAGGCGACTCCAATCTCGGACTGCTCAGCGATTTCGCTCATCGATATATTTTCGATTCCGTTCTCGGCAAAAAGCCCGAACGAACACTCAATAATCCCGCGGATACGCTCCTTTCGGAGATTTTCCTGCTCCAATCTTCTCTTTTCAGCAGCCTGCATAGGCATAACGGCTCTCCTTGCCGTCCAAGCCTATGGATAACTCGACGGCGTGATAAGCTCCATTATAAATGCCTGACTTCTTTGCCGCAATAATCGAATTGCACATTTTCACGACCATATCACGATTTTCCGCCATTTCTTTTATCATTGCCTGAGCGTGAGCGACGTTCGGCATCTCAATCGTGCCGTCCCCGATTTCAGCGCTACGCACCGCTCCCCATTTTTCATGCCCGCCCACATGGGCGATAAAGAGCTTCGGAACAGGATAGAACGACAACTCGCTAGGCTTTGTGACAAGCACATCGCACGCCCTCATAAGAACATTCGTCGCATAAACAGCAGCAAAAATGTCCTTGTGGCAGAACACGTGAACACCATGACTTCCTTTAGTGTCGCAGTCCTCATCGTCCAAAGCCATCTGCGAGAACGAGAGCGTCTCTTCCCAGACATCAAAATGCGTCGTCGAAAGCTCTTCCAATTCAGGAATCTTGCTCTTGAACATCTGCCACACATTCTCATAATCGCCGATATTCACATAAATCGCCGCCTTGCCGTCCTTCACATACGGAATGAGCGTCTTTATCAAAGATGCAAAATAATCGCCCTGAGCGCCAGCGCCTCCAATCGTGAGCAAGAAGCGAAGCGGCTTTCCCTCTTTTGCCCTCTTTATTCGCTTGAAGCAGTCCGCCTCAATGTTTCTCACAAGCTCGTCGTCAACATAATGACCGACATACGCAATATCCCCCTCACCCATCGGCTTGAGGACTCTCTTTTCATCAAAACCTGAAAGCGTGCGGTATGCCACATAAGACGAAGGCGTCTGCACCGTGTGGAGCGCGCCCTCGCTCAAGTGAAGCGCCATCGCCCAGTTGTCAGGAATCGCGTTCACAACACGCGAAAAGCCCGCGTGAACTGCCGCCTGACTCGGCCAGACGTGAGTCGCGATAAAAGGCGTATAGCGTGGCAAATCGCCAAGAACGCCCGTCATCAGCTCTGCGTTTTTCTGGTCGACAGCGTTATACGTCAGTTTCTTGAATCCCTCGTAATTCAGCTTCTCCCAATACAACTTGTTGAACAGCCTTGACTTTTGCGACAAACGCGAGCCAAGAGAATACAACTCGTTCTGATAAGATATGATTTTTGTGCAGGTGGTGGGCGCGAAAGAATTGAGGTCGAGCCAGAGCGGAGTGTAGCCCAAAGCACGAGCCGCGCTTGCCATCGCCATCGAAATGCGATAATGCCCGAAGCCCATTCGGATATTGCCGATGATGATGCTTTTTTCAGGAAGAGCGTCCAAAGGCTTGTCCGAAAGCGTCAGAACCTTTGCCCCGAAAGCACTCGTCAGAACATCGTTGTCGACACAGCAAAGATGATACTCTTTTCCCCTGTCGTCCCCGAACTTCCTCAAGAGTTTCTTTTGCGAAGCCGCCGCCCTCTTGAGCGTCTTTTTGTCAATCACATTTCCGAATATCACGGAAGTTTTGTCCATTTTCTCTTTTTCTCCCTTTTTCTTGTTGTCATTCTGAGCGAAGTCGAAGAATCTACTCCGCACAAAAACAACGATTCTGACAATATTTTAGCAGATTTTTCGACTTCAAACGTCTAATCGACGTTTTCCGCTCAAAATGACACTCATATTCATCTGAAGATTCTCTTTCTTCACGTGAAGATTTCTTTTCTACACCTGAAGGAACTCCTCCTACATCTGAAGGAACTTTTCCTTAACATCGAGGAAGCTCTCCTTGACTTCAAGGAAACTCTCCTTAACATCGAGGGAACTCTTCCTTAACCTCAAGGAAGCTCTCCTTGATATGAAGGAACATTCCCTTAACATCAAGGAAACATTCCTTCACTTCGTTAATCTGTTAGAAGAACATCTCAACTCCAATTGGCATGTAGAACTTAGTTGCCTTGCCTGTGTACTCAAGGTCAACAATGTCGTTCACACAGCCCTTCATGCTCTGGATTGTCCAGTTTCCGGCAACGCCAGTGAACATGTAGTTGTTGGCAGCAAATGTCTTTTTCACGTAGACTTCCGCCGCAATGTTGTGCTGCTGCAAGCTCAAGTCGCTCACAGAAAGACCGCTCTTCATATTGCCCTCGGCGCTTGCGTTCGTGATGTTGTATGCCGCGCTCAGACCGATGAACACGTCCTGCTTGCCGTAGCCGTTCGCGCAGACTTCAGCCAATGCGTCAACGCCCGCCATAATGATGTTCGCGCCGTCGCCCTTGCTCATGTTCACAAGACCGTAAGAATACTGCTTCAAGTTTGAAGTACCCTGACCGCCCCAGACGTGCGCCTTGTACAAAAGTCCGCCCTCTTTCACGATACCCATCGTTCCAAGGCAAGAATACCAGTTATAGAACTTCTCTGGGTCATAATCGCGCAAATCTTTGTCAGTAACAATCGGAACTTTGAAGCCAAGCTCGATGAGGTTCGCGTTCGGATTTGCGTGTCGGTCAAAGGCAGGGTCATTGAAGCTCTTCGCGCCTCCCATATTGCCAAGATAATCGATTCCCACCTCCATTCGACCATAATAGTCATTCATGCCAAAGCCCGCCGTGCGTGCGTCCGCATACTTGCTCACTTCATAGCGATAGTTTGACTCATCGATTGAGTCTCCCCAATACTGCGCCTTGACTTGCAAAAGCGACGGAATCGTATAGCCGATACCAGCCTGTGCGTTTCGCATTGCCTTGTAAAAACTCACAGACTTATCGCTGTCCGCGTCAGTCGCGCTCTCCCCGCCGAGAGTGCCCGCAATATCAATCGCGCCGTTTATATACAAGCCCTTGAGAGCCGAATCTTCCCCTGCCCTCAAGTCAGCAAACAAGCCTGTCGCTGTCCAAATCTCCTGAAAGATATCGTCCTCGCTTTTGACGTAGCTGGACTCGCGCTGACCGAAATCGCCGATTGAGCCGCGAAGCTCATTCTCACGCATACGACCGAAAGCAATTTTTGACTGCAAGTCAAGCGGCAAGTCGAACTTTCCCCAAATCTTCGCTTGGTCGCCGATAGCAACGGCATATTTTCCGTCTTCGTTGTAGTTTGTGTCATCGCTACTTTCGTCTGAATCCCAAAGCTTGTGGACAAAAAGCGAGCGCGCATCAGCGTCAAGGTTCAAATCAAAGCCAAACTTTTCGTCAGGCGTGCGTCCAACAATCCAAAATCCCACGCGAGAGCCATATGACCAATCTGGCGCAAGTTCAGCATATCCTCTCGAAGACGACTCATCTTTTTCTTGCGCCTTCAGCATTTTCGTAATCACAGCACCCGCTGCAGCCTGTCCGACTTGCGTTCCATACGCTTCGACTTGAGCAGCAGTTATAGTATTATTTGTCAATGCAGAAACAGCTGCATAAGTTCCAACTGCGGTCGCATACGCCTCAAGATTGCTTCCATCATCTTCACAGTTTACAGTCGTAACTCCATATGCGCTTAACGCAGTTAGCGTTCCTGCTTTTTTTGCCGCTTCATAAGCCGTAATCGCAGAAGTTCCAGCACTGACAGCGGCTTCTCCTTTTGCGGTTGATGTTGCCGTTATTTTTGTAGAACTCATCTCGCGCCCAATGTTGAAAGTTGAGCGTCCCCATGCACCAAATGAAATATTTCCAACAGACGTTTCAAGTGTGTGCGCCTTTAGTGTTTCGTGCGCTTCTCCCGCCTCACACCATGCTCCACTCGCGACCAATGCAACAGCAGCCGCTCCCGCTAATAACTTTTTCATACCAATACCTCCACGTTATTCTTATTCGCTCTAAGTACACTATATATCTAAGTGATAGTATCACTATCACATAATCATATTAAAGGCACTTTTTTTATCTGTCAACTTTTTTTTGCTTTTTTTTTCACAACACTTTTCACGAAGGCACAAAAAAAGCACCGCGCTCATTTGCACGATGCTTTTATACTCTTTCTTTACTCTAACAAGACACTTAACTACCCTGTTAAAGCGCCAATTTATGAGAGCTTGTCAAAGCCCACGAGAAGTTCTTTTGCAACGCTGAGGATTTTGTCAACGTCGCCCTGTCGCTCGCCTTCGATGTTGAGAGGCATTACTGGGTCGTGAAGCGATTTTCGCAAAAGAAGCCAGCCTTTTTTGTCAGCGTCGTTAAACGAGATGCGAACGCCTTCGTATGACTTTGGAAGCGTAAAGCCTTTCTCTTCGGCGCGCTTCTTGAACTCAGCAAGAACGCTGTCGCCGTAGCTTGAGAAATCCTCGCAGTTGATTTTGAAGCGGATTTCTTTGTCTTCGACGAGCGGCTCAAGTTTTTCGATGAGGCTTGCAAGTGTTTTTCCCTCTGCGCTGGCGTTTGCAAGCGCGATGATGATTTTCACTGCAAGGAATGCGCCGTCGTCAAGATAATAGTTGTCTTTGAGCGCGCCGTGCCCTGATGTTTCCATCGCGAGCGGAGAGACGATGCCCTCGGCGTTCAGTCTCTTGCACTCGTTGATGACGTTCTTGTAGCCGCGCTTGAAGCAATGATGCTTGAGACCAAGCTCTTTCTCAAGGAAGCGTGTGAGGCGGTCAGATGTTACGCTGTCGGTGATAATCGTGCTTCCCGGGTATTCAGGCGCGAGGATTGCCGCAGCAAGAGCGATTATAGCGTCGCGGTTGACCTCTGTGCCGTCGCTCAGGACTGCTGACATTCGGTCAACGTCGGTGTCGAAAATCAAGCCCAAATCCGCTTTGTTGGCAAGCACTGCGCTCTGGATTGCCTCCATCGCAGCCTTGTTCTCTGGGTTCGGGATATGGTTCGGGAACATTCCGTCAGGATTTAGGAACTGGCTTCCCGTTGTGTTCGCGCCGAGCGTGTCGAGGAGCTTTTCAACGAAGAATCCGCCTGCGCCGTTTCCTGCGTCCACTACGATTTTCAAGCCCTCAAGCGGCTTTTCTTTGTTTTTGGCAGTCTTGATGCCTGATTTTATCGTCTTTGAAAGGTGAGAAGCATACACGCTGATTAAATCAAAAGTCGTGCATTTTTTTTCTGCCTCTTTCTCTTCAAAGTTGCCTGCGTCTGTCAAAATCGCAGTGATATCGTCATGCTCGAGTCCGCCGTCAGCGTCAAAGAACTTCAAGCCGTTGCGGTTGAACGGAAGATGGCTTGCGGTTATCATCACAGAGCCGTCAAACTTCGTCTCATCAAAGACGATTGACATGAACATTGCAGGGGTTGTCGCCATTTTGCAATCGACACACTCCGCACCCGAAGCGCTCAAGCCAGCAATGACCGCATTCGAGAGTGTCTCGCCTGTGATTCTTGAATCTCGTCCGACTCCAATTTTGAGGCAAGAGAGAGGCTTGCCTGTTTTTTTTGAAAGCCAATGCGCAAAACTTTGTGCAATCACGTTTGCTTCAAATGCAGTCAAATTGACTTTCTCGCCTTCAACGCCTTCTGCCGCAATTCCGCGGACATCGCTGCCATTTTGCAGTTTTAACAATCTTTCAGTTTTCATAGTGCTTCAATTATAATATACTTTCACCTTTTTACAATCCCGCAATCACATGCTTTTTCAAAAATGACACTCACTTGAGCGTTTTGAAAGCCGTGTCAGAATGACATTTCCCCACTTTTTCAAAAAACAGCGCTTGTCATTTTGACATTCACTGTCTTTGGCGAAAAACAAGGCGCGTCATTTTGACAAGAGGTGTTTTTCATCAAAGTCGGCTCGTGTCATGGTGACAAGATGTGTTTTTCGCAAAAGTCGGCTCGTGTCATCATGACGTTTGTGTCTTTTGGAAAAAGGAAGGCGTGTCATGGTGACACGAGGCAAAAGTCGCTCTTGTCTTAAAATGTCATTAAAACACAGGGCGGCTTTGACCTTTCACAAGCGCAATCAGAAAATCAGCCTTTGACAGCGCCCGCCGTGATGCCTGAGTAAATCTGTCTCTGGCACAGAATGAAGACCACGAAGGCTGGAACAAGCGAAATAATCACGCCCGCGCAAATCAGGTTGTAGCGGCTTCCGAGAGGACCTGTGAACGTGTAGAGCGAAATCGCCACAGTTCTGAGATTCGGAGTCTGCAAATACAAGTTTGCGCCATAATACTCGTTGTAGGTGCTCACGCCTTTCAAAATAAGACTGGTAACAATCGCAGGCTTCAAGAGCGGCAGAATAATCTTCCAGAAAATCGTAAAATAGTTTGCGCCGTCCATAATCGCGCTCTCATCGAGCGAAACCGGGACGTTTTCCATAAACTGAATGAAAATGTAAATCGTGATGACGTCAGTGCCCATCATCATGATGATGTAGCCGTAAAGGTGGTTTATGAAGCCGAGCGTTCCCATGATTTTGTAAACCGCAACTTGCATCGCGACTCCTGGAAGCAATGTCGCAAACAAAAACAAGCGTCTGATAAGTGTGTTCCCGAAAAACTTGAAGCGGTTCAGGACAAAAGCCAGCTGCGCGCTTATGATGATTGAGCCGAGCAGGACAAAAAACAGCACGATGAGAGAGTTCAAAAACGCACTTCCCATGTTCGCTGTCGCAAAGGCGCGGATAAAATTTGAAAATGCCCAGATTTTCGGAAAGACCATGACAGAAGTATTTTGGTATTCTGTGTCATTTTTCAAAGCCGTGATAATGCAGGAAAAAATCGGCAGGACAGTCCAGAACGAAACAAAAGCAAGCGAAAAATATTTTCCTGCGCTCATCAAAATCTCTTTTGTCGAATATCTTTTTCTCATAAAATGCTGCCTCCCTGATTGCTGTCGGTTGTGGCGTTTCGGAAAACGTACTTGAAGAATACTTTCTGCAAAATTGTCGCGATGATGATGATGCCCAAAAGAACAACAGCCATCGCGCTCGCAAGTCCGACTTTCTGGCTTGTGTGCGCCACTTGGTCCATTATGATGAAATATGTGCCTGTGCCGTTTGCGCCTTTTGTGATGACGAACGGCGCTTCGAATGCTGAAAGTGAGCCTGTGATGGAAAGAATCACATTCAGCGTGATGATTGTCTTGATGCTCGGCAAAATAATGTGCCAGAACTGCTGGAACTTAGTCGCTCCGTCGATTTCCGCGGCTTCGTAAAGCGAGGAATCCACGCTCATAATCGCGCCGATGAAAAGGACGGTGTTTTGTCCAAAGTATCTCCAGACCGACGTTCCCACCAAGCACGCATTGTTTAATCCGCGAGTTCTGAGCCAGAACGGGAGTTTGTCTATGCTAAATCCAAGCCAGCTCAAAACGGTGTCAAAAACAAAACCGTGCGTGAAAAAGAATTTGAAAATAAAGCCGATTGCAATTCCGTTTATCAAATACGGGAAAAACACAATTCCTTTGAAAAGCCGTCCCAATCGTGTCCTGAAGCTCAAGAGTGTCGCCAAATACAAAGCCAGCACAAGCTGAATGACAGAGCCGACCATATAATACAAACTCAATTTGAGCGCACCGAACAAATCCGAGCGGCTGAACACATCGCGGTAATTTTGCAAGCCCACGAATACACGCCGACCGATGTATTTCATATTGAAGAAGCTGAATCCGACCATCTCACCAAAAGGCAGATATGTGAACACGAACAACAACAAAATTGGAACGAAGATAAAAAGCGAAATAATCAATTTTTGCTGTCCCGCTGTACTTTTTAAATATCCCGAAACTGATTTTTTGGACATTAAAAAATTCCCCCTTTGCTTTTTGCACTTAAAAAACGCGCCCTTTTTTTATGAGCGCGCTTTTCTTTTCGCGATTATTTTACAGATACGTTGTTTCTTTTCTGAGCGTTTGTCCAAGCGCTGTTCCATTCGTCCATAATGTCATCGAACGCCATATCGCCGTTAGCCGCGCTTTCAATGATTTTCTGAACTTTAAGGTTTCCGCCTGCGTTAATGCCAAGTTCTGAATCTGCGTTGAGGGCGTTCAGCAAATCTTCTTCGCCTTCCACAGCCGGCTCGTCAGCAACAAAATCGACTCCGTCAAATGACGCATACAAATCAGGATATTTGTTATCGCTTGCAGAAATTGGAATACCGCCTTCGTTGTACGAGAATCCTGATTTTTCAGTAAGCCATTTCACGAAAATCAAAGAAGCCAATTTTCGCTCTGCGCTGATTTTTGAGTTGATGCCATAGCAATAATCAGGACCTGCCGCAGCATACTGTTTGCCGCCGATTGTAATTGGGAACGGCATATAGCCAATGTCTTCTGGGTGCTCGCCCGCGCCCTGCATCTGCGTGAACGCCCAACTTCCAAGCACCATCGTGGCAATATCGCCACGGTTCATCATGCCTTTTGAGCCTTCCCAGTCAGTTGTGGTGTAATCTTCTTCGATTAAGCCATTCGCAACTGCGTCATAAAGCACTTTGTACACAGCATAAGGGTGAGTTTCATCGCCATAGTTTCTGAAAGGGTTTGCTTCGTGCAAGAAAATATTATTCTGATAATCAGCGCGACCTGTAGCACAGCCAGCGATGTACGCATCCCACGCCACCATCGTCCAGCCTGCAGCATAGTTAGTATAAAGAGGAATTGCGCTGGTATTAGCCTTTACTTTCTTGAGAGCAGCAATAAACTCATCTGGCGTTTTCGGAAGCTCTTGTATTCCTGCCTCACGGAAAATGCGCTTATTGTAAAGCACGCCCTGAGCAGTTGCCATATACGGAACGCCATAAACTTGCTTTTGATACATCCAGCGGTCTGCAAAACGGATTTCTTTTTTCATATCATCAAGACTTCCGTAAGACACAAAATATTGTGGCAAATCCTTGTTATCAATCGCAGGAATCATCATAATATCGCCCCAATTTCCGCCTTGCAAGCGCAAAAGAGCCTGCTCTGCATAATCGGTAATTCCATCAATTTCGATTTTGATTCCTGGATAGAGCTGGTTAAACTCGTCCAAATACGCCTGCCAGTTTTTGCCAGGATAATCCGCTACGAGCATATCTGTTTTGTGATTTAGCAATTTGAGCGTAACGTTCAAATCCTTGCCTGTTTCACCAAGCACCACATCATTCCAACCCATAGAAAAATCTTCTGTCTGCACAGAAGTTTTTTTCTCACCGCAGCCAATTGTTATAAACGCACAAGCCAAAGTGAGAGATGCAAAAATTGATTTTGCAATTCTTTTCATAATGTCCTCCTATAACTTTGAAAAAAACGAAATCGTTTTCTACGTTTTCAACCGTAGTTTCATAATAAACTCGTTTTTCTAGTTTTGTCAAACAAAAAAGAGCGCGATTTCTCACAAATTTTCACAATTATTTTCCAAACATCAGCAAAACATAAAGAAAAAACGGTTTCGCTATTGACCAATTCTTTTTCCAAGCATACACTGCAAAAAGTTCTACGTTTTCGCCGATTTTTCACAAAGGAGCATTTATGAATGCAACTATTTTTCCAATAAAAAAGGCTGTGCCACAAATTGACGCAACTCAAGATTTCGTGCTTTGCGACAAAAAGGCAGATGAAAGCGCCAAAAAACTCGCCTCATATATTTGCGCCATTCCGACTTCAAACCACATTTTGTTCGGACACCAAAACGACAGGCATTGCAAGGCGGGAGAGCGACAAGCGGGCTTTTGCGAAAGTGATGTTGAAGACTTGTGCGCTGAAGCGGCAGCAGTGATGGGAATTGACGCATTGTCGCTGACAGGCGATGAGCTTGGAAAGCCAGATTGGAAGAAGGAAAAGCGAATCGAAAGCGCCGTTTTGCTCTCACAAAAGGCTTTTGAAGACGGCTCTGTCCTCACATTGAGCGCACATATGCCCAATTTTTCCATCGTCCTCGAAAAAGGCGGCGCGGATTACTCAGGATATTCTCCGAACGTGCTTTCTGGAAATGTCGTTCAAAACATTCTGAAAGACACGCCAATAAAAGCGCTGTTTGACGGCTATCTTGACTTGGTCTCGGATTATCTTAATGCCCTTGCAAAGAAAAACATTGCGCTTATATGGCGACCTTTCCACGAAAACACGGGCTTTTGGTTCTGGTGGGGAGAATCCTCTTGCACGCCTGACGAGTTCAAGGCGCTTTGGCGATACACTTGGCAGTACATGAGCGAAAAGAAGGGCGTCCACAACGTGATTTGGGCGTACAGTCCCGGAAGCGAGAACAAAAGCGAAAGCGACTTTCTTGAGCGGTATCCCGGAGACGAGTTCGTTGACCTTCTTGGCTTTGATATGTACCAAAACTACAGCCTGGACGCTTCTTCTTATTGGGAAGGCTTTGAAGAGCAGCTTTCACTCATTTCCTCAATCGCACAAAAGCACAAAAAACTTTTCGCGAACACCGAAACTGGCATAATGCGACCTGAAAACAAGGCGCTTCTTGAAAGCGGCAACGAAAAAAACTGGTATTCCAGAGTCGCAGAACTTTGCCTAAAATACAAAGCGAGCTACTTTTTGCTTTGGGCGAACTTCGGAAAAGAAAAATCGTTCTACACGCCTTACGCCACAAAGAGAGCGGTGAATGAAAAAGGTGAAATCACATTCCTTTCGGGGCATGAGCTAATCGACGATTTCATCGACTTTCACAATGACGAGCGAATCCTTTTCGCCCACGAAACACCGTATTTCAAATAATCAAAAAATCTTGTATGCTTTTTTCAAGAGGAGAAACAAATGAGAAAGTTCCAATGCAAAAAATCATACAAGATAACAATGCTCTCCATAACAGCCCTTTCGATTGTCCTCGTGCTTGCCGCTCTCGTTAATATCGCGCTCGGCGGGGTGAGGAACAAGGCGCTGTTCGCCGCTTTCTGCACATTTATGCTGCTAGTTCCTGCCGTCTTGGTCTGGTTCTGCGTCATCTCGTTCAATGTGTATTTCATCTTTTTTGAAGACCGCTTCGAATACCACACGATCAAAAACTCTGTGACCATAAAAGCAAAAAACTTGCGATATTATTTTTATCGCGACGGAATGTTGAGCGTGTTTTTCGTGCCCGACTGGTTCGAAGCAGCCCAAAACGCACAGAGCGAAAACGAAGCAATCGAGGAAAACGCACAAGAAAAAGCCGTTGCTCCATGCCCTGACGAAATGCTACTGAAACTGCAAGCAGGCGGTATGGGCTTTATTTCAGGCGCTGAGGAAATCCTTCAATGGTTTTCCAAAAACGTGAAAATCCACCCTGACGGACAGGCGATGGACGACCTTCTCGAAATCGCGCAGCAATACGATTTTGCCACGATTGAAAACATCTCCGACGTTCTAAAAAAGGCAAACTTCATCGCAAAAATCCTCAACATCGCAGGCTTTCTTATCGGCGTCTGGACGTGGTTCTTTCCTGCGCCGTACCGCCTTTGCACATTCCTCGCTCTTACCCTCCCGATTGCCGTTCTGCCCGTCCTGCACTTTTCGCGCGGCTTTATCCGATTCGACAAAAAAGGCAACTCGATTTATCCGTGCGTGTGCCTTTCGCCGATTGCCTGCACTTTCGGCTTGGGGTGGCGAATGCTCAACGACATTTCAATCCCAAACGTAAAGACTTTTTTGATTTTCAGCGCAATTTTCTTCGCTTTGTATTTGACTCTTTTTTTGATTTGCCAAAAAGAGTTTTCCGCAAAAAAGCTCTCAGATTGGCTTTCTGTCGTCCTTTACTCTTTTTATTTTGCTGCCTATTCGCTCGCGGCAGTCTGCGCGATAAATTTTCTTTTTGATTTTTCGATTCCGCAAAACAATTTTTTCGCTGGCGCGCTCGGCATTTCGTGGAGATGGGCGTGATTTTTCATTGAAACCGGATATATTTGCTCTGATTTCTCACAGCAAACAAATGTCTTAAATGTACATTGACCGCTGAGGCTCAGCGAACGAAATTTAGT
>CACYWZ010000045.1:19353-33413 GCA_902778325.1 uncultured Spirochaetaceae bacterium
AACATTTATTCAAAGTGTCGCTGGAGCGAAATTTGTGCTTTGAACATTTGTTCAAAGCTCCGCTGGCTCGCAGTCTTAAAACGAACATTTGTTACTTTCAACACAATTGTCACAGCGATGAAACGACGTTGAAAAACATGTCACCTGCGTGAATTTCAGGCAGAGCATATGCTGTAACGGGCTTTGCATTACGACTGCAAAAAAAAAGAGCGAAGCAAACACCTCGCTCAAAATGACAGCCACGGTCAGTTGAAAAGCTCCTGATGAGCCTCGAAATAGTACAGAAGATTTTTCATCTGATAGAGGAACGAAAGCTCGTCGCCTGTCTGGATATTGTTCTGCGCGGCTTTCTCGGCAATTCTGTGGAGCTGCACGAGGTTCTTTTCTTTGGCTTCGTTGACCGCAGAAAAAACCATCTGCTGGTTTTCGTTCATTTCGCTGATTACGCTTTGCATGAAAGATGTGTTGCTCTTGTTGTCGCTGTTGATTTTCGAGAGCTTCTCGTTTGAGTCAATCGCGGTCTCCTGCAATGAGTCCATGAAGTCGTTGTGCTTCTTGTTTTCGGCAACGAGGGACTGGACGTCCTTGTGCAAGTCCTGCATTTTCTTGTAGATGTCGCCTGAGATGAGCGTCGTTCGTCCCGCAAGGTTCTTGACTTCGTTCGCGATAATGCGGAATCCCCTTCCCGCCTGTCCTGCGCGGGCAGCCTCGATTGACGCGTTGAACGAAAGGAGGTTTGTCTGGGCTGCGACTTCCTCGATGTTCTGGATGAACTTTGAAATCTCGGTGATGCGCTCGTTCAGGAGCTTCACTTTCTTGTCCAGCTCGCTTCGCTCTTTCTGGGCGTTCTTTATCGTCTCGTTGAGTTTGGAGAACTCCTCGCAAATGTTCTGCAGCGCCTCGCTGTTGTCTTTTGTGATTTGCATCATGTTGTCGGCTTCCGCCTGCGTCTTCTCGCTTGAGGCGCTGAAGTTGTCGAGGGCCTTCTGCTGCTTGTCGTAGATGCCGCCTTCGGAGGTCAGGAGCAGGATATATTCTTTCAAAAATCCTGAGATGTTGCTTGAGGTGCTGCAAAGTTTTATAAGATGTTCGATAATTGCAAAGCCTGCCTCAGCAAGCTGGTCTTTTGTGTAAACTGCCATTGAGAGCCTCCTTTATTCCATCACGAGCATGACGAGCGTCTGGTTTGAGTTGATTTGAGAGAACTGCTCGCCATAAGTTGAAAAGCCCGAATATGTTCTGAAGTATTTTTTCCAGACGCTGTTCACAGCACCCTGCTGATTGTGCTTCTCAAAGCCGACGGTTCTCAGAATGCAGTTGAACAATATGACGCAGCCTGGATTCGGGATTTGCGAGACAACGTTTTTGCACGATTCTTCTGCGCTCTCGACGGCGTCAACAGGCGAGAGGATTTCTTGTATGCTGTTTTGCAGGACACGCGCGTACATCGTAAGGTGTCCCATTCTGTCAAACTGGACGAGGGAGGCGATAAAAACTTCATCGCCAAAAACGCGTCCGAACGGGTGGTCAAGAAGAGCGCTGTCAACACTTGATTCGCTCACGCCCAAGACTTGCGCATAGCGTTTTTTTGGGTTCTGCCCGTCAATCGACGTGATGTAGCGCTTTTGCGGGTCAACTTGCGTGAGCATGACTTGCTTTCCTGACGGCTTGAAGATGTTTTCTTTGTAAATCACAAACTTTGAATGTGCTTTTACAAACAAAACGACTGCACCAGTTGAAGAAACTTTGCCGTTGTAACTCACTTGCGTCTTCTTGAACTGCAAATCATCTCCCGCAGAACCGCCTGCGACCATGAAATGACTGTCGCCCACAAGCGAGTACAGAAGCGACATCACGATTTCCTCGGCATTCATCAGACCGCAGATGAACGTGATGGCAAAGGCATTTTTCGAGACATTCTGGCTTGAAAGCGACACTCCAATTTTTGAAGCGGCGTTTTCGATGTCCTTTTTGAACACAACTGGAAACTTATCGACGTCATCAACAAGAACGCCACTGAACTTCACGCGACTAGTGCTGTCAGAAAGCGCATTCAAAACAATCGTGTGCTTTGAAAAGCCTTCAGGTGTGATTTCGCCCGCTGTCGTAGAGCCAACAACTTCGGCGTTTGGGAAGGCTTCTTTCAAAAGTGCCGAAACACGCTCAAAATCAAACTGCACGCTCGCAAAAAACAAAATCGCGCTGTACATGCTAGGGCTTTTTTTGAGGCGCGAGCACAATTCGTTCACGGCTCGTTCAGCATCCATTTGCGAAGTTTGAATAACTTCTTGTTCCATTTCTTATTCTCCTAAAAAAACGACCTGCATTTTTTGCAGGTCTTAATATTCCTTTTTATTCGCCCATCAATTCTTTGTCGTAGGCGTAGAACAACGTTACAAAGAACGTCGTACAATCAGGAACATGAACCGCCCATTCAACGCTAATTGAATGAATGTTCAATCCTTCTTGTATTGGGCTCATATGCTCTTTCATTCCGCGCATAATTTCCTTTGCGGAAGAGTCTGTCGGCTCGCCCTTCGTCCAGTCGCTGTCCGCCATCGTTGAAAGATATTGGAACACGAGCGGTCCTTCCAAAGGGGAATAAAGATTGATTTCGCTTTTTCTGAGCTGAAAGCGGATTTTCAAATCCCAATCCTCTTTTGTGAACTTTTCAATTGGATAGCCCTGATGAATGTTCATATCTGTATAATCAAGGTCTTTATTAAAAAAGCGGGCTAAAAGTTCTCCTTGATGATAGGACGGGGTAACATTCACTTTTTCATTTGTTATGAAATTTTCCGAATCCTGCAAGCAACGTTCGTATTTTTCTTTTAATGTCATTTCAAAAGCCTCTTTAAGTCTTAATTTAACCCCTCTTTTCTCTAAAAAGGGCTTTATTAAATAGTCTAACACACATTTTTTGCTTTTCAAAGCGTAATCTTTTTTTGCATAAAAAAATCCGAGGCGAACCTCGGACTTCTTTATAATGCGATTTTTCTCTTAAACGCTGAACAAATCAATCTGTGAGCCGATTTTCTCAATCGCGCCCTTAACGTGTCCAGCAACATCGCTCATTGTAGAGCTGTTTTCGTTAATCTGTCGCGCTCCCAACATCATCTCGTCCATACTTGCGTTCATCGCTCCTGTTGAATCGCGCAAACTTGTCATATCGTTAACGATTGACTCGCTTTGACGAGCCATGTCTTTTGATGACTTGTGAACTTCAACAGTGCTGTCGTTCATATTGCGAAGGGCGTCAGTAATTTGCTTTGAGCCTGCGTTCTGCTCTTCCATTGCAGCCTTAATCTGCAAAACAAGCTGGTCGGTTTCTCTGAGTTTTCCAGACATCGCAGTAAGTGCGTCGCTGGACTCATTTGAAGATGAAACAACATTCGTAATCGAATCGCGAATAATTGTGAGCTGTTCTCCGATTGTCGCAGACTGAGCGCTTGATGTTTCAGAAAGTTTTCGTATTTCGTCAGCAACAACAGCAAATCCCTTTCCTGCCTCGCCTGCGTGAGCCGCTTCAATAGCCGCATTCATAGCCAAGAGGTTCGTCTGCTCAGCGATGGAAGAAATCGCGGTGTTCGCTTCCTGAAGCATTGCGCTCTGACTTTCGATTTCCTGAATGCGCTCGTTAACTTCCTGCTGCTTTCTAAAGCCGATTTCTGCGTTCTGCTGCAACTCGCTAAAGGAATTGCTCATCTTGTCAACGCTCTTGTTGACGCTCTCGATGTTTCCAATCATCTGCTCAACAGCAGCACTCGCTTGTGTAACGCCAGAGCTCTGGCTTTCAATCATCTGGTCAAGGACTTCGATTGAGCCTGAAATATTTGTAACGTTGTCGCTTGAGCTTTCCACGCTTCTGTTCTGTGTCTGAATCTGATTATGGACGCTTTCGATATTCGCCATAATTTCTGTGATTGCCCCTGAAGTTTCGTGAATACTATTGTAAAGGTTCTCACCGCTTGAAGACAACTCGACCTTTGATTCCTTGACAGCACTAACAATCTCGTGCAATTTGTCCATAAACAAATCAAAGTAAATAATAAGCTCTCCGATTTCATCGCGCACATAAAGAGAACAGCGTTTTGTCAAATCAGCGTTTCCAGAAGCGAGTTCCTTCAAGAAGTTAGTAACGTTGCTAATTCGCCAATCAACCCACTTCATGAAGCGGTATCCAATGTACATCAAGAAAAGGAAGAGCAAGAAACTTACAGGCAAAACAACGATAAGCGTGCGGTTTGTAATATTGCTAAGCAATGAAAGATCTTTTGCAATAAAGAGCATACCCGTAGTATTGCCACTATTGTCTTTGAGAGGAAAATATGTCGCATAATACAAGTGATTCTCAATTTTAATCTCGCCTTTCCACTCGTTTCCGTTTTTTAATACAGTATTTGTTACATCTTGATTATCGATAACTGTACCAACTGTCGCAAAGTTTGAAGCAACACGAGTATTTCCTTGGAAGATTGTGGAAGCAACGCCATATCCATCTTGCATCAGTGTTACAAAATCTTCTGTAGTCAAATCATAAACTGATATAACCGCACCAATAACCTTTCCATCATATTTGACAGGTGTTGAGTGAATAATACCGTATGGAATTGAATCTATAGGCTCGTAGCAAGAAAACTCACTTCCTCTAATCGCATTTTGCACAGCAGAGCAAGAAGACAAATCCGCTCCGACCCTGATTCCGCTCGCTGCAAGGACTTTTCCCTTGGTATCAACAACAGCCATAGCCTCGAAGTCGAACTCTTCTTCGCACTCATCTACTGCAAGCTGGAGCGTCGTTAAATCGTCCGCTGCCATGAGCTCTTTGAACGTGGGAGAACTTGCCAAGCAAAGACAAAAACTATCCAGTGTAATATCCCAATCAACAAGAACTCGAGCCGCACCTTGTGCTGTATGATTAAGTTCCTCTTCGGTACTCGTTTTCATATTCTTTTCGAACACTTCAAGAGAAGTCGTTACAACACCGATTGTTGCCACTGCAACCGACAGTCCGACGATTATCAAAAATTTTGTCAAAATCGTCATGTCTTTTTTGGCGTTTGTATCAAACCTGTCAAGTTCCTTTTTCTTTTGTGCCACACTAGCCTCCGTATCTATCAAGGACGATAATCTCTTAAGTCCTACAGCGAACTATAATACACTAATAAAGTATATAGCAACAAGAGCCATTTTTCAGACTTTTTCGTTTTTTCTGCGATTTTTTGCTTTGTTGCTGTTTTTTCCTCGTTGAAGTACTTCAAAAGCCTGGCGCAATTTGTTTTGGTTCGTTGAAGCACTTCAAAACCTCGGCACATTTTGTTTTCGCTCGTTGAAGCACTTCAAAAACTCGGCGCATTTTGTTTTGGTTCGTTGAAGCACTTCAAAGCCTTGGCGCATTTTGTTTTCGCTCGTTGAAGTACTTCAAAAGCGTATCGCATTTTGCTGTTAGTTAATGCAAGTTGCAGCCATATTCTTTAAGTCTGCGCAATGACCTTTTTCGTCGGTTCTAGCGCAACTCGTCGGAGCTACCTGCGCAATGCCTCGCATTTCTGCAAGATTTTTGTAGCCGTGGCTCTTCATAAACGCAATCAAGCCGCTTTGAATATCTTGCGCCACGTTCGGATTCGTAAACTTAGCCTGTCCAATCTCCACAGCAGCCGCGCCCGCCATGATGAACTCAACTGCGTCTTGCCAAGTGCAAATACCACCAATGCCCACAACAGGAACGCGCTCATTTTCTGGCAACTTGTTAATTTCTTGCACAACATCGTAGACAATGCGGAGCGCAAGCGGCTTCAAGCCAGGACCTGAATAACCCGCGTGAACATTGTTGAAGAACGGCTTTCCTTTGTCGATGTCAATCGCAACCCCGTGAATCATATTGATTAAACTGATTGCGTCAGCACCCGCTCTGATACACGCAAGCGCAATCGGACGATTGTCGGGAGCGTTCGGCGAAAGTTTGACCATCAAAGGCTTTTTCGTTGCAGCCCTAACAGCACTGACGCAATAATACGCCGTGTCCGCGCTCATTCCCCAAGCAAGACCAGCCGCCTTCACGTTCGGACAGCTGATATTTAGCTCAATCATATCAACATCGGTTTTGTCGAGCAACTTTGCGCCCTCAACATAGCTTTCGATATCGCTTCCCGCAAGATTTGCGATAACCACAGGTCCCATTCCAAGCATATTCGGCAAAAGGTTCTCGATGAAATACGGCACGCCCGGGTTCTGCAAACCGATTGAGTTCATATTTCCGCCCGCAACCTCAAGGCTTCTTTCGCCGTGATTGCCCTCGCGCGCTTCAAGCGTAATGCCCTTTGAGCAAATGCCGCCCCACTGCTTCACGTCGCTCACACCGCGGAAGTTCTGACCAAAAGCAAAAGTTCCCGCGCTCGCGATAATCGGGTTCTTGAACTTCACGCCCGCAATTTCCACGCTCAAATCCACCTCTACGCCATCTTCCAATCTCGGACGGCGAGCAGGAGGTTTCGGGAAATCCAAGATTTTTGAATCAAACACAGGTCCGTCTTTGCAGCAACGCTTCAAGCCCTCTTTTGTTTCAATCGTACAGCCCAAGCACGCGCCAAGACCGCAAAGCATTCTGTGTTCCATACTGATGTAGCACTTTATGTTAAGCTCATCAGCCAAGCCTTTAACATACGCAAGAGCAGGAGTCGGGCCGCAGATGTAAATCTCTTTGTACTCGCTCGCTTTTTCCTTTGTTAAAGCCGCAGGCAACATTCCGTGAATACCCACAGAGCCGTCGTCAGTCGTAATTACAAGATTTTTGGCTTTAACGTGCTCCAAGCCGTAAGAGCCGCTTTTGAAACTCGCGTAAAAGTCGTAAGAGCCGTCTGGAAGAGTTGAAGCAAGGTTCGCAACTGGAGCAACGCCAATTCCCGCGCCGATGATACAGATTTTCTTTTGCTCAAGAGCCTCCTCGTCAGGCTCAGCCCAAGGCGTTCCAAGCGGACCAATGACCGTCATCTCATCGCCCGATTTAAGCTCGCAAAGCTCTCCCGTGCCCCTTCCTTTTTTGAGCATCATAAACTGCACGATAACATCTTTTGAGCCGTCGGCGTTGTGCGTGGTTTCGCTATGATAGACGCTAATCGGGCGGTTATAGTTGACAGCGGTTTTCTTTGCGCGAATAAGATAGAACTGCCCAGCTTTTGGCTCTTTTTGTGCTTCTCGCTCCAAATGCACGCTCGTTTCAAGCAAAAACACATTGTCCTGCCCCGCAATTTGCTCGCACCTTTTTACAATTGTGTCGCCAAAAAACAAAAGCCCTCTGCCCTCTTCATCGATTTCAGCAATATCCATAAAAATCTCCCTCAGCCACAGGCTGCTTCTCAATGCCACAGGCTTCTCCAGCAAGCTCTCGGCAAAAAAAATCATATTCTCACTTTATTACTATAACTAAAAATAAGGATTTTTATCTGAAAAGTCTTTTGTTTTTCCAACATTTTTACTTTTTTTTTCTCAATAAGCACCGTTTCACAAAAAAATATTTTTCTTTTGTCCAGCAAAAAATATTTTTTTGACAAAAGAATTATTTTGTAAATATAATTTATGTGAGCAAAGAAAAAAGATTTCTTTTGTAATCAAAAGTGTTTTTGTCAGAGAAAAAAGATTTCTTTTGCAATCAAAAGAGTTTTTGTAAGAGAAAAAAGAATTCTTTTTTTGCTGTCCAAGATGCTCACAGAAAAAAAAGAAATGAATTTTCGATTGTCAGAAAGAAGACAGAGAAAAAAGAAATAAATTTTATGAGGAGGAAAGAGAGAATGAAAAAAATCAAAACTATTGCGATTTCAATTTCGATTCCAAAAGCACAAACGCTTTTTTCGATGGTAAAATCTGCGTTTGACGAAAGGCAAAATCTTCAAGCCGACGCTCTTTTGTGCGATGTTATTGCGGAAATCGGCGAAAAGAGAGAGCAGCTTTTGAAAGTGGCGAGCAAGAAAAAAGAATCGTTCAGCCTCAAGAAACAAGACGAAATCCGCGACAAATCTGTGAGGGCGATTTTCACGATTCTCAAGGGCTACGCTCTTCTTCCGAACGAGGCGAAGAGGAATGCGGCAAAAAATCTTTTGCAGGCGCTCAAAAATTACAGTCCGTCGATTGCAGGCGAAACTTATGCGGTCGAGTCCGCGCACATAAAAGAGGTGATTCTTATGCTTTCCAAAGAGGAGCACAAGAGCGACGTAGCGCTTTTGGACGGGCTTGGCGAGACTGTCGCGGAATTAAAGAAGGCTGAGGACGATTTGATGGTCATGAGCGTCAAGGGCGTGGAGGGGAAAAAGAGCGTGAGCGCGTACAAGCTGAAAAATGAGCTCGTGGAAATTTTCAACTCAAAGCTCGTTCCGTATTTGAATGCGGCGTCTTTGATTCGCCCTCAAGAATACGCGGAGTTTGCCTCGTATATCGCCCAGCTCCTTTCGGAGGCAAAAAGATAAAAAATGCTTTTTGGCTGAACTTTTATGCTATATTTTTTATATTATCTTGATAAAGATTTGAAGTTTGAGGAAGAAAAATGCTGACATTGAAACAATTCTACATAGCACAAATGCTAAAAGGAACGAACGCGGCTTATCCTGCAAGAGAAACGGGCGAGGAGATTTTCTCGAACTGCTGGGGAGACGCAACAGGCGCGCGCATTGTTTCCACCGTTGACAAAATACTCGAATTGACGGGCGATGACGGGGACGAGACTGTCGTTTTTGATGACTGAATCCAAAACAGGAGAAAAAAATGGACGGAACAAGATTTACAAAAGAGGACGCGAGAAAGCTGCTTGCAGAAAATCCGCGCTGTGTGGTAATCCCTGAGGGTGTTACGGACTTTAAGCTCTTCCCTTTCGGCGACAATGCGACGATTGAGGAGATACATCTTCCAAAGAGCATAAAATTTATTACGGCTGCGTTCAGGAACAACGAAAATCTCAAGGTGATTGAATACGCAGGCACTCTTGCCGAGTGGGAAAAAGTAACCGACATATACGCAGTGCTTGAAACGAGTGCGAAGAGCGTAAAATGCACCGACGGGGAATGGGCAGTGCCACTTCTGAACATCATCAACTACAGCGGAAGCAAGGTGCTCAAAAAGTGCGCAAGGTTCGCCGAAAGCGTTGAGATTCCCGACGACGTTGCAGAAATCCTCGGAACTGCGTTCTCAAATTGCAAGTATATAAAGTCGCTCAAAATTCCTTCGAGCGTGAAGACAATCACTTATTATGACGAAAAGTTTGTTTTTGAGAACATGGAGAGCCTTGAGAAGATTGATATTCCCGCGACAGTCACGTCGTTCTATGGAAGATTCTTCGGTTGCACTTCGCTAAAAACGGTGCGAATGAAGTTCAGCCAAAAGGAGCTTGATTCGCGCACTTTCCGCACCTGCCCTGCGCTCGAAACGGTGGAACTGCCGATTGTGGAAACGATAAACAAGTGTCTGAAAGATTTGCCGAACTTGAAAACCGTGATTTTTCCCGATGAACTAGAAAGCCTTGACCCGACGGACATCGTTTCCATTCCAGAAAGCGCAGTAATTGTGCTGAGTGAGAACTCCAAAATTGCAAAGACGTTCATCGAAAAAGACGGAAAGAAGATTGCGGAAATCGTCTATATCAAAAAGACGGGAAGGCTTTTGGCTGTGCGCACGAAAGAAACGAAACTGACCTTGCCCGACTTCATCAAGCAGATTGAGCCGAACTGCTTTCCGCCTTGTGTGCTTGAGCTTGAGATGCCGAAATCGCTAAAGAAAATCAAGTTCCCCAAAAAGAACAGCTGGGGCGATTACGTGATAGCCATAACATGCTCGGGAAATGTACTCGCTTTCCTTGAAAACTACGATTTGACAAACACAGACGCAGCAAAAGAGAAGCTCAAGAAAGAGAAAATCGCGACTGTGGAAGCTGTGGGCGCGGGCGGTCTTGCTCTTGCGGAATTGGACGGCTTGGAAGTGGAAACTACGGCGGTCACAAAGCCAAGAGTCGGCTCTCAGCTCATGGTGAAATTGCCGTACAATCATTTTCTCTTTTTCTTTTATCCAAAGAAGCAAAAAGAAGAGGAAGCGTCGGCTCTAAAAACGCTCTTTGCTTCACTCAAAGCCGCGCACGACGAAACGGATTCTTCAAAGCTCGACTATCTTGAAGGAGTCTACAAGGCGAAGGAAAGCGTAAAAAGCACACTTCAATGCGAGTTTAGAACAAACATTCTCGACAACGACGAGACTCTTTGTCTTTTGAACAAGAAACTGGCCGACACGGGCGTAAAGGTTGTTTTGGAAGGTTCGTTCGACAATTCAAATCCTTACATGAAGAAGGGCGTTGTCGCAAAGTTCTATTGCAGCGAGCGTTTTATGCTCTTCATCGAAAGACTCGAGGGAAGGTCCACCTCAACGTTTGCCATCACGAGTGATTATGACAGCCTCAAGAACCTTGTTCTCGCCGCAAAAAACGCAAAGAGCGCGGAAGAGATTCGCGCGGTAGAAACAGGATTTACTTTCCACATAATCGACAACAAGGCGTGGCGCGCATAAAAGCATTTTTAATTGGAGAATCATAGAATGGAATATACGAAACTCGACGTTGAAAAGATAATGACACTGAACCCTGAAACGAAAGAAATCGTCGTGCCGGAGGGGGTTACGGAGATTGGCGGGGGTGCTTTTTATGACGCAAAGAACACGCTTGAAAAAGTAGTGCTGCCGTCTTCACTCATGAAAATCGGAAAATCTGCATTTGAACGGTGTGAAAAGCTCACGGAGATAGATTTGCCGAGCAACCTTGCCGAAATCGAAGAGTCTGCGTTTGAAGAATGTGGCTTGAAGAGCCTTGTCTGTCCAAAGGGCTTGAAGAAGATTGACAGATACGCATTTCTGCGGTGCAAAGCGCTTGCAAGCGTAAAGCTGAACGAAGGACTTGAGAGCATAAATAATGCATTTTCCGAATGTACGGCTCTTAAAGAAATCACGATTCCAGAATCTTTGGCGAACGGTGAATTCAGCTTTTCGTACTGCACGGCATTGGAAAAAGTTGAACTGCCAAAAGGCTTGACGGAGATACCGGGTCTAGCCTTTAGAGATTGCGAATCGCTCAAAGAAATCGAGATACCTGCGGGCGTGAAGAAAATCAATTTAGGTGCTTTTGGTTCTGCGGCATTGGAAAGCGTTGAGCTTCCTAGTGGTCTTGAGGAAATCGGCGACAGAGCATTTTTCAAGTGTAAACTCACGGCAATAGAACTACCAAAATCGCTGAAGAAAATCGAGAGCAGTGCATTTTCGGGCAACAACATTGAAAGCGTGGCGTTTCCGTCTGGCATTGAAATTGTAGGCGGTTTCGACAACAATCCGCTAAAGAGCGTGGAAATCCCCGACGGCGTTTCTGAAATCGGAAGCTCGGCGTTCGCAAACTGCAAAAGTTTGGAGAGCGTGAAACTTCCGAAAGAGCTTGTGTACAAAGAGAAAAGCGGCGGCATCGGAAACTCGGCATTTTCTGGCTGCGAGAAGCTGACTTCCATTGAATTGCCTGAAAATCTCGACATGATTCAAAGCGATACATTCTATGGTTGCACGGCTCTCAAGGCTGTAAAAATCCCCGCAAGCGTTAAACAAGTAAACAGAGAGGCGTTCTATGGCTGCACCGCACTCGAAGAAATCGAAATTCCTCGGACTGTGGAAAGGGCTGACGAAAAGCTGTTCTGCAATTCTGGAGTAAAAAAACTGCGCTGGCTCTCGAACGCAACCATAACCGAAAATGCGCTGCTTGATATGACGAGCTTGGAAGAAGCGGAGCTGAACGCGCGTGAAATCGAAAAGTTCACACTTTGCGTGACCTCCGACAACAAAGACAAAGAGTGTCCGCTCAAAAAGCTCACAATCGGCAAAGCCACAGAGAAAATCGAAGACGGCGCGTTTGCATCTTTGAAAGATTTGACAGAAATCATCGTTGACGCGGAGAACAAGAAATACGCCGTTGATTCGGGCTGCCTGTACGCCAAAAGCACGAAGCGGCTTATCCACGCCGTTCCCGTGGGCGAGAAAGACGGAAAACCGCTCTATCAGATTACTGACAAAGTGAAGGCAATCGGTGCAAATGCGTTCCCGAAAACCGTGGAGAACGCCGTCGTTGACTTCTTGGGCAAAATCGAGAAAGTGAGCGACAAGGCGGTAGACGGTTTCAGCAAATCTATCTGGAAAAAAGAGTTTACTCCAGACGGCGCGACGGGCGGAGCGAGAACCGTGTACGACGCGATGAACTTTGTCAATGCAAAGGAAGCAAAAATCGAAGCCGTGAAGAAAGCGAGCGCGGACGCTCTTGTAACGGCAACTCTAAGCGATTGGCAATACGGCTTTGACGAAGCGAACGGCAGTTCTCCTGCCCGCAAGGTCTACCGCGTGAAGTTGCCGTTTGACGCAGCATTCATCATCAATATGAAGCCGAAGCCGACGCAAAAAGATGCACAGACCGTGTTCGACGCAATCAATTCGCTCAAGGAAATCACGGACGAAGCGGCGTTGTTCGAAAAAGTGCGGAATCTTAGCGCAAAGAGCGACATTTCCGTAAAAGGCTCAAATCGTGAATTGAAGCTCATCGAGTTCAGCGGACTCAACAATTATGAAGACGCTGCAAATGTAAAATCTGCGCAAGGTTTGCCGCCGAATGGTTTTATCGAAAAGGACATCGCATCTTTCTTTGCGGGAAGCACTTTGGCGTGGCAAATGTCGATAATAGCCGACAGCTACTCGACAAAGGAAAAGCCCTATATGCCAAAAGTGGAAATCGCAATCAAAAAGAACGGCAAAATCATTTCGATTGTGTGGAACCACTGGTCGATTTTTGAGAACGCAGAAGGCAACGAGAGAACAGAACTTGCTTCGCTTATCTCGATTGTCAAAGACACTGAAACCGACAATCTTGAAAGCGCACTCAAAGAAAGCAAATTCCAAAAGTCAAACGGCGTTTTGTTTTTCTCTGAATAAAAGCGATTCTTATTAAACTCAAAAATTTTGTTGGCAGGGTCGCCTAAATGCGACGGCCTTGCCAAAACAAAAAAAGTTGGCATAACGATGAAAAAAATTTTGACTTCGTATTGACACAAATTCATATATTCGATAGTATATGAAACATCAATGCGGCAGTCATATAACGGCTATTATCCCAGCCTTCCAAGCTGGAGACGAGGGTTCGACTCCCTTCTGCCGCTCTTCTTTTTGAAACGCTGTTTTTACAACAGCGTTTTTTTTATTTTCTTACGCTGCAAAAGGAGAAAAAAATGATAAAGGCTGTTTGCTTTGATTTGTTCCACACACTAATCGACCCGCACTATGAACTTATTTCGAATGAAAGTGAGCCGCTCGGAATAAGCGCGGGTGAATGGGATGCACTTCATTGGGAAGAAAATGTTGCAAAAGAGCGCGGAATCGGAAAAATAAAAACGCAGGAAGAGCTCATAGACAGACTTTGCGCCCTCCTCCCCTTCACACCAAGCGCGGAGCAAAAAGAAGCAGTGCTGAGAGCAAAACAGGAGCGAATGAGAATGTGCCTCACAGAAGTGCCTTCTGACATGCTCGAAACCGTGAAAGCGCTCAAAAGCCACGGCTTCAAAATCGCTCTTGTGAGTAACGCTGATGTTTGCGACATTGCTTCATGGAATGTCTCTCCGCTTGCGCCATATTTTGATGATGCGATTTTTTCTTGTTATGTTGGGCTTTTGAAACCTGATAGAAAAATCTACGAAATGAGCCTTTCACACATCGGAGTCAGCGCAGAAAATGCGCTTTTCGTGGGCGATGGCGGAAGTGATGAGCTTTTTGGAGCAAAATCTGTCGGAATGAAAACTGTTTTGACTGAATGCCTCATAACAAAAGACGAGGAAAGGCGCAACGGGATTTTAAAATCAGCAGATTTTTGTATCAATGACTTCAAAAAAGTCAGAGGCAAACCGCGCAACAATCCCATGGGTAAACTCTGCCATAAGGACATTTGCCACAAGGATCAACAGTTCGTCGCCTTTTTCAAGTCCATACCTTCTGTTATAGGACTGCATGGAATCCACATC